>CAIKWZ010000013.1 GCA_903831255.1 uncultured Alphaproteobacteria bacterium
CGCCGCATAGGTCAGCGCGTCGAGATTAAGGACGCTCCAGCCGGTCTCGCCGACCAGACGCCGGCAGAGCGCCGAACCGATGAACCCGGCCCCGCCCGTCACCAAGACCCTCATCGCCACGGCCCTTTCTGTCCCATCCGAGCACACGACCCGGACCCGGCGTTCACCGCTCGCCTTCCGGCCGCAAGCGACCCGACGCAGGCCTAAGCCTCGCTGCCGGCCCCGGTCAAGGCGCGCCTGCCGCTCCCGTCAGGCATCCAGAGGCCGTCGCGCTGTTTGATGCGCCGGGAGATCGCTCTCGTCTCGTTCCGTAATGACGGGTGAAGGCGGATCCGTCCGCTCCAATGGGCCGAAGCGCCACCGGCGATGCCCGGCGTTGTAAACGACATCGACGGCCTCGTTCCCGAACGTCTCCTGTCGGCGCGCTATGCGTGCTTCGCGAAATCGAGAGCCGCCCTTGGGGCAGTCCGTTCCGGTGTGGTCCGGGGCGCGGCCATTCGGCAGTCCGCGCCTCCCGCGGGATGAGATCCTGCCGCCAGTCGAGCCTGTGGGCGCCACGCCTAAAGCCGTGACGAAAGATCCAGCCGCCCGGGTGTGGCTGCGCCGACAGGATGCTTCCTCAAACGCTGTAACCCGTGATGATCAGGTCAGCGACGCTGCTTGCGTCTCTAAGAGCTGATCTCCATAATGATTGCGATGTGGGTGGGGCCCTCTCGCTGCAGATATCGTCAACCGCCTGCCGGCGGTCCGCAGGAGACAGATCTATGATTGGTCGTCGATTCGTGCTGGGAGCGGGAGCCGCTTCGCTGGTCTGGCCAGGCGCGGCTTTTTCTCAGTCTCCTGGCGCCCGAATAGGGCTCGTGATCGGCAACGCCGATTATGGAGGCGCGCTCGACCAACTGGAAAATCCCATAAACGACGCAAGGGCGATGGCGAAGGCGCTGACCGCCTGCGGCTTCGAGATGATGGAGCCGGTGGAGAACGGCAACAGACAAACCATGCTGGCGGCTCTCAACGCCTTCTCAAAAAAGCTGGCTGCTGCGCCGGCGGATGCGGTGGGTTTTCTCTACTACTCAGGACATGGGGCCGCAAACTCCAAGGGACGGAACTATCTGATCGGCAGCGGCCGCTACGCTGAGATGGATGAAAATGTCTGGACGCGATCTGTCTCCGTCGACGACATGCTCGCACAGCTCGCGGCCAGCGGCGACGATCGCCCTCAAATCATTTCCATCGACGCCTGTCGCACACCGCTCAACCCTTTGTTGTCCGCGACGCCATCGGCTACCCCCGCGCCGTCACCCGTATCGCCGCAGTTAAGGTCTTTCTCGGGCATAAGGGGCGTCGATGTGGCGACCGCGCTGCCCGTCAATCAGTTCATCTCATTTTCCGCGTGGGAAGGGCAGTTTGCGCGCGACATCGGCAAGTCGAAGGTCCTGGGGCCGTATGCCGAAGCTCTGACCCAACGTCTGGTCGAAGGCGGTCGGCGCGTGCGCGACATGTTTGATGAGGTACGGCTCGACGTCCTGGAATCGACCGTGCAGGAACAGGAGCCCATGGGGCTTGTCCGCCTGAAAAAGCCGTCGCGCGACCTGATAGTGGCCCCGCCTGGCAAGACCGCGCTCATAAAGAGGCAGCGCAGGTCCCTGCGCCAGGCTCTCGTCGTGTCCTGTTCTTACGGCGAGAGACTGCCCAAGACCCATGAAGACGGCGATCTTGTCGCCCGCGCGCTGGGATCCAGCGGCTTCGAGGTTGTTCGCGAACGAAACCTGCAGCGAAAGGGCCTCTACGATGCGATCGCACAGCTCCAGCAATCCCTGCGTGAGGCGGGCGAGGCGGCGGTCGGCGTCGTCTACTTTGCCGGCTACGGCGCCTCCAACGCGAAGGCAGCGGCCTCACCGCGCGAGACGAAGAACTACCTGATCCCGGAGGGCGGGCTCACAAGCCCGGACAAGCTGGAGAAGGAAGCCCTGTCGATCGAAAAAATCATCAGTGGGCTGCTCCCGGCCCAGGCCGCTGCGGTCGTTTTGCTGATCGATTGCGGGAGACTTTACGGTCCCGCCTCGGCAAGGGACAAGGAGGGAGGATTTCGTGATCAATACAGCGACGAGAAAGTCCTCGTCGCCTTCGCAACAGAAGCTAGACAAATACGCCCAGTCAGGTTTGACAGTGATATATCGCCCTATGCGGCCGCGCTTGCCGACGAAATCAGGAAACCGGAACGGCGCGGGCTCGAAGACATGCTGCGGGTGGTCGCCGAACGCGTAAAGGCCGCAACAGAGGGCCAGATGACGCCTCGTCTGATGTCGACGCTCAAGGATCAAAGCAACCCATCCGGGCTGCCTGTTCAGGCATCACCTATCTATTTTCGGGACCAGGAGGGCCTGGATCCTGAGGCTGAACGTTAAAGTCGGGAAGACCGTGACCTTCCTTGATCAATCCTCTGGCCATCCTCTCTGCTGGTTCAGGTCGTCAGGACCCTCTCACGCTGCCTTTTTTCTTTAGCCCGCTCGTCAGGCGCCCGGAACGGCCTCCCACGTCTGATATCCGGCCCTGCCGATTTCGTCCGACGCGCCCCCAGGCGGATCCCATCCCGTCCGGACGGCTCCCTTGCATGCACCCAGACCCAATGAGATGGTGTCGGTCAACTCATACCAGATGCGCGTTGCGCGCAGGGCCTTTCTGAGCCCCGCGCGCAACGTTTCCTAGGATCCAACGAGCCCGGAGCCCCCATGATCCCCTCCCGATCCATCGCCGCCAGCCTTCTTCCGATATTCCTTAGCCTTGCCCTGCCCGCATGCTCGCCGCGCAATGAAGAGGTGAAGTCGCTCTTCCCGCCCCAGGGGGCCGCAGCGCAGACGGCGATGATCGCTGCCGCTGAGGCTGCCCCTCCTTCATCCGTCTCAGCCGCCGCGCCCGCCCCTCAGACAGAGGTCGCCTGTCAGCCCCGCGGCCTGCCGGAATATGCCACGCGCATGGTGGGCGCGGAGCCCGCCTCAATCACAAACTGGCCGGGCTTCGCCGCCATCGGCGCCGTGTCCCTCGATGGAACCGACAGCGTGTTCTTCTGCGGGGGCGTCCTGGTCGACCCGACGACCGTGATCACCGCTGCGCACTGCCTCGATAAAACACGGCGGCGCGCGGACGGAACCCTTGTGCTTACAAACTCAGATTATGCCGGCTACCGCCTCGCCGTGCTCGCCAATGAGGGCGATATCCGCAATGACGGTCCGCTGACGCGGGCTCGGGTCATTCGCGGCGATGTCTACCGGGAAGGCGATAAGGCCTACAACCCGACGACCGTCGCCAATGACATCGCCTATCTCGTTCTCGAACGCCCCCTGCCGGGACCCTATGCGCGCCTCGCCGGATCGGACATCGCCAATCCGGGCCTGCCCGGCCACCTCCTGTGGGCCGCCGGGTTCGGACAGCTCGGCGAGACGCCCTCAGGTCAGCCCATTCCGGTGCGCTCCGGAGGCACCACACTTGCCCAGTCCACCACTTTAAGGGATGCGGTCCTGCCGCGGGTTGAGCCCGCAGCGTGCGACACGGCCTATGACGGCGCCATCGACGATCGCCGGCAGATCTGCACGGGCTGGAAGCGCGGCGGGCGGGACACCTGTTATGGCGACAGCGGAGGTCCGCTGGTCGCGATCGGTGCTGACAGCTGTCCCTATGTGGTCGGCCTCACCAGCTTCGGATCGCGCGCGGGATGCGGAGCGGCGAACGCCTTCGGGGTTTATACGCGCGTCTCCCACTATCGATCCTGGATCGCATCCCACGCGCCCGGCGCCCAGTTTACGGACGCTGCGCCCCCGGCCATGGGAGCTGAAGCAACCTCCCGCTTTCTTGAACTTATGATCGACCAGTTCGCCAAACCCGCAGGCTCGGTGCGCGTCGAGATGATCGAGCGCTCAACCTCAAAACCCTTCCCGGTCGAAGGCGGCCGCATGGTGGTGAAGGCGGGCCAGGAGATCGTCTACAAAATCGCAGCCGCAGAGCCGGCCGAAGGCCAGCTCCTCCTCGTCGATCGCCGGCAGGCGCGCACGGCCGCCGACGGCCAGCTCTCGCGCGAATATGTGGTGCTCTATCCCAACGCCGCCCTCAGCGCGGGCAAGGCGCCTCAAAAAGTCTCCGCTCAGGGCCTGACGATAGGAGAGGGAGGCGTGCGCCTCCGGGCGAGCGTCGAGGACGCGCAAGCGGCAAGCGAGCGCGGAGAACTTATCGCCCTCGTCCTTCCCGCCAGCATCGACCTTTCCGGCCTCATTGCGCCCCCCGTCGCCACGAAAGGGTTCTCGCTCGAGGCAGGCGATAACGACGAGAAAGCCATCGAAGAGATCGAGACAGTCTCAGCGCTCATCAGGGCTGACGCCGCGAACGCCTCGAGCTTCGCCTCGGCCAGCCTGCCTTACGAGATCCGGCGATGAGAACCGGAGTTTTCCTGATGCGGATCAAGGCCGGGACGTTTGCCTGCCCGCAGAGGGAACAGGATGGGACAGGCGGGGCAGGACATGACAGAGCTCCTTAAGGCGCTCGCCTCGTAAGGATGAAGCCTTAAAGACGGAGTACGACATGGCGCCGACCCCCTTGCGATCCGCCCTTCTGCTGAGCGCTCTCACAGCCGTCTCCGCCTGCGCCTCCTCCTCCCCGCGACGACCGGTTCCCGAGTTCCGCAACGGGCTTGGGCCTGACTTGCGGGTCTTCTCCGACAGCGCCTGCCTCAGCCCGACCGCCGTGCGCTCGGGCGGGCTCGGGGCCCTCGGCGTTCTGGTCAAGGGCGTCGCCGGCATAGCGGTCAAATCGTTCGGACGGTTTCTTGAAGAGGCCGGATCGCCCGAAATTGAAACCGCCTCGAGCGTCCATCCCTCCCTCTTCTTCGAGACCTCGGTTACCGAACGCAATCCCGCCCCGGAGCTCAACCCGGACCTGCGCTGCCTCTACATCATCCGGGACGGCTTCCAGCTCAGCGGTCTCGACGCCAAGGCGCCGCCCGATCTCACGCAAACCTGGCGACGCCTCGGGGTCACCAGCACGCCGTCCCTCTACGCCATGGTCCGGCTCGATCCGGCTGAGGACGGCAGCGGTCATTTCAAGGGAAGCCTGCTCGACTTCACCGTGCAGCGCTTTGCGCGCCCCGGGGCGGAGGCCGGACGCGATCTCGTCATCATCCTTGAGTTCGCAATCCCGTCCGGCGGGCGGCAATACCGCGTCACCGCCAATGGCGAGATCATCTCCGACCCCATCGGACCGTTTGCGCGCGGGAGCCTGCTGCTGCCCGGCTCGCACGCCGGAGAGTATCTGCGCGAACCTGATCTCACCGGCATGGAGACCGGATGGATGACCGCGCCCGCCCCGCGCCCGGGAGACGGTCAGCGGGCGGTCAATGTCTATGTCGACGTCGTCGAGATGAAGAAGGGCAATCCCTTCCTCGCCGATATCGGACGGTTCATCCAGTCCGAGGCCATGGGCCGCGCGGTCCAGAGCGAGGCCGACAAGCTCGTCAATCCCGAAGAGAGCGAGGCGCTCCAGGCAGCCGAGACCGTTCAGGCGCGAAAGGCTCAGCTCAGCCTTGTCCAGAAGCTCGAAGTGTCCTCCCTCAACGCGCGCGAAACCCTCGAGGACGCCGGAAGCCGTCCATCTGAACGTCTGACGGCCGCCCAGAGGCTCGAAACGGACATGCAGGCCATCGAACTCCGGCGCCTCGAAGAGGGATGGCGGGGCGATTATCCTGAAAGCGCGCTCGCCGCCGCAAAAGATCTCGCCAGCCGGCTAAGACAAACGCCCTGAACGCCCGGACCCCGCGTCTCCCGATATACGTTTCTCCCCCGGCCTTGCGATAACAGCGCGAGGCCGCCTTCCCTCTCTCAGCGGGTTGCGGGACGAAGGGAGAAGCGGTCGGGCATGCGGTCGGTGAAATCCGGGATCTGCGCCTTGCCTGTCTCATCCGAGACCTGCCTCTGCACCTGATCGAGGATGGTCACCGCATCGGGATCGGGCGCCTCGCGGATCGCTTTCGAGAGGGTGCGGGCGTAGATCCCGTTATCCTTCGCCTTTTCTCCAAAGCGCGTCGCATAGGCGATGATGTCGTCTGCGGTCGTGCGCCAGGCGATGGCGCTGAACCCGCGATCGCCGCCGCCTTCCATCTTCAGCACGTCGCGACAGGCGTCGAAGATAAACACCAGACGCTCAGCCCCCGCGCTCGCCAGACCTCCGACAACCGCATCCACCGACACGCCCTGGCTCTCGACCAGCGAGACATTCGCCTGACGCAGGCTGATCGGGAGAAGATAGGTCTGGCCTTTCGACGGGGTCGCCACACCGTGCCCCGCATAATAGAAGACCGCCGAGGCCTCCCCTCCTGCAGCGCGAGCCTGCTTCAGACGCTCGCGAAACGCGCTGAGCGCCTCGGACAAGCCGTCCGTGCCGAGATTTTCGCAATAGGTCACCGAGAAACCCGAGGCGGCGAGCGCCTGGCTCATCTCCTCCCCATCGCGTCGCGCGAAGGTCAGCGCAGGGATCCCTGCGCCCGTATAACTCTCATTGGCGATCACCAGAGCCAGACGCCCCGGCCCGCCCGTGGCGGGCGTGGGCGGGCGGCAGAGCCCGATCTCTCCGGCGAGGGGCGCTCCCCGAGGCGCGGCGGTCGCAGCCCCCGGAGCTGAAACCGCCGGAGAGGCCGTTCGGCTCGCCTGTTCGCTGCTAAGGAAGATCGCTTCAGGGGTGCGGACATCAATCACCCGCGGAAAGGTCCGCACGGTCTGGTCGATCCGGCGACCGTTGATCTCGACGGTCCTTGAGAAGGTGAGCACGAGGGGCAGATTTCCTGAGGCGCGGGGCCTGACCGACCACAGCCAGCGCGTGGTCTCGCCAGGCTCGACCGCCTGCTCGCCCTCGGAGAGCTCCTCGATTGCGAAATCCCCCCCTGTGAGGGAGGCCTTCATGAACGGATAGACTTTGAGATCGGCCATCGCGATCTCGGCCGGATCGCTCATCGACAGCGTTTCCATGATGTCGGCGGCAAGACGGGAATCGAGGATGGATTTCGCCTCTCCGGCCACGATCGAACCCACCGCCGCAGACAGGAAATAAGGCTGATCGCTCACCATGACCCGCGGTGCGTGCCAGGCCATCCGTCCGTTGAGCGCCACCGTCTTAGGCGGGAGAGTCTGAGGCGGCGCCATCGACGGCGGCGGAGTTGGAGGGCCCGGAGGCCTGACGCCGGCTGCGATCGGTTCGCTTATGTCCTTATCCGGTGAGGGGTCGGGAGACGGACGATCTTCGACATCGTCCTCGCGTGCCTCGATCGCCCGAATGGGCTCAGGGGCCGGTAAAGGCGCGCCATCCACGCTAAACCCGATCGCGCCGCCTACGCCCCGACCCAGATAACGACTGTCGCGCGCCCCCGCCATCTCCTCGGCGACAGCGGCCAGGCGAGCTGCATCCGCCTGATACGTCTCCGCGAGCGCGCCAGCGCCCGCCTCATCGACGGGGGCCTCGCCCGCACCCGGAGGATCGACCTCCATCATCTCTGACGGATCCATCTCCGCAGGCGCCTCCACCGATGCCCCGGAGTAAGGAGAACAGGCGAGCGCGAGACACGCCAAAGACAAGGTCAGCATCCAGACCGCCGCATGTCTAACGACCGAACGGACAGGAGGCCGGCCGACAGGGACCGTTGAACAGGCCATGGTCATAATCAGGATCCCCGAAACCTAAGCCGGAGCAGTATCGCAGATGCAGGTGGACCGCCGCAACGCTGTTCGCCTTTGTCCTGGGACAAGCGCGGGACAGAGATCGCTCGGTGTCGCCTCGACATCGAGCGCCAACCGATCCTGCCCGAGCTTCAACGCAGCCACATCGCACGCTCTGAACAGTATCTGGCGCGTGGCCAAAGCAAACGGACAGCGCCAGCATAGCGCGCATGGGCCGCCGCCCTGACCGCGCGACGGCGCAGCGCATCCAGCATAGTATCGTCGAGATGACGGATCAGAATTTGGCCCGTCGACAGGCCGTAAAATCGGATTGATATCAATAAAATCACAGACATGGATGCGCCAGACGTCATCGATGCGGTCGATCGGCGTCTCGACGCGGAGGCGGGGACGAGGCAGGCGTCCTCGAGAATGAGGGCGCCGAACCGGGCGGGAAGCTCGCTGTCCGATGCATCCCGTGCTTTTAGCAGGCCATGGCGAGGTCCGCCGAAGCTCGCCGACGCCGGGGAGCGTGAGACGGCGTCTGGCCGCTCAATCTGCGGAACCGATAAGGATCATGGGGTCCTGAAGCAGGGCTTTGAGACTTTCCGAACGGAAGCCTCCGCCAACCCGGGCCCGCGCCCGGATAACCTCTTGCAGAGGAGCGAATTTGACCCATATCAAAAGTCTTTGGACGTCGAGGACGCGGGGACGAACATGGCCGATGCTGCTGCCTCGAAGGGCATGCTGGGGTGGATCGAGCGAACCGGCAATCGCCTGCCCGATCCAGTCTTCATCTTTTTCGGACTGATATTAGCCCTCATCGCCATCAGCGCCGCGGCCGCGGCCCTCGGATATTCCGCGCCTCACCCAAGCGAAGTCGGGGAAAACGGCGAACCTGTCATGGTGACCGCCGCCAGCCTGCTGTCTGCGGAGAACATCCGCCGTCTGTGGGTCGAGATGCCTCAGACCTTCACCCATTTTCATCCTCTGGGATATGTCCTCGTGGTCATGCTCGGCGCCGGCGTCGCCGAGCGCTCGGGCCTCTTCGCCAGCGCCATGCGCTCAGGGGTGCGCGGTGCGCCGAAGTTTCTCCTGACCCCCGTCGTCGCCTTCGTGGCGATGATGGGCAATCTGGCGGCGGACGCCGCCTATGTCGTTCTCATCCCCCTGTCCGCTGTTCTGTTCGCCGCGGCGGGACGTCACCCAATCGCCGGCATCGCCGCTTCCTTCGCCGGCGTCTCGGGCGGATTTTCGGCAAACCTCCTGCCCGGCCAGCTCGATGCGCTCCTGTTCGGGATCACTGAAGCGGCCGCCGAGCAGGTCGCTCCCGGCTGGAACGCCAACATTGCCGGCAACTGGTTCTTCATCGCCGCCATGCTGGTCGTCTTCCTGCCCGTGATCTGGGCGGTCACCGACCTCATCGTCGAACCGCGGCTCAAGCGGTTTACCCCGCCGGACGGCGGGGCCGCGGCCACTCTCGGAGGGATCGACGCCCCGCTGTCAAAAGACGAAGCGCGGGGCCTTGGCGCCGCCGGCCTCGCCTTGCTTCTTGTCTGCGGGCTCTGGGCCTTCTTTGTGTTCGGGCCCGGAACGCCCCTCGTGGATGAAGAGGCGGCCTCGGCGCCCGCGCGTCTCACGCCCTTCTATCAATCCCTGGTCGGAGGATTTTTCCTCCTCTTCCTCGCCGCCGGCTGGGCCTACGGGGCGGCCGCCGGAACCGTGAAAAGCCATCGCGACATCGTTCGCATGATGGCCGAGGCGATGGGCGATCTCAGCTACTATCTCATCCTCGCCTTCGCCGCCGCGCACTTCGTGGCGATGTTCAACTGGTCCAATCTCGGCCTCATCTTCGCCGTGCAGGGCGCCGAGGCGATCGAGCGATCCGGGCTGCCCATGCCCGTCCTCCTGTCGCTGATCGTCGTGTTCACCGCCTCAATCAACATCTTCATCGGCTCGGCGAGCGCCAAGTGGGCCCTCATCGCGCCGGTCCTTGTACCGATGATGATGCTGCTTGGGATCAGTCCGGAGATGACGACCGCCGCCTATCGGGTCGGCGACGGGGTGACCAACATCATCTCCCCGCTGATGGTCTATTTCCCGCTGGTTCTGACCTTCGCCCAGCGCTGGCGGACGGATTTCGGCCTGGGGAGCCTCACGGCTCTGATGCTGCCCTATTCGATCTGGTTGCTCATCATCGGGCTCTGCCTCACCTTCGGATGGGTCTATCTCGACCTTCCGCTCGGTCCCGACGCCGGGGTGGGCTTCAGCCTGCCCCCGGAGGGCGGCTGAGCCTCTGAGGCGCCGCCCGACCTCGCTCCCGGTCTGAACGGGGGCGGGACTTGCGGCGCCTTACGCCCTCGCCTACGCCGCATCATCGTCCGGACTTCGCCCCTCTATTCTTGTTCGACAAGGAGTTGACCCCATGAGCTGGACATCGGTTCCCGCCACCACCCGCAGCCATCAGCGGCGCGGCGACATCGCAGACGATATCGAGTTCGAAATCCGGGGACAGGAGCTGCAATTCCTCGAGATCGAGCTTGATCCGGGCGAGAGCGCGATCGCGGAAGCCGGCGCGATGGTGTGGAAGGATGCTCAGATCTCGATGAACACCCTGTTCGGGGACGGATCGCAGGCGAGCCAGGGGCTGATGGGCAAACTCATGGGCGCCGGCAAGCGACTGCTGACCGGAGAAAGCCTGTTCACCACGCTCTTCACCCACGAAGGACAGGGAAAGGCGCGCGTCGCCTTCGGAGCGCCGGTTCCCGGCACCATTCTGCCGCTCAAGCTCTCCGACTATGGCGGAACCCTGATCTGCCAGAAGGACGCCTTCCTCGCCGGCGCGCGAGGCGTTTCGATGGGTATCCATTTTCAGCAGCGGGTGATGACCGGCCTGTTTGGCGGCGAAGGGTTCATCATGCAGAAGCTCGAAGGCGACGGATGGGTGTTCGTCCAGATGGGCGGCATGGTGATCGAACGGGAGCTCAAGAGCGGCGAAGAGATCCATGTCGACACCGGATGCGTCGCTGCGCTCACCTCAAGCGTCGACATGGACATCATGATGGCCGGCAATGTGAAAAGCATGCTCTTTGGGGGAGAGGGCGTCTTCTTCGCCCGTCTTCGAGGCCCGGGTCATGTCTGGATCCAGTCCCTGCCCTTCGCGCGCCTCGCTGGACGCATGATGGCGAGCGCCATGGGCGGAGGCCCCTCTCGCGGGGAAGGATCCGTCCTCGGCGGCCTCGGGGACATCCTTCAGGGCAATCGCTGAGCGAGCGACATCAGGGGCGGCTGAATAGGCCTCCCCTGCTTGCTTCCACCCGGGCGTGATCGACCTCAGCCCAAGGACTGTCGCCCCGTACGCATCGCTCGCCGCGCTGATCCTCCTTCGCATTGGGAAGAAGGGACCCCCTCCTATGGGTGGTTCCCGCTCTTCCTCATCGAAACGGATATAGCGCATTCAGTGAGGTTTGGCCGTCCATCATCGCTGCAAAATTGTCATAACATTGTCTGGCATCTGGTGCTGTCGTTGCAATCGGAGCGTTTTAGACTCATGACGTCCACGACCCGATCCGAGAAACTGGACTTACGCCTCACACCGGGCGAGAAGAGGACGGTGCAGGCGGCGGCCGCGCAGAGCTGGTCCGTGAGTGAGTTCGTACTCGAAAGCGCTCTTGCGAAGGCCGCAGAGACACTCCCCGACAGGCAGCACTTCGGTCTCGACGCCGAGCGGTGGACAGCCTTTGTCATAGCCCTCGATGCGTCGCCACGCCCATTGTCACGTTTGGCAAAGTTGCTCAGTGAACCCGGCCCCTTCGACACCGGCAAGCGATGACAGCGGGCCTCTCGATAGAGAAGGTCGCGCGCAGGCATCGTCTTGAGGCCTTCGACTGCGGGAAGGAAGCGCTCAACACGTTATTGAGTCGCTTTGCCTTTGGAAACCAGCAAGCCAACGCGTCGCAAACTTATCTCGCCTGTGAAGGTGAGGGTGTGGTCGGATACTACACGCTCGTCTTCGGCCAGGTTACGTTTGAGGATGCACCGGAGCGCCTGGTCAAAGACCTCGCACGCCATCCTATGCCCATTATGCTTCTCGCGCGCCTCGCGATCGCCAACGACATGCAGGGACGGGGGCTCGGCGCAGGTCTCTTGAAGGATGCGCCAGGCCGCACATTGCAGGCCGCAGAAATCGCCGGACTTCGAGTTTTCCCCGTTCATGCGAAAGATGAGGAGACACGCGCCTTTTATGAGCGCTTTGATTTCATCGCGTCCCCTGCCGACCCATTTCATTTATTTGTTCTGCTCAAAGATATCAAAGCGATGCTGGGCTGATGGCTGATCTTTTCATGTCCTATGCCGGCTCCAACCTCGAGCCAGTCCCCTGGACGATCATGGAGACTTTTTACGGAGAGCCCAAACCGGGCCTTCGCCGCACCCGCCTCGGCGTATCTAAACGATCCGATCGAGCGCTGAGGCGAGAACAGCGGCATGAGCGGCATGGACGAACTCAGGAGCGGACAACAGCTCACGCACGCGCGCCCGCGGCCAGAGGACAACCTCGATGCGCTCGGCCGGATCGTTGAGCCGCCCCCCAGTGACGACCGCATCGCGAACCAGCACCGCATGCAGGCGCGCGGTATATCGCGGCGGGTTGATCGACCAGCTGCGAAGGCGCTCGATGCGCCCGCCGCCATAGCCGGTCTCCTCGCGAAGCTCGCGCAGACCGGCAGCCTCCGGATCCTCGCCGGGATCCATCCCACCCGCCGGGAGCTCGAGCGTCGCCATCCCATAACCGTGACGATACTGCCGGACGAGAACGATCTCATCCTCCGTCGTCACCACCAGAGCGATAACCACGTCCGGGCTCTCAATGACGTAATAGGGATCTAGCCGCGCGCCATCGACCGTTTCACAGACATCGGCGCGAAGGCTGAGGCGCGGATCGCTGTGAAGCTGCCTCGAGGACAGCACGCGCCATGGCAGTATCTCAGATGGACCGGACGTCATGATCTCGTCTCCTCGCAGAGGCCGGCGCGATGTGGGCGCCGGAGATCCGAGCCGGTCTCACCGCCCGGCGATCAGCTTGTCGACAGTCAGACGCACAACCGCCTCAGCGCGATCAGCGGACAGACGCTGATCCTGACGCAGACGCCGCCAGGCCTCGAAGGAGGTGGTCATCTCCAGCGCCGGGTAGAGCGCCGGTTCGGAGACGATGGCGGACGGGAGAACTGCGCGCAGGCTTGCACGCTCTTCCTTGAGGAAGCGATTATGGTCCTCCATCAGAAATTCCGACTGATAGCGGCGCAGGGCGCCGGCCAGCTTGAGCGGCATCACCCGTTCATAAACCCGCGCCCGACGGGTGATGAGTTCGGACAGCTGTCCCTTCCAGGATTTAGACAGGTAAGGCTCGAGCAACAGGGGCGCGATCTCGACTTCGACCGCCTCGGACATCTCGCGGAACAGCCCGTCCATCTCCTCGAAATGACGAAACACGGTCCGAAGCGACACCCCGGCCACTTCCGCCACACGAGCGGCCGCCGGCGCCATATCCCCGCTGCGAACCAGCTCAATCACGGCGGATACGATCTGAGCCCGCGAGCGGCCTGACCGGAGACGGCGTCCATCCTGAAGGCCCTCGTCCGCCTCTTCGAGCGCCTCGCCTCCCTGTCTCAACGCCGCAACACCCACGCTTCGCTCCTTCCAGTCTCATCCCCCGGGACGCCCGATCGACGCGCGACCATGTCAGATTCAAGTTCCTCTTAACCCGACCGCTCCTCCAGCGCTACGGGCGCATCCTGCCAAATCAGCGCGCCCTGCCTGATGGGATGTCCTTGCGCCTCAGACCGAGCCGCCTCTCCATCCTCCGGTTCGTCGTGACGATCCCTCCCAGCCTCCCTTATTCCCAGGGTCTAAGGGCGTCTGCGGGACGGAAAAAGCCATCACCGGATCATCCGGCGATCCAGCTCGTCCGAGCCCGCCGGCAGGGACAGACGCATGCCGTCCTCACCCACCACGATCGGCCCGTCGAAGATCTTTCCGGCATCGCCGAGGAAGAGCGGATAGAGCAAGGCGACCGGAAGAGGGGGAACAATATGATAGAACACCAGCGCTCCTGCGCCCGCCTCCTTCGCCGCACGGGCGGCGTCCTCAGGCGTTGCGTGGTAGTTCTGAATATCCGTGAGGACCGTCGAGAGGTTCGCCTGACCGCTTGAGGCGGCCGCTGCCGCCATGTCCTTCACCATGGCCGGCGCCAGCGCCTCATGGAGGAGAACATCCGTCCCCTTCGCCTCCCGGACCAGAACGGGCGAATAAATCGTATCCCCGCTGAGGACGACCGAGCGGCCGCCATACTCGATCCGATAGCCATAGGCCGGCTCGATCGGACCATGATTGACGCGCACCGCCGTGATCCGGACGCCTCCGTCGTCGAGCACCACGATCGCCTCTCCTGCGGGTCCTATCGGCGCCTGGATCGGTGTGGCCACCCCTCCAAAGCCTGCGGGATTGGCGACGGCGGCGCCGTGATGGGCCGTGCGGTACCCGCTGTCGATGCGATAGGCCGCGTTGAAACCCGCCACCACCTCCTCGACGCCGACAGGCCCGGAAATCGGAAGAGGGCTCGATCGGCTCCCGCCCACCCAGGCCTGAAGGAGGATTTCGCCCAGACCGTCGAAATGATCGGAATGAAGATGCGAGAGATAGACCCGTTCCAGTTGTCCCACCGGGAAGCCCATCCGGGCCAGGCGCCGAGCTCCGCCCGATCCGATGTCGAACAGAAAGGCTCGCTTGCCCGCCAGAACGCCCACGCAGGGCCCCGCACGCTGGGGATCGGGCATCGGCGATCCGGTTCCGCACAGATAGACATGAAGACCGTCCGCAAGATCCGCGGTCCGATCCCGGCCGATCGTGTCGGCGACCACGCTTCGGAAGACGCGCTCCGCCAGGGGCTTGCGAAGTGTGTAGGCGGCCGCCCCCAGAGCGATCGCCAGAACCGCAATGACGCCCAGAGCGATGCGCAGCGCCTTCATGTCTCTCTCTCCGCTTTCAATTCAGCCATTGCGTTCCCATCCGCCGAAGGCTCAAAACCCCGACCGGCGTTGAGCGCATCCTGCATCACCCAGAGGCGGTCCTGCCCCCACGCGAAGACAGACCCAACCCGAAACGAAGGCACCCCCCACAGACCGAGCCCGAGCATCTCCGTGCGATTGACCTCAGCCGTGCGGCGCCAGGCGTCATCCGCGAGATGACCCTGCGCCTCGCGCCAGTCCAGGCCTGAGGCGGCGACAATCCGCTTCAGTCCGGCGTCTTCGCCCGCATCAATACCCTCGGCCCAGACGCCGCGCATGAACGCCTCGGCGAACTCAAACCCCCGTCCCCGGGAAATCGCCCAGTGCAAGAGGGCGTAGCCCCGCTCGACGGGCCGGCCGACCGGATCGACAATACGCCCGAAGGGAATGCGCAGACGCCGCGCCTCGCGCGCCGCGTCCAGCGCGATATAGCGCCCCTTGGAGGCGGGAACCGGCAGACCGCGCATCACCATGGGCAGAACAAACCGCAATCTCAGCTCGGCCCGCGCTCCATCCGCCAGAGCCTTCGCCCGCTTCAGGGCCAGATAGGTGTAGGGACTGCGGAAGGACAGATAGATGTGCAGGACCTGACCCGACGGAGCGGCCCCGACCTCCGGGGTCGCGGGCTGATCGTAGATCAGGGCAGCCGGCGCCTGGGGGCGGCGGCGTCCGAGGTCCGCCAGGCGCTGCTCAAGATAACCCAGACGATCAACGCCCCAATACCACTCGCCCTCATAGTGAAACATGCCGCCCAGATAGTGCCCGAGACGCGCCCGCAGCGCGTCGCCCTTCGCGAGCCATGTCGATGCATCCGACCCTGAGGCTTCCTCCCGTCCTCCCTCTCCCCGCCACAGATCAAGGGAAAGGGAACCCGCGCGTTCCACAAAGGCGAGCGGATCAGGATGCGCCAGGAGCGCCGCCAGGGAGCGCTGCTGCCGGATGATCCGTTCTGGCGCCGGATCCTGCCCAGGATCCGAAAACCGCAGGCCGGCCCTCGCCGCAAGGCGAAACGCGTCAAGCCGGGACCAGGACCTCAAACGCTCAGCGTCCGGCGCCGCGCCCGCCGCAGGAGGGCTGACAAGATGACAGCGCAGGAGAATATCGTAACGCTCGAGAAGCGTTGGCAGACACTGCGCCGCCAGACAGGAATAAGGGTCGTCCGCCTGGTGAAAGTAATCCACCTGATGGGGCCGCCCCTGCCTGCTGCGGCGACGCTCCGAGGCGGCGCGCCGTCGGCCCTGAGACGCGCCGTCGAGGACGGTCGCAATGATCCTCGAGAGCACAAGCGACTTCAGCGACATCAGCGTGCAGCTCCTTAGGCTCAGGATCCGTTGTTCAGCTTCAGAAGGCACGCGCCGGCCGCCTCAGCACGCGCCTCAGCGCCCTCTCGCGGCAGCTTCCCCGACATCACAAGCCCGCGGGTCTTCGCCCGAATGACCCCGGCAGGCTTCTCACCGGGTTTTACCTCAGGGGCGGCCGCCTCATAGATGAGCCGGCTCTCCGCAGAGAGCGCATCAGCGCACGCCCTGGCCTCAGCCGGTCCCGCCAGCGCCTGACCACCCGAAAAAGCCGCAAGACCGAGGAAGGCCGCGATCATCACACGCATGAGGATGTCTCCGATCCGCCTGCCCTGTCCCCGCTACGTCCGATCTCGCGGCCTGCAGGCCTCAGGTCGCAAGGAGATCCCACCGGCATTCGCCGTGTAGTGTCACGATGACTGTCATTAAATGCACATCGGGTCAATCTGCCGGACCCCTGCGCCGGCGCAGTGGCCGGCGTCAGCGGACCTCGTTCTCGGCGATGCTGACATCCTGAGGCGCCAGCGGCGAGCGCCCCAGCAGGAGATCGGCCGCCTTTTCTCCGATCATGATCGAAGCTGCATTGGTATTGCCGCCAATCTGGGAGGGCATGACGGACGCATCCGCCACCCGCAGTCCCTTCACCCCGCGCACCCGCAGCTCGGCATCAAGAACCGAGGCTGGATCAGCCCCCATCCGGCACGACCCGACAGGATGATAGATGGTCTCAGCCGTCTCACGGATCCAGGCGTTGATCTCATCGTCGCTCCGAACGCCGGGCCCCGGGCGCTCTTCCGCCCCGCGGAACACATCCAGAGGGGACTGCCCGACCACCCGGCGCACAATTCCCACCGCATCGCGCAGAGTTCGCAGATCGCCCTCGGTCGCAAGATAGTTGGGATCGATCAGCGGATCATCGAACGGATCGGCGGATCTCAGGGAAACCTCGCCCCGGCTCTCAGGACGCAGCTGACAGACATGGACGGCGAAGCCGTCCTTCTGGGGGCGGGACCGGGCATGATCGAAGAAGTTGGCGTCGAACATGTGGAGCTGAATGTCGGGCAGCTCGAGTTCGGGACGCGTTCTCAGGAAGGCGCCCGCCTCAATGTGATTCGACCTCGCCGGCCCGGATCGATCGATCAGATAGCGCAGGCCCACAAGGGCGCGTCGCAAACCCTTGGTCTGGGAGTAAACCGTCACTGGCAGGGGACAATCCCACACCAGACCCAGATCGAGATGGTCCTGAAGATGGCGCCCGACGTCCGGGGATGGCGCAAGAACGGGCACGCCGGCCCGCTGCAGGGCCGCGCCCGGACCGATCCCAGAGAGCATCAGGATCTGCGGGGACTGAAAGGCGCCGGCGCATACGACAACCTCACGCGAGGCGCGGATGATGCGGCGCTGAGCGCCCCGATCCGCCGCGATCTCAACGCCGACCGCCCGACCCTCCTCGATCAGGACACGCTGGACATGCGCCCGGGTGAAGATTTCAAGATTCTTCCGCGAAGCCGCTTCTCCGCGCAAATAGGCGGCCGAGGAGGACGCCCGGGCGCCGTCGCGAATGGTAGTCTGAAACAGACCGAACCCTTCCTGACTGCGCCCGTTAAAGTCCTCGGTCAGGGGGTATCCGGCCGCCTGACCGGCGCTGAGAAAGGCCTGATAAAGCTCGCTCGTCTCATCGGGCGTCGAAACCGTCACAGGGCCTTCGGTTCCATGATAGGCGTCGGAAAAGCGTTCATTGCGCTCCGACCTGCGGAAATAGGGCAACACATCGCGATAGCCCCACCCTGTAAGGCCCAGCTGACGCCAGTGATCGAAATCCCGCGCATGACCGCGAATATAGATCATGCCGTTGATCGAAGAGGACCCGCCCAGACCCCGCCCGCGCGGCTGATAGGTCTCCCGGCCCATCAGATGGGACTGAGGCGCTGAGGAAAAGCCCCAGTTATGGGGGCCCTTTTCCGGGAGGATATTGCCGGATCCCGACGGCATTTTAAGCAGCAGGGCCTTGTCCTCGGGCCCCGCCTCCAGAAGAGCCACAGTGACAGAGGGATCCTCGCTCAGCCGAGCCGCCAGAGCGCACCCGGCGCTCCCGGCGCCGACCACCACAAAGTCGAACCTCGCCTCGTCCTTTGCCTGCGCCATGGAACGCCTCCGCTTGCCCGCAGCCCTCGCGCGGACCCGATTATCCGTTGGGTTATGGCGCTCTCATGAGACGAGGACAATGGCGGAACAGACATCTTGCGCGGGAGCGGCCTCGGCCGAACACTCGATCAGGACCCGCAAAATCGCAAACCGTCCTGACACGATCCGACCCCGAACTCCCCGGGCCAGGAACCGGCTGGACCCTGATCCTGCCGCGGCTATGTCGTCCTTTTCCTGAGACGAGCGCGTCTCATGGATGGAGACCGCCTCGGAAGATCGGTCACTCCTCGACCCTTGCGCCCATGACAGCCAGAGCGCAGCGATCGTTCGCGCACTCCTTCATGACGACCTCCAGGATGAACGCACCGTCCTCCTTCGGAACGACCTCCACCGCCGGAGCCGCGTCGGCAAACCGATCCCACTGAACGTCGACACCGTCCGGACCCCGAACCGTCATGTCGATATCGGAGCATGCCTCATCGCAAACGGCTGCGAATTGGTATATCTGCCCCTTCTCTAAAGTGATCTCTGTGGCTCCCGCTTCGCCAGCCGAGAGCAATCCGGTCGTGATTTCGTACGCGATGTCATTGGCTTCAGCTATCTGAACATACTCAGACAGCTTTTGTTCAAGCTGACGGATCTGATCCTCGTTCAGATCACCGGAAGACGGCTCCTGCGCGCCAGCGAGCCCCCCGAACACACACAAACCCAGAGGAACAATCCACCGAAGCGCGCGCACCATGATCGCATCATCCCTCCAATAGGCGCCCGAGGGTTCGGAGCCGCCTTCTCGGCAATCCTGATCATGGCAGGCGCTTTTGTCACTCGGAATGACGAACCCGACCTGCAGTATCACCGCTGATCGTCCCAACGCTTACTTCGGTCAATGCAACGCCTCCCGGGCGATCGGTCGTCATGCATTCCAGCCTGAACTGAGGGGTCCGTTCTTAAACTCTCCTCGCCTGCGAGCGCCTCAGCGGTCGGCCCCACACCCTCAGAGGCTGACGCAGCCTGCCCCGGAGGCTCGATCACTCACGCGGCTGGGCGATGACGAGCGCCAGCGCACAGGGATTGCTCTCGCACTCCGCCATAAATACCTGGACGGTGTAAACGCCGTCCGCCTCAGGAAACACATTCACCGCCGGAACATCGTCATTCGAGAGATCCTCCTCCACGATCCCACCGCCCGGATCCGACACCGAGATATCGATGTCGGAACACGAATCGTCGCAGACCCCCATAATGGCGTAGCCGCGCCCCTTCCGCAGTGTCACGTCCATCGAGCCCGTTTCGTCCGATGAGAGAAGCCCGACCATTGTTTCGTAGCCCAGTCCCTCGGCATCGATCTTTTCAATAATCTCAGCCGCTTCTCTCGTGATAGCTGCAATCTGAGCATCGCTAAGACCCAACTCGGACGTCTCCTGGGCTGAGACGTAGCCCGCGGACAGACACAGACTGAGCACGACAAGAACCCGAACCAGCCGAAGCATGAGACCTCCATCCATCAGGATGTCGCTCTGCAATCGAACGCAACCTGTCCGCCCCTATTGATCATGACCGTCGGGAATTCGTCATTCGAAAAGTTGAGAGCGCGCTGCAGGTCGCGAGCGGAAGTCAATGTCGGGGACTTATCGCGACGGACGCATTTGAGAGACCTGAAGCAGGACGGTCAGGAGAACGAGAGGCGTCCGAGCCCATCCCATGTCTCCTCCCAATGGCTCCACGAACCCGCCTCTGCCCTTTGACGATCCGGACGAAGAGGCCCCTATTTCGGGAAAGCGTTGACATAGGCCTGCCTATCTGGGGCCAGGTCTCGCTCTCTCCGATGACTTCCCCTCATCCGATCGCGGCGTTCGGAAACGCAACACCCGAGACATCCCCTCAGCGGGAGAGCCCGCAAGCGACCCGCCGAAGCGGTCAGACCTCAACCGGAGTGCCCTCTGACGACGGCTCATTCCTCCGATGCAAAAACGAGGATGGCTACAGCGCAGGGATCCTCTGCGCAGTCCGCCATGTCCACTTCAATGGTGAACTCGCCGTCCATCTCGGAAAAAATGGCCACAACCGGCATGTCGTCGGTTTCCATGTCCGCATCGAGGACGTCCCCGGCCGGATCGTAGACGGTGAAATCTATGTCGGAGCAGGCATCGTCGCAGATACCCACAATGGCGTATTCGCGCCCCCCCTCAAGACTGATGTCCATCGTCCCGGTTTCGCCGGATGACAGAAGTCCGCCCATCGAGTCATAGACCTCCGCCCCGTCGGCTTCGGCCATCTCCTGAAGCTCCTCTATCTGACGTTCGAGCGCGCGGATCTGCTCACTGCTCAGGTCGGTCGCCGGCGCCTCCTGGGCTGATGCGTAACCTGCTGTGAGACAGAAACTCAGCGCGACAAGAACACGACCTGCCCGAACCATGACCGCTCCATCCATCAAGGCGACACTCGGAGATCGGGCGCGACCTGTCCGCCCATACTGATCATGTCGAGGCGCCTGTCGTCACGCAAAATTCCCACCCCCTGCTGATGGTCTTCGCCAGAGGCAGGCCTCAACGTGATCTCGATCCGGGCGAACAGCGACCAATCCCTCCCAAGGACAAAGACGCCTCACGACCCTTCCACCAGCAGGACGACCGCAACCGCGCATCTCTCAAAAGCGCATCGACGCATATCCACATGCAGCAGCCTTGTTGCGCTGTGAGGGGAGGTGACGATGGCGATCGGCATGCTGTCCTCAATGGCCTCAATCTCCACGCCCTCGATGCGATAGCCGTCGCTATCCGACACCTCGAAGTCGATCTCAAAACAGCCAAAGTCGCACACGCCCGCAAGGGCGTACGTCCGGCCTGCTTCCACACTGAACTCAAGGACGCCTCTCTCGTCCTCGGGAAGGGTGAGGACAAGCGGTCCGTCGAGAAACTCGAACGGCGCGTCCGCCAGCACCTCCATCAGGTTCGTCAGCCGTTCATCCAGAGCCTCGGCCTGCTCTGGGGTGAGGTCATCCTCCGCCGCCGGCGGCGCCTGCGCCGAGGCGCCCAACGCCAACACGCAGACCGCTCCAAGAAGGGCGGCCAGACAGTAGCGGACCATGACGGCTATCTCCCAATCGGGCCCTAAACGACCCGCACGACCCTCCGACCGAGGGGCCCGTTGTCGGCAGCTCTGCGTCCGCTCAGCGGCGGGGCGCCTTCAGCGTCTCTTCATAAAGAGCCTGAACTTCATGGCGACGGATCGCCTTCTCAAGATCAGCCAGCGCCCGCTCGCGCAGCGAGTTTTCGAAATGCGCCGCCGTCTCCGCACGCAGCTCCTCATAGATCGCCGCCCGGGCGGCGGCGTCCGGAGATCCGGCCTCCGCCAGACGACGAAAAACCCGCATGAACGGATCGCTCGTCAGGACCCAGCCTCCGCCTTCCCGTAGGCCGCGGCGAAGTCCCTTATGCGCTTTGCGTTCGCGCCGAGATCAGAAAGGCCGACGCGGGACTTCGAACGAATGTCGATGCGGGAGCGGCCCTCGCCCGTCTCGCTGACCCGCACCACGAAGTCGTCCTTGAACCCGAACCAGAAGGAGGTCGCAACCGCCTCAACCGTTTGGATACCCAGCTCGTCGCCCTCCCCGATTACGGTCATTCCCATCTCTTCGATCACCGCCTTCGCGCGCGCGGCGACATCGAGGCTGGAGCCCTTAACGTCCAGGGGCGCGATGTCCGGGTAGGCGAGCGTCTGCGCCTCGGAGATCAGCATGGGAGGGGTCGAGCCCGGAGCGGGATCGCGACCGACATAGTCGGCCGGATTGGCGCGCTCAGCGAGGGCGCCGGCGACAATCCGGGGCGGATTGGAGGCATCTGTCGTGATGTCGTGAATGGAAGGAACCTTGCTGGCCGCAGAGGCCATCAGGATCGGAACGAGAGAGGCGCCTCCCGACATCGCAAAGGCGATGGCGGCGATGGGCAGATGGGACTTCTTCTTAAAGAAAGCCGTCGCCAGGGCGATCAGCGACAAGAGGGCCAGGACCACTACAGGAATCGCGGCTCCCAGAAGCACCCCCAGTCCGGCTGTCACGCTCCAGAGCCCGAAGCGCACGCCCGGGCCCGCCAGAAAAATCGCAAGCGCCGCGGCGATCGCCGCAAGGGACACCCCCGTTATGATCCGTCCGAGCATGCTTTTTTCCCTTCGCGGCGTCTTTTCGAACCTCACGCTAACGTGAAACATCCTTCCCCGAAAGGGTATCCGTGAAACCAGCGATATGACGGGACTTCAACCCGGGGTCACATGCGCCAGACCATTGGACTGTCCGGCTGCGGCATGCGAGAGAGCCTGATCGTATGCCGACCTTACCCCCTCCGTTGGGGCAAGGCCGGTCCGAGATGGGAGAAGCGGGCATGACCGGGGTCCTGAAACGCGCAGCGCCGCTGCTCATTCTCCTCGCCGTCATCGTCCTTGTCATCGCCTCCGGGGCGGGGCGCTATCTCAGCCTCGATGCGCTCGCAGAAAATGAAGCGCGCCTGCAGCAGGCCGTCGCCGCTCAACCTGTCCTCGCTTTCGGCGCCTTCGTACTTGTCTATGCGCTCGCCACCGCCGTCAGCCTGCCAGGCGGCAGCCTGCTCACGCTGGCGGGCGGTCTGATGTTCGGAACGTGGATCGGCGGAAGCGCCACCGCCATCGGCGCCACGATCGGGGCCGTCGGGGTCTTCCTCGCCGTGCGCACCTCTTTCGGCGCAGCCCTGCGGCGAAAGGCGGAGGCCTCCGGCGGACGGCTCAAAAGCCTGATGGATGGACTTCAGCAAGGCGCTTTCGGCTATATCCTGACCCTGCGCCTCATTCCGCTTTTTCCCTTCTGGCTGGTGAACATCGCCTGCGCGCTCGCCCATGCGCCGCTGCGCGCCTATACGCTCGCCACCTTGCTCGGCATCCTGCCCGCCACCTTCATTTACAGCGGCATCGGCGCCGGCCTCGGCGCCGTGATCCGGCAGGGCGGCCAGCCTGATCTGGGCATCATCCTCAAACCCGAGATCTTCGGCCCGCTCCTCGGCCTCGGCCTCCTGTCGCTGGGCGGAACCCTCTATCAGCGCTGGTCGGCAGGAAAGACCCCCAGGCCATGACACGAAAGCCACTGTCCGCCGACATGATCGTGATTGGGGCCGGATCCGCCGGCCTCTCCGTCGCCGCCGGCGCCGCCCAGCTCGGTCTCAAGGTGATCCTGTTCGAAAAGGGCGAGATGGGCGGGGACTGCCTCAATGCAGGATGCGTCCCCTCGAAGGCTCTCCTGTCCGCCGCCCGAGCGGCAAAGGCCGCACGCGGCGCGCCCGCCATGGGGGTGACCGGCGCCCCGGCGCAGGTCGACTTCGCCGCAGTATCCGATCATGTCCGGCGCGTCATCGCCGGGATCGCGCCTCATGACAGCCAGGAACGCTTCGAAGGCCTCGGGGTCCGCGTTGTGCGCGAAGCGGCCCGGTTCACGGATCGACGGACCGTCGCAGGCGACACCCTCACCGCTACGGCGCGAACCTTCGTCATCGCTACAGGCTCGCGCGCCCTTATCCCGAACATCCCCGGCCTTGCGGACGCCAATCCTCTCACCAACGAGACGATCTTTGACTTAACCGAGGCGCCGAAGCGCCTCCTGATCATCGGCGGCGGGCCGATCGGATGCGAACTCGGACAGGCCTTCCGCCGACTGGGGTCGGAGGTGGCTCTGATCGACGCCGGCGTCATCCTGCCTCGGGAGGAAAGATCGGCCGCCGCCCTGGTCGAGGCGGAACTCCGGGCCGACGGGGTTGAACTCTTTCCCGGAACTCCGGTTCTGAGGGTCCGGCCAGGCCCTGAGGTCGATATCGTCATCGGCGGACAGGTCCATACGCTGAAGGGTTCGCACCTTCTGGTCGCCGCGGGACGCCGACCGGTTCTCGAGGGTCTCAACCTCGAAGCCGCCGGGGTCGCGTTCGGCCCTGACGGCATTACGACAGACCGCTTCCTCAGATCCTCCAACCGACGCATCTACGCCGCCGGAGATGTCGCCGGTCGGGGACAGTTCACTCACCTCGCCGGGGCTCACGCTTCGCTTATCGTGCGCCGGTCGCTTTTCGCCATGCCCGTCAATGCGGACGCCCTGATTGTCCCGCGCGTGACCTATACGGATCCGGAGATCGCCTCCATCGGCCTCACCTCCGAGCAGGCCCGTGACCTCTACGGGACGCGTATCCGGATCCTATCAGCGCCTATGTCCGGTAACGACCGCGCGCAGGCCGAAGGCGATGTCCGGGGGTTCGGACAGATCATCGTCGGCCCTGGCGGGCGCGTGCTCGGCGCCTGCCTTGTGGGGCGGGGCGCAGGCGAACAGATCCTCTTCTGGTCGCTGGTCATGTCCGCCGGCACGCCCCTCTCGAAGGTCGCCAGCTCCATCGCGCCCTATCCGACCCGAAGCGAGATCAATAAACGCCTCGCCGGCCTCAATTTTACAGATGCGCTGTTCTCGCCGCGCACACGGGCCCTTGTTTCGGTTCTGAAACGCCTGTCATGATTGTCAGGGCCCGCGGCTGAGACGCGGCTCATGCAAGGAGACCTCATGCGCCCAAGCCTCCTCGCCTTGATGATCTTTGTCCCTCTCGCTGCCGCCTGTTCCGTTCCACCGCCGCCGGCGGAGGTCGTGAAAGTGCGCGAAGAGGCGCCGATCACGGCCGAAGCCTGCGCGAAGCTCGGCGGCGCTCTTGAACGGGCCGGGATGCTCGGTCGGGAGATGTGTATTCGCCCCTATGCTGACGCAGGTCGGACCTGCCGAGATGACGCGGACTGCGAAGGCGCCTGCTGGGGTGAGCCCGGATCGTTTCCGAATGAAGCCGTGACCGGCCGCTGCCAGCCGACCAATTCCCCCTTCGGCTGTCACGCCGTGATCACAGGCGGCCGCGCAGGCCCCAGGATCTGCGTCGACTAACCGTCCCGACTTCGCTTCCATTCGATGCGCCGCCTGGCCTCGAGCCTGGCCGGTCAGCTCTCCAGACGACGCATGCGATTGAGAAAGCCCTCATCAAGGCGACGCTTCAGCCACAGGGCCGCGCGTCCGCGACGGGCGTGGGATCCGTAAAGGGCGAGACCGGAGCCGTCTCCAAGATCCAGGATCGACAGATACCGGCTCTGGGGCAGATAGGGACGCGCCGGCGGCCCGCCCGCGCGCGCCTGAAGAGCGGCAAGAAGAAAAGGCGCTGCGCGAACGCCGAAGACGCCCAGAGGCGGACGCTCATGCCCCTCGATCACTGCGCAGTCGCCCACGCCGAAAATCTGCTCATCGCCCATGGAGACGAGCCCCGTCGAGACAATCATCCGGCCGTCCGGATCGAGCGGCAGGCCCGAGCTCAAGAGCAGCTCCGGCCCGACGAGCCCGGTCGCGAGCACCAGCGCATCGCACGCCAACTCCTCTCCCGCCTCCAGGCGACAGGATCCGGGCGAAGTTGCGCAAACCCGACCTCGCCTTCGGACCAGGCCCCGGCGATCCAGACCGGCCAGCAGACGATCCCGCGCCCGCGCCGATACGAAGCCCGCCTCAGGATCGGGTCCGACCAGGGTCACATTTGAGCGCCCCCACAGCCTGCGGCTCAGAGCCTCGAGTACGGCTGCAATCTCGAACCCGCCCGGACCGGTCCCTGCGACAACGAGCGCGGGCGCGCGGGCCCATCCCTCAGCGCAGAGCGTCTCCAGACGGACCCGTAACCTCGCCAGAGACGACAAGGGCTTGGCCGGATACACATCCGCCGCCTGCGCCAGGGACAGCGGATCGCGGATGCGGCTGCCGATGTTGAGGGACAGTATGTCATAGTCGAGGATCTCTCCCTCTCCAGTCTCGACACATCGGTCCGGGGCCAGGATCCGAGCGGCCTCGCCGGCCCGAAAGGCGACGCCGGCTGACCCGGCGATCCGGGCGACGTCCAGACGATTGGCGAGCGGGGAGACCGCCCCCGAGAGAACGCCGGTTGCCAGCCCCGAATAATCGAAACCTGGCGGCGCAAGGAGCCTCGCCTCAATCCCCGCCCGCCTGAGTTCGTCAGCCCGGGTCATGAGCAGGAGATGCGCATGACCCGCGCCCACCAGCAGCAGCCTCCGGCGGCCAGCTCCGCTCACCGATCGCGCCTTTCCGAAAAACTCCGACGAGCCTCGAGGCTGCGAAGGATCACGGTCAGAACGCACAACCCGGCGAACACCGATGCGATCCACGGAAAGGCCGCGGGCCAGAGACACATGGCGACGAAGGCGAGAATGGTTTCCGTCCCTTCCGCCAGTCCCGGAGAATAGACGAAGCCCTTGGCGCCGCGCCGGATCTCATCGCTCCCACGTTTCTCGGCAATGGCCGCGAAGGCGAGAAAGCTGACCCCCGTCAGGGTGAAGGAGGCGACCAGGGCGAGAGCGAAGGGAAGATTTGCCGGATCAAGAGCGGCAAACCCCAGAGGCACGGCGAGGTAGAACAGAAAATCACAAAGCGTATCGAGATAGGCTCCAAGATCGGTTGGCTTCGAGGCGCGCGCCACGGCGCCGTCGAGCCCATCGAGAAGACGGCTGAGACCGATCAGGACAAGACCCGCAAGCGGTCTGCCCGAGGCGATGACAAGACCCGCGCAGACGCCGATACCAGCCCCGGCCAGAGTGAGATGATCCGCCCTCACCCCCCAGCCGGCGAGCGCTCGTCCCATCCTGTCGAGGACGGGGTCGATGCGGGAGCGGATCCGTCTGTCGAACATGCCCCCTCACCCGATCGGCGTCACGAGGCCGATCACCGCGCCGGTCATGGCCGATGCGAAATTGCCTGCAATCCAGGAACGAACGCCCAGGGCGGACGCCTCGGCCCGCCTTGAAGGCGCAAGCGTCCCGATGGTCGAGACGAGAAGGCCGATGCTCGCGAGATTGGCCACCCCGCACAGCGCGTAGGTCACGATCAGACGGGAGCGCAGGTCGAACGTGTCGGCCGGAAGAGCCGACAGATCGAGATAGGCGACATACTCGTTGAGCACCGCCTTGGTTCCCATAAGGGCCCCGGCCGCAGGCGCATCCTCCCACGGCACTCCCAGCATCCACATGAAAGGAGAGAGAGCCCATCCGAGGCATCCCCTCAAAGTGAGATCCTGTCCGCCGACAGGGGGCAAAAGCGCCAGCGCGGAATCCACCAGCGCAACGAGGGCGAAGACCACGATGATGATCCCGATGACCGCCAGAAACAGCTGAACGCCGTCCATCGTTCCTTTCACCACAGCGTCGATGCTGCTTTCATAGCGAAGACCTGAGGCGTCGGCGTCGGTCGAGGCCCGTCCATCTCCGGGGATGAGGATCCGCGCTACAAGAATGGCCGCCGGAAGGGACAGAAGAGACGCCGAGATCATGTGGCCGACCGCATCGGGGAGTGTCTTCGACAGGGTCTGCGCATAGAGGATGAGAATGGCGCCGGAGATCGTCGCCATGGCGAGCGTCATCACCGAAAACAGCTCGGCGCGGCTCATGCGCTCAAAATAGGCGCGCACCACGAGCGGCGATTCGACCACGCCGAGGAACATGTTGGCGCCGGCGCTCAACCCCACGACGCCGCTCACTCCCAGCGTCCGCCTCAGGGCGAAGGAGAGGCCGCGCACCATCCACCCCAGAACGCCCCAGCGCCAGAGAAGCGCAGACAACGCCGAAAAAACGATGACCAGAGGCAGAATCTGGAAGGCGATGAGGACAGGCGGAGCGACCCCCTCTTTCAGAACGAAGGGGAGCTCAGCCCCGCCGGTATAGCCGAACATGTAGGACGAGCCCTTGAGCGTGGCCGCCTCGATCGCCGAAACAGCGCCGTTCGCAAGCTCTATCACGTCCCAGACAAACGGGGCGCGCGTCACCAGAAGCGCAAGGCCGACCTGCATCGCCAGGGCGCCTGCAATCCAGAGGCGCTTGGGGCACTGTTTGCGGTCCTCCGAGAGCACGAAGCACACCGCGAGAATGAAGACGATCCCGGTCAGCCCCTGAAACTGCTCCATATCGACCGCCCTCTCTGTCCGCCCGCCTCATCCCGATACGGATCCGGCCGGAGGCGAGAACCCACACTCCGCGCGCCGACGCAAGCCCCTTAGACCAACCCTTTCGGGCTCAGCCACCCCGCCGGGGCGATCGCGCGCTCAGCGTCCGCCGCCCCACCTCCCGCATCGAGGTCAGGGTCGTCATCTTATCCCCCCGCGCCAGGGCGCGCGCCACCAGCGCCAGTTCGCGCCAGAGTACGGTGCGCGGATCCGCCTCCTTCAGCGCCGCCGCCGTCCAGACGAGGATCTCGATCCATCGGTCCCGGCGGGCGGGAAGAACGCTCTCCAGCAGGACCGCCCGCCGCTTCGCCTCCGACTTCAGCGGTCGTAGCTCCGCTTCGATATCCGCTCCTGCCTCGAACCATGTGCTGATCGTGGACAGCCGCCGTTCCCAGTCCGGAGAGGCGGCGTCCGCACGGCGCAGCGCCTCCTCGTCCGCCTGACCGGGAGGCAGGCCAGCGAGAAGGTCCTCGCACATCTCCGCCGGGTCGATGGTCTGAGGACCGATGACGCCAGCCCCCATCTCCTCAAGAACCTGGATGAGGGCAAAAGGCGGAGGGACGGATGCCTGATTGACGCGAAGAGCATGGGAGATGCGCCGCTCAAAATACGCCCGCGAGACCTTGTTTCCGTCGGCCTCCGCCCGGACCTCGGCAAGCATGTCATCAACCTCGACACGCATCAGACCCGAGCCCAGCCATGCATCGCTCACACCTGAGCGCGCCTTCGCCAGAACCGATCCAAGAGCCCACTTTTTGCTGGAGCGGGTGACGACAAAGAGGCTCTGCGCGCCGGCGCCGTCGATCGGCGTGGCCGCAAAGCGATCGCAGACCGCAGACGGCAAGGCGCCCGGAGGACCGGAATGCCGCCGACAGGCGAGAAGGACCTGATCGAGCCGGACCTGGCGGGACGCCGATAGCCAGGGCCGCATCCGACCGAGACGCGCGACCGTGGCGCTGTCGACCGGACGAGACGGGGCGAGGTCTGACAGAAAACGACCGACCGCCTCGGCGACGCCTTCATCCGGATCCAGCAGAAACCCTGCGCCGGCCTCCCGAATGCACGCCTCCATCGAGGAGAACATGGCGGCGACCACAGGCGGACGCTTCTCGGCAGGAAGGCTCGCAAGCTGGGTCGCCATCTCCTTGTGAACCCTGTAGGGATCATGTCTCAGTTCACGCGCCATTCCCGAGAAGAAGCGCTCGCCGAGACTGTCGCCCGCGTCGGAGGCGGACAGTCCGGAAGATGTGTCGAGATCACGGGATATCGCCTCCTGAAGCGCCCTCGGCGGGTCGAGGCCGGCGTCAGAATAGGCGCGCGCCACCATCATCCGCGACCCCTCGCCGATCTCGTCTGCGCCCATGCGCTCAGAGGTCATGATCCGCAGAAGGCGCAGATCCTCAGCAGCGGAGATCGATCCGCCGTTCGCCGACAGCCTCAGCTCATCGAGCACCACGGTCAGAATCACGCAGAAGCCGACCATGCGGGCCTGCGACTGAGAGGGCTTGCGCGCTTCCGTGATCAGCAGCGCGACCAGTTCGGCGCCGCCTCCATTGCGCGCGACCAGTTCACCCAGGGCTCGAAAATCCCCCATAGCCGCGCCGTCGCCGACCGCGCGACCGACAAGGTCGGCCAGCTCCAGAAGTCCCTTCTGCGCCCTGGCCATTCGCCGGCATCCCTGAGATCAGCGCCCTGAGGTCGGCAGAATGCGCAGAAAATCCGTATCAGGGAAACCCGTTTCGAGACCCTCCGCCCGTTGTGATGAAGAACGTCCCCTCTCGACCATGAGGATCGCCTCGGTTAGGAAACAATCATGACCCATGCACGCAGCCTTATCGCCTTCAACACCGCCACCGAGAGCGAGAACCGGATCCACGACGACACCGTCGCGAGCCGGTTCGGATTTTCAGGGGGGCTTGTTCCGGGCGTCGACGTTTTCGGCTATCTCGCCCACATGCCCGTCGCCCTCTGGGGACAGGACTGGCTCGCCTCTGGCGCCCTTGAGGCGCGCTTCTTCAAGCCAGTCTATGACGGCGATGAAGTTCTCACCAGCGCATCGGATCGTCCGGATGGCGGACTAGACCTCGACATCTCTGCGCGCGGCGTCTCCTGCGCGAAAGGATCAGCCTCGCGGCTAAGGCCCCCGGCGCCAGGCGCCCGGCTTCCCCGATCCGCGCGGATCGCTGCGGATCAGCGCCCTCCCGCCTCGCCCTCCGCCCTGCCGATCGGACGCGTTCTGGGAACTCTTGAGGAAACCTACACGCGAGAGGACGGACTTCAGCACCTTCATGATATCCGGGACGACGCCTCGCTCTTTGACGACGGGCGGATCGCCAACCCGGCCTGGCTGTTGCGACGATGCAATCACGTTCTGATGGAGACGGTGAACCTCGGCCCCTGGATCCACGTTGAAAGCCGGATCCTCCTGCACTCTCTCGCAAGGGACGGAGATGCGATCGAGACGCGCGCCGTGGTTGTCGACAACCGAGAGACCAAGGGTCATCTCCTCGTCGAACTCGACGTGCAGATCCTTTCGGGCGACCGGTTCATCCTCTCCGGCCGGCACATCGCCATCTACGAGCCCAGGCAAGTGCGCGAGGGGGCGCGCTAAGGCCGCCCCTTCGCCAATGCCGCTCTAAAGGCGGGCATATCCCTTGGCGTTGATGTACTCGCGAAGCTCCGCAATGCGGGTCTGCGGGCTCGGGTGGGTCGAGAGCCACTCCCCGGGACCCGGGTCGGAGTTCTGACCCATCTTCTCCCAGAGACGAACGGACTGGCGCACGTCGTAGCCGGCGGCGTGCATGTAATCCACCCCGAGACGGTCCGCATCGAGCTCGTTGTTCCGGCTGAACGGCAGGAGAATGCCGACGACGGCGCCGGCGCCGGCGATCGCCATGATCGCATTCTTCTGATCTTCGGGAAGTTTCGTGCTCGAGCCCAGGATCGCCCCGCCGATGGCGAGGCCGAGGGACGTGGCCTGCTGCTGACCCATGCGCTGGGCGGCATGCCTGGCCGTCACATGACCGACTTCGTGACCCAGAACCGCAGCGACCTGATCGTCATTATCGCTGAAGTCGAGAAGCCCCTTGTAAAATCCCACCTTGCCCCCGGGCAGGACGAAGGCGTTCTTGTCGGGAGAATCGAAGACCACAAACTCCCAGGCGTCGTTCGGCCGGTTGGCGACCGCCGCGATCTTGGGCCCGATCGTCTGCAGGCGCCGGTTGGCGCGAGCGTCCTTCGAGACCGGGGTTTCCTTCTTGGTCTGCTCCCAGGCCTCGGCGGACATCATGATGAGCTGGTCATCAGTCGGCGCGAAAAACTCGCCTGCGCTCTCGCAGCCCCCGGCCCCTGCGACGCCGAGAACGAGCGACCCGGTCCAGAGACCGCGCACGATATCCCGCCGATGCAGCCGGAACTCGCCCCCGGGTCCGGCGGCTCTCTGCAACGCATGATGATGATCGCACATGATCCCGTCTCCCAACACAGACGCTCCGTCTGTCGGCGAGGATCATAGCGCACCGGAGGGGGGAGGAAAGCGCCGAAATCAGACGACCCGGGCCCGAAAGACGTCAATCCGGCCGCGAAGCCTGGGGAAAGGGTCCCGCACGGCTCACCAGACCCGGAAGAGGACGACCCATGCGCCCGGACAGCCAGCGCGCGGTCTCGATGAGCGCCTCGAGCCGCACGCCGGTTGCGACCCCTGAGCGATCCAGCAGGTACTGAACATCCTCGCTCGCCACGTTTCCCGTGGCGGCCGGCGCGAAGGGACAGCCCCCGATGCCCCCGATTGAGGCGTCGATTGTTCGCGCGCCCGCCTCAAGACCCGCCCAGACATTGGCGACAGCGGTATTGCGGGTGTCGTGGAAGTGGAGACGAACAGGCAGGCCGGGAGCCGCGGAGGAGACCTCCTCCATCACCCGCCTCACCTGGGCGGGGACCGCCACGCCGATCGTATCGCCGAGGCCGATCTCGTGGGCGCCGGAATCCGCCAGACGGCGGGCGATCGCCCCGATGCGCGAGGGCGCCGTCTCGCCGTCGAAGGGACACCCGAAGGCCGTCGAGATCACCGCCTGGGCGCGACGGCCCGCGGAGCGCGCGAGGCGAATGATCTCCAGAGCGTCCTCCACCGTCTCCTCGGAGGTGCGGCCCTGGTTGCGCGTGGCGAACCCGTCGCTGGCGGCGATGACCGCGCCCAGCTCATGAACCTGCGTCTCCAGCGCCCGCAGAGCCCCGCGCTTGTTCAGCACAAGCCCGATATAGCAGACCTCTGAAACATCCCGGGGCTTAAGACCGGCGCAGACCGCCTCGGCGTCGGCCATCTGAGGGACGCGCGCTGGCGAGACGAAGCTCGCAACCTCAATTCGCCTGACGCCCGCGCCGACCGCTCTCTCGATGAGCTCGATCTTGTCGGAGGTCGCAAAGACGCCTGGCTCGTTCTGCAGCCCATCCCGGGCCGAGACCTCGACCAGCTCCACATGTCCGATCATGGCGTTTCCCTCATGCCTGACCGACGCCCGCCAGATCGGGCGCCGAGCGTTCATTCGTCCCCTCAGAGACGGCTCGATATGCGACGGACCGCGTCGCTCCAGAGAGCCAGACGACGCTCCCGCTCATTGGAGGCCATCACAGGATGGAAGGCGCGCTCGGCGCTCCACAGCGATGCGGCCTCCTCAAGCCGCGCCACAGCCCCGGATCCGACCGAGGCAAGCATGGCCGCTCCGAGGGCTGTCGTCTCCGTCATCGCAGGACGGACCACCTCAAGATCGAGAATGTCGGCCATGAACTGCATCAGGAAATCATTGCGCGTCATACCGCCGTCAACTTTAAGCCGTCGGGGGCGCACCCCGTCCTCGGCCATCGCCGTCAGAAGCTCCGCCGTCTGAAAGGCGACGCTCTCCAGGGCCGCACGCGCAATCTCGGCGATCGAGGTCCCGCGCTGGAGACCCAGGATCGCGCCGCGCGCCTCAGGATCCCAGCGCGGCGCACCCAGACCCACAAAAGCAGGCGCCAGATGAACCCCGCCCGTGTCCGGGATAGAGGCGGCCATCTCGCCCGCTTCGGCGCCGTCGCGGATGATACGCAGATTGTCCCGAAGCCACTGGATGGTCGATCCGGCCGAGAGGATCGATCCCTCGAGGGCGTAGACGGTCTCGCCGTTCAGACGATAGGCGATGGTGCTGAGAAGACCCGAGCGGGACGCGATCAGGCGATCGCCGGTGTTGAGAACCAGAAACGCCCCTGTGCCGTAGGTGGACTTGACCTCGCCCGCCGAGAAGCACGCCTGCCCGACAAGCGCCGCCTGCTGATCGCCCGCCACGCCCGTGATACGAACCCCCGGCAGGAGCGCCTCAGCCACGCCATAGTCGGCCGCCGAATCCCTGACCTCGGGAAGCAGCGAGAGCGGGACCCTGAAAAGGTCGCACAGCTCCTCGTCCCAGACACCCTTGCGAATGTCGAACAGGGACGTGCGCGAGGCGTTGGTGGCGTCGGTTGCATGAACGCGCCCGCCCGTCAGACGCCAGATCAGGAAGCAGTCAACCGTGCCGGCGGCCAGCTCGCCCCGGGCCGCCCTCTGCCTCGCTCCGGGAACCGCATCGAGAATGAAGGCGATCTTCGAAGCCGAAAAATAGGGGTCGAGAACCAGGCCCGTGCGCTCAGCCACCATCGGCCCCCAGCCGGCGCGCGCCAGAGCGTCCGTCGCCGGCGCCGTGCGACGGTCCTGCCAGACAATGGCGTTGTGAATGGGCGCCCCGGTCGAACGCTCCCAGACGATCACGGTCTCACGCTGATTGGCGAGGCCGATGGCGCTGAAGGCCCCGGCGCCGAGGCGTTCAATGACGGCGCGGGCGGTCGCCATCTGCGTGCGCCAGATCTCCTCAGGGTCGTGTTCGACCCATCCGGACTGCGGAAAGATCTGGGCGAAGGCCTCCTGCGCCATCGCCGCCACCTCGCCGCTTGCGGTCACAGCCAGGGCCCGGCTGGAGGTCGTCCCCTGATCTAGAGCCAGAACCGCGCCTGTCGTCATGGGATCCCACCGCTCGCCGTTTTGCGTCTGCAGACTGTGATAGCCCCACGCTGAGGGAATTCAAAACACGTCCCCTCACGCGGATACGCCGGCGTGTAAGGATCATTACATTTCTGTTGGCAGAGCCCGAAACCGGGGCGATAAGGAGCCGCGCGCCGATCAGGGGCGGACAATTCTCCCCCCTTGTGAGCGACCCGACCCTTTCAGGCGCCAGGAGCCGTACCGATGGAAGCCTCCCAACCCGCGAGCCCGTCGATCCAGACCGAGGCGACGCCTGAACAGAAGCGCATGACCCTGATTGCGCTTATGATCGTCTTCCTTCTGAGCGCGCTCGACCAGACGATCGTCTCGACGGCGATGCCGACCATCGTCTCCGAGCTGCAGGGCCTCGACCTCTACGCCTGGGTCACCACCAGCTATCTCCTGACCTCCACCGTCATGGTCCCGATCTGGGGCAAGCTCGGAGACCTCTACGGGCGCAAGCCGATCCTGATCATCGGTATCGTCATCTTCGTCATCGGATCCTGGCTCTGCGGCATCGCCGGAGAGTTCGGAGACATGCCGGTGATCGGAGGCGGAATGATGCAGCTCATCGTCTTCCGCGGCATTCAGGGCATAGGCGGGGGCGCGCTGTTCACCACCGCCTTCGCCACCATCGCCGATCTCTTTCCGCCCCGGGAGCGCGGAAAATACGCCGGTCTGTTCGGCGCCGTCTTCGGGCTCGCCAGCGTGCTTGGCCCCATCATCGGAGGCTATTTCACCGATCATGGAAGCGTCGACATTCTGGGGCTTCACGTGGCGGGCTGGCGCTGGGTCTTCTATATCAACCTTCCGACATCCGTTCTCGCCATGGCCCTCATCGGTCTCAAAATGCCCAATCTCGGCCATACGGGCGGCGGCCGGATCGACTACTGGGGCGCCATCTTCGTCGTCCTCGCCATCGGCAGCCTGATGCTCGCCCTGTCCTGGGGACCTGAGAAGGGATGGACCTCGCCGAGCGTGCTTGGGCTGTTCATCCTCGCTCTGGCCACCGGCGCAGTGTTCCTGATCATAGAGAGCCGGGAGAAAGAGCCCCTCCTTCCCCTGACCCTGTTCGGGATCAGGGCCTTCTCCACAGCGACCCTCTCCTCATTCGTGATCTCGATGGCGTTCATGGGGACCATCGTCTACCTGCCGCTCTATCTCCAGCTCGGTCTCGGCGTTCATGCGACCAATTCGGGGCTCCTTCTTCTGCCCCTCATGGCAGGCCTCCTCATCTCATCCATGGCCTGCGGCCGCTACGTCACCCAGACCGGCCGCTACAAGCCGGTCATGTTCGGCGGAGCGGTGATCCAGATGATCGGCATCCTTTTGATGGCCCAGCTCACAAAAGACTCCTCGCAGATGGACGTGATCTGGCGCCTGTTCACGGTCGGCGTCGGGCTTGGCCCCTCGCAAAGCCTGTTCAACATGGTCTCTCAAAGCGCCGCGCCGCCGCATCAGATCGGCGTGGCGACCTCCACAGGCATGTTCCTGCGTCAGATGGGCGGCATGATCGGCGTGTCGATCTTCGGCGCCATGCTCACCTCGCGCCTGACCGAATCCCTCGCCGGAATGATGCCGGCCGGAGCCAAGATCGATATGGGCCAGATGGAACGCTTCGCCCTCGCCGCAAAGGCCTCGGGCGGCGGGGCGGCAAGCATTCCGGCGCCTGTGGCGACCGCGTTTTCCGACGCGATGAGCTACATCTTCACCGGCAGCGTTGTGATCATCCTCATCGCCCTCGTCTCGATCGCTTTCATCCCGCATATCACCCTGCGCGGGCGCGAGCCGGTCGGAGCGCTCAAGCCGGCGGAATGATCCGGACCCGGATGCCCGGACAAAGTGTCCCGAATCGAAACAGACAGGGTTTAAATCCCTGCAGAACTCTATAGGCATGGGAGATCAGCGCGCCCCGTCCTCGCGGCGAGCAACGAGGTCGAGATGAAAACCGACACCCCGCCCCAGGTCAGGCTGACCGATTACGTCCCCTTTCCCTACCGTATTCGGCAGGTCAGCCTGTTTTTTCGTCTCGACCCCGAGGAGACGACCGTCGTCTCACGACTGGAGATGGAGCGCGCCTCAGAGACACGGGCGCCGCTTCGCCTCGAAGGAGAAAAGCTGACCCTCCTGCGTCTTCTTCTCAATGGTCGGGAGCTCGAAAACGAGGCCTACGCCGTGGACGCCGAGGGGCTCACCGTCCACGATCCCGGCGAACGTTTCGAGCTTGAGATCGAAACGATCATCCATCCGATGGCGAACACCGAGCTCTCCGGGCTGTACATGTCGGGAGGACGCTTCTGCACCCAGTGCGAAGCGGAAGGGTTCCGACGGATCACCTATTATCCGGACCGCCCCGACGTCCTCGCACCGTTCTTCGTGCGCATCGAGGCGGACGCGGTCCGCTATCCCTATCTCCTGTCGAACGGAAATCCCGGCGCTGCAGGCGACCTGCCAGGCGCCCGACACTACCGGGAATGGACCGATCCGCACCCCAAACCCTCCTACCTGTTCGCTCTGGTGGGCGGACGCTTCGACGTTCTGGAGGAGACCTTCGTCACAGCATCCGGGCGTGAGGTGCGCCTCGCCATCCACGTCGAGGACGGCGATGCGCCGCGGGCCGCCTACGCAATGGATTCTCTTCGTCGCTCCATGCGCTGGGATGAGGAGGTCTGGGGGCGAGAGTATGATCTCGACGTGTTCCAGATCGTCGCCGTGAGGGACTTCAATTTCGGGGCGATGGAGAACAAGGGACTGAACATCTTCAACTCCGCCTATGTCCTCGCCGACGGAGACAGCGCCACAGACGCCGACTTCGAGGCCATAGAAAGCATCGTGGCCCATGAGTATTTCCACAACTGGACCGGAAACCGCATCACCTGCCGCGACTGGTTTCAGCTGTGCCTGAAGGAAGGCCTCACCGTCTATCGGGACCAGGAGTTCTCACGCTCCATGCGCTCGGCCGCCGTCACCCGGATCAAGGACGTCATCCGTCTGCGAAGCCGGCAATTCCCCGAGGACGCAGGCCCCCTGGCGCATGCCGTCCGGCCGACGACCTACGGCCGGATCGATAATCTCTACACCGCGACCGTCTATGAAAAGGGCGCGGAGCTGATCCGTATGCTCCGCCTGATCATCGGCGACAGCGCCTTCTGGCAGGGCGTCCAGCGATATTTCGACACCCAGGACGGACAGGCGGCGACCATCGAGGATTTCGTCAACAGCTTCCGGCCCTTCACATCGGTCAATCTCGACGCCTTCTCTCTCTGGTACGCTCAGGCCGGAACCCCCGAGGTGACGGCCTCCGGCCGCTTCGAGCCCAAAGAGGGAACCTATCGGCTTCGCCTGACGCAAAGCACAGGGCCGACCCCGGGCCAGCCGCTCAAGGCGGCGCTCATGATCCCGATCCGCGCCGCCCTGTTCGATTCAAACGGGGTCAAGCTCACCACGCGCCTCAAAGGACAGACCCGCGACGATCACGTGCTGGTGCTCGGTCGCGATGAGGAGGAGTTCGTCTTCTCCGAGGTCTCCTCCGCCCCGCGCGCCTCTCTCAATCGCGGATTTTCCGCGCCCGTGCGCCTGGTCGACGCCTTAAGCGAGGACGACCGGGCCGCGCTTGCAGGGTGCGACGACGATCCCTTCGCCCAGTGGGAAGCGCTGCAGTCGATCGCCCGGAGCCTCATACTCAAGCCGGAAACGGCAGGATCCAAGCGGCTTGACGATTATGTCGACGCCGTCGCCGTCTCCCTGTCCCGCGCCGCAGGGGATCCCGCCTATGGGGCCGTCCTGCTCTTCACGCCAAGCGTCGGCGAACTCATCGCCGGGATGAAGGATGCCGATCCCGACGCCCTGCATGCGCGACGCACCGCCCTGCGCCAGGGCCTTGCGCGAACGCTCGAGGAGCGCCTCCTGGCCGTCCTCGACCTGCCCGAAGAGGACACGTTCGATCCCTCCGCTCCCGCAGCCGGCCAGCGCGCCCTGCGCGCCGGCGCCCTTTCGCTTCTCTCAACTCTCGGGGCAATCCACGGGGATCGTCTGTCGCGCGCCTTCCACAACGCCCGGACCATGACGACGCGCCTTGCCGCCCTCACCGCCCTGTCTAACCTCGAGGGAGACAGGTTCGACGAAGCGCTCGCGACCTTCGAGGGGACCTGGTCCCACTCCCCGCTGGTCATGGACAAATGGTACGGGGTCCAGGCCATGGCCGTCCGCAGCGACCTTCGCAGCCGTCTTGTCTCCCTCGCCCAGCGAGAGGATTTCGATCGGCGCAATCCCAACCGCGTCCGGGCCCTTGCCGCGTCCTTCGCCATGAGCAACCCGGTCGCTTTTCACAAGCCCGACGGCTGGGGCTATCGCTTCCTCGGCGACATGATCCTGGAGATCGATCCGCTCAATCCCGCCCTTTCCGCCCGCCTCGCCTCAGCGTTCGAAAGCTGGCGATCCTTCGACGCCCCGAGACGGTCGGCAGCCCAGACCGAACTCGAACGGCTGGCCGGCCGCCCGCTGTCGAAAAATGCGCTCGACATTCTCGGACGCGCCCTCGCCGAGGGCCCCGATCCGGCAGGGTGAATTTCCATTAACCTTGCGGTCACCTAAACCCCCTAGGTCGTAAGAGGTGTTTGTCCCGGATCTCCGACATGTCGGTTGCTGACCCTGACCTTGCGTCGCTGACCGGCTTTGCGCTGGCCGCAGGCGACCTCCTGGTGGAGGCGGACGGGTTTGCGATCATCCTCTCGGCCGTGGGCGAGGCCCACCTGCTCCATCATCCCACCTGCGACCGGCTTATCGGCAAGAATATCGTCGAGCTGATCTCGGAAGCCGAACGCGGCCGGCTCCGCGAGGATCTGTGGTCTCTCGCCCCGGGACGTCGTCTGTGCTGGGAGGATCAGGGAGGCCTCGAGGGCGGCCGCCGGATCCTCGTGCAGCGCAACCCCTCCGATCCGGATCGCTTTCGGGTCATCCTCTCACGCACCCCGCCTCTCATTCCGGTCAACGGAGACCGGATCGAAGACATCCTGGCCGAGCGGTTTCGCGATGCGGTCACGGGCGGCGAGCTGTCGATCGCCCGCCAGCCGGTCGTCGACACCCGGACCGGGGCGATCAGCCATTTCGAGATCCTCGCCCGCTTCGAAGCCGAACGATCTCCAGCCGACCTCATCGCAGCCGCTGAACGGAGCGGGCAGATCTGCCAGCTCGACTACATCATGGTGCGGGCCGCCGCCGACCGACTGGCCACAGTCGGCGACCCCGCCTTCCGTCTGGCCGTCAACATTTCAGGGGATTCGATCCAGCGACCCGACGTGACCGACGAACTCTGCGCCCTGGTTCGCGGCTACAGGATCGATCCGGGCCGGCTGATCGTCGAGATCACCGAATCCTCCCGGATCGCCGACATCGACGCCGCCGCCCGAGGCGTGCGCCGGCTGCGCCAGGCCGGCCTCAGCGTCTCCCTCGACGATTTCGGATCGGGCGCCGCCTCCTTCGGCTATCTGCGCGCACTCGATGTCGACAGCCTCAAGTTCGACGGAAGCTTTCTGGAAGACTCAGGCAGTTCCGTTCGGGGTCTCGCCCTGATCCGGCATCTGGCCCGCATGTGCGAGGAGCTCGGGGTCGCCTCCGTCGGCGAGCGGGTGGAGACGGAGGCCGACCGCGCCCTGCTCATGGAAGCCGGCGTGCGCTACGCTCAGGGGTATCTCTTCGGCCGTCCGGTGATCGACCGCTCCTTCCGGGTCGGCGGCCGCTCCAGCCTGTCGGCCGTCGCCTGACCCCCAATCCGTCCGAATTGATGGCGAGGGCGCCACACCCGCCTGCTCCGCGACGCCAGTTCATTCACAACCAAGATCCCGTTAACCTGCCGTTAACCCTTTCGCCGCCTTTCGAATCCGGGGCTTAAGTGAGCTCACGACCCGGAGACGCGCCGTTGCCTTCCCTCTTCGCCCGACAGGTCCGCACAACGCCGACCCGGTCCGTCCGCAGGACGGTCCCCGTCGGACTGCTGGCCGCGCTGATGACCGCTTTCGCGCTGGCTCTCGTCCTCAAGGCGGCCGAAGAGCGCTCCACCGCGGACACCGCCCTGCTCGAGCAGCAGGCCCGGGAATCGATCGCGCTCGCCGCTCAGGTCCGAGCCGAACTCACCGAAGTGCATTCCCGCATGGAAGGGCTCATCCTGACCGGCGCAAGCCAGGAAGAGATCCGGGACGGCGCCCCGTTCAGGATGACCGGCCGGGCGGCCCCGGACAGCGAGGGATGGGCTGAACTCGCCGAGGATGGCGTGAAGATCTTCGCCCTCGACCCGGATGCCGGCTGGGTATGGGGCCTTATCCCCGCCGAAGAATACCTGCCGCCCCAGGATGAGGGGCGCACCTTCACCATCACCCGCATCGAGGGCACGCAGCTCACAGCGCGCTTCGTCTCTCTGGGCGGAGAGCGCGGTGTCCTCGCCTGCTCGCGCCTCGGAGATACCGGGCTCGCTGCCTGCGTGACCCGCATGACGCCCTGGATGACCTCGGCCGATCTCGTGCGCCTCCTCATCTACGCGCTCCTCATCGCCGCCCCCGCCCTTGCGATCGCCGGTCTTACCCGGGCTCTTATGCGCATCCAGGGCGGGCTCAGCTCCGCACCTGGCTCGTCCCCCTCCGGAGAGGTTCAGGGTCTCATCGGCCGATGGCGGTATGTTCCGGCGCGCCAGAAGGTCCATCTCAGCCCCGAGGCCGCCGCCCTCCTCGGCTCGGAACAATCCGGAGACCTGCCCCTCAGCGCCTTCCTCCGCCTGATCACGGAGGAAGATCATCGCAAGTTTCTCGCGCAGTTTCCCCCGGCCTCGAAGGCGCAGGCCGTAAGCTGCATCCTTCAGGCGGCCGGTCCGGCCGCCGGAACCTATGTCGAACTCACCGGCGGGGCGGAGGGCGACGGGTTCTCAGGCGGTCTCCTCAACGTCACAGACCGTATTCTCGCCCTTCACCGGACACGGCGCGCCGACGCCGTCGCCCGGGCCGTCCTCGAGGCGCATCCGGGGCCCGTCGCGCTCTGGGACGCCCGCCGTCGGCTCACGCACTGGAACCGCATGTTCGAGACCGTCTTCGGTCTCGACAGCGAGGTGGTCCACGCCGGCGCCTCGCATGATTTCATCATGTCCGAGATCGCCCGCCGGATCCGGGCGGAAAAGCCCGCGTCAGAAGAAAGCGCCGGTCGCGAGATCATGCTTCCAGGCGATATCTGGATCACCCTCAGCGAGCGTCGAACAGCGCATGACGGATGCCTCACCATCGGGATCGACATCACAGCGCGACGATCGCAGGAGGCCCTGAACAGCCGCTCTGAGCAACGCTTTGCAACGCTGAACGCTGAGCTCGAGACCGCCCGCAGCGAGGTGCGCGAGCTTGCCCGCCGCCTGAGGGAGGAGACCGATCGCGCCGACAGGGCGAGCCGCCACAAGTCAAGCTTCCTCGCCAATATGAGCCACGAGCTGAGAACCCCTCTCAACGCCATCAACGGCTTTTCCGAGATGCTCGTCCATGAAGTCTACGGTCCGCTGGGGGACGCCCGATATCAGGTCTATGCGAGCGATATCCTCAAATCGGGACAGACCCTGCTCGACATGATCAACGACATACTCGACATGACCAAGGTCGAGGCCGGCCGAATGCAGATCACGCCGCGTCTGATCGATTGCGCCGACGCGGTCGACGCCGCCCTGCGCCTCATCCGGCGTCAGGCGGAAGACAAGCAGATCCACCTCTCCTTCGAGCCTGAGGACGACCTTCCAAGGATCGTCGCCGACCACCGGGCGGTCAAGCAGATGACCCTCAATCTGCTGTCCAACGCCATCAACTTCACCGACGTCGGCGGCGAGGTGCGCGTGGGCGTCCTGCGTGACGGTGACTGGCTGGTGATCCGTGTGGCGGACACAGGCGTTGGCATACCTGAGGAAGATCTCCCGCGACTGGGAGAACCTTTCGAACAGGGCTCGCAACGCGGCGGCCGGACGGCTGCCGGCGCAGGTCTCGGGCTTGCCCTGACGAAGTCGTTCGTCGATATGCATGGCGGCTATCTGCGCCTCGAGAGCGAAGTCGGCGTCGGGACCACCGCCTCGATCCGGCTGCCGATCTCCCTCTCCGAGCGACCTGCCGCGCCAGCTCCCGTCCCGCCAGCTCCAGAGGCGCAGACCGCGCCGCAGGAGCTCGAAGCCGAGACAGACCAGGAAGGCCTCCTGACCTCAGACCTCTTCTGACCGGTCGCCTCCGCCGACCTTTCAGTCCGCCCGCTCGGGCGGCTTCACATCGGACGCCTCAGGGGGTCGATCGGCCGACCGTCGGCCTCCTCGCCCTTGACGCTCCAGGCGCATATTCGCCGGCGTCAGCAGCCCTTCAGCCGCCGTCGCACGCGCCTCGGGAGGCATGCGGCCCAGATGACTGATGAGGACGTCCTCCGCGCGCATACGCACCATCTGCTCGCGCTGCTGGAAGACGATGAGGGCGTTGCGCAGACGCGTCTCGTCAAAGGGCTCGATCAGCGCCGCATCGCGCACTGCGCGGCCGGCGGCCCCCAGCCGCTCCCGATCCGGAGCCATGGTCCGCCATTGCTCCCGCAACTCCGCGCGAAGAGCGGTCCTGTCGGCCTCCGGCAGCTGAGCCCACGCCGCCCGTACGACATCCGAGGCCGGGCGTTCGGCTCTCGCCTCGCGGCCGGCCGGCCCGTCAGGCCTCAGGAAGCGCGCGCCGACAACTCCGAGCAGGGCGACATTCGCAAGGGCGGAGATCGCCAGAAGCGTCTTAAGCGTGCGGGCCATGATGTCAGCGCTCCGTCTCGCCGAGCGCCGTCAGAAGAACGCTCACGCCGGCAGAGTCCGACAGCGTGAACAGATCCTCCTCCTGCTCGTCACTGGCTCCAGCCTCGATGATCCACGCCTCAAGAACCCCGCCAGCGACAAGGCCGAAGAGCAGGCAAGCGGCGATCGCCCCACCCGTGCGCCAGCCGCCGGATCGCGAGAGGACTGAGAGAGACTGACGCCGGTCGGGCGCACGAAAGGAGGCGCTGACCCGACGCACCAGATCTTCAGACGCGGGAGGACATGACGCGTCCTGAAGAAGCGCATCAAACATCCCCTCGCTCTCCCACAGGTCGCGCAGACGATGAGATCCCGTCTCGAGGCGCCGGCGAGCCGCCTCACGCTCGTCCTGCGGCCAGCGCGACAGGTCGGCCCCGTAGACCGACAACCGTTCGATAAATCGCTCCTCGGTCATGATCCGTCGTTCAGTCGCCATCCAGCGCTCCCATCAGCTCACCCCGCTCCGCCGCCAGCTCCCGCTTCAGACCCCGTCTCGCCCGGGCCAGCAGGCTTTCGAGAGCCTCCACGCTCACCCCCAGATGCCGGGAGGCCTCGATGTTGGAGCACTCGTCAAAATAACACAGCACCAGCGCCGCCCGCTGACGTTCGGGCAGACGATCCAGAGCCGCCTGGACGCGCGCGCGTCGTTCCGCATCCTCCATCGGCCGAGTGGCTGAAGCGGCCGGATCGACAAGATCGGAAGGCGGCTCGCCGACGGTCCGGCGACGACGCCGCAGACGATCAAGACACAGGTTCAGAGCGACCCGATAGATCCAGGTCTCGAACTTCGCCTGGCCCGGCCGCCAGACCGGCGCCTGGCGCCAGACCTTCAGAAACACCTCCTGAGAGACATCTTCCGCCTCGCTCGGGTCGCTCAGCATCCGCCGGGACAGCGCGAGAATGCGGGACAGGTGCCGACGTACAAGGCTGGCGGCGGCGCCGGCGTCGCCGGCCCCGATCCTGACGAGCAGATCCTCATCGGGATCCCTCATGACCGCTTCAGCTCCCCTGCAACGTCCTCAGCCCGCTGGCGCTCAGGCCCCCCCACCATGAGGGAGGGCCGCGCCCCACCATATTCTTGTCATCTAACGCCGGAACAAGGGTGTTTCCGTCGCGACATACCGCTGTTGTATCGTCCTGCGGCGCTTTCGCCGCGGCTTCCGGCGGCCGCCGCACCCTTCGCCGGGAGGCGCCTTAAGCGATCGGAGGGCCTTCCGGGGCCGCGGTCTCCCCGCCAAGGGCGCCGACGCGTCGCGACCGAAGGTCGGAGACGGCCTTCTGCCGGGCCAGCAGATCCGCCTCCAGCTGCTCGAAGCTCGCCTCCCCGAGATGAGCGGCGAGCCAGGCCTTCAGGGCCGGCGACGCCGTCGCCGGATCAAAACCGTCCCCGGCTGCGATCCGAAGGGCCTGCTGAAGGTCCAGCTGCAGAACCAGACCCCGCTCGAGAATGCCCGCCTCCTCAGCGGTGAGGCGTCCTGCGGCGCGCAGAGCGTGAATCGCCCACAGAGAGGCCGGGTCGCTGACCTCAGGAGCCTCGCCCGCCGCTCTCAGGATTTCGCACTGGATGACAAATTCAACGTCGACCAGCCCGCCCGGGGCAAGCTTGAGGTCCCAGTGCGAGCGCGCCGGGCGTTCACGCGCCATGCGTCTGCGCATGTCGGCGACGTCATCGACAATGGCCGGATCGGCGCTCTTTCGCTTCAGGGCGCGGCGAACCGCATCGTTGATGCGATGGCGCAGCGCCGGATCGCCCGCCACCGGCCGCAGGCGCGTCAGCGCCATGAACTCCCACGTCCACGCCTCACCCTCATAGTAACGCTCAAAGGACGAGAACTGGACCGCCACAGGTCCGGCCCGACCCGATGGTCGAAGCTGAGTGTCGACCTCGTAAAGAAGGCCCTCTTCGGTCGGCGCGGAGAGAGCGGCGATCAGACGCTGAACAAAACGCGGAGCGAGACTGTCGCCGGGCGCGGTCTCGTCACGCTCATAGATAAGCATGAGGTCGAGATCCGAGGATGCGGAAAGCTCGCGCCCGCCAAACTTACCCAGAGCGCAAACCGCCCACCGACCAATGGTTCCCTCGAACCGCGCCAGCACCTCCGCCTCCGCCGCATCCGCGAGCGCGGAGACGCACGCATCGGCGAGATCGGCATAGGCTGCGCCGGCTTCATTGGCGCGGATCGTTCCGCGCAGAAGCTGATAGCCGATGCGGAACGTCTCCTCGCGATGAAAGCGCCGGGCGATGTTGAGCTGTCCTTCGAAGTCCTCGCCCCGCGCAATCAGCGCCCGCAGCATGGTCTCGCGCTGCCCGTCCGGCTCGCGCGAAACGGGGACGGAAAAACGCGGCTCCAGCATCGCATCCAGAAGCGCCGGACGACGCGCAAGATCTGTCGCCAGCTTCGGGGCAAACGCCATCGTCGCGATAAGATCGCGCGTCAACGCCGGCTCGGCGAGCATCATCGACAGGGTCTGCACGCCCGCCGGCAAGGCCTCGAAAAACGATGTGAACCTTTCAAAGGCAAGGTCCGGCTGACCGATCTCCGACATGGTCGTCAGAAGACGGGGGCCCAGCGTCGTCAGCAGCTGCCGGCCGCGGGCGGACCGCGTGGCGGGGGTGCCGCCCCGATGCCAGGCCTGAATGGTCCGGATAACCCGGGAAGGATCGGAAAAGCCCATCTCCCTCAGCGTCTCGACGGTTCCAGGGTCCTCGTCGACACCCGTGAACATGAGGTTCCCGCCCTTTCCGGCGAGCTGCTCTTCCTGGGCGAACAGATCGGAATAGGCGCCATGAACCCGATTGCGCACCCGGGCGATGTCGACTTCGAAGTCCTCCTCCCGGACATATCCCGCCAGACGAGCGATCCTTGATCGCTTCTCGGGAATGTCAGGGAGGTGATGGGTCTGCTCGTCATTGACCATCTGGATGCGATGTTCGACCGCCCGCAGAAAATCATAGGCCGTGAGCAACTCGTCGCGCATCTCGCGAGGGGTCATGCCCGCTTCGGTCAGAGCCGCAAGCGCCGCCTTGGTGCCGGAGGCCCGTATGGCGGGTTTGCGGCCGCCCATGATCAGCTGCTGGACCTGAGTGAAGAACTCAATCTCCCTGATCCCGCCGCGCCCGAGCTTCACCTCAAAATCCGCCGATGTGAGAGCGGCGTGGCGGCCATGGGCATGAATCTGGCGCTTGATCGAATGAATGTCGGCGATCGCCGCATAGTCGAGATAGCGACGCCAGATGAAGGGCGCGATCGCATCGAGGTAGGCGGCCCCCGCTTTGCGATCGCCGGCGCACACACGGGCCTTGATATGGGCCATGCGCTCCCAGTTCTGGCCGACGCTCTCATAATATGACAGGGCGAACTGGACCGAAATCGCCGGCGCCGTGGAAGACGGATCGGGACGCAGACGCAGATCCGTCCTGAAAACGTAACCGTCCGCCGTGCGCTCCTCGAGAATACGGACGATATCCTTCGTCAGACGAACCATCGCCTCCTTCACGCGCGCCCTTGGGATAGGAACCACATCCAGATCGAAAAGCACGATCAGATCGATGTCGCTTGAGTAATTGAGCTCACGGGCGCCCATCTTGCCCATGGCCAGAATAAACAGGCCCGGCAGCTCGTCGCTGTCGCGCACCTCCCCGAAGCGGCCTGAGGCCCAGGCGGCGCGTAACGCGATTTTCAGGGCGGTCTGAACGGCCGCATCCGCCAGATAGGTGAGGCTCGCAACCACCTGATCCAGCGTCCAGACGCCCGACAGGTCGGCGCCGGCGACCACGAGATGCGCGCCTTCCTTGAGGCGCCTCATCCGGCTCATGGCCGCCTCAACGCTAGGCTCCTCAAGAGGCCCCATACGCATCGAGGCCTGAATGGCGCCGAGAGCGGAATCCGGACCGCTCGCGGCGAGAGCGGAGAGAACCGCTTCCTGCTGCCGGAAGAGACGCGCGAGATAGGGAGACTCAGCGCCCGCCAGTTCGAGTGCGCGCACCGGATCGCCCGCCGCCGCCGGCAGGGGCCCCAGTCCCAGTCGTGCGATTCGTCTCACCATGGCGCAAACCTAGCCCAATCAACCGCGCCGTCCACCCGAGGGATCGGGCTCGTCTGTCCGGAACGAAAAGCCCCTCGGGAGAGCTCACGCACCAGGAAGAATCAAAGACGCCGTAAGACCCGGCGCATCCGGTCCGCCATCCCCATCCGAGAGGGAGAGCCGCCCGCGATGAGCCTCAGCGACCGCAGCGGCGAGGGACAGGCCAAGGCCGCTTCCCGGCAGAGTTCTCGACTGCTCGAGCCGCACAAAGCGCTCAATCACACGCTCCCGATCCTCAGGAGGAACGCCGGGGCCGGAGTTCACGACCGCCAGCTCAACCTCACCCAGAGATGTGCGCCGAACCAGAAGGCGGACCGTGCCGGGAACGGGCGTGTACTTGACGGCGTTGTCCAGAAGATTCGCCAGCGCCTGGGCGATCAGATCCCGGTCGGCAGAGATAAAAAGCTGCGGGGAGGATGCATAATCGAACGTCAGGCCCGCCTCCTCGCACACCGGTTCGTAGAGCTCGGCCAGCTCGTCGGTGATCGAGGCGGCGGCCAGTCGTCGGAACGATCCGGAAGCGCCGGCCTGAACGCGCGACAGGCGCAGGATGGCGCTGAAGGTGTCGAGAACGCCGTCGACATCGCCGATCGAACGTTCAAGCGCTGCGCGCTGGGCCTCGGGCGCGGTCTCCTTCAGACCGCCCTCGAGGCGGTTGCGAAGCCGGGTCAGCGGAGAGCGCAGATCGTGAGCGATCGAATCTCCCGCGGACCGGGAAGAAATCACCAGACGCTCGAGCTTGGCGAGCATGGCGTTGATCTGCTCTGAGAGGCGATCGAACTCATCGCCCGACCCCAGAACCGGCGCGCGCCGCGAGAGGTCCCCGGTCATCACGTCTTCGGTCGTGCGGGCAAGAAGCTCCGCCCTTCGAGCGGCTGAACGGGAGATCACCACCCCGCCGATCAGAGACAGCACGAAGCCGACCGCCGCCGAACGCCACACGACCGTCGTGACGCGCCGGTTCACCTCTCCCAGCTCGCCGACATCATAGGCGACCAGAAGAACCCCTCCTCCGGACAGACGGGAGATCCGTCCTTCTGCGGATCGACGGCTCGCCTCTCCCTCAGGCGTGCGGGCGACATACTCGAACCCGACATCGACCACCTGGGCGGCCGACGGCGCGGCCGCCGGAAGAACGTCGAAATCCCCGGAGATTTTGTCCCCGTCGGCATTCTGCAGAAGGTAGAAAAACTTGCCCCTGGCGGAGGAGCGTTCGGTCACCGCCTGGTTCAGACGATCGAGACCGCCGCCGCGATAGGCGGCCGAAAGCTCCTGAAACTCAGCGTTGAGCTCGCTGTCAGCCTGCCGGGCGAGATAGCCGGCGGTCTCGGAGTAGAGATAGGCGAGCAGCACGCCTGCGAAGAGGATAAAAACCGAGGAATAAAGCAACGCCAGACGAAAGGTCGTCGTGCGCACCAGCGCCGGCAACCTTTTGATCCTCATGCCTCAAGACGGTATCCCGCCCCCCGCACGGTGTGCAGAAGCGGACGGTTGAAGTCCTTGTCGATCTTGCCCCGCAGTCGGGAGATGTGAACGTCGATGACGTTCGTCTGAGGATCGAAATGATAGTCCCAGACCTTCTCGAGAAGCATGGTCCGGGTCACGACCTGCCCGGCATGCCGCATCAGAAACTCCAGCAGGCGGAACTCCCGCGGCTGAAGATCGATCTTCACCCCGTCGCGCAGCACGGTTCGCGAGAGAAGGTCCATCTCGAGGCCGCCCACGCTCAGACGGGTCGCAGGCGCTTCGCCCTGACCGCGCCGGCCCAGCGCCTCGACACGCGCAACCAGCTCTGTCGGCGCATAAGGCTTGATCAGATAGTCGTCGCCTCCGGCCTGAAGCCCCTCCACGCGGTGGTCCACCTCACCCAGGGCTGAGAGGAACAACGCCGGGGCGCGTCCCCCGCCCTCGCGATAGCTCCTGAGCAGCCGCAAACCATCCATGCCAGGCAGCATGCGGTCGACCACAAGGGCGTCGTAATCGCCGTCCCTCGCCTGATGAAGCCCGGCCTCCCCATCGCCGCGGATATCAACCGCATGGCCGGCCTCCACGAGAACGCGCTTCACGAACGCGGCGGCGTCCGCATCATCCTCGATGACCAGAACCTTCATGGATGGACGGACCTATTCCGGCTTGATCTCGATGGGCAGAAGGGTCGTCGTCTCGCCGCGTCCGATGGACAGGGCGATGTTCTCCTTGCCCTCCTTCAGCGACTGGGCAATCAGATCTTCCAGATCCTTCGGCGTCTTAAGAGGCTTGTTGTTGGCGGCGAGAAGCGCATCTCCCGGAAGGATCTGGGCGCGCCCGAGGGGGCCGCGACGCTCGACAGTGACAACAATCAGACCCGTTCCCGAAGCTGCAGGCTGGAAGCGCTGAGCTTCCGTCGCCGACAGGGGACGAACCGTCGCGCCAAGGACGCTCACATCGCCCGGAGCGGATTTCGGCGGCTCGACCTCAACCCGGGGCTGAGGAATGGCGGGAACCTGACCGAGCTTGGGATCACGCTCCTTCACGGTCACCATGACGATCTGTTCCTTGCCGTCGCGAATGATCTTGAAGGCGTTGCGTGATCCGGCGAGCAGGCTGCCCACACGCTGCGTGAGGTCGCGGCTGTCCTTCACAGCATCTTCGTTGACAGCGATGATGATGTCGTCGCGACGGATACCGCTCTGCTCAGCCGGGCCGTCAGCCGTCAGCTTGCGGACGATGGCGCCCTTGTCGGACTTGAGGTCGAGAGCCTCCGCCAGACGGCGATCGAGGCTCTGAATCTCCACGCCGAGCCAGCCGCGAACCACTTTGCCGTTCTTGATCAGGGTGTCGGTGATCTTCTGGGCGGCGCCCGCCTCGATCGCAAAGCCGATGCCGACGCTTCCCCCGCCCGTGTCGGAGAAGATGGCCGTGTTCACGCCGATGACCTGGCCCTGAAGATTGAAGGTGGGGCCGCCGGAGTTACCGCGATTGATGGGCGCGTCGACCTGGATGAAGTCGTTATAGTTGCCGCCGGTCAGCTCCCGTCCGTCCGCCGAGACGATGCCCGCGGTCGCCGTGCCGCCAAGGCCGAACGGGTTGCCGAGCGCCACCACCCAGTCGCCCACGCGAGGCTTCGAACGCGTGGCGAACTGAACATAGGGATAGACCCCGGTCTTCTTGACCTTCAGCACAGCAAGATCCGTCTGCTCGTCCTTGCCGATGATCTCGGTCTCAAGCTCTTCGCCGTCCTTGAGAATGACGATCACCTCACGAGCGTTTTCAACAACGTGATTGTTGGTGACGATGTGGCCGGTCGCCGAAATGAAGAAGCCCGATCCGAGCGAGCGGCCTTCCGAGTCCTGCTCCGGCTCGCTACCTTCCTCCTCGCCGCCCTTGTCCTTGCCGAACTGATCCTCGTACTCGTCAAATCCAGGCAGACCGCGGAACGGATTGAACTGCTTCTCCAGCTTCGAGGTCTTGACCTCTGTGGTCACCACGACGCTCACCACCGCCGGGCTCACCCGGTCGATGAGCTCGGCGAAACTCATGGGCGCTCCGGCCGGAGGGGCCACGCTGATCGGCTTGGGCGCCTGAGCGAAGGCGACAGGGGCGGCCGCCGTCAACGCTGCGGCGAGACCCGCGGTGAGAAGCATCCCGGACAGGCGGACAGATTTGACCATCTTCATTCGACTTCTCTCACTGCACCCGCGACAAGCGGACATGACCCATACTAGACGCGATCGAGGTTCGCACAACCGTATCGCCCGAAGAGAGGCGCCGATCCCTGATCGCTCCCCTCATCGCCCGAAACCAGAGCCTACAATACGGCAAAGTTGGGGCGTGACCAGCATCTCCGGACGCCGCCCCTCCCTCACCCCGCCGAGCCCATAACCCTCGCGCCGTCACCGGTCATGCGTCGCGCCCCACCTCGCCCTCATCGGCCAGAGGGGGCAGGTTACGCGTGCGGGAGCGGGCGATCCGCGCCGAGATCATGGCCCCCACACCAATCAGGAGTGTGAAGGGGAACAGCCAGATGAGCATCCCGAAGCCGTCAAGCGGCGGCCGAAAGAGCACAAACGTCCCGTAGCGGTCCGAAAAGAACTGCCGAACCTCCGAATCGCTCGAGCCTTCGGCGATCTGGGAGCGGATGGTCCGACGCATGTCGACGGCGATATCGGCGGTCGACTGGGAGACAGGCTCGTTCTCGCAAACCACGCAGCGGATCTCCCGCATCAGCGCCTGAGCCCTCGCCTCCCGGAGAGGATCCTCGAGAGGCGCATCAGGCCCCGCTGCAATCATCAGGGCAAGTGCGAGGATCACGCCGGCGCCTCCGCTCCTGACTGAACATCCGTAACGGGCGAGGCTGGGGCCGCCTCAGGGGCAGAGACCGGAACGTCTCGCCGGCGACGGCTGACCAGAGACAGGAAGCCGCCCAGCGCAATGAGGATCGCACCCCCAAACACCCAGTCGATCAGGGGATGATGGGACAGACGGACCCGCCAGGCCCCTGGCGTCTCGCGCACCTGGTCGCCGAGAGCGACATAGACGTCCCCACCCAGCGTCTTGCGAATGGCCACTTCCGTCGTCGGCGTACCCGCGGCGGGATAGAAACGCTTCTGAGGCGTCATGACCTCCTCAACGCCGCCCCGGGTGACCACGATCTGCGCCTCGGTCGCGTAATAGTTCGCTCCCTCAATCTCCCTCACGCCCTCGAAGCGAAAGGTACGCCCGCGCATCTCGGCGCTCTCGCCCGGCGAGAGCACAAAGGTCTGATCGCGCCGCGCGGCTGTCTCGACCGCAGCGCCCACCACGAACAGACCCAATCCGACATGAGCGATCGTCATCCCCCAGACGGAGGCCGACAACCCCAGAGCACGCACCCAGCCGCCCGGCGAGATGCGACGGGAAAGGTCCATCAGGGCGCCGGCGACGACCCAGGCGCCGATCGCCACCCCTGGCAGGATCCAGGGAGACTGACGATAAAAGCCGAAGGCGACCCCTGCGGCCAGAAGCGACAGGGCCCCGGCCACAGCGAAGCGCGGCAGCATCGGAGCGAGCTCGGCCCGGCGCCAGGTCGCCGCCTGGGCGAAGGGCAGAAACAGGAACAGAATGCCCATCATCGGCGCCAGAGTGAGCTGGAAATAGGGCTCGCCGATCGACATCGACGCGCCCACAGCCTGCCCGAACAGGGGCAGAACGGTGCCGAACAGCACCAGGGCGGCCGCCACCGACAGGAAGAGATTGTTCAGAACCAGCGCCCCTTCCCGACTGACCGGATCAAACTCCGGCCCCGCCAGAAGCTTGGGGGCCCGCCAGGCGTAAAGGGTGAAGGCCCCGCCGCCCGCCGCCGCCAGCCCGGCCAGAAGAAGAAGACCCCGCTCCGGGTCCACCGCAAAGGCGTGAACCGAGGTCAGGACGCCCGAGCGCACGAGAAACGCGCCCAGTATGGACAGGCAGAACGCCAGAACAGCGAGAAAGGCCGTCCATGCGCTCATGCCGCCCCGCTTCTGGGTGACGATCAGGGAGTGAACCAGAGCCGCCCCGACGAGCCAGGGCATGAAGGAGGCGTTTTCAACCGGATCCCAGAACCACCAGCCGCCCCAGCCGAGCTCATAATAGGCCCAGATGGCGCCGAGCGAGATGCCGACCGACAGGAAGCTCCAGGCGGCCAGAGCCCAGGGACGCGTCCGACGCGCCCAGTCGCGATCAATGCGTCCGAGAATAAGCCCGGCCGCCGCAATCGAAAACACGAAGGAAAAGCCGACATAGCCCAGATAAAGGAAGGGCGGATGAAGGGCGAGAGCGGGATCCTGAAGCAGGGGATTGAGACCGCCGCCGTCCAGCGGCGCGGGATCAAGCCGGGTGAAGGGGCTGGAGGCGAAGACCAGATAGGCGAGCGAGGCGGCCGTCAGCAGACCCTGAACGCCCAGCGCCCGATCGCGGAGCGCATCGGCCCGCATGGTCAGAGCCGCCGCCGCGCCATAGCCCGCCATGATCACGCACCAGAGGAGCATGGAGCCCTCGTGATTGCCCCAGGCGCCCGCGACCCGATAGAGCATGGGCTTCAGGGAGTGCGAGTTGCCTGCGACCAGCGCCAGGGAGAAATCGAGGGTCACAAAAGAGACGATGAGCGCCCCGAAGGCGCCGATCGATGTGAGGCTGGTGACGAGAGCCAGACGCCTCGCCGGCTCTCCGCCCGAGGTGAGGCCGATCAGGCTCTGAGCAAGAGCGGAGGCGAGGGCCAGAAACGCCAGAAGATGCCCGATTTCCGCGATCACGTCGCAGGCGCTCCCGCCGGACGGGTCTCATAGGAGGCGGGCGTTGCCGCCCCCGCCTTGTCCTTCAGGGCCTCATAGACCTCCTTCGGCATGTAATTTTCATCATGCTTGGCGAGAACGCGCTCGGCCACCAGACGCCCCGAGCCGTCAAAGCGGCCCTCCGCCACGATCCCCTGCCCCTCCTCGAAGAGATCAGGGAGAAGTCCGTCAAAACTGACCTCAGCCACGTGAGAGCCGTCGGTAATGCGAAACTCCACTGCAGCCCCCTCGCCGCGGCGAACGCTGCCGGCCTCGACGAGGCCGCCGACCCGGGCGCTTCGTCCGACCTGAGCCGCATTCTTCTCAACGAGATCCGAAGGCGAGTAGAAATACGCCACCGTATCCTTCAGCGCGGTCGCCGCCAGGGCCACCCCGCTCGCCACCAGGAGGCCGGCGGCGCCGATCAACCAAAGCCGCTGCGAACGCTTTCTCATCGACACGTTCTCCCCGGAAGGACCGCCGCATCCCCGAACCGGGACCCGCTCTCCCTACATATATGAAACAGGCCCGAGATCCGCCAGCGTCACAATGGCGCGAGGTGCGGTCATTTTACCGTCAGGGGGCCCCTTCAGGCTCCCCCTGAGACGGCTGGGGTTTAGTGTAAACCTCCCGGAACGCCTTGAACATCTGCCGACGCGGGTCGTCCGCGGCGAGGGGCTCTTCGAGACGGGCCCATTCGGCCTCCGCCTCCTCCTTAAGACCCGCCTGCCAGTCCCCCAGACCGGCCATGAAGCCGAGCCGGACATCGGACGGATCGAGCTCGAAGGCCGCGCGATAGAGATCCCGGGTCAGAGCGTCGACCATGCCCGAGCGCTTGAAGAGAAGGTCGGCGAGAGATTTAAGAGCCGGCTGAAAGGCCGGCTCCCGCCTCAGGGCGGACTGATAAGCCATCACCGCCTCATCGATCCGGCCGGCGCCCTGCAGCAAATCCCCCATGAACTTGTGAGGGTTCGGATCGTCCGGGGCTTCAAGCGCGCGCTTCTGAAGGAGCGCCATCAGCTGATCCGGGGACATTGTGTCCGCGTCCTCGCGGGCCTGGGTCTCAAGCTCCTCGAGACGACCGGCGAGAGGCTGGTCGGGCATGCCGGGGGAGCCCACCAGAAGGTATAGTCCGACCCCTAAAGCCGCCGCGCCAACGAGCAGAAGCCGGGTGCGAAGACTGTCGCCCAGGACAAAGGCGCACCCAAGGGCGATCAGAGCAAGAGCGGCGATCCAGATCACAGCGGCGCCGCCGGAAGCTCAAGACGCACCCGCAGACCCCCGAGGGGACTGTCCTCAAGGCTCAGCCGGCCGCCATAGATCTCCGTCAGGTCGCTCACGATCGAAAGCCCCAATCCTGTTCCAGGTTCCGATTCATCCAGCCGTCCGCCGCGCTCGAGAGCCCGGCGGCGATCGTCCGGCGCAAGCCCCGGGCCGTCGTCGTCGACCCGGATCTCCACCCCATCCTCGGTCCGTTCCACGCAAACCTTCACCCGGCGTTTGCACCATTTGGCGGCGTTTTCCAACACGTTGCCGACAAGTTCATCAAGGTCGCCGCGCTCCCCGCGGAAGACCGCCCGCGGATCAGCTTCAACCTCGATGCTGACGCCCTTGTCCCGATGCAGACGCTCCAGCATACGCGCGATCGGCTCGATCGCCTCGGCCACATCCGATCTCACCCCCAGAACTTCAGCCTGGGCCGCAGCGCGGGCGCGCCGCAAATAGTGATTAACGCTCGCCGTCATCGCCTCGGTCTGCCGGCGAACGAGATCATTCAGGCGCCCCGGCCCGCCGGCCTCGTTCATCAGAACCGCAAGGGGCGTCTTGAGCGCATGGGCGAGATTGCCGACATGGGTGCGCGCCCGCTCCACGATCTTCCGGTTGTGCCCGATCAGGGTGTTGATTTCCCGCACAAGCGAGGCCAGCTCGCGGGGATAGACGCCCTCGAGACGATCCCGCCGGCCCGACCGGATCTCCTCAAGCTTGCCCTCGATGTCGTTGAGCGGGCGCAGACCGAACCGGATGACGCCGAACACGCCCGCCACCAGTCCGATGGCGAGCACGCCCAGAGCCAGAGCGAGGCGGGCGGTGAAACGCCCGACTTCCTCGTTGACCGAGGAGCGATCGATGGCCGCATAGAGCAGGATCGGAGGCGAACGCTCGGGCAGGCGGATCGCCCGCATTCCGACACGGAGGCGCGCCCCGTCCGGACCGTCCGTCTCGGCGCGGACGACCTCCCCCGGCCTTGCGACCGCCGCGCGGATCATCTCCGGCTCGAGGATCGGCTCGACGTCGAAAAAGCTGCGCGAGCGGTTGGCGTGAACAACCGACTGATCGGAGGCGAGAACGACGAAGGCCCAGTATCGCCCTGAAAACACCCGCTGGAAGCGCTCGTCATTGGGCCTCAGGGACGGGGTGAAGATAAGCCCGCCCTGATCGTCGGAATCGACCGCGGAGATCAGGGTGAGGAGCGTGGCGTCGATATCGGCGTCCAGCCTCTGCAGGGTCTCGCTGCGATAAAGACCCTGAAGCGACGCCCCGCCCGCCAGCAGCACCAGCACCGTCCAGATCGCCGCCGCCGTCATCAGACGACGCGCGATCGAGACGCCCACTTTCAGAGGCGGCTCCTGTCCCTCCTCAACCAAGGGCGACATCCGATCGCGGATCGACGAGACGGTAGCCGAGCCCCCGCTCCGTCAGGATCCGTCCGGCGCCGACCTTGCGGCGAAGACGACCGATAAAAACCTCGATCGTGTTGGAATCGCGGTCGAAGTCCTGGTCGTAAATGTGCTCGACCAGTTCCGTGCGCGGGACGATGCGACCCTGATGATGCATCAGATAGCTGAGCACCCGATACTCCAGAGCCGTCAGCTTGACCGGCTCCCCATTGACCGAGGCACGCCCTGCGCGGGTGTCCAGACGAAGATCGCCCAGCTCGATGGTCGCACTGGCGTGACCGGCCGAACGGCGAAGGAGAGCCCGGAGCCGGGCGAGCAACTCCTCGGTATAGAAGGGCTTGGTGAGATAGTCGTCCGCGCCCGCGTCGAAGCCAGCGACCTTCTCGCTCCAGCGATCCCGGGCGGTCAGAATGAGCACGGGCATGCCCCGTCCGGACGACCGCCATCGCTCGAGCACGCGAACGCCGTCCATCTTCGGCAGCCCCAGATCGAGAACGGCCGCATCGTAAGGCTCGCTCTCGCCGAGGTAATGTCCCTACTCGCCGTCCGGGGCGAGATCACCGGCGTAACCGGCCTGGGTCAGGGCCTGGGTCAGCTGACGACCCAGATCGGGATCATCCTCAACCACCAGAATGCGCATCGCTTATCCTCTCACCGACACGGACCGTCCGGTCGCCGCGTCGACCTCGATCATCAGCCGCCGCCCGTCTTCGGTCAGCCAGGAGATGCGATAGAGCGAGCCTACGCGCGAGGCGTCCAGGTGCTGACCGCCATAGCGCGCCCTCAGGGACCTCAGAATGTCGGGAAGAGCTGCTTCGCGACCCGACGCATCCTCTCCCGCCTGAGGCCCGGCAAGCCCCCTCACGCCTCTCTCGCCGGCTCCGCCGGGGGCCCAGCCCGAGCCCAGGCCCTCCTGAGCCAGAGCGCACGGAGACAGGAGAAGAGACAGACACATGACACTCACCGCGCGCATCGACATGTCGCCACCCTTGGCGCCGGCGGCCTGAACGCCGGCTGAACGTAATCGCGCCGGCGAGGCGAGGCGCTCCTCCTCGTGGATGTTCCGCCGTCTCAACGCTGGATCTCCGCACCCCGACCCGGCCAGGACTTAAGAAACTCCCGGAGCTCGCCCGCATCGGTCTCCGGCAGGACGATCAGCAGACGGACCAGCAGATCGCCCGCCTGGGGACGGGACTGAACGCCTTTGCCCCTTAATCTCATCACATCCCCCGAATTGGAGCCCTCGGGAATGTTCAGCGTGACGCGCCCGGAGGGTATGGCCACCTGGACCTTGCCGCCCTCGACGGCCTCTGCAAGGGAGATACGCAGATCCATGCGGATGTCCTCGCCCTCCCGACGAAAGACCGGGTGCGATCCGACGGTGACCTCCACAAGCGCGTCTCCGCCCGGGCCGCCGCCGGGACCTGGATGACCCTGCCCCTTGAGCCTCAGGGTCTGACCCGAGACCAGGCCCGGGGGGATGGCGAGGTCGAGGGAGCGTCCGTCCGACATGGCCACACGCCGCCGACCGCCGTTTACAGCATCCAGGAAGTCCACCTCCATCCTGTAGCGAACATCCTCGCCCTTCTGAGGGCCGGCGGATCGCGCTCCGCCGCCCCGGGAGAACAGGCCGTCGAAAATATCCTCGAACACGTCCGGTCCCCGGCCCGGACGGCCGCGCGCACCTCCCGCGAAGCCGCCGAACCCGGCGCCTGGATGAAACGCCTGGCGTTCATTGCCCTCCGCATCGATCTCTCCGCGGTCGTAACGGGCTCTCGAGGCCTCATCGCTCAACAGCTGAAAGGCGGCCGAGACGCGCTTGAAGCGCTCCTCAGCGGATTTGTCGTTGGGACGCACATCCGGATGCAGCTCCTTGGCGAGCCTGCGGTAGTTTTTCCGGATTTCCTCAGCGCTCGCGGATTTCGAGACGCCCAGCACGGCATAGGGGTCCCAGCTCACATTCAGCTTCCCTGTCAGCGGTCCTTGCGTCAGCCTTTGCGGCCGGCGGCCAGGACATCGCCCGGCCCCGGGACATTCCGGAGACCCGATGGACCGTTTGATAGGCCCGTTCGGCCCGCCTATCAACGCCCGGGAGCGCCTCAAAGGCGCAACCGGCAGGAGGCTTCGGGATAGCGGCGCCCTGCCGGGCCTGCTAGTCTTTCGCCTCTTTATTGATCCTAATCAGGCAGGACTGCTCATGAAACTCGACGCATCGATCTCCGCCATCGTCACCGGCGGCGCCTCCGGTCTCGGCGAGGCGACCGTGCGCGCCTTGCGCGCCCACGGGGTGAAAGTGGCCATCTTCGACATGAACGAGGCCACCGGCGAGGCGACAGCCGCAGCCACAGGCGCCGTCTTCTGCAAGACGAACGTGACTGATGAGGCCTCCGTCGACGCCGCCTTCGCCAAGGCGCGCGCCGCCAACGGGCAGGAGCGCATTCTGGTGAACTGCGCCGGCACCGGCAATGCGTTCAAAACCGCCGGTCGGAACAAGGACAGCGGAGAGATCAAACATTTCCCGCTCAGCCAGTTTGACCTCATCATCCAGATCAACCTGGTGGGAACCTTCCGCTGCATCGCGAAATCAGCCGCCGGCATGCTCACCCTGCCGCCGACCGAAAGCGGAGACCGGGGCGCCATCGTCAACACCGCATCCGTTGCGGCCGTGGACGGACAAATGGGCCAGGCCGCCTATTCGGCCTCCAAAGGCGGCATTGTCGGCATGACGCTGCCGATCGCCCGCGACCTGTCGTCTGAAGGCATCCGCGTCAACACCATCCTGCCGGGCATCTTCAACACCCCGCTCATGAACGGCGCCCCCCAGGCGGTCAAGGATGCGCTCGCCGCCAGCGTGCCCTTCCCCAAACGCCTTGGAAATCCCGATGAGTATGCAAGCCTTGCTCTCGAAATGATCGGCAACGGATACTTCAACGGGGAATGCGTGCGCCTCGACGGCTCGATCCGAATGGCGCCGCGCTGATAGATTTGCCGGACGGGGCCTGACCTTTCCCGATCGTCCCGCCAGGGCGACGGACGGAAGGAAGACGGTCCCGGCCGGCGATTAACCCTGCAGGCCGCACGGAATTGGGCCCTGACGCCAACACAAATTGATACATCAAGCATCTGAATTGACTGGATAATTCTTCCTTCACCCGCAACGATTCAAAATACACACATCAATTAAGGACTTAATTAACCAGTTTGAGTTAGGCTGCAAAATATCTCCAAGATAAATTGCGCTTTTACCTTTTCTTTACGGCCTCAGCGTAAACTCTCCAAAGAGGTTGGAAAGAATGTGTCATGAGCTCCATTCAAAGCTATGAGGCTATGGGGATCTCGGGTCGCTACGCAGCCCAGATCCGCAATCTTCTTGCGACTCAGGCCCTCCAGCGCGCGGCGGTCCAGCAGCAGGCCGCGCGGGCCGATGCGGAAACACGCACGCCGCCGCCCCAGACGCCAAGGTCTGGATCAGGGGTCTCGGGGGTCGGTTATGGACTGGCGACTGCCGACAGGCCGAGGCCGGCGCCGGAGGCCCGAGCAAGCGACGCCCGCTCGGCGGCGTCCATGGACCTGAGCCTCGGAAGCGGGCCATCCGAGGGCGTCAGGAAGCCGATCTTCGACCTCAAGGTCTGAGGCATCCCTCAAGGCGCGCCTGACTGGAGCGTCCAGGCCCATTGCCCCTAAGCGCTATTAAGTCCAGTCTCCGCGCCGCGGAGGGGCGAACATGCTTGCGACATTGCTCAAGGCGCTGGCGACGGCGGGTTTCATCGCCGTTCTGTCGGAAGTCGCCAAACGCTCCACCTGGCTTGCGGCCGTGATGGTCGCCCTGCCGCTCGCAACCATGCTCACCGTGGGGTTCACTTACTGGTCGTCACGCGACGCCGACCTCGCCAACCGCTTCGCCGCCTCAACCTTCCTGCTGATCTGGCCAGGGCTCACCTTCTTCCTTCTTCTCCCCCTCACCCAGCGGCTCGGCCTCAGCTTCTGGCCGTCCTTCGCCATCTCCGTCGTCGCCACATTCGCCGCGACCTGGGGGTTCACGCTGGTGCTGAAGGCGGCCGGGGTCAAACTCTGAACCGCTCCCCCGCGCCGCCTCAGGCCCGCGTCACCGTCTTTGCGTTCAGAAACTCCTTCATCCCGAGATCGGCGAGCTCACGCCCGAAACCCGACGCCTTGACCCCGCCGAAAGGCAGACGGGGATCGGACGCCGTCATGCCGTTGATCGCGGTGAAACCAGCCTCGATCCTGTCGATAAACAGGGCCTTTTCGTCCTCGTCACGGGTCCATACGGCCGAGCCCAGACCAAAGCGCGTGACATTGGCCAGAGCGATCGCCTCGCTCGCGCTGGCGACCCGAAACAGGCAGGCGACGGGTCCGAACAGCTCCTCGCCATAAGCAGGGGCTGAGACAGGAACATCCGTCAAAAGACCCGGCCGGTAGAAATACCCGGGCCCGTCGAGGGGTCGGGCGCCCTCCGAAACCTTCGCCCCGGACGCCAGAGTGTCGGCGACCTGACGTATCAGATCGTCGCGAATGCGGGAGGTCGCCAGCGGCCCCATGTCGGTCGCCGGATCGAGAGGGTCGCCGACACGCAGGGCCGCGATCTCTGAGCGGCAGGCCTCGTGAAAGTCCCCATAGACATCGGCATGAACGATGAACCGCTTGGCGGCGATGCAGGACTGACCGGCGTTCTGCATGCGCGAGCGCACCGCAACTGCAGCCGCGGCGGAGACATCCGCGCTCGGCATGACGATGAAGGGATCCGATCCGCCGAGCTCGAGCACCGACTTCTTGAGGTGACGGCCGGCCTCGATCGCGCAGCTCACGCCCGCCGCCTCGCTGCCTGTGAGGGTGAGAGCGCGGATCCTCGGATCGGCGATGACCCCGGCGACGGCCCCCGAAGGGATCAGCAGCGTCTGAAAGGCGCCTTCCGGGAAGCCCGCCTCGCGAAAAATCTCCTCGATCGCCAGCGCGGAACCGGGAACGTTCGAGGCGTGCTTGAGCAAGCCCACATTCCCAGCCGCCAGCGCCGGGGCGGCGAACCTGAAGACCTGCCAGAACGGAAAGTTCCAGGGCATCACGGCCAGTACGGGCCCCAGGGGAAGCCAGCGCACATAGGCGCCCCCGCCCCGGTCCTCGTCAGCGAGCATGTCGCCGGCGCGCTCCGCATAATACCTGCAGACGGATGCGCATTTGGCGACCTCGGCGCGCGACTGCGAGATCGGCTTTCCCATCTCGAGGGTGATGAGCTGGGCCCAGCGATCGGCTTCAGCCTCAAGGATCCCGGCCGCCCGTCTCAGGCAGGCCAGACGATCCTCAAGACGCGACCGGTCCGCGAACGCCGGAAAGACGGCGGCGGCCGAGGCGAGGCGCGCCTCCAGCTGAACGGAGGTGAGCTCCTCATAAGATGCGAGCGCCTCGCCTGTGGCCGGATTGATCGATCTCATGAACCATCCTCGCGTTCTCATCGATACGGTTTCCTTGAACCCTATCCGGGCTTCGGGCAACTCCGCCCCTCCCAAACGCCGGCGGCTGGTCTAAAGTGAACGAACACGCAGACTTGACCAGGGAGATCGCGCTCATGGCCTATCAGGACATTCTCTACACCGCCGAAGACGGCGTCGCCGTCGTCCGCCTCAACCGACCCGATCGCCTGAACGCCTGGCGCTCCCAGATGGATCAAGAGGTCCGGGCCGCCATGAGACAGGCGGCGGACGATCCGGCTGTGCGGGTCATCATTCTCACCGGCGCCGGACGCGGGTTCTGCGCAGGCGCGGACATGACGACGCTGCAGGGCATTCAGTCGGGCGATGGAGCGAGCGCTCCGGCCGCTCCCCCCCCGCCGTTCGATGCGGAGGCTAGGGAGGATTTCAAAAAACTCTATTCCTGGCTTCCCTCCGTCCCCAAGCCGATCCTGTGCGCTATCAACGGGGCCTGCGCCGGCCTGGGTCTGGTTCTGTCGCTTTACGCCGATATCCGCTTCGCATCCGACGCCGCGAAGTTCACGACCGCCTTCTCACGCCGCGGCCTCATCGCCGAGCACGGCGTTTCCTGGCTTCTGCCGCGCCTTGTGGGATTTGCGAACGCCGCCGATCTTCTCTACTCGGCCCGCGTCATCACAGCCGCCGACGCTCTCGCCATGGGACTGGTGAGTCGGGTCATTCCCGCCGCCGATTTCGAGGCCGAGGTCATGGCCTATGCGAAAATGCTCGCGAGCGAGGTCTCGCCCCGTTCGCTCCGCGAGATGAAGCGCGAACTGTGGAACGCCCAGTTCCAGTCTCTCGGAGACGCGATCGAGAGCGCTAACGCGGACATGCCGGCCAGCTTTGTTTCGGAAGATTTCCGGGAAGGGGTCGCACACTTCCTCGAGAAGCGACCGCCCCGGTTCACGGGGCGCTGAGTTATAAGGGCGGCAAGGGAACAAGCGCCCCAACCTGTTCCGTCGCCGTTCATGTTGGCGGCGTAGGGTCGTCATCAGGGAGATTAAACCATGACCCGATCGATCCACGCCGCCTCCGCCTTCCGCTCCAGCCTCGCGGCCGTCAGCCTTCTGGCGCTCGCCGCCGGATGCGTCTCCGGCCCCAGTGCGGAAGAGATACTCGACCGCGACTGGCGTATCGCCTCTCAGGCCGACGCCCCGCCCGCTTACGACACCTTCATCCGCCAGCATCCCGAAAGCGCCAACGCCATGACGGCGCGCAACCGGATCGACGCCCTCCGCGCTCAGGAGGTTCGGGATTTTGCAGAGGCGCGACGTCTGGGGACGGAACAGGCCTATCTCGACTATCTCTATCGCTACTCGACCTGGGGACCCAACGCCGCAGAGGCCGAACGTCTCCGGGAGGCAGCGGCCCGCCCCAGACTGATCGCCGAGGAGCTGGCGGAGTGGACGGCGCTCAAGGGCGGCTCCACCATCGAACCTCTCGAGGACTTCCTTGAACGCTGGCCCAGAGGCGCGCATGCGAGCGAGGCGCAGCGCGCCCTCGACGCCTTGTGGAAAACAGACGAGGGGGCGTTCATTCGCGCCGTCCGCTCGGGCTCGCCGCGGGCGGTTGAGGACTTCCTTCGCATCTGGCCACGATCGGAACGGCGCACGGATGCGCGGGACTGGCTGGAGGACTTCCGTCTGAGGGACGACGAGGCGTGGAGGACGGCGATCCGTCGGAACACGCTCTCATCCTATGGCGACTATCTGGATCAGAACCCCTACGGCTCATGGAGATCCGAGGCGCAGCGCGCCATCGACGATCTGCGGCGACGGGATTACGACGCCTGGCTGTTCGCCCGCAGGCTCGACACCTACTGGGCCTATGAAAGCTACCGTAACTCCTATCCCTGGGGTTTCTACTCCTCAGACGCGTGGCGCCGCATGGACGAGCTGCGCCGCCGCGACCGGGAGCGGGAGCGCTACGACGATCGGGAACGGGAGCGGGAGCGGGATCGGAACAGAGACCGCGACCCCAGGGGCGGCGCACCCGGCGGCGGCGGCCAGGGCTCGGTCGCCCCTCCCAGTCCACCCCAGCCGCCTGCTGCCGGAGGAGGCGCGCCTCCCTCCGGGCCGCCTCCCGCCTCCCCGCCCGTCGCGCCGCGCCCCCGCGAGGCGGACCGGGACCGCCCGCCGATCAGCGAGCCTCCCAGACCCGAACCCGGACTGGGCGAGGATCGCAGGCCGGAGCCGCGCGAACCCGAGGTCCGTCCAGACCGGCGCCGGGACCGCCCGCCGGGCCCGGGAAGCTCGGCTGCTCCGCCCCAGGAGTTCGCTCCGGACACCCCGCGCGAGCGGATAGGTCGCGAGCTTTCTCGTCCGACGGAGTTCGGCCCGGTCAGCGAACCGCCTCCGGAGAGGCAACCGCTCGCCCCGCCGCCGCCGCCGCCGCCGCCGCCTCCGCCTCCGCCCGCGGCGCAGCCCTCTTCGTCCGGCGGCGGAACGAGCCTGTCCGGGGGCGAAGGAGAACGCTCTGAGGCGGAGTAGGCGCTCCTGAACGCCCACGGGTCGTCGCGTCGGAAATTCACCTCGCCGACGCGACGAAGGGGCCCTATAAGCCGCCTCTCCGGCTCTCCACGCGCCGGGCCTTCTTTCCCGACGGGACGAGATGACAGCCGAACGTCCTTCTCAATCGATGCGCTCGCGTCTCGCCCGGCTGGGCGAGAGGGCGAGGCCCATGCGCACGCCCCTGCTTCGCGCCGCCGGCGTTATCGCCGTCACAGGATGTCTGACCCTCGCCCTGCTCTGGAACGCCCTGTTCGCAGATATGCCCAGACTGCCCGACACCGACGAGCTCTGGGATCAGAGCCGCCAACCGTCCATCGCTTTCATCGACGCCACCGGCCAAGTGATCGCCGTACGCGGCCCGGATTACGGCCGCGTCGTGCGCCTGAAGGAGCTGCCTGCTCACGTCATCGACGCCTTCATCTCGATCGAAGACAGGAAGTTCAGGGAGCATGAAGGCGTCGACTTCGTGGCGATCGTCAGGGCGATGCTGGAGAACCTGCGCGCGGGACATACCGTGCAGGGCGCCTCGACTATCACCCAGCAGCTGGCCAAGAACCTCTTTCTTACCACCGACCAGACCCTGATGAGAAAAGCGCAGGAGGCTCGCCTCGCGCTCGAGCTGGAAAACCAGCTGTCCAAGGAAGAAATCCTCGAGCTCTATCTCAATCGGATTTATCTCGGCGCCGGCGCCTATGGGGTCGAAGCCGCCTCGCGCATCTATTTCGGAACCGACATCCGCGAGATCTCTCTTGCACAGGCGGCGATGCTCGCCTCTTTTCCCAAAGCGCCTTCGCGCTTTTCCTCAGCCGCCGCCAGCCCTCGCGTCCGGGCGCGTCAGCTCTATGTCCTCTCGCAGATGAGGGAGGCGGGCTTTATCTCCAGGGCGGACGAAGAAGAGGCCGCGGCTGAAGCGCTTGTTCTGGCGCCCGAACAGAGGGACGCCTTCTCTGGCCACGCACTCGACTACGCCGCCGATCAGGTTCGTCTGCTGGTTCCAAACCCGCCGCCCGACCTCGTGGTGACCCTCACCCTCGACCTCTCCCTTCAGACGGCGACGCAAGAGGCGCTGGAGGCGGGTCTCGCCCGCGCCGTGGGGGCCAAGGAAGGCGCGGTTCTCCTCGCCGATACCGATGGCGCGATCCGCGCCATGGCGGGAGGCCGCGACTATCAGGCGTCCAAGTTCAACCGCGCCGTCCAGGCGCGACGCCAGCCAGGATCCGCCTTCAAGATGTTCGTCTACGCCGCCGCGCTCGAGGCCGGACTGCAGCCGGGAACCATCCGCTATGACGAGCCGGTGCGTATCGGAAGCTGGAGACCGCGGAACTATGACGGGGGATATCGGGGGCCGGTCACCCTGTCGGAAGCTCTCGCTCTCTCGCTCAACACTGTCGCGGCTCAGCTCGGCGTCGAGATCGGCGTCGATAAGGTCGCAGCTCTTGCGCGGCGCTTCGGGGTCCGATCCGAGCTTGGCGATTATCCCTCGCTGGCCCTCGGGTCGGATGAAACAACCCTTCTCGATCTCGTCACCGGCTATGGGGTTCTGGCCCGAGGCGGACTTGAGACGACCCCGTATATCGTCACAGAGGTGCGAAACACCCGCGGAGACCGGCTTTATCGCCGTTCCACGAGCTCGGCCCAGCGCCTTTATCCGCCCGATCTGACCGAAGACATGAACGCCATGCTGTCCCGGGTCGTCCTTAAGGGAACGGGACGCGCCGCCCAGGTCCCCGGCTGGCAGATCGCAGGCAAGACCGGAACCTCCCAGGACTGGCGGGACGCCTGGTTCCTCGGCTACTCGACGCGATATGTCTGCGGGGTGTGGCTGGGAAATGACGACGATGCGTCCATGGGCCGGATGACCGGTGGCGAGGGGCCTGCTCGGATCTTCGCCTCCGTGATGACCAGAGCCCACCAGGGTCTCACCCCGGAGCCCCTGCCGGGCGCAAGCCGACCGGAAGATTTCCTTGATCCAGACCAGCAGGCGCGCCTCGCCTTCTTCCGGTCGCTCTCTGCGGCGTTCGCCAGCGTGCAGCCGCCGCGCTGAGAGGGAGGCTTCAGCCTTCCACCCTTATCGGTTGACATCCAGATCCTCCGGCGTCTTGTCAGCGTCGCCTCTCCCAAAGGTTACGCCCCATGCCGCCTGCCCCTCCGATCGCCGCCCTGCGCGAGGCCCGTCTCACGCTCGGGAGCGCACCTCTCTTCGTCGGCGTCGACATCTCCCTGTCGAGAGGACGCCGCATGGCGCTGGTCGGGCGTAACGGCGCAGGCAAGTCCACCCTGATGAGGCTTCTGGCGGGACAGATCGAAGCGGACGGCGGAGATGTGTTCCGTCAGCCCGGGGCCACCTCCTTCTATCTGCGGCAGGAGCCGGACTTCCGGGGCTTCGCCACCGCGCTGGAGTATGTCGCAGCCGGGCTCGAAGACGATCTGACTTACCGGGCGGACGCCGAACTTGACGAGTGGGAGGTTCCGCCAGGCCTCCCGCTTGCGACCGCCTCCGGCGGTCAGGCCCGCCGCATCGCTCTGGCGAGAGCGTTTGCGCTCAGCCCCGACCTGCTCCTGCTGGATGAGCCCACGAACCATCTCGATGTGGCCTCGATCGAACGCCTCGAGAAGGAACTTCTCGCCTTTCGCGGCGCCGCCCTCATCGTCAGCCACGACCGGCGCTTCCTTGAAACCGTCTCGACCGATGTCGCCTGGCTGCGACAGGGCGTGGTCCGGACCCTCGAGACCGGATATCGGAACTTCGAGGAGTGGGCCGAAACGGTCGAAGTCGAAGAGGAGCGTGCGCTCGAAAAGCTGAACGTTCAGCTGAAGGCCGAAGAGCGATGGCTTGCGCGAGGGGTGACAGCGCGCCGAAAACGGAACATGGGGCGGGTGCGCAAGCTTCAGGACATGCGCGCCGAACGCCGCGCACGCAAGACCGCCCTTGCTGACGCCGCATCGAGCGCCCAGCTGGCGGTTGAGAGCGGCGCCGCGTCGGGCCGACTGGTCGCCGAACTCAAGGGCGTCTCAAAATCCTTCTCCACGCCCGAAGGCGACATCGTTATCGCCTCCAATCTCGACCTCAGGATCATGAGGGGCGACAGGCTCGGCCTGATCGGGCCCAACGGCGCCGGCAAGACGACGCTCCTGCGCCTGATCCTCGGTCAGATGCCACCGGATCAGGGGACCGTCCGCCTCGCGAAGACGCTCGAGATCGCCTATCTCGACCAGACACGCGCGAGCCTCAGGGCGGACCAAACCCTCTGGGACACGCTCGCGCCGCTCGGCGGCGATCAGATCATGGTGAGAGGCCATCCCCGCCATGTCGCCGCCTATGCGAAGGACTTCATGTTCGATTCAAGACAGCTGCGTCAGCCGGTCAGCGCCCTGTCCGGCGGCGAGCGCAATCGCCTGACCCTCGCCCTGGCCCTCGCCAGGCCCTCAAACCTCCTGGTGCTCGACGAACCGACCAACGATCTCGATATCGAAACCCTCGACCTGCTTGAGGACATGCTGACGGACTATGACGGAACCCTTCTGCTGGTCAGCCACGACCGGGCGTTTGTGGACAATGTCGCAACCTCGATCCTGACCCCCGAAGGCGAAGGCGGCTGGCTGGAGACCCCCGGCGGATACAGCGACTATCTCGCCCAGAACGGGCCGTCCTCGACCAGAACCTTCCGGTCCAGGACCCCGGAGCCTTCCAGATCGCCGCCTATCAGTCCTCCAGCGGCTCCCGCGGCCCCAACCCGACCCGGCGGCAAGCTGACCTACAAGGATGCGCGCCGCCTCGAAGAGCTGGTGCGCCTCATGAGCGAGAGACAGGCCGAGATCGCCTCCATCGAGACGGAAATGGCCGACCCCGCGCTGTTCGGACGAAATCCGGCCCGGTTCGCCCAGCTCGCCGCTCGCAGCGGCCCCGCCCGCGCCGAGCTGGAAGCCCATGAGCTCGAATGGCTCGAACTGGAGGAGAAGCGGGAGGCGCTTGCAAAGACCTGAGAGACCCGCGGCGCCCATCGAGGAGATTTTACAGTCTGCCGTAAGCGCCGGTTAACCGGGGTGCTGTAGACCCCCTCGGTAAGGGCTGGGGATTGGGTTCATGGCCGCGGGCGCCTCGAATTTTGCAAAATTGCTCGAGCTTGCTCGAGAGACGTCGAGCGAGAAGCGGCGAGAGCTGCTTCGGCAGGTGACGGATGCCTTCATCACGCCGCGAGCGCCGCCGCGAGCCCATCTTGAAGCCGACCTGTTTGACGAATTCGTGACCACGATCGCCCATGACCTCGAAGAGGCGGTCCGGGTCGAACTCAGCGAAAAGATCGCCAGCGTCGATCTCCCGGTCAACCGGACGGCCCGCAGGCTGGCGATGGATTCGATCGCCGTCGCCCGTCCAATTCTAGAGAAGTCCAAGGCCCTCACGGAGCGGGATCTTCTGGAAGTCATCAACCGGAAGACCCAGGATCATATGATGGCGGTAACCCGCCGACCTGACATTGGGGTCAAGGTTTCCTCCGCCCTCGTCGAAAAGGGCGAGGATGCGGTTGTCGCCTCGCTTCTGTCCAACAATGACGCCCGGATCAGTCGAGAGACCTTCGAGAAGGTCGCTGAGAGGGCTGAAAACAGTCCTATCCTCCAGGCGCCGCTGGTGAAGAACAAGAACGTGCCGCTCGACGTCCTCAACTCGGTCTATCTCCAGGTGGAAGTGGGGCTCCGAGCCCATATCATGAAACGCTTCAACGGCGTCTCGCCGGCGGAGCTTGAGGCGGCTCTCGAAGTCGGACGCGCCCGCGTCGCCACCGCCTACGGCGCGCTGCCGAATGATTACGCCTCCGCCGCCGACCAGATCCGGATCCTCGAAGGCTCGGGCCGCCTCAATGGCGAAACGCTGGTCCGGTTGATCTACGAGCAGCGGCGCACCGCATTCACGATCGGACTGGCGCGCCTTGTCGGCACTCCCTTCGACCTCACTCATCGGATCATCTCGGGCAACGATCTGGACGCTCTGGCTATGCTCTGCCGAGGGGCCGGCTTTCCCCGCCCGATCTTCGTCACCATGTGCCTGGTGCTCGACAACAAGGGCTACAACGTCAAGCAGGCGGAAGAGCTCGGAGACCTCTACGAACTCGTGCCGGCGATCGCCGCGCAGCGCGCTCTCAAGTTCTGGAAGATCCGCATCAAGTCCGAAGCCGAGCAGGCGGCCTGATCAGAGGTCCCAAGCTCAGGCCCTCTCCCGGGTCTTGGTGAAACGGATATCCGGATTACGCTCCTGAACGTAGCCGATATCCCAGAGATTCTTGGCGAGATAAACCGGCTGGCCATCCAGATCCCGCCCGACCGCTGAGCGGTTCTTCTCAAGGAAGGCCTCGAGCTTCTGGGAATCGCTGCTCGAGATCCATCGCGCGACATTGTAGGGCGCCGGCTCGAACAGAACGTCGAGATTGTTCTCTGTCGCAACCCTCTCGGCCATCACCTCGATCTGAAGCTGACCAACCGCCCCGACAATCATGTCAGATCCGATCTCGGGCGTGAACAGCTGGGTGACGCCCTCCTCGGCCATGCCTTCCAGCGCCTTGCGCAGATGCTTGGCCTTCATCGGATCGCGGGCCCGGGCGCGCCTCAGGATTTCCGGAGCGAAATTAGGAATGCCGCTGAACTGGACCGTTCCGCTCTCCGAAAGCCCGTCCCCTACCCTCAAGGCGCCGTGATTGGGAATGCCGATGACGTCCCCGCCGAACGCCTCGTCGGCGATCTCCCGATCCTGGGCCATGAACATGACAGGCGCCGAGACGCCGATGAGCTTGCCCGCCGCCGTCTTCAGTCTCATGCCGCGCTGAAAGCGCCCCGACACCATCCGGAAGAAGGCGATACGGTCACGATGATTGGGATCCATATTCGCCTGGATCTTGAACACGAAACCCGTCACTTCGGAGTGGTTCGCCGAGAGTTCAACGGGAACGCCCCGGACCTGCGCCTTCTGAGGACGCGGTGACGGCGCGAAAGTGCGAATGGTGTCGAGCAAGGCTCTCACCCCGAAATGGCGCAGGGCGGATCCGAAAACGACCGGGGTCATGTGACCCTCGAGATAGGCGCGAGGATCAAAGGGAGCGCAGACGCCAGCGGCCGTCTCGCTCTGCTCGTCAAGCTCGGCCCGCTCGGCGTCATCGAGGACCTGCCTGAAACGAGGATCGTCAAGGGCGATGCGCTCGACCTCATGGCCGAGCCCCGCTTCGGCTCCGATATGTCGCCGATAGAGCAGAAAATCGCGACGGGACAGATCGATCATGCCTCGAAAGCGTTCCCCCGACCCCTGTGGCCAGTAGAGAGGCGATGGCGAGAGTGCGAGCTTCTGTTCGATCTCCTCGAGAAGCGCGAAGGGATCCTGCGCCTCTCGGTCCATCTTGTTGATGAAGGTAATGATCGGGATGTCCCGAAGGCGGCACACCTCGAAAAGCTTCAGCGTCTGAGGCTCGATACCCTTGGCCGCGTCCAGGACCATGATCGCCGAATCTGCAGCGGTCAGCGTGCGGTAGGTGTCTTCCGAAAAGTCCTCGTGACCAGGCGTATCAAGAAGATTGAAGACGCAGTCGTCATACTCAAAGGTCATCACCGAGGCGGAGACAGAGATTCCGCGATCGCGTTCGATCTTCATCCAGTCAGAGGTCGTACGCCGCCTCTCGCCGCGCGCCCGGACCGCGCCGGCGAGGCGGATCGCGCCACCGCTCAACAGAAGGTTCTCCGTCAGCGTCGTCTTGCCGGCGTCAGGGTGGGAGATGATGGCGAAAGTCCGCCTTCGCGCGGCTTCAGCTTCGGGTGACAGGGCCATGGAGGGTCCGGTTCTGGGTGTGATCGGGGGGCTTATCCCATTCGGGCGGCGGGCGAAAGTGCGCAGCTCGGATCGACATGAGGATGACTGCGACGCTTGAAATCATGACGCCGCAAGGCCAGACAGGCGATAAGCCCGCACGGAGATCCAGTCATGATCAAGCGAAGGACCGCCCTGATCTTCGCCGTCCTCCTCCTGTCGCCCCCCGCCCTGGCGGCGCCTCAGGCATGGTCCTGCCGGATCGAACGGATCATCGTCGATTCCAAGACCACTTTTCCGGACGCCCGCGAACGGGCCTCAACCTCCTCCCGGCTCAGGTTCGAGGCGGACACCGAAAGGGGGACGGGCTGCCTCCGGACGGCGGACGGCGGATGCGCCGTATCCTATACCGGAGCGATCGAGGGCGGCGGGGTCCTGCGCCTCGCGTCGACGGATGCGGCAGGGGTGCTCGATCTGGTCAATATCTGGACCGCCAGCGGCCGATGGGTCCGCCTGAAAGGCGCCACACAGTGGATGGGGCAGCCTGGCGACTGCCAGAAGGCCTCTCGGTGATCCTCTTCAGAGCGCCGATGACGGGATCACCCGCTCGGTCAGGAAATGACGCCCCTCTCGGTCCTCGATCTCGATGACCCACAAATCCCTGTCGCGGCCCAGGCGCCGACGGATCAGATCGTCGACCGCGTCTTCGCCCCCTGCCGGCTCGATGCGCTCAAAGGAAGCCTCCCCCGGGGCGAACGCCGGCGCATAGGCCGCGGCCGATCCGGGGGCTGCGCGAACCTTGATCAGCACATCGCCGCGATCGGCGTCTCCCTTGTGCAGGACCACCGCGAATGCGCCGCCCGCAGACGCCCTGCGAAGAAGGGCCGACACCCAGACATGCGTCGGAAGCTCGCCTCTCATCCCCCGCCTCCTCGATGCTTTGCGCCTCTGTGATGGAGGGACCTCCTACAGGAGGCCGCTTCATTCTGCGAGCCCCCAATCCCCGCCTCTCTATGGCCGCAGAGCCTGGAGCGAGGACGCCAGTCGGGGCCGGACATCGGCGATCATCGCATCGGCGATCTCACGCTCGCCTGAGATGATCACATCCGCGCCCAGACGGGTCAGGTGTTCGACCTCCGCATCGCTGTGAGCGCGGGCGTAAACGCGAAGTCCCGGACGAATCCCCCGGGCGGCCTCAACAATCCCTCCCGCCTCAAACCCGTCGGGAACCGTCACGAACAGAAATTCCGCCCGCTCCACACCGGCCTCCCTCAGGCGCTCCTCCGAGGCGCCGTTTCCTGCAATCGCCTCCATGCCCCGCCCCTTCAGGGCTTCGACGATGTCCTCCCGATCCTCGATCACCGTGAACTGAGCGCCCGACACCTTCAGGGACGCGCAGATGAGCGAGCCAACCCGACCATGTCCGACCACGACGGCGCGGGACGGGACTGGCGAGCCGGAGGGCGGAACCGAGGAGGCCGATCGCGGCCGGCGTCCGCCTCTCCAGGATCCTTCAAGAGCGAAGGCCACTGCCGGCGTCAGACAGATCGAGAAGATCGCGGCCCCCACGATCAGGTCGCGCGCGTCGTCGGGAAGCAGACCCAGACTGACGCCCAGCCCCGCGACGATGAACGAGAACTCGCCGATCTGGGACCGACTGGCCGTAATCGAAAGCGACATCTCATGGGGCTGGCCCAACACGCGGAGAAGCCCATATCCAAGCCCGGTCCGCACGACGGTCACAGCCAGAACGGTCAGAATGAGCGGCCAGGGATCGCGCACCAGGATCATCGGATCAAACAGCATGCCGACAGAGACGAAAAACAACACCGCGAACGCGTCTCTCAGCGGCAGGGTTTCATGGGCCGCCTGCTGGGAGAGCTCGCTTTCAGCCATGATGAGGCCGGCGAACAGAGCTCCCAGAGCCAGAGAGACGCCGAAGAAGGCGGCGGCGGCGAACGCCGACCCCATGGCGATTGCGAGAACCGCGAGCCGGAACAGCTCTCGCGATCCAGAATGAACCACGCGGTGAAGGATCCAGGGAACGACGCGCCTGCCGGCAACCAGCATCAGAATCACGAATGCTGCGACCTTGCCGACCGTCACGGCGAGAGCGAGGCCGATATCCTGCATCTGAAGCGAGGTCATCTCGCCGTCGCCAGCGGTCGCACGACTGATCTGAGCCCAGGTCGGCAGAAGAACCATCGCAAGGATCATCGCGAAGTCCTCCATCACCAGCCAGCCGACCGTGATGCGCCCTTTGTCCGACTGCATGGCGCGCTGATCCTGAATAGCGCGCATGGCGACCACCGTGGAGGCGATCGAAAGAGCGAGACCGAACACCACCCCCCCGGCCAGGCCCCAGCCGGCGAAGACTCCGACGGCAGCGCCGATCGCGGTCGACAGCAGGATCTGAACCAGAGCCGCAGGCGCTGCGATCGCCCGCACAGACATCAGCTCCCTCGGCGTGAAATGGAGCCCGACGCCGAACATCAGCAGCATGGCCCCAACCTCGGCCACCTCGGCGGCGAGGGAGCCGTCAGCCACAAAACCGGGGGTGAACGGCCCGAGAAAAACGCCGGCCGCCAGATATCCCACAATGGGAGACATCCGGAGCCGGGTGGCGAGCCATCCGAAGACAAAGGCCAGCCCCAGCCCGAGGACAAGAAGGGATATGAGCGGCGTCTGATGCTGCAAGGCTCCCTCCCTTTTCCCCAGACTGGTACAATGGGGTCAATCCGGCCATGATCCAACCCGCGGCGCGGGGAAAATCTCCTGACCGCCTGTCGCTGCCGGCGAAGTCGGGGTCGTCAACCGCGGCCCACCCCCGAACAAAGCATGTCAGCAACCCTCAGCCGCCTTCTTGCGCACGGGCTAAGGAGAGTGCAGGAGGCGGCCTCGCCTTTCTTTCTTATCGGAGGATGCGCTCCTGGACGCCCTGAACTCCCTTGAAGACCGCCTGAAGCTGATGCGTGACAACATGCATCTGATGACCCAGATGACGCCGTGGGCCCGACGGCTGGGCTTCCGGATCACCCGCATCGAAAGGGCGCAGGTCTGGGGCGTCCAACCCTGGTCGGACGCTTTTTCCGGCGATCCGGACACGGGGGTCATCCACGGCGGGGTGATCACGAGCTTTCTGGACAATCTGTCCGGCATGGCGTGCGGGGCGGCGCTGGAACAGTTTCGCGCCGTCGCGACGCTGGACCTCAGGATCGATTACATGCGGCCAGCCGATCAGGGACGGGACATCATCGGGGAAGCGCACTGCTACAATCTCACGCGGACCATCGCCTTCACCCACGCATGGGCCTACCATGAAAGCCGCGACAAGGTCATCGCCACGGCCAGCGCTGCCTTTGCGATCAACAAGATCAGGGCCCCCAGCTCAGCGGGATCGTTCTGATGGACCCGTTCTCAAATCTTGTCGCCAGACTGAGCCGAATGGGCATGGTGAAAAGCCTCGGCATGCGCGTGGAACAGGATCAAACCGGTCTCATTGCTGTCCTTCCGTTCCATAACGACCTGATCGGAAATTTCACGATCCAGGCGCTGCATGGAGGCGCGATCGGCGCCTTCCTAGAACTGACGGCGATGGCGGAAGTGATCCTCAAAACCGAAGGCGGGGTTCAGCCGAAAACCATCAACCTGACGATCGACTATCTGCGCCAGGGTCGGGCGAAAGACCTTCACGCCCGCGCCTATATTACAAAGCTCGGCCGCCGGATCGCCTCCGTGCGGGCTGAGGCCTGGCAGGACAATGAGAGCGAACCGGTCGCCGCGCTGACGGCGCACTTCCTGATCGGGACCGAGGAGGCTGCTGACGAAGGCCGGACTGCGGATCCCTGAGAAGTCGACCATGGGTTTAAACCGATCCTAAACCCTGAGGTCTTATTTCGGTCGGACGATGCAGAAGCGCCTCGCCCCCGTTCGCCCGTCCCGCCTCCTGGCAAGGACGTTGCTCCTCAATCTTGGAGCGGCCCTGCTTGTCTTCGCGCCTCCCGCCGTCGCAGAAAACACTCCGCAGGAGCGCACCTTCCTCGAGAGAACAGCGATCGCCGCGGCCGACCGGGCGTGCAATCTGTTTAATGAGGGAGAGCGTCTCGCCCTGGTCTCTGGTCTCTATCAGGCTGAAGGCGCCCTTCTCCGCGCGAACTATCCGCCAGACACCATCCGCGCCCTCGCGGCCGACGTGTCCGTTCATGCAGCCTCCCTCGGATGTCGCCACCCCTCGGTGACCGAGGTCGCAGACCTCATCCGGGACAGCTACCGACAGTTCCAGAAGACCGGCTTTCTGGAATATCCCGCTCGCCACTCCTCATGGCTGGCCTCCAGAAGCCGCCACGACCGATGGGCCGTCAGCCAGACCGATCAGAGCTCAGGGATCGTGCTGGGACTTCGCCGCCCGCCAGGCGCCTCGCAAAAGGACGATTTCGCTCTCGCAGTGGCGATCCCGGTGCGACAGGTCCCGCCGTCCGTCGTGCAACTCTTCATCCGTGATCCGGCCCGCATGGGCGAACCCTGGCTGGGAGGACTATCAACCCCTTCGAGGTCTCTCTCAGCGCCTCCAAGGCGGATGACCAAACCGGAGTGGGCGGCTCTCTCGCAGGCTGAGACCGACAGCGTCGGGGCCTCCTTTCAGGTCTACTACTTTCCAGCCTCTGCAATCGCCCGGATCGAAGCCCTTGATCCGCGCGAGGCGATTCAGCTCGAACTGACGCCCTCGCCAAGGGACCCCGCCGGCCAGACACAGCGCGTCAGTTTTGAGGCTGGCGACTTCAGGGCCGCCAGGAGCTTCGCGCTGATCCCGGAACCCACCTACCCGTCTCCGGCAGGCGCAAAAGGGCGGTGAGCCGCCCCTACGCCGCCTTCAGGCGGTCCGCCAGCCCGATTGCGACCGCCATGATGCTCAGCGTGGGGTTGGCGTAGCCTCCCGTCGGAAAGACGCTCGAGGAGGCGATGAAGAGATTTTCGACACCGTGAACCCGGAATTCAGTGGTCGTCACCCCCTGACGCGGATCAACATGCATGCGTGTCGCGCCAAGGAAGTGTCCCGTTGAATCGCTCTTGATATCCGGACGGCCCCCGACCCGCCGCACCGCCCAGCGCCCCAGACCGGATGCCTCGATGCGACCTGCCAGATACTCCTGTGCGCGGGCGAGGCGCTGCTGGTCCTCCTCAGAGAAACTCCAGTCAACCTTCACGCGTCGTCGGCCAAAACGGTCGCGTTCGTTCCCGAGGCTCACCCGGTTGTCCCGCCGCGGAGCCTGTTCGGCAAGGTGAAGGACCTCGAACACATCGAAGCGGGCGGACGGACGATCAAGTCGAGACCAGCCTCCTCGCACAAGATTAGATCTTGGATGGATAGTCGCATCGACAGCCTTTCGGACGACGCCGTCCGCGCCGGCCAGCGCCCCCACCAGATCCCGCACCAGTGGTCGATGATGATTTCTGAGCGCGTCCCGCATACGAATAGCGGAATAGAAGCCAAGCGACTGCCGATGGGACAGCTCGCGATGGCGACGAAAATCCTTCTCTGAAGGAAAGAGGATCAGATTGATGTTCGCCATCGGGTGATCCATGAGCGCCTCCTCAGACGGGGCGAGAAATCCCATGAACGACCCCGAAGACACGGTGCGGAGATCGTAAAGCTCCGCACGGTCGAACAGGGAGCGTGACGCCGGGATCAGGTCTCCTCCGTCAACAAGAGGATGATCCATGAACCAACGGCCGACCGTGTCGTGCATGTTCCCAATCCCGGCGGCCGACCTGCGCTGAGATGACAGCATGAGCTGGGGCACAGCGAGCCCCCCGCCGGCAAGGACGAAGCGCTTCGCACGGATCGTAAACTCCCGTCCGGGCTCGCTGGCGCCCAGAACCTCTGCGATGGCCCCGCCCGATGCATCCGGTATGAGCTCGAGAGCATGGGCATAAGTGACCAGATGAACATTGCGCGACGTTTCAAGACGCCTGCGGGCGCGCTCGAGATACGCCTCCGCATTCGGAAACTGAAACACATGTGTCTCAATTCCCGCAGCCGAGAGATCGAAGGCCGGGGCCGCGAGATCCGTCCGGCCCGCCGCCTGAAAGCTTCCTGAGAGAGCGAGATGCTCCTGAGCCCTTCTGATCCAGTCCATGTAGAGGTCGTAGTCGATCGGCCAACCCGGAGAACCTATGCTCTCACGCGCTGCGAAGTCGGCTCGCGAATACGGAACCATGCGGACGTTCCGACGCCCCGCATCGGTCTGAATATGCCACACATTGGCATTCCCGCCCACTCGCCTCGTATTCTCAATGCGCGTCTCAGCTCCATAGCGCGAGGACCTGTCGAGATCGGACAAGGCGTTTCGGTCAGGCGCCTCGCTGAGCCCGCCGGTTTCCATGACGAGTACGCGAAGGCCTGTCCCCTCGAGCTCATGCGCGAGCGACAGGCCGCCGGGACCCGATCCGATCACGCACAGATCGGCCTCAATGATCTCTCCCGACGCCCAGGATCTTGCATCCGATATCATGATGCGCGCCCTTCACACCCGCTGACAGACAACCGGCCCAGACAAACCCAGGGCGACCGCCAGAGGTTTGATCCTGTTCAATCCGGGGGCCCTTCTGCTCGTCATAGCCATCTCAAATCCTCATCACGGTTGTCGCAACGGTCCGCTATCGCCCGGAGCCGTGAGACGGTCATCCGTCCAGCGACCTGCGGCGACAGGCTCGCCGGAAGGTGTCCAGACCACTCCGTAGCCTGAACGGCGTCCCTGCCGGAGACCGCCTTCGTATCTCTGCCCATTGGCGAACCGCAGGACGCCGGAGACGACCATTTCCGCTCCGTAGACGCCGGCGAGCGTATCGCCGTTTCGCCAGTAGGTCACGCCAAGGCCCCGAGGTTCGCCTGCCGAATGTTCGCCCTCATAACGCAGGGCTCCACCTGCCGCCGGTTCACCGGCGGAGGGGTATTCGAGGACGCCCAGACCCTCAGCCCTCTGTCCCGCGATCTCGCCGCGATAGCGTCCAACCGCCCCGTCGCCGCCGGCGATCACGTTAACGCCAAGGCCTCCCTGCGCTCCCACATCGGCTCGCGGCGCTTCCGCCGCGGAGGCCCGTGCGCGCCCCGCCTCGGCGCGCTGCAGGGCCTGAGCGCCGAGCGTGCGGGCCTCGAGAACAGCGCGACGGAGGTCAGGCGACCAGCGCGCGTCAATGCTGAAAGGCTCGAGCCTCGAGAGACGCCCAATAGCCTCCCTGGCCCTCGAGGCGTAGGCCCCGGCCGGATAGGCGGCGAGATAAGCCTCATAAGTCGAAACAGCATCAACTTCCGCCGCCTTCATCCAGGCCGCAGCGTCCGCTGCGCGACCCGCGTCAGGACGATCCTGAGGCGTCGCCTGACCAGAAGCGGCCATCGAGCGGATCACATCGCTCAGGGCGCGTAACTGTCTTGGCGCAGCCGAAGCGAGATCAGGCGACGCGATAGACCTCTGGCGGGAGAGTTCCTGAATCCCCCGCTTCACCCCTTCCCCCGCCTTGCCGTCGATAGGCCCCTGATAGAGCCCGACCTCATTCAACGCTCTCTGGACGTCGGCGATCGCCTGAGACCGCTCAACCCCAAGAGAGGCGAGACGCTCGCGCGCCTCGGCGATGCGCTGACCGGGAGCGGGACCGTCCTCCGGATAAGCATTCAGATACGTCTGATAAGCGCTCTCCGTATCTCTGGCGACCGCCTCTCCCCAGCTGCGCGCGTCCATCGCCCGCAACAGCGCCAGCGCTGTTTCAGCGCTCGGGGTTCCGGGAAACCGTCCGATCAGCCGCCCGAGATCGCCGACATCGGTAAGATCCGCAGCTGTCAGCGCCGCCTCCGCTTCCCGCAGGGTGTCTTCTGAAGGCTTCGCCTCGGCCGCCGGAGGCGCACCGACGGCAAGGGGAGCTGCCGCCACAACATCCTCGGATCTCGCGTCTAGGATGCTCGCGACAGCATCCTGCGCCGCTTTGCGCCAGTCAGACGGCCCAAGGGTCCAGACCGAAGCGCTGACAAAAACCGCGAGCGCGCTGGCTGCGGCCAGCAGCGGCCCGACAGCCGGAACGCGTCGCGTCTCGAGATAGGAGGGGCGATCTGACAATCGCTTCGGCTTCAGAGCTCCATGTCCAGTGTCGCCGGCACGCTCGGCGATCATCTCAAGGAGAGCCGTCCTGAGGGCGCCCCAGACGGGGGCTCCGGGGTCTCCCGACCATGAGGAAAAGTCAAGACAACTCAGTCGATCAAAGGGGGCCGGCGCAGGCTGGTCGTCCAGACGAAGCTGAACAAGCTTGCGGCTTCCCATGGCGGTGATCGCTTCCATGAGAACATGATCGGCTGAGCGCGACGCGGACGACCATATGACGAGAACGGCTGGCGCGGCGGAAAGCTTGGCGTCCAGAGGCGCGTCTTTCGCCTCGAGGGGCGTGGAGGGATCCCACCAGACGGCAAGTCCGTCCGCGTGAAGAGATGTGGCCAGGAGCCTGACGCGTTCGGCGTCGGACCGGGCGTAGGAGATGAATATATCAGCCATAACCCAAACGTCCCGGACAGCTCCATCGTGAAGCCTCTTCCGTCCGCTGCGGCTGAAGAGGAACGCCCCGAGGCGGGCAAGACACGACTCCAGACGACCTGACGACATTCCGCACGGCCTACGCCACCGCTCTCGCCTTTCTGGGGAGAAGCGAGGCTCGCGTGTTCGTCAGCGGGCGAAAGACCGGGCGGCCAGCTTAACGACTTCGCGGCTCACCCGGGAAAAACACCGCGATGGTCGATCCGCCGCCCTGTCGACTTTCAATGTCGAGCCGTCCTCCATGGAGTTCGGCGAATGCCCGAACCACAGAAAGCCCAAGACCTGACCCTTTATGCTTTCGCCCCTCCTCTCCCTGCTCGAAGGCGCGGGAGAGACGATGCAGCTCTTCTTCGCCAATGCCGGCGCCCGTGTCTGACACGGACAGGAGAGCGCCTCCCGATGCGCTGATGGCGGAGACGGTGACGATCCCTCCCTGAGGCGTAAACTTGAGAGCATTCGAAATGAGATTGAGCGCAATCTGACGCACAGCGCGGGGATCTGCGAACGCCTCCACGTCTTCCCCTTCAGCCAGCTCAAGTGCGATGGACCTTCGCTCTGCGGCGTCACTCATGAAACGAACCGCTTCCGCCACGAGATCGGTCAGCGACACCAGATCCGGAGAAATGTCATAGCGACCCGCCTCGATGCGCGAGAGATCCAGAACGTCATCGACGACCATCTCGAGGGTCTGCCCCCCCTCTCGGATAAGACCGGCATATTCGAGATACTTGTCCGGCAACGGACCAAAGACAGCGTTCTTCATCATGTCGGCGAAGCCGATGATGGCGTTGAGGGGCGTCCTGAGCTCATGACTGGTCTGAGCGAAAAAGCGGGTCCGTCCCTCAAGTCTTGTTTCAGCGTCCTCAACCGCCCTTCGCGCGCGCGCGGCCTCCTCCTCGGCGATCCTCACGCGCGTCTCGAGCTGCCGGATCCTCAGAGCCGTCTCAGGATCGACGGCCGCAGCCGGTCGCACCGCGTCCCTGAGCCCGGGACCGGCAGACATCGCAGGAGCGCCTGCGCCCAAAAACGCCTGTATTACAACCATGACCAGGCCGGCGAGGCCAAAGGACATGGCGAAGGCCGAGGCGACATCCTCACTGAGCGGACCCGGATAAGACCCCGCCCACCCTGCGAGGCCGGCGGCGAGGAAGGCGAGAGCCGCCGTCTCGAGGACGAAACGGCGCCGACCGCCCCTCCAGGCCTCGCCAACGGCGGGCGCCAGAAGCGCCAGCATGGGCGTCTGAACGCCCCCGGTGAGGGCGAGACCCAGGGCTGCGACAGCCAGAAAAAGAATGGCCTCGATATCGGAAATACGGGACGGAGGGAGCGATCCGGCGAGGGCTGTGCCAATCAGGGACGGCAGACAGGCGCAGGCGAAGACGGCTGTGCCAAGCCAGAACGAGGCGCCGTTGGCCAGCCCCCAGAGGGCGGCCATGAAGGATAGACCGATCCAGATCCCCCGCGCAGCTGTCAAAGCCGTGCCTCCGGGGCTGGACACGCATGGGTGGAATGCAGTTCCATGTCTCGTCCTGGGGGTATTCCTAACGGGTGGTAAACACTTGTCGGCGATCCATCAGCATCAGAAGCACGTTACGGGCCGCGCGCGGCCCCTATCAGCGGCCAGACCCGGCGGCAGGGAGATCAGCATGATTTCAAGACCCGATTTCAAGGTCTCCGTCTGCGTAGCCCTCGCCCTGGCGATGGGCGCCGGGGTGCTGTCCGCGCCCGCCCGGGCCCAGACAACGACGCCGGCCCCGGCCGAACAACCGGTGGGCGAGGCCTCCCCGCGCCTCCTCCAGGAGGCGGCCGCCGCCTACGCGGACTATCAGAGCGAGGTGTCCCTGATCCGCGATAAACCGATTTCAGGGGCCGACCAGCTCGACAAGGCCCTCACCGTCTTCGGCGCTCAGAACCCCGCCCAGCTATCGGCCGGCTGGATCGCCTATGCGGCCATGATCGCTGCGCAGGACCCGGACTTCATCGCCGCCGTGCGCGACATTGATTCGTTTTATGGGCGAGATCGCGTGATGAGCGGTATGCGCAATGATCTGGGCTACGCGCGCACCCTCAAAGGCGGCGAGCGCGCCCTTCAAACGGCCCTTACCGTCAACGCCCGCGATACGGACCGGATTGCGACGGCCGCAGCCTATGTCAAAGAACAGGCGATCAAGCTGCAGTCGGTGACCTGGGGCAAATCCCGCCTCAAAGATGCAGGAGGGGTCGCCACGCGGCTCAAGACCAGCGCTACCCTCCTCAGACCTATCGCCGAAGCGGCGAAAAAACTCTTCTCAGGGCCGGATCTTCATCTGGTTCTCGCGGATGCAAGCTCGAACGGCCAGGGATCTGTATGGGACCGGGTCTCGCTGATCGCCGCCAGTGCGCCAGCCGCCGCTCTTAACGCCCTCACCCCTTCCGAGCCCTCCTCGATGCGGATCGATCCTCGGCGCGAGGGCACGGCCAACCGCATCATGACCCTGGCGGCCTTTCACATTCTCGAGGCCGATCGCACGCACACGGACGAGGTTCGAGCGGCGATGAGCGACAAGCCGACCTTCGACTGCATCGACTGGTCTCAGCTCCAGCTCCAGGCCTGCGTATCGGCCGCCTACACGCGAGCCGACCTGTCCTTCTGCCTCGCCGAGCACGCCATAGGGGATGCAGGCGCCTGCTTCTCCGGGGTCGCCCGCTGATCGCGACACCCTGAAAGCCGTTGGGAGCGCTGTGAGCGCGCGCACGCGACTTGCGCCCTTTCGTCGATCACGCCATAGGGTCCGCTATGACGATCGAAGACCGCGCGAAGGCCGTTGAAACAGATTTCGCACTCCTGGAGGACTGGGAGTCGCGTTTTTCCTACATCATCGACCTCGGACGCAATCTCTCGCCGATGACGCCAGAGGAGCTTTGCGAAGCCAACCGGGTCAAGGGCTGCTCCAGCCAGGTCTGGCTCGTCTCCTCGCCGTCGGAAACCGTTCCAGGAGCCCTCGCTTTTCGCGGCGCCTCCGACGCCCTGATCGTCGGAGGCCTCACAGCTCTCCTGATCGGCCTTTATTCCGACCAGAAACCTGAAGACATCCTTGCGTTCGACGCCGAGGCGTTTTTCCAAAGGATCGGCGTCGCCGAGGCGCTGACACCTCAACGCTCCAACGGCCTTAAATCCATGCTGGCGCGTATCCGCGCGGAGGCCGGCGCGAAGGCCTGACCGGACTTCCCCCCTCCCGGGATCGCATTGCCCCCCCTTGACCGGGGTTCAGACAATCCTGAAGGAAGACCTGACCAGAGAGCGGAGAAGAGTTCATGCCACAGAAAGACATGCGCCTGATCGAACGTCCTTCAAATCCTGAAGGCGTTCTCGAGCCCGCCGCGGGATCCTACGCTCTGACCGGAGACGGCGACATCACGTATCGATGCGGCGGCTGCAAGTCGAAACTTGCCCAGAATGTGAGCCATGATCAGGTCTGCGGCGCCTTCACCGCCATCCGCTGCCCCAAGTGCGGCCGGCACAACGAGCTTCCCCCCGAGGATCAGCATCACCACCACCACCACTGACCCATCCTTTGGGGATCAGGCGGCCTGAACCTCATCGATGTCGATGCGCAAGAGCCGATCGGCGACCCGCGCTGCGCGATCGGGATCGCTCAGCGCTTCCGCGGCGAGGAAACGATCGTGACACAGGGCGAGGTCGGCCCGTTCGCCGTCGGTGGACATGGGCAACCTCATCCAGAAGTGCACCCGACCATCCTCGAGGATCGAGCGCCCCGAGACGGGACGGAGCCGATCGAGCGTTTCGCGAACCCCATCGCTCCAGGCCCCGCGGCCCGCTGAGGCGGGGAGATCCTCAAGGGACAGACCCTTCAGATCGCGACCGAAGGCCTGCCGAAGCCCTGTTCCGGCAAGACGAAACCGATACCGCCCCGCCTCATTCGCCAGAACGCTGACGTGAGCCAGCTCACAGACGATCCCCGAGAGATCGAGATCTTCACGTCTGAGGACAGCGCGTCCATGAAGACGCGATCGCCAGGCGTCATATACAAGTCGTTGACCGGCAGGACCGCGTCCCGCCTCCTCGCATGTCATCGTTCAGCCCCCTTCGCCTTCCTGCCCGACCCCTCACTCGGAGGGGTCCGCCAGGACGTGCATCAGACCTCGAGCCCGACAGGGTCACGCGCGGCCAGCCCGACCGCACGCGTCCCAGGGGAGGTTGTCTCCTCCCTCGTCCTCTCCCGGAATCAGACCGCCTTTCACCGGTTAGGGTGAAAGGCGGTCTGGCAGGGTGATTCGCGCTCGCGGAGTTAACCGTGCTTAAGAGAGATGAATCTGGCAAGAGTCCCGACGCGTAATTCCGGCGGCAATGTGTTAACGCCCCCGCCCCGGAAGGGTCGCATGTTCTTACTTCCGGCCCTGACCAAGCCCCATTTTGCGAGCCAGTTCGGAACGTTGCCGCGCGTAATTGGGAGCAACCATCGGGTAGTCAGAGGGAAGCCCCCATTTCTCGCGGTAAGCCTCGGGCGACATATCGTATCGTGTTCGCAGATGACGCTTCAGAGATTTGAACTTCTTGCCATCCTCAAGACACACGATGTGCTCGTCCGTCACTGACCTGCGCACAGGAACAGCGGGCCTCAGATCGGATTTTTCCGCTGGCGGCGCAGGAGCAAGAACTGAGGCAAGCGCCCCGTGCACGCTTTCGATCAGACCCGGAAGGTCGGACGCCGCAACCTGATGATTGGACACGTAAGCCGAGACAATATCCGCGGACAACTCAAGCAATCTGGAGACTTCTTGCGTATCCCGTTCCATCCTCGCCACCCTCTTTCGCCCCGCGGCCGATCAAGATCCGCATTTCGACGGCTCGCTTCAATGATACGGACACATCATTGATCAGAACGAATCCTGTCTTCGACGACAGACGACACACACGAATTCTTGTCAGGTCAACGAAACGACAGAGATAATCACAACTATTGCCAGTAATGCCACCGCCCACACGGCTCCGGAAACAGCAGAAGCGCGGCTCGCCAACGCCCCGGCGGGCGAGAAGACCTCCGCCATCATCGCGCCGACGCGTCCCAGAACGTCGCGCCCTGCCGCCGCGACGGATCTCAGCACTCCGAGCAAAGGGGCTCTCACCGGTCCTGCAGCCAGAGGCCAGCCCCGTCGCCACACCCAGTCGACATCCAGAATGATCCCGGGGGCCTCGGGCGGATAAAGACCTGCCCGCTTGAGAAGGAGGAAAGCGAGCACTGCGAAGGCCAGCAGCTGGAGCTGAGTGAGGATATGCTCAAGGGTGAACAGGTCCTGGACAAGATACTCGCGCGCCACATCCCGATAGGGCAGCAGTTCATAGAACCACGCGGGGGACATGCCGATCGACAGACACAGGCCTGCTGAGAGGCCCATGGCCAGAAGCATGTTGAAGGGCGCCTCCTCTGGCCTCCGCCCGCTGTCATGGGAGAAAAACGCGAAGTACGGGATCTTGATGCCTGAGTGCTCGAGAACGCCGGCCGATGCGAAGAGAAGCATGAGCCAGACGAGCATCAGGCCCTCTCCCGAATGAACGGAGGACATGATCATCGACTTCGAGGCAAACCCCGACAGCAAAGGCAGGGCTGAAATCGACGCAGCCCCGATCAGACAGAACAGCGCGGTGAAGGGCATCGTTCGATGAAGCCCTCCCAGATCCGTCGCGCGCGTCGACCCCGTTCTCATCCACACCGCGCCCATCGCCATGAACAAAAGGCCCTTGAACACGATATGCGCCACCGCGTGAGCGGCGGCTCCGTTGAGAGCGAGGGGCGTCCCGACCCCGACGGCGCAGACCATGAAGCCGATCTGATTGTTGGTGGAGAAAGCGAGAACCTTTCGGAGGTCATTCTCGATCACCGCAAAGAAGATCGGATAGATGGTCATCACCGCACCGATCCAGATCAGGGCGTCCAGTCCTGCAAATCCGCGGGCCAGGACATAAACCGCCAGCGTCGTGGTATAAGCTGACATCACGACAGCGCCGGTCTCGGTTGTGTTCGGATAGGCGTCCTGGAGCCATGTATGCGCCAACGGAAAGCCCGCCTTGATCCCGACCGCGGCGAGAATGAGGAGTGTTCCGGGCGCGTCCAGGTCGAACACTCCGACGAGGACGCCGTCCTGAAGTCTGCCGATCTCGGAGAGGATAAAACTCCCTTCCGCGAGGCCAGTCATCGCCACCCCGGAGATCAGGAGAACGCCTGACAGGATCTGCATCATGAGATAGCGCATGCCGGCTGGCAGACTGTCCCGGCCGCCGCTCGCGAACACAAGAAGACTTGAGGCCAGCGCGGTCAGCTCCCAGCAAACCGCAAGAGTGACCAGGTCGCCGGCGAATACGGCCGCTATCGCCGCTCCGGCATAAACAAGTCCGGCGGCGTCCTGAAGCCTGTCGCGCCGGTGAAGGCTGTAGATGCCTCCCAGGACCGCCGCGAGAACAAACCCCAGCGCAAAGATCAACGACAGGCTGTCGGTTCGGTAGAGGGATATCTCAAGACCCAGAAATCCAAGGACGGCGGTCCCTGACGAGACCTCCGCGGGGGGATAAAGCATGATGAGCAGAGCGAGGATCGGCGGACCGATGAGGGCGAGAGATCTCTGAAATCCCCCTTGGGCGAGGAGCGCGAAAGGAGCGCACGCGATCACCCAGAAGCCGGGATTGAGAGACAGGACGAAGGCGAGAAGCTGCTCAGTCGACATCGCGGCTCTCCGCATTGTCGTAGTAGCGTTCCGGCCGCCTCAAGAGGCGCCCCAGGGGCCAGCCCGAGAGGACCGCCAGTGAAAAGGCGCCGAAACCGAACAGTCCATAAAAACCCGGCAGAGATTCGATCCGACCTGGCGAGACGGCCGCTGTCACCAGGCCGACGCCTACCAGAAGCACCGCCGCGAGGGCGGTCGCCACCAGACATCGATTGGCGAACGCCTGGGTCCTCATGGGCGCGAAGATCATCCGGGACACCGGGTGCTCGCCGCGCTCGCCCTCGGCATTCGAAACAGCCGCCTCATCAGGGGGAAGATCATGGGACGACCCGCTCATGGCGCTCGCTCCGCAATGGGGATGAGATAGGTCATCACCCAGTCACCGATGAAGAACAGACCGAAACAACCCGCAGCCGTGACCACGGGCGGCAGCACCGCCAGAAACGGCGCCCGCACCGGCCCAGACCGCAAAGCCGCCTCGCCGGGCTCTCCCAGAAATCCGGAGATGACAATCGGAAGAAAACAGGCCGCCGAAAGGAGAGAGGACAGGATCATGGCCGCCGCCGTGACGGGCTGTTCCGCCCCGAACGCGGCGGTGATCAGAAGAAATTTCGACCACATGCCGCCGAAGGGAGGCAAACCGATCACTGAAAGCGACCCGACGAGGAAGGCTGCAAATACCAGAGGCATTCGACGGGCAAGGCCGCTCACTGAGCTGACACGCGTCACTCCGGTCGCCAGATAGATGGCGCCGACGCACATGAACATGGTGATCTTGCCGAAGGCGTGAGTGAGCATGTGAAGGCCGCCGCCGACAACCCCCGCCCCCACCGCAATCAGCGCTCCGGAAATAATGTAGGAGAGCTGGGAGACTGTCGACCAGGCCAGGCGCTCCTTGAGATCATCCCGGGTCAGGGCGGTCGCGGACGCGACCAGAATGGTGGCCGCCGCCACCCACAAAAGGCCCTGAGCCGCCGGAGAGGTGGCGATGATCTCCGGGCCGAATATGCCTGCCGCGCATTTCAGGATCAGGAAAACGCCTGTCTTGACGACGGCCACAGCATGAAGAAAGGCAGACACAGGCGTCGGCGCAGCCATGGCGCCAGGAAGCCAGGCGTGAAGGGGCATAAGCGCCGCCTTCGCTGTCCCGAAGACGACCATGATCAACAAAACTCCCGCCGGAAGAGCGTCCATACGCCCGGCAAGCAGCCCCCCGGTCACGAATTCAGTTGAGCCCACCATCGCCTGGATCGTCGCCACAGCCGGCAGAAGGAGGGCGGCGGCGGATCCGCCCAGCAGCAGGACATATAAACGTCCTGCGCGGCGCGAAGTCTCATCGCCCTTATGCGTCACGAGGGGATAGGTCGCGAATGTCAGGAGCTCGTAAAACAGGAAGGCGGTGAACAGGTTGCCCGCCATCGCCACACCCGACACGGCGCACATGGCGAGGCCGAAACAGGCGTAAAAGCGCCCCTGTCTCGGCTCCCGGCGCGCCCGCATGTAGCCGATGGAATACAGAGAATTGAGAAGATAGAGCGCTGAGGCCATCGCAGCAAACAACGCCCCAAGAGGCTCAAGGCGAAAAAAGATCGCCAGCCCCGGTATCGGCTCCGCAAGACGCATTTCCGGCGGCCGACCCAGGGCCGTCACGACCAGCAGCGCGGCGCATATACATGTCAGAGCCAGGGCTGCGACGACGGTGACAGTGTCGCGCACATCCCTCATCCGGGCGAAGATCAACGCAGATCCCGCGGCCGCCAGAGGCGCTCCCAGCGAGGCGAGGATCAGAACCTCTCCTGTCGTCATGGCGATGCTCCCATGACGCTCGCCGCCGCCTGACGCGCAAGATCATAGAGCGCAGAGGCGTCGACGCCATACCAGACGCTTGAGGCGGCCAGAAACCAGATCGCGGCCAGGGCCGCGGGCGAGGCCTCACTGATGGTTGCGCCCGCGGGCCGGCGGGTGCGGAAGAGCACCGTCTCCAGGATGCGCCCGCAATACACGAGCGCTGTCAGCGAGGATGCCGCAATCGCGACGACCGCCCAGATCCGCCCATCGTCAGCCAGCGCGCCGAGCAATCTCCACTTGGCAAGAAAACCAGCCGTGAACGGCGCTCCGGCCAGACCGAGGATCGCAAGCGCCAGAGCCGCGATCGTCCATGGCGCCTCACGCCCGGCGCCGGCGAGCGTCTCCAGTCGTGAGCCCCGATGATCGATCGCCCCAAGACTGAGGAAAATCACGGTCTTGATCATGGCGTGCGTAAAAAGAAGAAACAGCGCCGCAGTCAGACCTGCGACTGAGCCGGATGTCACGCCGAGAAGGACGTATCCGATCTGGGCGATCGAGGAGTAGGCGAGAATTCTACGTGTCTCAGTCTGAAAGACGGCCTGAACGGACGCCACAATCGCTGCAATCCCCGCCATGGGCGCGATCAGCCAGGTCAGAAGCCCCTCGCCCGCGCTCTCAAGACCTCCGGCGACATCCATCAGGAAACGGATCAGCAGATAAACCGATACCTTCGTCGCCGTTCCCGCAAGGAAGGCGACAACCATCGTGGGCCCCGCGGAATAGGCGCCGGGCAGCCAGGCGTGAAGGGGAAACATCGCCGCCTTGAGCGCAAGGCCCACCGTGATGAGAGCCAACCCCGCAATCGCAGCCGTGTCGGAGGAAGACGCGGCCAGTCGCTCAGCCATATCCGCCATATTGAGAGTGCCTGTCACGGCGTAGAGAAGACCCACGCCGATGACGAAAAGCGTCGCACCGATGGTGCCCATGACCAGATACTGGAAAGCGGCCGTCAGGGCGCGGCGATCCTGCGAGGCCCCCATCGCGACCAGCGCATAGGTTCCGATCGAGGAGACCTCAAGAAACACGAATGCGTTGAACGCATCGCCCGTGGCCGTCAGACCCAGCAACCCCGTGAAGGCCAGCATGAAGCCCGCCTGCATCAGGGAGTGATCGCGCTCGGGCAGCTCCAGTCGCAGAAGCGACGCGGAGGCGATGGAGGTCGCCACCCCCATGACCGAGACCAGCAAGCAGAAAAAGACGCTGAGATCATCAAGGCGCAGTTCGATGCCCAGCGGAGGAGCGAACCCTCCGACAGCGTAGGAGACCGCGCCGGAACGTGCGACCTCAGCGGCAAGACACAACGCCATCCAAAGCGAGACAAGCGCTCCCCCGAGAGACGCGAACCACGCCCAGCGGGCGCTGGGAGACAGGGCTGCGACGCATGCCGCCGTCAGAGGCGCTGCTATCAGCAGCGCCGGAGCGTGCTGGATCACTTCAGGCGAGGCGAACTGGGCGCCGGCAAACGGGCTCACGCCTCATCCTCCCGCACATCCCTCAGCGCCCTGGCTTCCAGAGCGGATATCTCTTCGAAATCGACGGTCCCATAGGTTTCGCGAATCCTGACGATAATCGCGAGACCGACCGCCAGCGTCGCCGCTCCGACAACGATCGCGGTCAGGATCAGAACGTGCGGCAGGGGGTTGGAGTAGACGACACCGTCCACGCCGTGAGCGGCGATATAGGCCGCATCCAGCCTCGAAGCCAGCGCCTCGGCTGCGGGACTGTCAGCCTCGAGCCTTATGGCCGCGGTGCCGCCCGAAACCTTCGACAGCAGAATGTAAAACACCCCGGCCGATGTCTGGAACACTCCCAGACCGATCAGCCTCTTGATCAGATGGCGGCTTGTCAGCGCGATCAAGAGACCCGCCGCCATCATGAAGAAACCCAGGCCGTAGACATAGGGCGTGAGAACAAGCGCCAGGGTCATGAGGCGCCCGCCGCATCCGACCGTGAGACGCGCCCCGTGAACGCATAGAAAATCGCCGTCATTGTGGAAGCGACCGCCAACATCACGCCGGTCTCAATCGCCAGAATTCCGATGCGCTGACCCCAGTGGTGGTGTCCTCCGGCCAGGTGAGACGACGGAAGGCCCGCCTCGAACACCGGAGAGAGCAAGGCGTCGTAGTCAAGAAAGCGGCCCCCATTGAGAATGGCGAGGAAGCCCACCGCGGCGTAGCCAAGCACGCCAAGGGCGGCGCATGCGCGAACGACGCCGACCGGCAGGGCTTTCATTGTCTCGCGAACGCCGAACACCAGCGCGTGGAGGATCAGGGCGGCGGCGAGAATGACCCCCGCCTGAAACCCTCCCCCGGCGCCGAACTCTCCGTGAGCGAGGACATAAAAGGCGTAGAGGCAGATGATGGGGATGAGAAGTCTCGCAGCGACCGACAGGACCGGGCTTCCCGCCGATGCGCGAAGCGAGACATCCTCAGGCGCGGCGTCGGGGCTTCGAACCTGACCGCCGAGCAGGAGGAGAACGCCGACGCCCGCCGCAAAAATGACGGTTGTCTCCCCAAGAGTGTCAAAGCCGCGATAGCTGGCCAGCACGGCGGTGACGACGTTTGGCGCACCGATGTCATGAGGGGTCTGCTCAAGGTAGAGACGCCCCACATAAGCGCTCGGCGGCGATCCGGGGTCGCCGAAGACAGGCAGATCCGGAACAATAAGAGCCATCCCGATGAAAGCCGCCAGACACGCGACAGCCGGAAACCACAGACGCCCCGGACGCAGCGATGGAATAACATCGGTTGATGATAGGGCCGCCCCCAGAAGGATCATGGTCGAGACGCCGGCGCCGACCGAAGCCTCAGTGAATGCGACATCCGGCGCATCCATCGTCATCAGCCAAAGGGCCATCGTCAGGGAAAACGCCGACATCAGCAGGATGCAGGTCAAGACCGAACGCGCCGCCAGCAGGGCGACGACAAGACCTGCGACCAGGGTGAGAAGAAGAGCCGAAAAGACCAGCTCGAGTTCCGGAGAGGCGAGGAGAAGGCTCATGCCTCATCCTCCGAGGGCTGCCTGGGATCTGCGAGGACTGGACGATGCCCTGAACCGAAAGCGGCGCCCGCCAGGGCGTGAGCAGCCGCCGGACTGGTGAGCATGATGAACACCCAGACGATGCAGAGCTTGATCGCCGCAGGCGAGAAACCCGCCATCAACAACAAGCCCAGCGTCATAAGGCTTGCAGCGCCGGTATCCGTAATGCTCGCCGCGTGAATTCGGGTATAGACGTCGGGAAATCTCAATACGCCCACGGCACCTGCGATCGACAAGCCGACCGCAGCAATGACAAGAACGGCCCCAATCCAGCCAATCGCCTCAGCCATCGGGCGCCTCCCGGGAGATAGAGAGACGAGCCAGCGGCTCGGCCAGAGAGCGCAGACGAAAAACCTTCATCAGGGCGATGGTCGAGATAAAGTTGATCAGAGCATAGACAATGGCGACGTCCAGAAAATCCGGCCGGCCGACGGCGAAGCCCATCAGCGCGATCATGAGAACCGTCTTGGTTCCGAACGAATTGACCGCCAGAACACGATCATAGGCTGTCGGCCCCCGAAGAAGGCGCACAATCATCAGCCCCATGGCGACAAGAAGCCCGGCCACACCTCCCGCAAGCATGCCTCTACCCCCGACCGTCAGCGGCCATAAGGCTTCGCGCAGCCATCGGGGCGAACTCGTCCTGCTCGTCCGCGCCATCATGCAGTGAGTGAACCAGAAGCCCGTCCCGAGCGGCCTCAATGGTCACCGTGCCCGGCGTCAGAGTGATGGAATTGGCAAAGAGCGCCGTCGCAAGCTCACTGCGGCCGTCTGCGTCGAGAGCCGCCAGCCGGGGACGAAGCCTCGCGCTGGGCTCGATGATCGTGCGGAGGACGGCCACATTGGATTTCACGATCTCTCCCATAAGCCAGACAGCGTAGCGCGCCATCGGGACCAGCCGATGGTAAGGCGAAGCTTCGCGGCCCATCAGCCCCAGACACATTGTGAGCAGAATGGACAAAATGACCGAAACGACCGCCAGCCCGACCATAAACGCCTCACCATGCCCGGACAGCGCCAGCCAAAGAGCGATCAAAGCGATGAACAGGCCAGGAACATAGATCATGTCAGACCGTTTCGGATTTCGAACCCTTCCCAAGGATCGATAACCCCACCAGGGACAACCTCACGATCCGCGATTCAACCCTAGCGAAACGACAGGACAAAGACCAGAAAAACCGTCCCGGTCACCCCTCCGATCACCTGGCGATCAGTCCGTCCTCTGTCGATACACCCCTGTCAGGATGCGGCCCTTCCAGGCAGGATGCGCAAAAGAAGGATCGACGAGGCGAGGAGAGCCAGAGCTAGATTGAAGAGCTGGCCGCCGTCAGTGCGAACCGGATCAGCGCTCAGCTGGATCTCGATACCGAGCCACAGAACATGCGCGGCGAGCGCCCCGGCCGTAATCAGCACGCATAACCAGGCGGCCCAGAGGCGTGAGGCGGGAAACAGGAGGAGACCGGCCGCCACAATCTCGAGCCCGGCGACAATCACACGCCCGGTCGGGTCCCAATATGGAAAGCCTGAAACCTCTGCGAGCTGACGAAAGACGACCACTCCCTCCGGATCGACCGGAAACAGTGTCTGATCCGCCAGCCAGAGGAACATCGCCGCCAGAAACAGTGACAGAGCCCAGCTTCCCACCAGACGCACGCTCTGCATCGCAATACCCTTTCCACATTCCGGGTATCATCTTATCATTTGTTGTCGCACTCAGACAAACTCCGTCTGCAAGCGACCGTCCGGCCTCGGTTGGTCAGGCCGCGGCGGCGCTCGGAGATACGCTTGGATCATCGTCTCGACACCCTCGACGAAGCCATCACCGAAGGCGCCCAGTCGCCCGTCAGCGGCGTCAACTCCGCCCTCATCGCGGGAGATGCGATCGCACATATCCCTAAACTTCGCGTGCTGATTGAACTTCCGGCCTATCTCCTCGTGCAGATCTCGTGGTTCGCCGCCTTCGGCATGCAGATGGTGATCTTTCCGTTTCTCCTTAAAAACGAACTTGAGGTGTCGGGAACTCTTCTCGGACTGGCCCAGACCGCTCTGGCCGCGCCGTCCGTCGTCTTTATCCTGCTCGGCGGCGTGGTGGCTGAGCGCGCCGAGGGCAAAACCCTTCTGACAGCCTTCCATCTGGCGGCCGCAGCCCCTGCGGCGCTCCTCGGCCTGTTCGTCCTTGAGGACAACCTCACCTACTGGATGATGCTGCTCTACGCTCTCGCCATGGGCACAGTGGGGGCCTTCATGCTCCCGGCGCGTGACGCGATCCTCAACGAGATCGTCGAGAGGCGGCGTGCCAGCGGATCACAAATCACTCTGCATCAGGGCGTCGCCTTTGCGACCCTCGCCCAATTCGCCGCCCAGATTCTGGGTCTGTGGATCGGCGGCCAGGCGAATGAGGAGACGGCCGGCCCCCTTCTCTGGGTTCAGGGGGGCGTCGTAGGCCTCGGCGCCCTGGCCGCCGCCTTTCTTGTTCGGGGCCGGGTCGTCCAGAGCCAGGTCGAATCGCCTGGCACAGTGATGAAGGATATCGCCGACGGGCTCAGGTGCGTCCGGCGAGATCCGGTGCTCCTGTGCATGGTGCTGTCCATGTTCGGGGTCGGCGTCTTCGTAATCGGCGCTTTTCTGGTCATACTCCCGATCATCAACCATGATGTCTATCATTCAGACGCCGAAGGCCTGCGGAACATCTTCGTCACCTTCTGGGCCGGGGCTTTCTGCTCTTCGGCGGCGATCGTTCGCCTGCGCAACCCATCGCGACCCGGACGATTTCTGCTGATCGCCCAGTTCACCGGATCGGCCGGCATCCTGATCCTCATCGGAGGCGCGCCCTACTGGGCGTTCCTGTCGCTCGTCTTCATCTGGGGCCTGGCTTCAGGGGTCTCCATCATGATGAGCCGCGGCATCGTCCAGGCCGCAGCGCCCGGCCCGCTGCTCGCCAGGGTCCTGTCTATCTACCAGCTCGGGTTCATGGCGGGCGCCCCCGTGGGAGCGGCTCTGATGGGCGTGATTGCAGATCAGGCCGGCCCTCATCTGGTGGCTCTCGTTCCCTCCCTCGGCATGCTCACCATGATCGCATGGATGGGATTTTTCACGCCGATCTGGTCCCTTCGACCGGTCTCGGCGTCGTCCGCCGGCCAAGGGGACAAAGATTAAGGTTCGTCTTGCGCTCGACGACGAGCTTTCTATTGTCGCACGCAATCGCTGCTCAGGGAGACACCGCATGCGTACTGTTCACTTCAATGATCTCGAGACCCTCGTCGGGCAGGATGTCGGCGCATCCCCCTGGCACCAGATCACCCAGGAACAGGTGAACCTATTCGCGGATGCGACCGGAGACCACCAGTGGATCCATGTTGATGTCGAGCGGGCGACTCGAGAGCTCGGGCATCCGATCGCCCACGGCTATCTCACCCTGTCTCTGCTTCCGCTTCTCGCCTCGCAGGTGATGAAGGTCGAAGGCGTCGTTAGGGGCATCAATTACGGCGCGAATAAAGTCCGCTTCACCAACATGGTTCCCGTCGGATCGCGCGTGCGCCTTCGCCAGAAGTGCCTCGCCGTTGAGACCCGGGCCGGCGGCAAGCAGGTCACAATGGAATCGACAGTGGAGATCGAAGGCAAGGACAGACCCGCCTGCGTCGCGGAAACCATCGGCATCAGCTACGGAGCCTGAAGGATCTGCGCTCTTTCAAATCGTCAAGGATAGTAGATATGTCCCCTTCCCCTCGCCCGCCCAGCGACCAGGCTCACCGCTTCCCGGCGAGCGAGGCGGAATGGAGACAGAAGCTGACGCCGGAGCAGTATCGAATTGCGAGGCAGGAAGGCACAGAACGTGCGTTCACGCCTGGCAACCACAATGATGAAAAGCGATCCGGGACCTATGCGTGCGTCGGGTGCGGAACCAGGCTGTGGGCCTCCGAGCACAAATTCGACAGCGGAACCGGCTGGCCGTCTTTTTACCAGCCGGCAGCGCCCGAGGCGGTCGCGGTCAAAACCGACTACAAGCTTCTCCTGCCCAGAACGGAGGTTCACTGCGCAGCCTGCGGATCCCATATGGGACACGTGTTCCGCGATGGTCCTGCGCCGACGGGTCTGCGATACTGCATCAACGGCGCCGTATTGACCTTCGAGCCGAAGGCTTCAGAGTGACGGCTCTCCGCAGAGGGGTTCATAACCGCCCTCATCGCTCTCGACCTTATGGCGGCGGGGCCGTGCCTGTCCCTTGCAATGGAATGCGTCTAGGCCCCGATCGCATGCCGGGCCTGAGTCAGGCGCAAAGATGCGGCTCAGACACTGTCCTGCCCGGCCCGCTGTCCGAAGCGCTGGACCCGCGCTGATTGGACTTCGGCGCACGTGGAAAGTATCACCGTCATCATGAAGTCCTCCCGCTCCTCCGCGATGTCCGACCTGCTCGGGCGAGCTAAAGCCGCCCTATCCACCGGCGAGGACCAGACGGCTCTGACCCTGTGCAATGCCGCGCTTCGGGAGGATCCGAAGGAGGCGGAGGCGCATTTCATGCTGGGACTGATCGCGGCCCGCCACGGTCGCCCGGACAAGGCCCTCCAGGCCTTCGGCTACGCCCTCGCCTCTGACCCGCGTCATGCCGGCGCCGCAGCGCACGCAGCCCATGCCCTTCTGTCTTCTGAGAGACGACCCGAAGCACTGGCGACAGCGGAAAGGGCGGCCATTCTGGCTGAACGAGATCCCTTCAGCCTGGATGTAACCGGGGTCGTCATGACCGGACTGGGTCGCCATGATCGCGCCGCTGAGCTGTATGAAAAAGCCGCTTCGCTGAGCGGACAACCCGATCATCTCTGCAATCTCGCCATGTCCCTGGAGTTTCTGGGACATCTCGACAGGGCGGAAGGCGCCTATCGAGACTGCCTTGCTCGTGATCCGACGCATGCACGTGCGTGGTACGGCCTCACTCAGATTTCCCGCACCCCCGTCGACGAAACCGAGATCGAGGCGATGCGAAAGGCGACCGCCCTTCCCCTGTCCACCCGCTCACGTCGGGAGCTCGGACACGCCCTCGCCAAGGCTCATGCGGACCGCTCTGACCCGATTGCAGCGATGCAATGGCTCCGTTTCGCCAAAGCGGATGCACGATCGGCCCGCAGCGATCCATCTCAAGACCAGGCCCGTCTGTTCGATGCGGCGCAAGCCGCAGCGAAGACGTGTCGCGAGCGCCCGGCAGGAACCAGCCGCGCCTCGCCCATCTTCATTGTCGGAATGCCCAGAACCGGCACAACGCTTCTTGAACGTATTCTGTCCGGACATAGCTGCGTGACCGCAGGTGGAGAGCTGCCTGACTTTCCACGCTCTTTGAGGCGACTTACAGGGCTGTCGTCCCGTGCGATGGCGGACGGACCGCTGATCGAGCGCGCTGCTGGACTGGACGCCGATCAGATCGCCAGAACCTATCTGGAGTCCGTAGCCTCGAACCACGGCCTTTCAGGACGCTTCATCGACAAGCTGCCTCTGAACATATCTTTAGCGCCGATCATCCTGCGCGCCCTGCCGGAGGCGCGGGTCATATGCCTGCGCCGCCATCCGGCGGACACTCTCCTCAGCGCCTATCGCCAGCTCTTTGAGGACGGGTTTACGGACCTCGACCATCTCTTCGACCTCGAATGGGCGGCGACTCACTATGTTCGCTTCGATGCGCTCGTGGCACATTTCCGCTCGTATCTGCCTCCGGACCGGTTCTGTGAAATCCAATATGAAAGCCTGGTTGGGGACCTCGAAGCAGAGGCGCGAAGGCTGATCGCCTTCTGCGGCCTTTCCTTTGAAGACGATTGTCTCAACTTTCCCGATAACAAGGCGCCGGTCACCACCCCGAGCTCTGCTCAGGTGCGCGCCCCGCTCTACGCCAGCTCGATCGGGCGCTGGCGTCATTACGCACCCGGCCTCAAGCCCGCGCTCGATATTCTCGAGCGCGCAGGCCTTCTCAGCCGTGATGAAATTGGACAGGCCGAAGCTCTCGTTCAGATCTCTTCCGGGGGCTCCACGGGCGAGCCGTGAGGCGTCGTCTCGGCAGCCCTGAACCAGGCGGCGCCGCGCGCCTCGAGACGATCGCGGCTGGTCATCCCCTTCCGGGTCGCCAGACTTTCAAGGGCGCTCAGCCAACAGACATAGTAAGGTCTCGGCCTGCCCATTTCATCGGGCACGGCGATCTCTCGGGCGAGACCTTCCGCCCATTCCGACCAGGTGAACAGGCCGCGGGCATTGAGCTCCACCGCGAGCGCGAAGGCTCGCGCCTCCCAGGGAGCCTCAAAGACCGGCTCCGATCCGATACCTCCGGGACCCCATGCCCCCTCCGCAAGGCCTGCGCCAGAGTGCTCAATTCCTGTCATGCGGGCTCCAGATAGGACTCAAAGGCCTCGATCGAGACGCTCAGCGACGGATCCGCCTCCTCGCCCCAAAGCTCACGTCCGGAGAAACGAACTGTGTACAGGGGCTGGGAGACGTCTTCCTGCCCGGATGCGCTGGCATCGGGGAAGACATGAGCGCCATGAAGATGCGAGATCACGCCGCATCGTCCGCGGACATAACGCGGCAACCTCGTATGGCCCGGCGGATGAATGTTCCGCGCGCGAACCGTCTGACCCATGACGAGCCTCGGGGCTGGGCCGTCAGCGCGAAATGTGGGCCCGCCGCGGGCGATCATCGCATCGACGCGATCTGTCTCGAGAATGCGCTCCACCGGCCTTGCGGTTCCCAGACATCGGCCCGCCTCGATCTCTTCGCGCGACACCAGCCCCCGCTCAGTCAGAAGCGCCTCGAGACCCGCGATCCAGATCTCGTAATATGTCTTCGAGAGATAAACCGGCGGCGACAGTCTCTCACGCGCCTGACGCGCCTCATCAATGCTCCAGCGTCCGGCAGCGGCCGCTGCGAGGGTCAGCGCGAAGGCGCGACGCTCCCAGTGAGAATGAAAGACCGGATCTTCGAGCTCATCCCGCACAGGTCCGAAGCCCATCATTCCGCCCATGTCATGAGCCCCGTTCACGAGGCGGCCTCCGGCGATAACGCAGGCGAAACCCCGATCATGCTGTTGCGGGTGACCAGTGAGGCGAGCTGATCTTCGCTCCAGCCCTCCGTCGCCGGCGGCCTTTCCGGGACGACGAGATAGCGGATTTCAGCCGTCGAATCCCACACTCGGATCTGCGTATCCAGAGCGGGGAGAAAGCCAAACTCGGCCAACACCGAGCGGGGGTCGATCACCGCCCGGGATCTGTATGGCGCCGATTTATACCAGACCGGGGGCAGGCCCAGGACCGGCCAAGGATAACAGGAACAGAGGGTGCAGACGACGAGGTTATGGATCCCAGGCGCGTTGAAGACGGCGATCATGTGCTCGCCCTGCCGTCCCGAATAACCAAGCTCTGCGATCGCTCGCGTTGCGTCGGTTCGCAGCCGCTCGCAATAATCGGGATCCGTCCAGGCCCGGGCGATCACATGCGCTCCATTGCGCGGTCCAATTCGGCGCTCGTAGGTCTCCACCAGTCGATCAAGCGCGGCCAGGTCGACATAACCCTTTTGGGTCAGGATCTCCTCCAGCGCGCGAACCCGCGCTTCGATGTGAGAGACATCCCCATCGTGACGATGATGATCATGATCATCATGGTCATGATCATCATGGTCATGAGACCTGCGCGCATCAGGAATGAATGGGGGGTCGTCGTCGTGCATCCGCCTATTCCTCATCGAGCATGAAACCTGCGGCTCATCGTCAGGCTAGCGCGACCCTAATGATCGTGACCAGACCCCCCCGACAACCTCACAATTCGTCATCTGGTCAGCGCGGCCTCGAACCCAAGCGCACGGCCCTCACTCCGCCGCGTCTTCCGAGTTCCGCCGATGGAACGATCACATCGACATCGAGAATTCCTGTTGGAGAGCCTACATCGCCACGACCCCCCGTTTGGGGGATGGGTTTATAGTTTTCCTAAGGTCAACGCCTCTTCAGAACGCCGCTTCTCCAAAGTTACTCCGACGTAACTATCACATCAGATGAGAGAAAATCCGTTCGAGGGCCCATTTCGCTACGTCATCCCCCCCCGTTTGGGTGATGTTTTTTTAGTTTTCCTAAGGTCACGGCTTCGTTACGTTAAAGGGTGAGTCGGGTTCCGGGGGGAACGCACGAATGCAGCACGAAGACATCCACAGGCAGGTGTGCACGTGACACACATCGCCCTCGCTCAGGAAATACTCGAGGAAGCGGTCTTTGAGCCCGAATCACTTCCCGATGCCTTCGCGAAGGCGGGACGCGCGCTCGGGTTCGACCATTTCTGTCTCGTGCACGCCAACCTTGAGGCTCCCACCTTCATCGGGTCGGACAGCGCGTTGGTCTTTCTCAATGAGTACGCAAAGGATGGCTGGCTCGCTGCAGACTATCGGGCGGATTTCGTTAATCGCGTTCCCGATGGAACCGTCTTCAGCGACGAGACGATGACAGATGCGGAGGGCCGCAAGGCGACCGCCATCTACAACGATTTCTTCTTGAAGCACGGGATCGAGAGCTTCGCGGGATGGCGACATTCAATCTCAGACCAGACATGGATCTTCTCACTCGCCCGATCTGCAGACAAAGGGCCCATCGGCGAGGTGGAGATGGAGACCCTTCGTCAGATACGTTCAGTCGCCAACCGGACGGCTCGGCTGGCCTATGCGCTTCGCGAAGCCCGTCTCGACGGTGCGCTTGAAGGCCTCGCGCTGAAGGGAAGCGCCGCGATCCTTCTCAGCGTTACGGGCCGCGTTATGGCCGCCACGCCCGCGGCGGAGACGCTGTTCGATGCGGAATTCAACGTGCGGCAGAACATGCTCTGGGCGAACCATCCCAACAGCCGCGCCGCCCTTGCGACGCTGGCGACGCCCTCCGGGAATGGCGGTCCGCCGCCAGGTCCCTCGCCGATCGTCATTCATCGCCGATCTCCCAGGCGCCCGCTGCTGGCGACCCCCCATCCTGCGCGGGGAATGGCGCTCGACGCGCTGACAGGCGCCCACACGCTGCTGATCGTGACATCGGTCGATGATGATGTTCATACCGGACCCGTAGCAACCGGGCTCAGGCTTCTGTTCAATCTCTCGCCAGCGGAAACCGAGATCGCCGGTCTGCTGGCCAATGGCCTCACCCTTCAGGATATCGCTGATGCGCGAGGGGTCGGACGGGAGACTGTCAGGGCGCAAATCAAGCGCGTCTTCGACAAGCTGGATGTTCGGCGTCAGGCCGAGGTGGTGCGTGTGGTGGAAAGACTGCGAGAGCCTCCCGCCGGCCCGCTGATCAAAGCTCCCTACTTGTCAGCCCCCCCCTGAACGTCGCCTCCCCACCCTGACCTCACGCGTTCTGCGACGATGGCGCCGGAACACCTTAAGTTCCCCTTCCAAGAAAAAAGCGCCGAGCCACAGGCCCGGCGCTCCTTCCTGATGCTTACTTCCCCCCGAGACTGCTAGCCGCGAAGAGCCTGCAGGACATCGCCGGGCCGGATCGGTATGTGACGCAGACGCGCCCCGACCGCGGCGAAGATCGCGTTTCCGATCGCCGGCCCAACCACGGTCGTCGCCGGCTCTCCAAGCCCCACAGGCGCCTCCAGACTCTCGACAAAAGAGATGTCCATCGCTGGCGTATCGGCCAGACGAAGCGGCGTGTAGGCGCCAAGGTTGCGCTCCCGGACCTGCCCCGCCTCGAACGCCGCGCCTTCATGAAGCGCCATCGAGAGTCCCCAGAGAGCGGCTCCCTCGGTCTGCGCCCTCGCGCCATCGGGATCGATAACGGCCCCGGCATCGGTCACGAGGGTCAGCTTCTCGACCTTCACCTGGCCTGAACTGCGATCCACACTGACGCGGGCAGCGCAGGCGACCCAGGTCGGCATGTTCCTCTCCTGACCAAAGCTGGTGGCGAGGCCAAGCCCGGTGTTCGCCGGAAGCGCGCCGCCCCACCCCGCCTTCTCCGCCGTCTGACGAACAACAGCCGCCTGACGAAGCGCGCCGCCGACTGCATTCGGCGCCGATCCCGCATTGCGTCCCTCGCCGGTGAGCAACTTCAGACGGAAGGCGACCGGGTCGAGACCCAGCTTGTGCGCGGCCTCATCGAGAAAACTCTCGAGCGCCCAGTTGGTCCATCCAGGCCCCACTGACCGAAGCCAGCCAGGTCTGAAAACAGTATTGGCGAGATCGTTATTGATCGCCCTGACTTTCTGCACGCCGACCTGATACCAGTGATCCGCACCCGATATGGCGAACGGATCGTAGGAGACGTCGCCCAACCCCTTCGGCATGAAGAACGGCGCCATGGCGAGAGTGGGCCAACCGGCGGCGGCATGATGCTCCATCGCCGTGACTTCACCCTTCGCGTCGAACGCCATCCTCAGCTTCTGCACGGAGGGTGAGCGCGGCGAGTCGAAGCGGGCGTCGTCTTCCCGCGACAGGATCATCTTCACCGGTTTACCCAGGGCCTTTGCGGCCAGAGCCGCAGGAACGGCGTAGTCCCCGTTCAGGCGTCGACCAAAGCCGCCGCCCACCCGATAGGTGCGCATGACGATTGACGTCTCGGGTCGATCCAGAGCCTGAGCCAAAGTCGGCAGGATCAGACTTTGCCACTGATTGCCCGTATGGATCTCAAAGACGCCATCCTTCTCGAAGGCCAGCGCATTCACCGGCTCAAGCTGGAAGTGAAGAACCGTCGATGTGGTGTAGGTCGCCTCCAGGGTCGTACGCGCTGCGCGAAAAGCCGCCGACGCATCCCCGCCGCCCGTATCGAGCACGGCGCCCGCGTCCGCCTTTGAGATCAGCTCGGAAGCGCGCTTCTGAAGATCCGCCTCCGATACATCTGCCCCAGGTCCCGGCGTCCATTCCACCTTCACAAGACCGGCTGCCTTGATCGCCGCCGGATAGGTCTCCGCAATGACCATCACCCATCCCGGAACCGTGCCGGACGGATCTTCCAGCGTCAGGGACTGAACATAGCCGGACACCCCCTTCGCCGCGCTGTCGTCCACAGCCACAACCTTCGACCCGTAACGGGTCGGGGGAAGAAGCGGACGGGCATAGACCATGCCCTCAATCCTGGCGTCGATCCCATAAACGGCAGCGCCGGTCGTCTTCTCGGCGACATCCAGCGCAGCGACAGGCTTGCCGATGAGCCGACGCTCGGCGACCGGCTTGAGCGGCAGCGCCGCCAGCTCTTCGGGCGTGAACACACGCTCGAGAGCGCCGCGCTTGAGGATCGCGACATAAGAGATCTTCCGGTCCCCTGAGAGGACCTCGCCGTTCTCCGCACGGCACGATGAGGCGTCGACCCCAAGGATCTTCGCTCCCGCCTCGATCAGGGCGATGCGGCCCGCCGCACCTGCCTGAGAATACAGGGGATAGCTCTGCCAGACCGACCAGCTTCCACCTGTGACCATCAGCCCCCACTTCGGATCGGTGTCGACGTGGTTGATGCGTACCGTCTCCCAGGGGGTCTCAAGCTCATCCGCCAGAATGCGGGCGATGGCGGTGCCGACATGCTGCCCCATCTCGGCGCGGATGATGTTCACGGTGACGATCCCATCCGGGGCCATAGAAAACCACTGGGTGGGCTCGAACGCCTTGATCTCAGCGCCCTCGCTGCAGGCGGTCAGAAAACTGAAGGCTAATCCTGAGCCCGCAACGGCCACCATGAAACCGCGACGGCTCAGATCGAGACCGCCTGATATCCTGTTCACTCGTCCAGCCATCTCAGCGCCCTCCCTTCATCGTATCCGCCGCCTGCCTCACCGCCGCCCGGATTCGGGCGTAGGTCATGCACCGACAGAGATTGCCCGACATCATCGCGTCTATCTGCTCGTCGGTGATGTCAGGATTATCCTTAAGAACCGAGGCCGCCTGCATGATCTGACCCGACTGACAATAGCCGCACTGCGGGACCTGAAGATCACGCCATGCCTTCTGGACCGGATGCTCTCCCGCCGGATCAAGCCCCTCGATGGTCGTGATCTCCACCCCCTCGAGATCGGAAATCGGCGTAATGCATGAGCGGATCGCCGAGCCGTTCACGTGCACGGTGCAGGCCCCGCACATGCCAATGCCGCAGCCGAATTTGGATCCCGTCAGCCCCGCCCCATCGCGGACGATCCAAAGCAGAGGCGTGTCAGGCTCGGCATCCGTCTCGAGCTCTCGTCCATTGATCCTGAGCTTGATCATTCTCTTCCCACTCCTCGAAGCCTGCGGCTCGCCGCTCAACGACACGTCACGGAGATCCCGACACTCCTCATCGCCGTCAGCGCCTATGCGCCTCAGGATGACAGGAGCGCCTCAACTTGTGAGGAAGCCTCCTCCTCCCGTCCCGTCTTGTCCAGACCCTTCTCATCCCTCGCGACACAAATCCCGCCCATCGAAGCGCACTCTTGCTCGTGGACGTAACGGAAAGACCCGTCCTGGCAGCGCCTTTCCGGCGACATGGAAAGACGCTAATGCCCATTCGGGTCGTCATGGCCCCGCAACGCCGGACGACCGTTCATGGATCCCGCTCCTCTCATCATCGACTGCGATCCGGGCGTGGACGATGCGATCGCACTCTTCATGGCGTTTGCGCGGCCGGACAGGTTCGACCTGCGACTGGTCTCCACCGTCGGCGGAAATGTGAACGCCGAAACGACGGCGCGAAACGCCTGTATCATTCGACGCATCGCCGGACGGCTCGACGTTCCTGTCCACGCCGGCGCTCGCCGCCCGCTCCTCGCGCCCCAGGCTGTCGCCAGCGACTTTCACGGACCCGGCGGCCTCGGGGCCCTGAGCATTCCCGATGCGGTCGACCCGCTTGCGTCCGGGCATGCAGCCCAGGCTCTGGTCGACACGATCATGGCTCACCCGCCGGGCGCGGTTCGTCTCGCCGTCACCGGCCCTATGACCAATCTCGCCCTGGCCCTGCGCCTGGCGCCGGATCTGCCCAGCCGGCTCGGGCCGGTATGCGTCATGGGCGGGGCAAGACGCGAGGGGGGAAACATCTCCGCAAGCGCTGAGTTCAACATCTACGCCGATCCCCATGCAGCGCAGATCGTGCTTGATGCCGGGATCCGCCCCGTCTTCATGGGACTCGACGTCACACACGAGGTTCGCTCGACCTCAAGACGGCTTGAGCGCATTGACGCGATCGCAACGCCTATGGCCAGGGCTGCGAGCGAACTGCTCGCATTCTCAAATCATGTCGAGCGAACCCGCGTAGGAGGCTCAGCCGCCCCGCTGCATGACCCATGCACCATCGCATGGCTTTTAGCGCCCGAACTGTTTGAAACGAGACCCGCTCACATCGAGGTGGAGACGTCCTCTCCTCTGACGCGCGGACATACAGCGGTCGAGTTTCGACTGGGCCCCGAAAGCCCTGCAAACGCGCTGTGGGCGAGCGCCGTCGATGCGGACGGGGTCTTCAACCTGCTCATCGAAAGCCTGCAACGATGAAGGCCCTTCAGGTCACCGTTCTGGGATCGGTCAATCTTGACCTCACAGCCGCCGCTCCGAGGCTTCCGGGTCCGGGAGAGACTGTCACCGGCGCCCGGTTGACACGCCATCCAGGCGGAAAGGGCGCGAACCAGGCCCTCGCAGCGCGGCGGCTGGGCGCCGATGTGAAACTCATTGCGCGCGTCGGCCGAGACGCCATGGCCGAGGAGGCGCTCAGACTTCTTCGTGAGGAAGGGGTCGACCTCTCCGAATGCCTGACGGACGAAACAGAGCCCACCGGCGTCGCCCTGATCGCCGTCGACCCGTCGGGGGAGAACCAGATCGTCGTCGCCTCCGGGGCCAACTCCGCGCTGCGACCTGAACACGTGAAGGGCCCGATCGAGGGGGCTCTTATCTGTCAGCTGGAAACTCCGGAAGCGACCATCGCGCACGCGGTCAGCCGCGCACCAGGCTTCATCTGCCTCAATCTCGCTCCCGCCCGACCCATTTCTGAAGACCTGCTCATGAAGGCGGATCTGATCGTCGTGAACCAGGTGGAGGCCGCCTTCTACGGCGATGCGCTCCATCGCGGCGGGGCTCTGGTCGCAAGAACCGCAGGCGCGCAGGGGGCCGAGCTGTTCAGGTCAGGACGGATGTCAGCCCGGGCTGACGCGCCGAAAATCACCGCCGTCGATGCGACTGGAGCCGGCGACGCCTTCGTCGCGGCTCTGACCCTCGCCCTGATCGAAGGTCGACCACGAGACCAGGCCCTCTCCTTCGCATGCGCCGCAGGAGCGCTGGCGGCGATGCGCCGGGGGGCCCAGACATCCCTGCCGAGCCGGGCCGAACTGATCGCGTTCGAAAGCCAGACGGCGTCCGAACCGTCATCATCCTAGACGGGATCCTCAACCTGGAAGGTGAGACCTGCGCTGGCCTCGAGCCTCCCGATGAGGCGAGAGCCCAGAGCCGCGCCTGGCGTCCAGACGCCCCCTCGGGTCGAGGCCCGGTCGACATCCCGGGCGAGACACATGGCCGCCTCGGCGATCATTCGCGAGGTCGAGCCGTAACCAGGATCCTTCCGGCCTGAAACCGACACACGAAGACGATCTCCCGACGCAGTCTCCCCGGCGAACAGAACATCGTAAAAACCGTTCTCCCGCTGCTCCTTCGATGGCCCCTGCCCCGGCTTTGGAAGAACAAAGCGGCGAATCAGCGCCCGCGTGGGCGCCAGGGCTAGAAGCGCCGTCTGGACGCTCTCCTGACGGGCAGCCGCCATGGCGCGTTGCTTTCCCTTGGGACCATCTCCGGTCATCATGCGCTCGTCATAGACGAAGTCCTGACCATAGAGATTTCCGAGCAAGGCATTCGTGCGGTGAACATTCTTGGTGTTGATGGTCGCCATGATGAAGGGCGCCGTCCACGATGACACGACAGGGTCGTGAACAGCCCCCCCCTCAGCCGGCTGAGGGGGTCCGCGAAAACCGGGGGCCAGAAGAAAAGGATCGGCCAGCCGCTTCATCAGAGAGGGATCCCGAACGGAGGCTTCCAGGGTGGCGAGAAGACTCGCGGCGGTACCGCCTGAAAATCCCCCCTGCATCTTTCTGACGCGCCCTCTGACGCGGGGACAGGGCGCCCCAAAACGACGGATGGCCGTGTGTTGAAGAAAAAGAACGCCCAGATCGAAGGGGATCGAGTCGAAGCCGCAGGAAAAGACGATCCGGGCCCCGGAGGCGCGGGCCGGAGCGTCAAAACGTGCGATCATGTCGGCAATCCATCCTGGCTCGCCGCAAAGGTCGACATAGTCCGCACCCGCTGCGACACACGCCTCGACCAGAGGGGCGCCGTAGAGCTGGTAGGGCCCAACCGTCGTCAGAACGACCCGAGTGCTGGCCGCCATGGCGGCCAATGTCTCAGGCGCCGCTGCGTCGGCCAGGACGATGTCCGGCGGAGCGGAAAGGTTCAGCTCCCCCCTCAGCGCCTCCAGGCGATCGCGACTGCGGCCCGCAATCGCCCATTTCACATCCCCGCCGGGATATGTCTCCGCCATGTATTCGGCGACCAGACGGCCGGTGAACCCGGTCGCCCCATAAACGATCACGTCATAGGTCCGTTCGTTCATCATCCCCTCCTGCGCAATGTCGGCGCTGCATCTCCCTAGCGCGCATGGTCCGCAGACCCAATCCCTGTTCGGTCCATTCCTTCCCTGACGGGGCCATCGCCCGCTTTGTCCGACAAGTTGGCGTTTGGCCCCTGTACGACGCGGCGTTTGGCCCCTAGCCTTGGCGGAAAGACAAGACCACCGGGGAGAACGGCTTTGGATAAGAGCATGATCCAGTGGGGCGTGTTCATCGCCCTGACCCTCGCCATGGCCGCCGCCACGGCCTGGCAGGTCGCCCGAATGGGCGGGCGATCCACAGATTCGAACCGCGAATTCTTCCTCGCAGGCGGCAACCTCTCGTGGCCGTTCATCGCGGGATCGATCACACTGACCAATCTTTCAACCGACCAGCTGGTCGGGATGAACGGCAATCAGATGCTTCTTCTGGCCTGGTGGGAGCTCTCCGCAATCGCGGGCCTCCTCATGCTCTGCTATGTGTTCCTGCCGATCTACTACCGAAACAACTGCACAACCACGACAGAACTTCTCGAACGAAAGTACGGATCGAAGTATCTCCGGGCCAGCGTCTCGATCCTGTTTCTCCTCGGCAACATCTTCATCTATCTTCCGATCATGCTCTATACGAGCTCACTGTTCCTGAAGACGATGTTCGATCTGGATACCCCTCTCATCCTGATCGCATCCTTCCTCGCAATCGTCGGGGCCGCCTATGCCATCACCGGCGGCCTCAGAGCGGTGGCCGTCTACGACACCATCTCCGGCATCGGCGTCCTTGGCCTCAGCGCGGCCGTCGTTATCCTCGCTCTGATGGCGATCAATTTCGACTTCTCCGGCATCCCCGTGGAAAGACTGTCGATGATCGGAGGCGCCGACAGCCCGATCCCCTGGCCCACGCTGCTCACAGGGATGATCTTCATCCAGATGTTTTACTGGAGCACCAATCAGACGATCACCCAACGCGCCATGGCCGCCCCCAACCTTAAGGAGGGACAGAAGGGCGTTCTGGCGGCGACTGTCATTCGGATCATCTTCATTCCCGCGATCGTGGCCATACCGGGAGTGGTCGCATTCAAGCTTTTTGGAGATCTGGGCGATAAAACGTATGGAACCATCGTCGCCGAGGTCCTGCCCGGCTGGATGTCAGGCGCGTTCGCAGCCTTCATGGCGGCCGCCGTCCTGACGAGCTATACCTCCGTCCTCAACTCCTCGGTCACGCTTTATGTGTGCGACCTTCACGAGAAGTTCCTTGCGGAAAAGCCCAATGTCGCCCGCCTGAACACGGTCATCTCTCTGGCCTTCATGGTCATGTCGATCATTCTGGTGCCCGTCTACTCAGGGGCTGACTCCATCATCAATCTTGTCCAGCAGCTCAACGGGCTTCTCTCCATGCCCATTCTTTCGGCCTTCATTCTTGGACTGGCCTTCCGAGGCGTGGACGCCCGTGCTGCAATGGCCGCACTGATCTTCGGAACAGCCCTCTACGCCTTCTTCACCTTTGTCTGGACACCCGTTCACTACATCCACCTGATGGCGGTCACCCTGTTTTCGTGCATCGCTTTCGGACTGCTGGTGAACCGCGTGGTGTTCGGAAAAACCGCCAGCCTTCCCCTGCCAGGGCGATCGACACGCTCGCAGTCCTGATCAGCTCGAGAGAGCAGGAATGGACCCGTCGCCAACCTCAGACGTTCACCGGTCGACCAATAAAGGCCGACAGAGACGCCAAGGCGTCCGACCGGTCCGGATCAGATTGATATCCGGACCGGGGGTGCGTCGTACATGCGAACTGAGGAAGATAAGCGCCCAATGACTCATTACGAGCGGATCGACAGCGTTCATTCATCCTTCGTCGTGGCGCTCGGAGAGGACGCATCGCCCCGGCTCGTTCACTTCGGCCGGCTGCTGGCTCCGGATGCGGACCTCCATGCGCTGGATGCAGCGCTAAAGCGCGGGCCGAGAGAATCGACACCCGATGCGCCGGTTCCGGCGAACCTGTTTCCTGTTTCAGGCTCGGGTTGGCTCGGAGAGCCCGCGCTCAGCGGTTATCATGAGAATGGAGACGGCCTGGTCTGCTGGAGCTCTGCGACCATGCAGCGATTGACGCATGAAATCCATGTCGTCCTGAGAGACGACCGTATCGGACTGTCGGCTGAACTTCTCTGGCGCCTTGATCCCAGGACCGGCGTTCTCGCCTCTTCGGTCCGCCTTACCAACCTCGCTGACAGCGACTTCCATCTTTACGCCCTCTCCTCCTTAAGCCTGCCTGCGCCGAACTGGGCAAGCGATCTCCTCGCATTTTCCGGAGACTGGTCTCGGGAGATGCAGGCGCACCGCACGCCACTCCCGACCGGTGAATGGTCGTCCACGAACCGGACCGGACGGACGGGGTTTGCAGGCGCGTCCTTCGCACTTCTTGAAGACCGGGCTGGCGACCATACCGGCCGCATTCTCGCCATCCACCTCGCATGGAGCGGCAACCACCGCCTGATGACCTCGACCTCTCCAGGCGGCGCCCGGCAGGCCTCGGCAGGAGTTTATCTCGCCCCCGGAGAGGTTGTTCTCAGGCCCGGAGGCTCGTTTGCCTCGCCGACAGCCTACGCCTGTGTGTCCCAGTCGGGCCTGAACGGCGTCTCAGACGCCTTCCACCCCTTCGTTCGAGCATCGATCCTTCCCGTCCGACGCGACAGCACAAGGAAGGTCCATTTCAACTCGTGGGAGGCCGCATACTTTTCATTTGACGAGACTTCCATGCGCCGCCTCGCTGATCAGGCCGCCGATCTGGGGGCCGAACGGTTCATCCTGGATGACGGGTGGTTTCTCGGACGACGCGACGACACTTCATCTCTCGGCGACTGGCGGGTCGATCCTTCCCGCTTTCCATCGGGACTGGACGCCTTCATCACTCATGTGAAGTCCCTCGGGATGGACTTCGGACTCTGGGTCGAACCGGAGATGGTCAGCCCCGACAGCGATCTATATCGCGCTCATCCCGACTGGTGCGCACACGCGACGGGCCTTGCGAGACGGACCATGCGAAATCAGCTCTGGCTCGACATGGCGCGCAGCGACGTCCGCGATTACCTCTTCGCCCAGATCGACGTGTTGCTTCGCGACCATGACATCGCCTGCCTGAAATGGGACTGCAATCGCTTCCTGGATCCAGCCGTCAGCGGAGGACGGCAGGCGGCGGAACGCATGATCCGGGGCACTTACGAACTCATGGACCGCCTCCGACGCGCTCATCCGGAGGTCGATATCGAGAGCTGCGCCAGCGGAGGGGCCAGGATCGACCTTGAGGTTGTCAGACGCTGTATGCGCGTCTGGACCAGCGACACGACCGATGCGCTGGAGCGTCTCGCGATCCAGAGATGGTCCTCGATCATCTTTCCCATGGAAACCCTCGGCGCACACGTGGGGCCGAGCCCCAATCCCATAACCGGACGCACAATACCCATGGAGATGCGCGCCCGGGTCGCTCTGTTCGGACATATGGGCGTTGAGGCGGACCCAGGACGCATGACAGAGACGGACCGAAAAGCGCTCGCCGACCATATCGCTCTCTACAAACATCATCGCGGACTTCTTCACTCAGGCCGCCATGTTCGATGGAGTACGCGAGACGGCGCCGAGGCCCGGATGACCATTTCCGAGGATCAGGGCGAGGCCCTCATTCTCGCCTGCCGGGCGGACGTGGCCTCCCATGCTGAAAGCGCCCCCCTCTCGATTCCAGGTCTCGATCCCGCCGCCCGATACAAAGTGAGCCTTCCCACGCCCTGGCCGCAGATCGCCGCCCGACGACTGGCTGATCCGAACCTCTGGCGGGAAGGACGCGTTTTCGACGCGACCTCTCTTGGCGATGCGGGACTATCTCTCCCCCTCAGCGACCCTCAGACCGCCTGGCTGCTCCACCTGACCCGGATCTAGGCTTCGTCGCCGGGGACAAGAAGCGTCTCGATCAGGACAGCGCCCTAGAGCTTCGCCAGTTCCTCGCCGCGACACCGCCAGATCGCCACTCCCGCCGTGGACAGACGCCTCTCGCCCTGGAGAAAGTCGAAGTCCGCGGCTCCGGGGATCCAGTCAGCGAGATCGATCGGCTCCGGACCATAGTTGATTGCAATCCTGAGGTCTCCTCGTCGGCGGACGCGAAGGTCATCCGGAAAATCGCAAACCTCAAGGCCCGCCCTAACGGCCGCCGTCTCGAGAGCTGCACGAAGCAGACGCGGATCAGGCCAGACGGCAAGATAATGCGCCCCCTCGTTCTCATACCAGACCCCGGCGCCGGCCCGGGTCTTGGCGAGGGGAACCAGATCGCTCTCCACATGCTCAAGCCATCGCGAAACCGGGAAATCGCCCGGCTCGACCCATCCCGGTCGCAGACTTTCCACACGAACGACCCGCAAAGGAAGCCTCGCCACGCGTTCTCCAAACGGCATGGCGGGAGGGATCTGAAAATCCCTCGTCTTCGAGGCCGTTCGCGGTCCAAGCACTAACGACCCGCCGAAGGCTGATAGACGTCGCTCAAGGTCTTCGTCCACAACAGGAAGACTGGGAGCGACCACGAGGCGATAGTGGCTGAAATCCTCGCGAGGCGAGATAATGTCGACGTCCAGCCCCAGACGGCGCAATCCGGCGTAAAACTCAAGAGCAAGCTGGAAATAGTCGAAATCCGCTCCCTGAGGCTGGATGTCGAACATCCACTTCGCCTCGTAGTCGAACAGAAGGGCGACAGGCGACGCCTTGGAGCCCGTCTCTCCGAAGGATTTCAGCTCCGCTGAGACCTGACGGACCTCATCAGCCGCCGGAGCTTCACCTCGATCGGGCATAAGCAGGCCCGCATGCATCTGCTCCTGTGCGAACGGGGCCTGGCGCCATCTGAAGTAAGACACAAGCTCCGCGCCATGGGCGAACGCCTCCCATGTCCATGCGCGCACCATTCCAGGAACCGGAGCGGGGTTCCACGGCGCCCAGTTCACCGGACCTGGCTGCTGCTCCATCACCCACCACCGTCCCCGGCATGCGCCGCGGTAAAGATCATGGTGAAAGGCCGTGAAATCGGGATGTCCCTGACGCATGAACCGCGCCTTCACCTCGTCCGACCATCGTCCCTGCTCAAGGAAGCCCAGAGGGTAGGAATCCCAGGTGGCGACATCAAGATCCGCCGAGAGAACGTGGTGATCAAAGGCGGTCGATACGCCCATGAAATTGTGAACGATATCCCGTCCGGGAGACAGTCGTCGCAGAATGTCGGTCTGAATACGATTGAACGCCGCAACTTCGTCCGACGCAAACCTCTGATAGTCGAGGCGATGGGACGGATTGGCCTCCGTCACGGTCATCACAGGCGGATCGACCTCTTCGAAGGAACGATATTCCTGGCTCCAGAAAACGGCCCCCCAGGCCTGATTCAGCGCCGCGATCGTCCCATAGCGAGCCCTGAGCCAGACCCGAAAGGCCTGACGGGCGTGGAGGGAATAGGACACGACAGTGTCGTGACACCCGTACTCGTTATCCGTCTGCCAGGCGCAAACCGACTCCAGTCGGCCATAGCGCTCTGCGATCAGCTCGGTCACCCGGGCGGCCTCGTCACGGTAACGGGGGCTCGAGAAGCAGTAGTGGCGACGGGATCCGAAACCGCGCGGACGACCTTTGTGATCGACAGCGAGCATGTCGGGATCCCGGTCGACCAGCCATTTGGGGGGAGTGGCGGTGGGCGTGCACATGATGACCTCGAGGCCCGCGCCTCCAAGACATTCCACCGCCCGGTCGAGCCAGGCCCATTCCATACGGCCGGGTTCCGGCTCCATCCGACTCCACGCGAACTCCGCGATGCGCACACGCGAGAGGCCGAGATCGGCCATTCGACGGGCGTCGTCGGCCCAGACCGTCTCGGGCCAATGTTCCGGATAGTAGCAAACCCCCAGCTTCACCCTTACCCTCCTTTGCGGCGTCTCGAATTGCTATTACTGGGATTGGGTGGGCAAAGCCATCACTCCCGAAAGGCGGACCATGTCCCTTTCCTCCGACCTTGTTCAGGCCTTCCGGCAGCGCTTTGGCGACGGAGCCCGCCTCTTTCGGGCCCCAGGGCGGATCAACATCATTGGCGAACATACGGACTATTCCGAAGGGTTCGTCATGCCGGCGGCCATCGACCGGTCCTGCCTTTGCGCCGCCGCCCCCAGTCCTGACGGCGTGAGCCGCATCTTCTCGCTCAATCGAGACGGCGAGGTTCGTGAGCTCAGCGCCGCACGCGGCCGACAGAATGACTGGTCGGACTATGCCGCCGGTGTCTTCTCAGCCCTTCAGAACGCTGGCGTCAGTCCGATCGCCTGCCATATCGGCCTGTCCAGCGATGTTCCCGAGGGAGCCGGGGTGAGCTCCTCGGCGGCTCTGGAGGTGTCGGTCCTCACCGCCGTCCTCGCACTGTCGGGCATTGACGCCACCCGGGAGCAGCGCGCCGCATGGGCGCGCTCGGCGGAGGCCGATTTTGTCGGGGTTCCATGCGGGATCATGGATCAGTTCATCTCTGTCAGCGGTCAGGCAGGCTGCGCGCTCGTGCTCGACTGCCGGACGCTTGAGGCCAGGATCGCACATATTCCCGACCATGCGGCCTTCGCCGTCATCGACAGCGGGGTCCGTCACCAGCTGACGGACGGAGGCTATGCTCAAAGACGCGCGGAATGTGAAGAAGCCGCCCGCTTGATGAATGTGAGCGTGCTGCGGGATGCGGATCTGGTCTTGCTCGCGCAGGCTAGCCTCAGAGATGTACTTCATCGGCGGGCCCGGCATGTGATCACCGAATCCGACCGGGTCGCACTGACGGCGGCAGCCCTCGGCCGGGGCGATCTCTCGGAGGTCGGACACCTGATGAACGCCTCTCACCAGAGCCTTCAGAACGATTTCGCCGTCACCTGTCCGGAGACAGATCGGCTCGCAGACCTGGCGCGGAGCACCCCTGGGGTCTACGGCGCCCGTCAGATGGGGGGAGGCTTCGGAGGCGCGGTCCTCGCCTTGTGTGATCGCCATGCGGCCGCAAACGCTGTGGAAAGTATCCTCAGAGATCAGGAACGCCTGTCTGGCCGCAGGACAGACGGCTTCGTGTGCGCCGTCGGCGCCGGAGCCGGGGAAATCCACCCGTGACCCAGGCCTCGTCCCATAAGCGACTGAACCTTCTGACCGGAGATTGGGTCCTCGTCTCCCCCCACCGGTTGTCTCGCCCGTGGCAGGGCGAGATCTCAGATCCTAAGGCCGCTCCATCGAGGAGCCACGACCCCTCCTGCTATCTCTGTCCTGGCGCTCCGCGCGTCGGAGGCGCCATCAATCCGGACTACAGAAGCGTCCATGTCTTCGCCAACGACTTTCCGGCACTGCTTGAGACCTCGCCCGGTCTGCCATCAGATGACATTTTCGTCAGCGAGCCAGAGACAGGACTATGTCGGGTGATCTGTTACTCGCCCCGGCATAACGCGGCCATGTCTGCCCTCGACCTGGACAGTATTCAGGCCGTTGTCAGAGCGTGGATGGACCAGACCTCTGAGCTCATGGCCTTAAGGGACATTGCGGCCGTCACCATATTTGAAAATCGCGGAGAGATGATGGGCGCCAGCAACCCTCATCCTCATGGACAGATCTGGGCAAGTCGGACCGTTCCAAACGAGCTGCGCCGCGAGACCGGTCGCCAGACCGCCTGGCTCAGAGAGCGGGGGCGGCCGCTTCTCAGCGAGTATCTCGACCGTGAGATCGAAGCTGCTGAACGCGTCGTTCTGAGAAATGAACATTTCGTCGTTCTGACCCCATTCTGGTCCGCCTGGCCCTTTGAGACGCTGCTCGCGCCACGGCGCCCGATAAGAGACCTCACTGAACTGGCGGATGGCGAGATCATCTCTCTCGCCGATATCCTTTCACGGCTGACCCAAACTTATGATGCGGTCTTCAACACCCCTTTTCCGTACACCATGGGATGGCATCAGAGACCCTCGTCATCCGACGCGGAGGGGTTTGTCGTTCACGCCCATTTCTACCCCCCCCTCCTGAGGTCGGCATCCATCCGAAAGTTCATGGTCGGCTTCGAGATGCTCGGCGGCCCCCAGCGCGATCTCACCCCCGAGGTCGCTTGCGCCCGCCTGAGAGAGGCCGCCGCCAGAGCGGGTGTCGGGGACTAAGTCCCCTGCAGCGTGCCAGCTCCGCTGACCATTGATCCCGATCAACCCCGGGTCGCCCGATCAGGGGCTCCTCGCGAGGACGGCGTCAGGGTCCCTGCGCGGCGAACGAGGAGAGGGGTGGATGAACGAGCGGGAGCTGTCATCCCTGATCTGGTCGCTGAAGTACCGGTTGCGCGGTGAACGGCGTATCGTCGACACCTTCAGACGGGTCGCCTCAGCGGCGGCTTCCGTAGAGGCGGATCGCCCGCGATGGACGGAAACGTATCTTTCCCTTCTTGAGAGCGGACAGTTCATTCCGGGCGGCCGGATCCTCGCCAATGCTGGAGACCGCGAGGGCGAGACCCTCTGCAACTGCTTTGTCTCGGGCGAAGTGTCGCCATCCCGTGACGCTCTTATGGACCACCTCAGAGACGTCGCCGCCACCCTCGGGTCCGGAGGGGGCGTCGGCATCGATGCTTCGCCCCTGGGGCCAAAGGGAACGTCAGACGCACACGGTCGCCCGCATACAGATCCTCTGTCCTACCTGCGCCTGCTGAATGCTGCGGCGGAGGCCTTTCCAGCAGAACGCCGCAGGCACGGGGCCCTCATGGCCTCCCTCTCATGCCGCCACCCGGACATCGAATCCTTCGTGTCGGCCCAGGGACCTGACCTCAGCCATTTTGCCCTCTCGGTTCAGATCACGGACGAGTTTCTCAAGGCTGCAATCGATGACAGGCGCTGGCGTCTGCGTCACCCGGAGGGAGGCGGAGCATGGATGCGCGCCAGAGATCTCCTGACACAGATTGCATCATGCGCCCGACGGACCGGCGCACCCGGCCTCCTGTTTATCGACCGCATCAATGACGAGAATACACTCTGGTGGCGGGAGCGCCTCACGACCGCCAATCCATGTGGAGAAGCGCCCATGCCGGCTCATGGCGCCTGCACCCTTGGATCTCTGAACCTCTGCGCCTTCGTTCTTGATCCACTCGGCCCCGCGCCCCAGATCGACTGGCCTGGCCTTAAAAGCGCCAGCAGCCTCGCCATTCGGTTTCTCGACGCCATTCTCGATCTGACGTCCTTTCCTTTGGCTGCACAGCGTGACGAGGCTATCCGGACCCGACGGGTCGGACTTGGCGTCACAGGCCTAGGGGATGCTCTGGTTCTGCTCGGTGCGTCGTACTCGTCTTCCCATGCAAGACGTCTTGCGGAGGACATGCTGAGGGTGATCCGGAACTCCTCCTACGAGGCGTCGGTCGATCTTGGCATGGAAAAGGGATCCTTTCCGGCGCTGGACCGGGAGAAGTTTCTTCAGGGACCCTTCACACGTCGGCTGCCGGAAAGCATTCGGCAATCCATAAGACGAGACGGACTGAGAAACGGACGACTTCTGGCCATTGCGCCTGCAGGGTCGATCAGTCTTCTCGCCGGCGGCGTCTCCAGCGGGATCGAACCAATCTTCGCATCCGTCACACGTCGTCATCTTCGTGATTCTCACGGAACTATTCACTCTATCGACATCCCCTCGGTGAGCCTGTCCAGGTGGCGTGAGCTTCGGGGAAACACGGTCCCGCCCCCGCCCTGCTTCGTGACCGCGGAGAACATAACGCCTGCGGAGCAGCTCGCCATGCAGGCGGCGATCCAGCCGTTTATCGACGGCGCAGTGTCAAAAACCATCAACCTGCCACAGTCGGCGACCGACGAGGATGTCGAAGGCCTGATCCTTGAAGCCTCCCGTCTTGAAATCAAAGGCTGCGCGCTCTTCTCGCCCGATGCCTCGAACGAAAATGTTCTGGGGTCCGCCGAGCGCTCCAACTCCAAAAACACACTCGGGATCCAATCCGGGACAACCACCCCTGTTCACGATTGCTCCAGAAGACCGACCCGGCCTCGGGCGACATTCACAAGAAAAGGCAACTAGCATGAAGCGACTGGCAGGAAAGCGCGCGGTCATCACCGGCGGGGCGGCGGGAATTGGAGAGGCATGCGCCCGACGCATGGCTCAGGAGGGCGCGAAGGTGGCCATTCTCGACATTCTCGATGTCGAGGGCCATCGCCTCGCTGCAGAACTGGTTACAGGAGGCGCCTCGGCCGTCTATCTGCCATGCGATGTTCGCTTCGAACAGCAGGTGGCTCAGGCGATGACGGCTGCAGCAAAAGCGATGGGAGGACTCGACGTGCTGGTGAACAATGCCGGCATCTCCGGATCCAGACGCCCGACCCATGAACTCACCGAAGAGGAATGGGACCTTGTTCAGGCGGTGAACGTCAAGGGCGTCTTCTTCTGCACGAAGCATGTGATTGCCCACATGAGAGCCGCTCAGGGGGGAAGTATCATCAATCTGTCGTCGATCTATGGACTGGTTGGCGCAGCCGATGTTCCCGCCTACCACGCGTCAAAGGGCGCCGTGCGACTGATGAGCAAGACGGACGCCCTGCTGTATGCGAATGACGGAATTCGCGTGAACTCGATCCATCCCGGGTTCATCGAGACTGCGATGGTCCGCAAGTTTCTCAATGACCAGCCCGATCCGGAAGCGGCTCGCGCCGGGGTCAACGCGCTTCACCCTCTTGGTCGCATCGGAGTTACGGACGATATCGCCTGGGGCTGCGTCTATCTTGCCTCCGATGAGAGCAGCTTTGTCACCGGATCGGAACTTGTCATCGACGGCGGATACACCGCCCGGTGACCGCGTCTCACTCCGCCGGGAGCTCCTATCCTTCAGAATATCTCCTGCACAATGCCAGAAAGACGCCCCGGGCGGGGCGTCTTTCATTTATTCGGACGATCCTGACGGCTATGTTCGGATCAACGACGCGTTGCGGTTCTGGTCCGCTGTCCGAGGACAAGCCCGATCACCGCGACAGCTGCAATCGCGAGAGCCGCCGTCGCCGCCGGATGAGTCCTCATCTGTCGGCCAGCTCCCTTCGCCGCTTTCACGCTTGTTTCTCGCGCCTGCCGAGCGAAGTCCGATGCGGCGTCGACCAGAGCAGCGCCGGACTTCGACATGGTGTCGCCGGCATCTTCTCCAATGTGTCGAGCCATTTTGCTCAGGCTATGCACGACATCCTGATAGACGTCTCCCACGTCCTCGGCGACGCGTCTGGATACGTTGTTGACCATGGTGTCCTCCTGTTCTGGAGTGTGCATTCGATCACGCGTGGACGGGGGCCGGCTTGACCACAATCAACAGGATCCGCATCTCGTCCCAACTCAGACACATTCCGTTTCCATCCCGAAAAACTGCAGCTTCTTCTTCGACCACGTTGCGAGCGACATTCGATAAACTCGACATATGCATCACTGCGGAGAAAAACTGTCAGTGCGAGATGAAGACAGGAAACTGAGGCTTCGCCAGGAGATCCCGACTGACGCCGCCAAGAACGATCTCCTGGATCCGGGGGGTTCCATAGACCCCCATCACAAGAAGATCGGACCCCGACTTTCCCATCTCCAGACGCAGGACGTCTCCAGCGGATGCGTCAGTCAGATGGTTCTCAACGAACGTCATCTTCAACCCATGATTTTCAAAGAAGCTGTCCAGCCATGGATCGACCGACTTCCCCGGACCTGCTCCAACTCTGACAACCGTGATTGTCTCGGCCACCTGCAGAAGAGGCCATGCATCCCTGAGCGCGCGAGCTGACTCCCGCGTTCCCTTCCACGCCACCATGATCCTGCGACCGATCGCAGGCTCGTATCCGGCATCGGGCAGCAGGAGAACGGGTCCTCCCGACGACATGGCGATCTGAGCCGCCGAAACCCGATTCTGACCGAGGCTCGCCTGCACGGATACGGGAGAGATCACCAGATCGCACCGGCGCGCGCTGCCAATCACATCATCGTCCAGATCGCCATCGACTACCCGCCAGTCAGCGATCGCCCCAACATCGCGGGCGGCCTGATCCAGATAACGGCGCGCCCTGTCCGCAGCCTCAGAAACGGCGTCAGCATGGCGCTTCAGAAGATTATCAATATCAACCGGCGGCATGAAGGCCAGGGCCTCTCCCGCCCCATAAGTCCTCATAAGATCGGACCTCATGAACACCCCCGTCATCCGGGCGCCAAGCTTGTAGGCGATCGCCGCAGCGGCCCTCGCGCGAAGCTTAGCAGCGGAGGTGTCATCCATCAGCACCACAAGACTCTTACAGACCATCGCTCGCCCTCCCAATGAGAACAACATTTTGCGCGTTGGCTGCTCGTACCCGTTGACCGGGATCAACTAGCGCGTGCGTCCCTCTGAACACGAGAACGCCCCGGAGCGGCGATCTCCGGGGCGTCCATTCAGTCCTGTGCTCGGGGCGGAGCTATTTGGCGGACTGAATCTCAATGGTCTTGGGCTCTGCGCCTGCATGCTTGGGCGCCGTGATACGAAGAACGCCGTCGGCCATCACCGCCTTGATCCTGCTAGGATCCACGCTTGGCGGGAGGCTCACTGATCGTTCAAAGGCGCCATAATTGCTTTCGATCACTCGCCGTTGCTGGTCCTTGGTCTCCTTTTCCAGCTTCTTTTCGCCGGAAATCGTCAGAGTATCCCCTTCTATGGTTATCTGGATGTCCTTCTGAGTCAGTCCGGGCAGCTCAAAAGCATACTCAATCGCCGCCTTGGTCTCGCTCACGTCCATGCAGGGCGTCAGCCCTGAAAGGGCGCCCGAGTTCCACCCTCGCGACATCTGATCGAATATCCGATCAAGCTCGCGCTGCACCGGAGTGAAGACCCCCATCCCGGATCGCGGGAATGGGGCCAGGAAGCCCTCGCTTCCGCTGTGATTATTCATACTCCGCTCCTATCGATGATTACCGACCTCGCCAGAGCGTCAGAACATCATGAGGCGCGATCCTGAGCGTTGACGCGGGTCAAGCGCCCATCATCCCATCGACTTTTTCGTCTGTCCCGTGAAACGCCTCCCGGCGAGAAGATCAAATCGCCTCCAGATTGCAAACCAACCGCCCGCCGGCAGCGCGAGGGCCAGCGTGACCCAAGCGCCGGGACCCGAAGGCCAGTCCACTCGAAAGACCGAAGCGAGCGCGGGATGCAGGAATATCGCAACGGTCAGGACCGCGACAGCGCAGGCTATGATCCAGAAGACCATACGACCGGTGTGAAAGAGCGACTGAGAACGTCCAAAACTATCTGCGAACGCAAGCGCCAATGTCGCGGCGATGAGAGAGACGAAACCGACGCCCCGAGCCTCCGCATCTGAGGACATACCCAGCCACACACCATAGGAAACCAGGACAAAGACAAGAAGCACGACGCCCTGAACCAATGACAGGGCCAGCTGCGTCATTCCAAAGATTGATTCCCGAGGGTCTCGAGGGGGTTTTTCCATAGAGTCGGCTTCGCTCGGCTCCGATTCAAAAACCAGAGAACAAACCGGATCAATGACCAGTTCGAGAAGCACGACATGCATCGGATACATCAGAGGCGGCATTCCCAGAACGATAGGAAGGAGCGCAAGTCCAGCAATCGGAAAATGGACGGCGGTGATGAACATCAGCGCCTTTCTCAGATTCATGAAGATCCGACGACCCAGACGAATTCCGCCGACGATAGAAGGCAGGCCATCATCCAGCAGAATGATGTCCGACGCTTCGCGCGCGACATCAGACCCTCTGCGGCCCATGGCGATCCCTATGTCGGCCGCCTCGAGAGCAGGCGCGTCATTAACCCCGTCTCCAGTCATAGCGACGATTTCGCCTTCTGATCTGAAGGCTCTGACCAGGCGGAGCTTCTGCTCAGGAAGGACACGCGCAAAAATATGAACGGCTCTTATGCGATCTGCGAGCGCGTCGTCGGCCAGCCTCGAAATGTCCTGACCCGTCAGATATCCTCCGGACGTGTCGATGCCCGCTTGTCTCGCAATCTCCATAGCGGTTGGCGCGTAATCGCCCGTGATCATCACCACGTTTATCCCGGCACGCCTCGCCTCGGCGATCGCCTCGAGCGCGCCTGAGCGCAACGGATCGAGAAATCCTATCAGTCCGCGGAACTCAAATTGGGCAAGTCCCGGGTCTGCCTCCGGAAAATCGCCTCCACGCCAGCCCGCCACTCCAAGGACACGAAGACCGGACGCGGCGAGATTTTCCAGCGCAGTCACGGCCAGCGCGCGCTGCTGTCCCTTGAGCGCGCACAGGTCAAAGATTGCCTCAGGCGCCCCCTTTGCAGCCGCAGTGCGCTCTGTGGGCGCATCCCATAGCTGAATAACGGCCAGTCGCGAGGATGTCAGAGGCCATGTTCGGGTCGGCGATGACGGAGAGGCCTGTTCAACGCCTGAGGGCGCCGCGCTCATCACCGCCTGGTCGATCGGATCCGTTGTTCCCATACGCGAGGCAAGGGCCGCGATACGAAGCAACTCGCAATCGTCCGAGGCCCCTTCAGCCCTCAGTCTCTCGCGTCCTCGTTCAGGGGTCCACAGACTTTCGACCTCCATCCTGTTTTCGGTGAGTGTTCCAGTCTTGTCCACGCAAAGCACGCCCGCCCCCCCAAGCGTCTCGATCACAGCCGATCGCCGGACCAGTACCCGCCGCCTCGCCAGACGCCAGGCGCCCAGGGCCATGAAAACGGCCAGCACCATGGGAAATTCCTCGGGAACGAGAGCGACAGCTACGGTCACCCCCGCGAGTATTCCTCCAATCCAGTCATCACGGAGCCATCCGTAGGTGAGAGCGACGACGCCGCAGAACAGAATCGCCACGCCTCCGAGGAAGGCGATCAGGCCTGCGGACCGCTTCTGAAGAGGAGTGAGCTCGAAGGTGATCCCGCTCAGAGAGGAGCTCAGCCTGCCAAGAGCGGAGCGTGAACCTGTCGCTACCACTTCGGCCAGGCCGTGACCGCGAACGACCAGCGTCCCTCCCAGAAGTCTATGTCTCTCTGGAATGCCGCCAGAGCCCTGCTCCGTTTCCGGCGCACGACTTTCTGGAAAACGATCGACAGGCGCGGACTCCCCGGTCAGCACGCTCTCATCGACACCAAGCGTATCGCCGCGGCGAAGGCGGGCGTCTGCAGGAAGCCGCTCGCCCTCACCGACCAGAATGACGTCGCCGGCCACGAGCTCCACAGAGGGTATCTTCGTCTCCAGACCGTCTCTGAAAACCCGCACGGTTGGAGTCGCGAGGGTTCTCAGCGCTCTCAGAGCTCTCTCGCTTCGAACCTCCTGCACGATCACGAGCGCCACCGCGAGGCATGCCCCGGCAGTCAGAAACAGTCCCTCTCCGAGATCACCGATCGCAAGATAGATGGTTGCTGCAAGGAAGAGCAGCAGGAACATCGGCTCGCGAACCGATCTGAAGACAATCATCCGAAATGTTCGGGTCTCACGATCCGGCCATTCGTTTCGTCCGTCGGACAAGAGACGACGCTGCGCCTCCTCAGACGTCAGCCCAATCACCTCACCCACGAACTCGCCGCCTCCCGTTTGATCGACCAGGCCGGGCTACAGCGCCCATGTCCGTACTGGCCAGAACTCCCTCAGCGGCTTGGGAAGATGCTGGATGATTTTCCGGACCTCGCCAGGATCCAGGCGATCAGCCATAACTGTCAGAACGCTTGAAGCGATGTCATTGGCGTCTCTCTGGCAGGCGCCCATTGTCCGCGCGCGAATCTCCTGAAGAAATACTTCCGGGTCACGGCCGCCCCGTGACGCCTCAAGCGGCTTCCATCCCTCCAGAAACACTCCCCTCAGAAGCATAGGCAACTGGGCGGAGAGACCGGCGACCTGATCGGCTGTCAGATGATCCCTGAGAACATGAAGGACGGCGCGCAAAGCCGAATAGGCCTGCTGTCGCGTCAGAGGCTGAAGATCATTCTCAATGGCTCGTAGCCACTCGTTTGTTTCCTGAACGGTCGTGTCGAAAACCGCGAGACCTGTCGACATGGTTGTTCTCCTCTTTCAGCTCTCGATCGTGCCGGCCTGCTCAGCCCTGCGCCCAAGACGGCACATGGCAGCTCTGTCAGAGGCATTCGATATTGTGTTGATCGGGATCAACGTCCCGGCAGGGGCCATCGCCCAGATGTCGTCCTGCCAGCGTTCATGCAAGCTGAAGGAGGCCAACATGCCGAAAGACACTCCAAGCCACGCCAATCGCGCCAATGCGAATTCTGCGCTGAACGGACTCTGGTCCTCGCGATCCGACCCGCTTCAGATGTGGTCGCGTACGTGCGACCTCTACTCGCGATACTTTGCCGCTCTCTCTAGGGCGCAAAGTCCAGAAGGCCTGATGGCTGCAAACGCTGAATTTCTGGCCGCAGGAATGGAAGCTATCGGCAACGGCTCCGCTGCCGGCGAGGTCCGGGCGTCAGGTCCCTGACCTCGCTTAGCCGATCCTGCCCTCATCTGTCGCGTATGCTGCAGCCCCCCAGAGATCCGAGGCGTCATGTCCACCATTTCCCGTCACAGCTCCCTTCGTCTCTCAACCGGATGGCGGAAAGAGTCTGGCTCACGCGCGGCAACGAACAGCGATCTGTGTACGATTATGAAGTCTCTTCTTGAGACGCATGCGGACGACCAATCCGTCTTAGGCGCAAGACAGACCTCTCCCGAGGCGGAAAATCTGATGTCCTGCCTTGAGAATAAGTGTGAGGCGTCCGGCCTTCTCGGTCGGTCTGGGGGATCTATCGTCCAACTTCTGTCTCAACTGTCTCAGTCAGGCTCTGTCTATGCCGATCGCATCATTGAACGCAGGAATGAAGGCCGCCATGCTGCTCTCAGGATTGAAGATACGCCTTCGACTGGATTGCGGCTGATTTCTAATGAGACGCCGTCCTCCAGTGGGATTGCCCCTGACGTGTCTCTGCGGACGGGGGACAGGCTCTATGATCTGGCGCTGCTTTTGACCACCCTGCTTGAAGATGGCCAGAGATCGCATGCCAATATTGCGATGAACACCTATTTCGACGCCACGAGAGAGGCGGATCAGGATCTTGGAGTTCTTTCATTTTTTATGGCGGCTCGCTCTCTTGACCGTGCGGCTGACGCCAATGCGTCCGGCGACACTCAGACGTCAGATGCTCGCATTCAGCTCGCACGATCCCTTATCGTGAAGAAAAAGCCTGCGGTCACAGCTATCTGTGTCGCATCGTCTCCACCGTCGTCTCTTATCGGTCTTCGCATCGCCTCGGAGCTCTCCGGTCCCTGCGGGGCCCGGCGTCTGAGCGCTGCGTCCATTCTCAACGAGCTTCGCCAGACGGTCTGGTCTGGCCCCCTTGCAAGCGCCGGCCAGGAGCCCGCCGGTCGGGCCACTGTCTACCGTCTCCTTGCTCAAAGGACCCTTTCCGCTGTCGCCGCGAACTGCTCTGTCGTCTGTGAGGCTCCCTTTGTTGAAGCGCCTGCAAGAAGCCTCATTGAAGCCGCGGCGCGTGGCGGCCCCTTCGCAGGAGTATGGCTTGGCGGTCGTCCCGATCAGCACAACATGTCGCGTTCAGACAGCAACGGAGCGGGCGCGTCCCTGACCCCTCACCGCCCAGAGGCGCGATGTAATCAGGAGGCGCTGGATGGATGGCTTGAGCTCAATCATCTCACGGACGACGATGTTCCCAAGGCCACCGGCGCTGTGCTCCGACATATCGAGACCCAGAGGCGGGCTTGGGAGAACACCCTGCCCCGCGGCGACTTGTCCTTGGCGGGGTCTCGCTCAGGCTGCGTGACGGTTCTTCCCTTCAAGTCGTGAGCCTCCGGCGAGCGCTTCTGGAGTCTCCTGAATAATCTCCAGGCAGTCTGCCTGGTTTGGCTTCGCTCTTCTGGCTCGCACCTCCTGTCCGAAAAGGCAGCATGTACAGGTCCATGTAATCGTCGGTTGACGCCTTGAGGTCCAGCCGCTTTGAACCCGATCGCCTGCTTGTTAGCGAGCCATGCGTTCATCAGTTCGTCTCGTAATCAGTCCTGATGATCGGGCTGACCCCTCTTCCTCCTAGATTGCAGATGCGTCCAGCGCGTGGCTTGTATTGACCGCCGGGGAACTGTCGAAGGCAGAGACCTTCACCTGAGCTCCGGCCAGACGCAGGTAAAGACGCCTGCGAGCGAGCAATGGCCACCAGTCATAGAGAAAGATCTCCATCGGCCTCCAGTTCGCCACCCAACCGAGAATAAGCGCGCCTTCCGAAATAATGCCGGAAAACGGCTCAGCTCCAGGCAGCAAGGACAGGGTGCGCCCTCCCAGTAAGCAGCCGCCGAGGACCAGAAGACCGATCAGAAGCGAGAGACGCCCTCTGCGAAACATCTCGGCCACGTCGCCCGACAGGGTTCTTGCCTTCTGTAAAAAGTGATTGGACAGCGCCAGACGAAGCTCCTCGACATGCTCAGGCCGAAGCTCGCTGGAAGGACCGTGAAAGAGGATGTGAATCGGCGCAGACAGAGGGAACTCGCGCGCCCATCCGACAATAAAGTCCTCAGCACTTCTGGAGAGATCCCTGAAGGGGACAGGAAAGGGGTCGAAGGGGTCGAATAGCAACGTCAGACGCTCAAGTCGCAGCTCGATCACACAGGGCGAACCGTCGCGCGACAGACCAGTTTCCTTCATCGCCCCACCATCCGATGCACGCCGTTACCTTGGAATGGGAACAGGGCCTTTCTCATCTTGATCAGGGTCAATCCGATGGTCGGTCCATGACGATTAGTCCACGAGATCCAGGTATCTCAGGAGCGACATGACAACGCAAAATCTGCAGGCGCTCTTCGATCCTGTCTCAGTGGCCCTGGTCGGCGCCAGCGGCAGGGAAGGATCGGTAGGCGCCATTCTCGCCCGAAATCTGCTTTCAGGCGGGTTCAGGGGGATCGTTCATCTCATAAACCCAAATGCGCAGACGATAGAGGGCCGTCCCTGTCTGTCCTCAGTATCGGCGCTCCCCGGTCCGATTGATCTGGCGGTTGTGGCGACGCCTGCACCTGGCTTACCTCAGCTGATTGAGCAATTGGCCTCGCGGGGCTGTCGTTGTGCAATTGTGATCTCGGCTGGCCTCGAACCTGAAGCGGCCGACGCCATGGTGTCTTCTGCTCAGACTTCAGGTCTTCGCATTCTTGGACCCAACTGTCTCGGCATGCTGTCTCCAGGCATTGGTCTCAATCTGAGCTTCAGTCACACTTCGCCTAAGCCGGGGTCGATCGCATTTCTCACCCAATCAGGAGCCATCGCAACGTCAATGATCGACTGGGCGCGCTCGAAGGACGTGGGCTTCTCCCGTATCGTGTCCCTTGGAGACATGCGCGATATCGACTTCGGCGATCTTCTCGACCATCTGGACGAAGATAAAGCGACGTCATCCATCCTGATCTACGCGGAGACCATCACCTCGGCCCGCAAATTCGTCGCGGCCGGTCGCAAAACAGGTCGTCACAAGCCGATATTCATCCTGAAGGCGGGACGCAGTCATGCAGGGGCGCTCGCTGCGGCCTCCCACACCGGGGCGATGGCTGGCGCCGATGCTGTGCACGACGCGGTCTTCCCCCGCGCCGGGATGGTGCGAATCGATACTCTTCGTGATCTCTACGGGGTCGCGCTGGCCTTATCCCTCTCGATGAAGCGCGCATCGTCCGCCCTGACGATCGTGACGAACGGCGGCGGACTTGGAGTTCTGGCGGCAGACGCCTCCGCAGCCGCAGGGTTGAGCCTTCCGCCTCTGTCCAGCGCAACCATCGCCAGCCTCGACGATCTGATGCCCCGGTCGTGGTCGCACGCCAATCCGATCGACATTCTCGGCGATGCTCATGCAGATCGCTATGACGCCGCAGTGCGTGCGGTCGCCGACCAGGGATCCGACGCCTCGCTTCTCATCATGAACTGTCCCACGGGGGTCGCAGATCGGGAAGACGCCTCGCGAAAAGTCGCGAGCCTCAGGCGGAACTACGCCGGCGGGACGTGGATGTCATGCTGGACGGGCGAGGAAAGCGTTGGTCCATCAGGCAGACTGCTCGGTTCAGCCGGGATTGCGAATTTTGATACGCCCGAGGAGGCTGTCCGCGCCATTGAGCTTGTGGGCCTGCGATCTCGAGTTCTCGAGCTCAGCAGCCATACGCCGCCTCCGGCGCTCCGTCGGGACCCCTGCCGATCCGCGAACGCCGGCGCCATTATTGAACGTGCGATGCAAGACGGGCGGACCACCCTCACCGAGGCCGAGGCAAAAGCCATACTCGACCTATTCGAAGTCCCCGTCAGCAAGGTCATGACAGCTCCAACGCCGGAGCTCGCCGCGCGGGCGGCGGCGGAAATCGGATTTCCCGTCGTTCTCAAGATCCTTTCGAGAGATGTCTCCCACAAGTCGGATGTCGGCGGCGTTCGCCTCGGACTGAGCAGCGCAAAGGAGACCCAAACGGCGGCGGAGGAGATGCTCGTCACCCTGTCCCAAAAGGCGGCAAACGCGAGAATTGAGGGCTTCACCATCCAGGCGATGATCCGCAAGCCCCTCGGCCATGAGATCATCATCGGGGCCGTCAGGGACCGGGCGTTTGGGCCGTGTCTTATGGTGGGTCAGGGAGGGGTCTCCACAGAGATTGTTCATGACCGGTCCCTCGGTCTTGCGCCGATCGATCGGGAGATGGGTCTCGAAATGATTGCAAGAACGCGGATATCCCGATTGCTGGCCGGCTTTCGCCATGTCCCACCCGCCAGAACCGATGCGATCGCCGATGCTCTGTGCGCTTTGGGCGACCTCATGATCTCCTGCCCCGAGATAGCAGAAATCGATGTCAATCCGCTTCTGGTCGATGCTGAGGGCGCTGTCGGCCTTGATGCACGTATTCGCCTGGGAGCGCCCGATGATCTTCGGCCCACACCCAGCGCAATCGTCCCGTGGCCAGAGGAGTTAGGCCGCACCCTCTCGGAGGCCGGGAGTGAGGTCACTGTTCGCGCCAGCCGTGTGAAGGATCTGGACCGGATTGTGACGTTCGATGGGGACTGGGTCTTCGACCCGGTGAGCGCCGGATCTCATACCTCTCTCGGCGCTTCCCCTTTCGAATCTTCCCGCCATGATGACTATTATCGGGAGGCGACGTTCCTGGCCTTTGGAAGCGGAGACCGCCTCCTTGGGGTCGGGCGAGTTCAGATCTCTCCCGAACGAGACCTGGCCCGGCATGATCTGAAGGCGGTCCCCGACTGTAGACAAACCATTCGCCAAGCCCTCGTTCGCGCATGCCTGCAATTCGCCAGCAGCCATGGCCTGAGCCAGCTTATTACCCTGACGGCCTCCGAAGGACCCGGCCGTCTGCTTGCCGACAGCCTCGGCGCCCGATATCAGCAGGCTGATGGGCTCCCGACAAACCTGATCGGGTTCATCCCCCTTCAGAGTGCGAGTTGACCTAAGGCGCGACCATGCTGAACCAGTTCGCTGCAGTCCCGGAAGATCTTCTCGGTCTGGCTCAGCGCCTCGGGCTTGCGATCGCGATCGGCTTTCTCGTCGGCGTGGAGCGAGGGTGGAAGCAGCGACATGAGGCGGACGGAGCGCGCGTCGCCGGCCTGCGAACCTTCACCTTGTCCGGCTGTCTGGGGGGGCTCTCGGGAGCTCTGTTCCCTCTGGTGGGCCCTCTACCGACGGCCGCGCTAATTCTCGCTTTCGCGGCGACATTCGTTGTTTTTCACCTCAAGCACGCCGAAGCGGACAAAGACGCTTCTGCAACGTCGGTTATCGCCGGACTGCTGGTGTTCGCGCTTGGACTCTACGCCGTGGTCGGAAATCCCGTCGCGGCCTCTGGCGCCGGGGTCGCCACGGCAGGAATTCTGGCCTTCAAAGACGCCCTGCATGGCTGGCTCCGACGTCTGACATGGCCTGAAATACGTTCGGCCTTTCTCATTCTCGTAGCCACCTTCATCGCCCTTCCCCTGCTCCCGTCCGCGCCGATCGATCCATGGGGCGCGGTGAACCCCAGATCATTGTGGATGCTCACGATTCTGGTCGCTGTGGCCTCCTTCGGGGGCTACGCAGCCTTAAGGGCCCTTGGTCCCTCCTCGGGCCTGATCGCGGGAGCGATCGCAGGATCAATCGTTTCCTCAACCGCTGTGACCCTCGACGTCGCGCGGCGGGCTCACGCGGAACAAATCTCGACCTCTCAGGGTCTTCTCGCGGCCGCCCTTGCCTCAATTGTTATGATTGTTCGCGTCTGCCTGCTGACAGGAACGTTCTCCAGTCAGGCGCTGATGATGATTGCGCCTGCGGCTGCAGCCGCTGCCACCGTATTTGCGTTGACAGCCATTGGGGCCCTAATCCGGCATTCCGAGCCAGATGGGCGCACCGGATATGAAGCCATACACAGTCCCCTCGATCTTCGTGAGATAGGCCGCTTCGCACTTCTCCTGTGCACTGCGACCGTGTTGGCGAAAATCATCGCCGCCAACTTCGGATCTGCGGGACTGACAGCCTTCGCCGCCACCGCAGGGCTGGTGGACGTCGACGCCGTGACGCTGGCGGTCGCCGACCTCGTCCGCGCAGGCGGCGGGGCGGAGCAGGCTGCCGCAGCGATCCTCATTGCTGCAGGATCAAATACGATGTTCAAGGTCGTCGCAGCCTCGATCCCGGGACGCAGTCGCTTCCGCTTCTTGTTTTTCGGGATCAGCCTCGCAGCTCTCCTGGCAGGCGCGTCAGCCTGGCAAATCTTCACAGGATGACCCAGGTGAGGCCAATCCGGCCACACAAGGCAGGTTGACACACGTCAACACTTATCCCGACCGCGGAGCCTATCTCCCCTTGGTGCAGGGAGCGAACAGGGCGAGCAGCCCGTCATTCTCTCCTCGAGCAGCAGTCTGGCGGACGGCGGGGCGGGAGATCTCATTGGACGGATCAGGAGTAAGCCACCTTCGAGGCGCAGGCGGGACTGGCCTTCTGCTGGCGCTTTTTCTTTCAACGTCCTGCACAAGCGCGCCCCCGTCCCAAATCGACGCGCTTCATCTCGATATCGCGGACTGCTACAGAGACATTGAAGTCACCGCGCCCCCGGACGTTGCAGAAGCGGTCTGCTCCCGGGCCCTCAGCGCCTCAAGCATAGATATTCAATCCTATGCGTTTGCAAACCTTCATCTTGGCGAGGCGCGACTTCGTTCCAAGTCGTATGACCGAGCCGCAGAGCCGCTGCGACTTGCAGCGGAGCTTTTTGCCGGACGGTCGACTGGCGCCCGCCGGCGCGCTCTTCACGACCTTGCCCAGGCCCTATCTGGCTCACTCAAATCTCCGGAGGCGATCGCAGCTCTTGATGAGGCGCTTCAGCTGCCTGGCCCAAGAACGCATATTCTGTTCGATCGCGCAGAGGCGATGCTCGCGAGTGGTCGCGTTGTGGAGGCGAGCGCCGACTTTCGATCCGTGATCGCCGGCGCTCGACGCACTGATGCGGGCGAGAAGCATCTCGCCGCCCGCGCGGGCGTCCATCTGGGTGATCTCGCTCTTCAGGAATCAACGCCGGAAAGCCTGCAGAGGGCCAAAGAGGCCTTTGAGGCAGCGAGGCGAGACGACCCTGACAGTCCGAGTGCGGCTACCGGACTGGGCCGAACCAGCCTCGCCCTTGCGGGCCTCTCCTCGGATGGCCCATCGGCTTCCGATCACCTTTCCGACGCCCTGCGAGCCTTCGAACTGGCCGAGCGGCTCGCCCCGCAGGACTCCGTTCCGGTCGCAGGTTCCGGACGCACGCTGATTCGCATGGGGCGGCTGGAAGAAGGCGCCCGTCGTTTGCAGCGCGCCCTCGAGCTGTCGCCCGACAGTATCCCTCTGCTGGTCGAGATTTCACGCGCTCTTGCAAGTTCCGGCCGACTTGCGGAAGCGGAGACGCCCCTGCAGCGAGCCCTCATACTTGCTCCTCCGGACGCCGCCCTGCGGGTCGAGCTCGCGCGTATCCAGCTTGCTCAGGGACGCCCCGATGACGCTCTGATCAGTTTCGAGGGCGCCGCGCGCCTCGATCCCAGTCTGGCATCCTCGTTCCTCGGTGTCGGAAGCATATTGTTCAATAAAGGCTCGGCGCACTTTCCTGCCGCCCGGACGCAGCTGCTTGAGGCTGAACGGCTAGCCTCCCGCGGCCGAGATACCCCAACTCGCGGACAGGCCCTTTACTTTCTTAGTCGGATCGAGACCGAGGGCTCTGCGTCCCCGCAGACCGCCGCCATCCGCCTGGCGGATGAAGCGGTATCGATCGACGGCCGAAATGGAGAGTATCGAGCTCAGGCATGCCTCGCCCGTATTCGGCTCCTGGACAAGGCGCGGGCGGGTTCACTCGGCGATACATCAGGTGTCTGCGCAGCTGCGGGAGCGGGCTCCCCCGCCCAGGCAAAACTCTTATCCGGCCTTCATCAACTTCGCCTCGCCCACTTTGCAAACGGCGATGACCGCAAGCGACGCTGGGAGAGCGCCTACAAATCGTTCTCCGAGGGGCTGGAAGGTCTCGGCGCCCCGGATAGCGAGGGAGGCCGGCAGCTGAAGTCCCGGCTCGAGATGGGTCAGGGGATGGCTTACTACTGCATAGGCTTCGCCGAAATCGGTCGGCAAATGATGGAGCGCTCCGACAAGGAGGCGCGCGCCTTCTATGACACCTATCATGTCGCTCGGTGCAGCGACTACTGATGCAGATGATCACAGGTCCGACCCGGGAGCGACCAAATCATGATGAAGCCTAACGATTATTCGCGGGACAGGCAGAGAGCTCTGGACATCGAGGTCAGAATTCCGGCGTCGGGTCAGCAGCCCCCTGTGTGGGCGACCCGTCCGGACGAAGCCGGGCGATGGATCGTCGAACTTGCGGAATACGCTTTTCGGGAGGCCTTCGACGGGACGGTCACGCCCGGACATGCCTATGCCGAAGCAGACGCCTTCGTTCAGTACCTGACGGCGATGGCCCATCCGACAGCCGCTAACAGGGAGGTGATCCGCGGGGATCTCAGAAGCCTGGTCAGCCGCCTTGAACATGACCTCTCAATCAAATTCGACTGCGGACAGCAGCGGCCATCGGTCAGCCTCGATCCCGACAGATCGTTTCTGGGGCACGAAACGTACCTTCCCGCTCGCCATGCGGGGGATCCTGCCTCCAACGGGGGACAGACCACCCTTCATATGCTTGAGGGACACAATAATGGATCCCCGGATAGCAACTCTCATCTGCCTCCCGAGGGTCGCCAGACAGGATCGGCTCTTATGTGGACCGGCGCCTGCCTTGGCGGGGCCCTGATTGCAGCCGCGTTTCTGGGTTGGAATGTCGTCGAGCTCAGAGAGGAGGTTCGGCAGACCCGTGACCTTCAGGCGACGGTCAATCGCCTTACAACCGACATGCGATTGCTCAGTTCGGCACGGTCCTTCGAGACGATGGAATGTCAGCGCTCCATTCGCGAGCACCGGACCATGATCACAAATCTCGCAAAACAGTGCACGCCCAAACAACCAGCGCCAACCCCGCCAGCTCCGCCGGCCCCTTACCCTAACTCTCCAGATCCGTTCGCCCCACGCTAAAAGGCCGCCCACATCCCCGCAGCCGTCGCTGGTCTCTAAAAGTCTAGTTTCTGCTCTCGTCAGACCTGGGGAAGAGCGCTATGGGCGGTCTCCAGACATCCTCTCCAGCGGCGTGACAGACCTGAAAGGCGGATATGGAGACCGGACCGCCCAAGGCCGACCGTTCAGGCCCGGAGCTCAGAGCGGCGTCTCTGAACCTCGACTGCTTTTGTGAAACCCTCGACACCCGTCAGCTGGCCCTGGAGCTGGCGAGGGAAAGCGGGGATCCGGACTTCTACCAGGTCCATGTCGCCAGGCGGCCGCATCTGCTTTCCGGTGTGCCGGTGTTCGCTCCCCAATCAGCGCGCGACGCCATGCTGGAGACGATCACGGCCATCGAGGCGGTGGTTCGAACGCCCTCCTTTCAGGCTCGGGCACTCGAAAACACAGATATCCGCCTTGTTCGGGATCGTGGCCCGGTCGGGGTCTTTATGGGCTATGACTTCCATCTTCACGACGGACCGCCGAAACTTATCGAGATCAACACCAACGCAGGAGGCGCCTTCCTCAATGCCGCCAGCGCGCGCGCTCATAAGGCCTGTTGCGCGGAAATGGATCCCGCTTTGAACGAGGTCTGGTCCGAAGCGTTCGAAGAGAACGTGATGGGAATGTTCCGTCAGGAGTGGGTGCGATCGGGCAGACTTCCGGAAGACCTTCAGCGCATCGCCATCGTCGATGATGATCCGTCCGGTCAGTTCCTCTATCCTGAGTTCCTGCTCGCCCGAAAACTCTTCGAACGGCATGGCGTCGAGGCCATGGTCATCGATCCCTCCGACCTGCAAGTAGACGCTACCGGCCTTACTGCAGGCGGCGTCCGCGTCGATCTGGTCTACAATCGCCTGACAGACTTCTCACTGAGCGAACCACGCCATGCCGTTCTGAGACGCGCATTGCTCGATGACTGTGTGGCGATCACCCCGGATCCACGCGCGCATGCCCTCTATGCTGATAAACGCAATCTAGCCCTCCTCTCAGACCCAGAGTTCGGTTCAGACCTGAACGTCGAGGATCGACTGCGTTCCGCCTTGTCGACTATCCCCCGCGCCGTCCTCGTGACCCCTGAGACCTCTCAGGATCTGTGGCGGAGACGAGGGCAAGTGTTTTTCAAGCCCATATCGGGATACGGGGGCAAAGCTGTCTATCGCGGCGACAAAATCACCCGGCGGGTCTGGGAAGACATACTCCAGACCCCCTATATCGCGCAGGATCTTGCCGCGCCGGGTGAAAGACGCATGCTGGTGGAGGGTGCGACCGTTGAACGGAAGATGGATGTGCGCATCTATACATATGACGGCGCCCCCCTCCTTGCGGCAGCCCGGCTCTACCAGGGTCAGACAACGAATTTCAGAACACCCGGGGGCGGTTTCGCACCGGTGTTTTTCGTCTGACACCAGCCTTCCCTCCACTTGCCCTGCGTCGGAGCGGTCAGCCGAGAGGCGTCAGATTATTGCGGCCGATCGCCCCGATGCGCGTCACGCCTGCCTGTTGCATGACTGACCGAAGTTCTTCGTCCATAATGTTCAGGACCGCCTCGACGCCCTCGGACCCGAATGCGGATAGTCCCCAGATGTAAGGGCGCCCCACACAGACGGCGCTGGCGCCAAGAGCCAGCGCCTTGAAAACGTCCGTCCCCCGGCGGATGCCGCCATCCAACAGAAGTGGAACACGGCGATTGATCTTTTCTGCAATGGCCGGCAGGGCGTCGAGAGTGCCAACCAGGCTCTCCTCGGCCCTGCCGCCGTGATTTGAAACGATGAGCCCGTCAGCGCCATAGGCAAGCGCCATCTCAGCGTCCTCAGGGGTCATGATCCCCTTCACGAGAACCTTCTTGTCGGTCCAATCCCGAAGGCGACGGATAAACTCCCAGGTCAGGGACGGATTGTTCAATGTCCTGGCTTCCCCGAGATCAAAGCGGTCGAACATCGCCTTACGCCTCACGAGATCGGCAAAGCCCGCCGAACGATCGTGACAGGAAGAACAGTCTCCCGGATCCATTCTGGCGAGACGTTCCTGCGTCTCCCGCCTCATACCGCCGGACAGGAGATCAGCGGTGAACACGATCGCGCTGGCTCCCGCTCTGTCAGCACGCGTCACCAGGGCCTTTGCGATGTCCATGTCATTCGTCGGATAAAGCTGAAACCAGATCGGACCCTGTCGATCTGCGATGACTGTTTCGATCGAGATATTGGTCATCGTAGAGAGTATCTGCAGCGCGCCGCGCGACCGAGCCGCTCGCGCCACAGGCCGCTCCGCCTCATGATGATAGGCACGCTGGCTCGCTACAGGGGCGAGGACCACGGGAGACGCCCACGTCTCGCCGAGAAGCTTCGTAGTCAGATCTATTCTGGATACATCGATGAGACGACGGGCCCGGATTCCCCAGTTCCGGTAGGCCGCTCGGTTGGCGTCAATCGTACCGTCGTCAAGAACGCCCGTCTGAAGATAGCCGAAATGGGCCGGGCGCATGGTCCGTTCCGCAATCGGCAGAAAGTCAGAAACATTCAACGCTTCCTTCGCCTCGAGGATATCCCGCGGCGAAACGCGGAGCGTTTGGGCCAGCGCTGCTCCTGAAATACCTCCCGCAGCCGCGCCGAGCGTCAGAAAGCGGAGGAAGCGTCTTCTGTAAGGATCCACAATCGGCCTCTCCACCTGCGCTCTCCAACGCTCCGGCAAGCATCGCACCCCAAGCCGAGCGCGCGCAAATCGCGAAGACCTTTTCTCACGAGGCTCAGCTTCACGATGCGGGCCAACAAATCAAGATGGCCTCCGAAACAGAAGACGCATCAGGTTTTTGTGTAACCGCCTCCAGTTGACCTGACGCAAGACCAAGTCGGATCAAACAAAGGCCTATGGAGGCATGGCTCTGCAAGCGTCCTCCGATCCTCGCCGCCGTCGTCAACCCAACCTCCCCTCATCTGATCCCTCCCAGGAGAGGGAGGGGGGGCTGGGGGTGTGGCTGATTATTGGGGCGGTTGCAGCTTTGTGGCTTCTCCCGGCGGCGCTGTCGCTTCTCAATCCCGTCCAGACGATCTCCTACGATACGTTTGAAAACTGGCTGAAGTCGGACCGCATTCAGAGCGTACGCGTGACGCCCGACCGCATCGAGGGAACCGCAAAGGGAGCCAAAGGAGGAGAGGCTGAGGAAGAGTTCCTGACGCTTCGGGTCGATCCTGACCTCGCCAGGCAGTTCATCGACCGGGGAGTTCGGGTGGAGGGAGCCCCCTCCTCCGGCCTCCTGACGCGTATCCTTGGCTGGGTCGCGCCTGCGCTGATCTTCTATCTCGTTCTGATGCTTCTCAGCGCCCGTGCAGGCGGCGGCGGAGGGATCGCCAGCTACCTGTCCGTTGGACGTTCCCCAGCGAAACTCTATCGCGATACTGGATCAACGGTCGCATTTGACGACATAGCCGGGGTCGACGAGGCGAAGGCCGAGCTCCGTGAAGTTGTTGAGTTTCTGAAAAATCCGAAAGCGTTCGGCCGCCTGGGCGCCCGGTCGCCTAAGGGAATTCTTCTTGTGGGCCCTCCAGGAACCGGCAAGACCCTGATGGCCCGCGCCGTGGCTGGCGAAGCCGGAGTTCCTTTCTTCTCCATTTCGGGGTCGGAATTCGTTGAGATGTTTGTAGGGGTCGGCGCTGCGCGTGTCCGAGACCTTTTTGAGCAGGCGCGGCGTGCAGCTCCGAGCATCATCTTCATCGACGAGCTGGATGCTCTGGGCCGTGCACGAGGCAGCGTCTTTATCGGCGGCTACGATGAGAAGGAACAGACGCTAAACCAGCTACTTGCCGAGATCGACGGCTTTGATCCAAGCTCAGGGGTAATTCTGCTGGCAGCCACCAATCGTCCTGAGATCCTCGACAAGGCTCTTCTACGAGCCGGGCGCTTTGACCGTCAGGTTCTCGTCGATCGTCCCGATCAGGGGGGACGACTGGCCATTTTGAAGGTTCACGCACGCAAGATCCGTCTGGCGCCGGACATGGATCTCGAGGCCGTCGCAGGCCTTACAACGGGATTTGTAGGCGCCGATCTCGCCAATCTCGTCAATGAGGCTGCAATCGCCGCCACACGACGAAGCGGAACGTTCGTCACCCTTGCCGACTTCGAGACTGCAATCGAGCGCATCGTCGCCGGCATCGAGAAACGCAGCCGAGTGCTTCGGCCCTCAGAGCGAAAGCGCGTCGCTGTTCATGAAATGGGACATGCTCTGGTGGCGTCCGACCTCCCATCGGTCGATCCTGTTCAGAAGGTCTCGATCATTCCCAGAGGGCTCGGGGCCCTCGGCTACACCCTGCAACGCCCGTCGGAGGAGCGCTTCGTGCTCTCCCGTACCGATCTTGAAGAGCGACTGGCCGTTCTCCTCGGAGGACGGGCCGCTGAAGCCCTCGTGTATCACGAGGATGTCTCGACAGGAGCCGCTGACGACCTTCAGCATGCAACACAGATCGCCCTGGACATGGTCGAGCGCTATGGCATGACCGCTGAGATCGGCGAGCGCAGCCTGGCCTCCAAAGCCGATTCCCTCGCCAGTCCGTTTCCCGGCATGTCAGGAGCTTCTCAGGATACGCAGAGAGATGTCGACCTGGCGGTTCGAAAGCTCCTTCACAAGGCATCCGAAACGGCAGAGGGCATTCTCAGACGTCGTCGGCCCGACCTTGATCAGGGCGTGGAGCTCCTCCTTCGCAGCGAGACACTCAACGCATCCCAGTTCCCGGCGCTCCTGAAGCGATCCGAAGCGAGGCCCCCTTCACCATCCGGACAAGCCGCAAACTCCAGCGCGACAGCTGCGCTCATCTCTTCGGGGGCATCATAAATGAACAGCGCCTATGTGGGCGTCTGTCCGGATCCTGCTCCGGCAACGGGCCATTGCCTGTCGATCCGATCGATCTGATCGAGAAGCTGCTCAAGACGGCGGCTCAGGCTGACAGCGTCGGAGCTAAAGACAGCGGCTGCTTCGTCAAGGCCAAAGTCCAGCGCGGACACCAGGAACAGCGCGCCTCTCACGTCATCGGGCGCGATACGAAAGGGGCCTGTCGACGTTTCGGAAATCACCTTCGCCGCCTCGACCAGTCCAAGGCCGGCAGGTCCCGATCGGGCGGACGGGGCTGCCTCGACAATTGCCTGGAAGACTCGTGATCTCTTGATCGCGGATCGCTCGCTTTCACCATCGTTCCGACCCTGATCCAGACTGGCAAGACAGGTCTCAACAAAGGACGGCGCCTTGCAGGTCGGAACACCCAGAACAGATGCAAACGCCATCAGCTCCGTTGTAGCGGTTTCAGATCTCCATGCTTCCATCATGTCACACCTCCACTCTCATTTTCCTTTCGCATGTCCGGCCCGTTCAAAGTTGATGAATGTCAACGCATGTCAGCCGGCATGAGAGAGAGTGCGAAGGCCGCAGTGTCCGCGGCTCCAACACTGGAGATACCGACATGGACGACAAGACAATCAAGACCCTGGTCATGGATGAATTGGAATGGGAGCCGTCCATAGACTCCAATGATATCGGCGTGGCCGTTCAGGACGGAATCGTGAAGCTTTCCGGGTTTGTCGCCAACTACGCTCAGAAGCTGGATGCGGAAACCGCCGTCAAGCGCGTCAAAGGCGTCAGGGGTTATGTCGAGGATCTTGAGGTCAGACCCTTCGCACAGCCCTTTACCGATGAAGCTCTGGCGACGCGTATCGCCAATGTTATCGACTGGGACACGACCATCCCGAAAGGTCAGATCAAGGCCAAGGTCGAAAAGGGCTATGTCACGCTCAGCGGCCAGGTGGAGTGGCAGTATCAGCGCACAGCCGCGGAGAATGTCGTCCGTCCGCTTCAGGGCGTTCGCGGCGTCAGTAACCAGGTCACCGTCAAGGCCCGGGTTCAGGCGAATGATGTCAAAAAACGTATCGAAGACGCTCTGGCCCGTCAGGCGGAACTCGAGGCGTCTAAAATCCGGGTGACGATCGATGGCGGAAAGGTGCGCCTCGATGGAAAGGTAAGGGCGTGGTTCGAACGTGACCTTGCGGAGCGGGCAGCCTGGGCGGCGCCAGGCGTCACGATGGTGGAGGACAATGTCTCCGTCGGCCTCTGACGGATGACCGGAGGCCGCCTGAAAGGGCGGCCTCCCTCGTCGGCCAGGGAACCTGCTCCTGCCAGCCCTGGCGCCTCGGGGCTCCATGACCGCCGTCCTGCTCAAGCAGGGGCGCCGCAGGCGCCGATGGAAGGTTTCGCGACGCCGTCCCTTCACGTCCCGGCGAGGCTCGCCGTCTCAATGAGATCTCAATGAGAGAAGCAAACCGCAAGACGTGTCGTCTGCAGGATTTTTCGGGTCACGCCCCCCATCAAGCGCTCACGCCAGGGCGAACGACCAAACGCGCCCATCACGATCAGATCGGCTCCAAATCCGTCAGCTGTGCTCAGGATACCTTCGGCCACTCCATCGGAAGTCGCCGGACATTCCGGCCCCTCAATCTTCACGCCATGCCGTGACAGGTGAGTGCACAATCGAAGAAGGCCGCCATTATCAGTTCCATCCAGTCTGTCCTCCGGTCCGGAGTGCATGACGAGAACAGCCTGCGCCCGGATCAACAGCGGCAGGGCGTCATGCGCCGCCCGGGACGCTTCTCGGGATCCGTTCCAGCACAGAAGAATTCTCTTGCCGATCATCGACCATCCTGGACGCCGGGGAAGCATGAGACATGGACGACCCGACCCCATCAAACCGCCTGTGAGAACACTCTCGTCCAGCGACGCGCCATCCCCGTCGGCTGGCTGACCAAAGATCAGGAGATCGCTGCTGCGCGCCAGCGACGCAACCAGTCGCGAGACGTCGGCATGAGGGGCCTCAAGGACGCTTATCGCGCGTCGGGAGTGTGAAGGAGCGTCGCCCTCTTCAAGGGCTTCCATCAACCGACCAGCGTCGTCTCTTGCCAACCGTCGCGCCTGCTCGTGCGCGTCCGCCATTGCGGGAGATCCGCCCCCTACCGTCATGGCGGTCATCTCCGCTATGACGCACACGGACAGATCCGCCTCGGAAGCAGAGGCGATTTCGCCAGCACATACCGCCCGTGCGATCCCACTGTCCGTTCCATCCGCGAACACCAGGATATCTCTCCAGACCATCGGCACACCTCTCCACGAATTGGCGCAGGGAAGCCTTCTATTCCCTGACGGAATAGCTGGCCTTGCGATCGAACAAGCGGATCGCGCTCTCTGCTTCGGTCCTGCGCGGATGATTCTGAGGCTTCCGCTGATTGCAATTCAGCCTCACGCTTCTGGATTGAAGGTCTGCAGGATGTCGGGCAAAGTCGCCGTCCTGAGGCAGTCGACGACATTCGGCTGGCCATCCTCGTCCGGAGCATGCCGAATGGCTCGTCACATCATCGACCTGTCGATCGCTCTTGAAGTCGGCGTTCCCTCGGACCCTCCGGGCATGGAGCCGAAAATCACATATCGCTCCCATGCGGAAACGGTCGGGGACATGGCCCGCTCTTTTCCCGGACTTACGCGAGCGGATATGCCGGATGGAGAAGGATGGGCGGTGGAGACGGTCGAGATCTCGACCCATAACGGCACCCACATGGATGCACCCTGGCATTTCCACTCGACAACAGATCACGGCGCGAGGCGTGCTCCCTCAATTGACGAGACGCCGCTGGAGTACTGCTTCAAACCAGGGGTGAAACTCGACTTCCGTCACCTTCCCGACGGCCATGTCGCAGGACCGAAAGATATTGAAGCTGAGCTCAGACGAATAGGATACGAATTACAGCCTCTCGATATCGTTCTGGTGAACACGAGGGCGGGAGAGATTTTCGGTCATCCCGACTACATCCATGCTGGCTGCGGCATGGGACGAGAGGCCACACTCTACCTGACTGAACGAGGCGTCCGCGTCGTGGGCACCGACGCCTGGTCGTGGGACGCACCCTTTAGCCATACCGCACGCCGCTGGGCGGAAAAGCGAGATCCCGCTATCATCTGGGAGGGCCATAAGGCGGGCCGCGAGATCCCTTATTGGCAAATGGAGAAGCTCGCGAACCTGTCGTCGCTCCCTGCATTCGGCTACGAGATCGCCTGTTTCCCGGTCAAGATAAAGGGGGCCTCTGCAGGCTGGTCGAGGGTCGTCGCTATTCTTGAAGCCTGAGTTGTCCCCAACCCTGCTGCTCGAACAGGGCAAACGGCGGCTCCGCAGATCCGCATTGGGCAAAGCGCCCGAAGGACAGGTCCGGAGGCCGCGCCTTGCCTTCAGCCGAAAGATGGCCGCCGCCAGACTTTAGATGACACGCATCAGGATTCCCGAAGCCTAAATCGGCCCCCGACGCCGCGGCGCCGGGCATGCCCGCTGATCGCCCGGATCATTCCGGTCGACAATTTGCGACAAAGAACTGCGAAGCTGGCAAAGGCTGGTTACAGGTCTGGCGTCTGTTCGCCGCACAGACATCTAACTCGAGAGGAAAGCCAACCGTGCGGTGGAGACATTATCTGGTTATGGGGCTGACCTGCCTGACACCTGCAGGAGGCGCGATCACGGGCCAGCCCCCATCGTTATGACGTCATGCCGGGCCGCCGGTTTATCGCCCAGGATGCAAACTTCTGTATCTCGATCGCCGCGGCTCGTTCATTCAGGAGCCGAGGACCGTCTCGCGAACGAAGACTGATTCTCATGCCTTTGAGATCCTGACGAGTTTACGTCGACGGGAGGTCTCGTCATTGATCGGATATCTTGAGTAGCACTGCGACCATCACCCTTCGGAAGTTATCGCCTCACCGGGAGACTTGATTTTGAAAACGTTGGAAACTCTTGCGACGACGGTCATTTTCGCGTGCGCGCTCGCGTCAGCCTGTGAGAAGGGCGTGGCGCAGATTTCTCCGGCCGTCGAAGATCCTTTAACGCGGCAAACCCTCTCCGCTGCGGGCGGTCACGTCTCTGTTGGCCCGACGACCGCCGGTGTGAACGCCGGATCCGCTACAAAGTGCGCTTCGCCATCCACGCAGTTCGCCGAGGCGCTTATCGGTACAGTCACGGATGAAGACGGGGGACGCTGGTCGGCTCCTGCTGCAACGCAACTGGGAGACACTGGTGTGGATCTTTTCAACGACTGCACAGGGAAAGGGGTCAACGCCGACTATGCTTCCCAGCTGGAGACGGTTGTCGTGAACCCTGACGGCGTGGAAGTGACTGCTTTCGTTCATGCAGACAACTACTTTGAACTCTATGTGAACGGCACATTCGTCTGTCGCGATCCGATTGCTTTCACTCCGTTCAACTCGACGGCATGCCGGTTCAAGGCCACGTATCCGATGACGCTCGCCCTGCGCGCCGTGGACTGGGAGGAGCATCTCGGCGTCGGCATGGAGTACGCCAGATACAATGTCGGCGACGGAGGCGTCGTCGCCTCCTTCAGCGACGGAACTCTCACCGATGAAAGCTGGAAGGCGGAGGCGTTCTACTTTGCACCGCTCGACAGCACGGCTTGCCTGAAGTTCGGACCGTCGGGAGACCGCGATTCCAGCGCATGCGCCATCAAGCCTGCCTGCGCAAACAGCCGGAATGTCAGCGCCTGCAAAGCTGTCCATTTCTCCGAACCTGCAGACTGGGCGACGGCGGGTTTCAATGACTCGGCATGGCCCTCAGCAACGGTCTATACCCGAAAGCAGTTCGGACCGAAGGCGGCGTATACCGAACTCGAAGACAAATTCGGGGCTGCGAAGTTTCTCTGGTCGCGAAACATCAAGACCGACAATGTCGTTCTGCTTCGCAAGACTGTTGAAGCTCCATAGGGAAACCTTGGCTTCATCCCGTATTCGAGCCGTCATGGCGATCAGGGCGCCTGTAAACCTGCCCGACTGATAACGTCAGTGGCCGATGCTCCTGCCCAACTTCGTCAATGGCGCAGCGGGAATACCGGACAGCTCGCAGGGTGAGCGCATGCACGATGTCCTGTGGTCATCCGGGGAGCGTCAGGCCAGGTCCGCGAGACTAAGAACTTTCCATTCTGCAGTCGCCCGCCCTCACGGGAGGGCGAACGCTTTTCAACGGTGCTGGTTTCGCCTGCGGCGAGGCAAGGTTTGATCCGGATTGCAAGGAGGCCGAGCCTCTGAACCCTGGCGAAAACGCAAAGGCTACGACCACGCCTGACGGTCAGTTGGCGGGAGCGGATGTTCCCTGGCTGGGGCGCTAGGATTCGAACCTAGGGATGGCGGTACCAAAAACCGCTGCCTTACCACTTGGCTACGCCCCAGCAGGAAGTCGGGACAGTTACGCAATTCGCGTTCCGAACGCAACAGGCAGAAAACGGCTTTGATTCAGGGATTCCGGCTTGAGGCCGCCGACCTTTCCTGCGCCGACCGGAGCGAGGTGGCTAAATGAAGTCTTTGCCCGGCTGAACTCTCCTGAGGCCGGCCGAGGTCACGTCATGGAACGACCAGATATCCCCACAGCGTCGGGAGGCGACATCCCGCTCCGCCTGCCCTATCAACGGTCGACGGATGGCCCCCGGCCGCCCCGGAGACGGGCCCCTTGATCAAACCGCGCCGCCCTTCCCGCCGCTGACGTCAAATCCGTGCGGCCCGAGCCGTCGAAAGCGCCTCAAAAGAGCCTTGGCGCCGATGATTGCGCCCAACGCTGAAAGTCGCTATAGCCCCCGCTCCGCCGGAGTATAGCTCAGCCTGGTAGAGCGCTTGCTTCGGGAGCAAGAGGTCGTTGGTTCGAATCCAGCTACTCCGACCAGCCGTTTTCTGAAGATCACGGATTGGTCCCGGCGGAGGCCCTGAACAAGGGGGCGGTTGCCGACGATCCGCCAGTCTTGTCTGAAAGCCTAGGCAGGTCAAAGCCGGCAGGTTCCAAATTATTCCGATTGCCGATAAGATGTTACTTCTACCTTGAAGGGTCGGGAGAAGCGGAATGAAGACTTTCTTCCTGAGTTTCCTGGGCGGCCTTGCCGCCCTGCTCCTCTTCTTCGTCATTCTTCCTCTCGTCCTGGTTGTCTCCTTCCTTCCCAAGGATGGACCCCAAACGGCGTCAGGAGCTCACGTTCTTCATATCGACCTTCGCGGGGGATATCCCGATCAGCCGATCTCCAGCGATTTCGGGGCGCTGTTTCCGGAAATGTCGTTCGTAGAGCTGCTGCTTAAGCTGAACTCGGCGGTCGACGACCCTCAGATTCGGGGCGTCTTTATCCGGGCCTCCGAAGTCGACATCGGCTCCTCTCGCGCGGAAGAACTGCGAGAGGCCCTGCTGAGACTGAAGGGCGCAGGAAAATTCGTGATGGCCCACTCTCAGGGATTTCTGGTCTCGGGCCCCTCAGCCTATCGAGCCGTCTCAGCAGCTGACGAAATCTGGATGCAGCCGGGAGCATCCTTCGAAGTGCCCGGCATGTCCATGGAAACCCTGTTTCTCGGCGACGCATTCAAGCGGTTCAACCTGACGGCTGAGATCGAACAGTTCCACGAGTTCAAGAACGCGCCCGACGTCTACAAGCAGTCCGACTTCTCTTCACCTCACAAGGAGGCGATGACCGCGCTCGCCTCAAGCATCTGGAAGCACTCCGTCGTGGATATGGCGACGGATCGCAAGATGGATCCGGCCAAGATGAAAGGCCTTCTGGAAGCAAGTCCGTACGGTGCAGATCAGGAGCTGAGCCTTGGTCTCGTGGACAAGATCGGATGGCCGGAAGACGCTGCAGACGCAGCTCGAAAGCGGGGTGATGGAGACCTCGTGGATATTGACAACTATCACCCTTCGGGAGGCTCGGACGGGGACACGGTGATCGCAATCGTCGGCGGCGAGGGCAACATCGTCAACGGATCGGGCGGTGCGCCGGATCTGCTTTCGCTGAATACGGCGCAGTTCGCTTCGGATACGGTCGCAGCGAGCCTCATCGCCATTGAGGATGATCCCGACGTCGACGCCGTAGTGTTCCGGGTGGATTCCGGCGGGGGCTCAGCGACCGCTTCAGATCAGGTTTGGAGAGCTGTTCAAAGACTGCAGGAGAAGGGAAAGAAGGTTGTGGTCTCGATGGGATCTGCGGCCGCCTCGGGAGGCTATTATGTGGCCGCAGGCGCCGACGCGATCGTAGCTTCGCGATCGACCATCACCGGTTCGATCGGCGTCTTTGGAGGCAAAATGGCCATCGCCGACGGCCTGAGACTGGTCGGGGTCAATCCCGCCTCCATCACTGTCGGGGGAGACTACGCATCCTTCAATTCCGCCGAACGGCTGTCGGATGTCCAACGGGAGAAGCTCCGGTCCATGCTCGGGGAGACCTATGATCGGTTCACGACCCTGGTGTCGGATGGCCGAAATCTGCCGATCGAGACGGTACGATCGATTGCACGCGGACGCGTCTGGTCCGGAGAGGACGCCCTGGAGCTGGGCCTGATCGATGAAACAGGCGATCTGATCGACGCCATCGCGAAGGCGAAGGAGCTGGCGGGGCTGAAACCGGAAGACAAGGCCCGGATCCGGCTGGACTTCCACCGCGGATCGCCGTTCGGATTGTTCGGAGAGGCCTTCACGGCTGCTCAGATTGCGGGGTCTCTTCCCGCCGCCGAAACAGTCGCTTCAGTGCTTGGAGAGGAGAGGACAAAGGCCCTTCTCCAGCATCTGGAACGAAGCCAGTCTCAGGGTGTCCAGCTGACGTCGCCGGTCATTATCGAGCGCTGAGTTCGGGCCTGTTGATTCAGGACGTGAGGGTGTAGCGCGCCTGCAGTCCGTCCCCGGTCGCAGCGACCCGCCCAGCCTCGACCAGGTGAATCATGTGCGCCAGAACGGAATGGCAAGCCGCCGGATGAAGCCGGGGATCGACATCCCGATAGATGACGGCGACCATCTCGGGGATACGAGTATCTCCCGCGGCGAGGCGATCGACGATCGCCTGCTCTCGCGCCATACGATGGCGAACATACGCGTCCAGGAAAGGCTCCGGCTGAGTGATGGGGGGGCCATGAGTCGGCCAGATGGTGGCGAACCCCCTCGCCCGGACTTTGGACAGACTGGCGAGATAATCTCCCATCCGACCGTCCGGAGGGGAGATGACTGTCGTCGACCACCCCATCACGTGATCGCCTGAAAACAGCGCGTTCTCTTCGAGCAGGGCAAAACAGACGTGGTTGGATGTATGACCCGGCGTCTCAATCGCCTCGATCGTCCAGCCAGGACCGCGAAGGAGGGCGCCGTCCTCCAGAGCGATATCGGGCCTGAAGAGGCTGTCTTCATCCGCCTCCATCTCGATCTCGGCTCGTCCTGAGACATTCCGGCCAGAGGCGAACACCTTGCATCCCGCCCAGTCCGCCAGCGGATGAGCGAGCGGGGAGTGGTCCGCATGGGAGTGAGTGACCAGCACATGGGTGATCCGCTCGCCCTCAAGAGAGCGCTTGAGCGCTTCGAAATGCTCTTCAATCATCGGACCGGGATCAATCACAGCGACCTCACCCTCGCCGATGACGTAGACGCCAGTTCCTCGGAAGGTGAAAGGTCCCGGATTGGGAGCCAGAAGCCTCCTGACGCGCGGCGTCAGGCGCATCATCTCGCCATAGGGGGCGTCGAGGTCACGAACATAAGGAATGCCCGACATGGAAAGCTCCGTTCAGCCGGCTGGCTCAGGGCGCGAAGGCGTCCGCGAACGCACGAGCCAGGCGCCTCGTGGCCTTCAGCTTCTGGCCCAGCGGCAAGGCCACTGGCGGCCCCATGTCCGTCTTGTTGGCGTCGACGATGTAAATCCTGCCGTCTTCCTGATTTCGCAGGACATCAACCCCGCCCCAGTCAAGCCGGATCTCCGAGGTGAAGCGTCGGATCAGATCGATCTCAGCGGGTGAATACACATCCTGAGGCCGCACCATATCCACGCTGACATTCTCGTTCGCGAAGCGCCGGGCAACCGGACGGCGCTTGCGGAAGACCAGCACGGGCTCTCCCGCCACGGTGCAGGTCCTCAGATCCTCAACCAACCCGTCTCCGGCCTCGTTGTTGATCAGCTTCTGATAGGACCGGCCTATCTGCGGCTCCAGGGGGCCGTAGACCACCCGCCCGTCATGGGCGGCGTTGATCTCTGACTTATCAACCATCGGTCCGGTGTGATGCCTGGGATCCAGGGCGAGATCGTATCCCGCCACCCGGCCGAAAGCCGCCGAAACGGTCGATTTGGAAATGTCCCGAGCATTGAAGTTCACGGTCCGCACACGCCGCACGCGACCGCTCAGATCAGGCAGGACTGGTGAGCAGGTGGTCGAATCATCGAACTGAACCACGATGTCCGCATTTTGCGGGCTGTCGACCAGACGAGCGCCGGCGCAATGCATCACAGGCCAGATGAGGTACCACGGGCGCGGCTTGTCTGGAAAAAACGCGATGGTCGGCCGCCTATGACCCGTCAATCGCCTCTGAAGACGCCACACCTGCGCCGTCGCGTAAAAACAGAGCCACGCGAATATGTCGTGCAGCAATTTAAGATCGAGGGACAGCCGGTGGCCCGTCTTCTTGACGAGGACAATGTTGTCCTCAACCACAAAATCAGAGGTCCAGAGCCAGTTAGCCAAGGCTGACCTCCCGAATTCGACGCCCGGCGGCTACGGATAAAACGCCGAAGCCGCCAAGATCTGACGATGCCTGGTCAAACCTTTCAAGTTCGGATCCCAAACCATCGCCAGCTGTCATGCCAGGTCCCTTTTTGCGCCGCTGGGCCCCTCAGCTCCTGGGCCGCAGACCGCGCAGATACGCTACCATCGTTGAGAGGTCATACCCCGCTCCTGCGGCATATCCCACAATCGTCTCCGCTTCCAGCCTCCCCGACACCCCCTCCGCCAGGGCCCAGGCGGTGATGGACCTCGTGCCGGAGCGGCAATAGGCGAGGGTTGCGCCTTGCGACTGCGCGAAGGTCCTGACCGCCGCGACAGCCTCAGGGGTCGGCTGGCCGACGAAGGGGGCGTGGAGATAGGTCAACCCCGCCGCCTCAGCGAGAGAGCGCACCTCCTCGGACGATAGCTGGTCAGGGGCCTCCCCATCCGGGCGATTATTGATCAGAGCGCTGAAACCCAGCCCGGGAAGATCGGCGATATCGTCCGCGGAAATCTGCGGAGCCACAGAGAAGGCTTCCGTCACGCGCCTGATGTCCGCCATGTTCGCTTATCCCCTCCCGGCGGACGGCCGATGGGCGACTATCGCTTCACCGCCTGATCCGTTATCTAGGCGGATATAACCTCAACCTGTTCTATGGCGTAAGCACCTTTGTCCGACGCGTCATCCTCCTCAGCCCTATCGCGCTTCATCGGGCGGTTTCCGTGGGCATACGCAGCGCGCCGGCTTCTGTCGGCGATCCCGACCATGCTCGCGATCATCACCATCGCCTTCTTCATGATGCGGGCCGCTCCCGGTAATCCCTACTCGACCGACCGGAAGCTGACCCCGGAGGTGGAAGCGAATCTCAAGGCGAGCCTCGGTCTCGATCGCCCTCTGCACGAGCAGTACCTGCAGTATCTCAGCCGGGTTGCGACCGGGGACCTTGGTCCCTCCATGAAGAACAAGGACAAATCTGTCTCGGAACTCATCGGAGAGGGCCTTCCGGTCAGCTTCACCATCGGCGCGCTGTCGATGTCGCTCGCGATATTCCTGGGTGTCGGCTTCGGCGTGATCGCTGCTGTCCGACAGAACTCGCCAGCCGATTATTCCGCCATGGGGCTGGCCATGGTGGGAATATCAATCCCGACCTTCGTGACCGGCCCGCTCCTGTCTCTTATCCTCGGTGTCTGGCTCGGCTGGTTCGCCGCCGGCGGCCTCGATCTGGGACGAATGACCTTCAACAACCTCTTTCTGCCGGTGATCACACTCGCTCTCCCGCAGATCGCCATCATCTCGCGCCTTATGCGGGCGTCCATGATCGAGACCCTTCGCTCCAATCATATTCGAACAGCCCGATCCAAGGGCCTCAGCGACGCCGCCATCCTCTTGCGTCATGCGGCGCCCACCGCCATCCTTCCGGTGGTGTCCTATCTTGGCCCCGCCATCGTCGGGATCATCACCGGCTCCGTCGTGGTCGAACGCGTCTTCGGCCTGCCCGGGATCGGGCAATCCTTCATCGACGGCGCCATGACGCGGGATTATCCGCGGGTAATGGGGACAGTGATCCTCTATGGCGGTCTGATTATCCTGTTCAATCTCATCGCCGATCTTCTCTACGCCCTGCTCGATCCGAAGGTGCGATACGAATGAGGCGCGCATCATGACCCCCTTTCTGGCCCCCTCAGAGAGCGAGGCCCTGCTCAAAGGCGCCGTCGTCAAGGGACGCTCGCTCTGGGACGACTCCTTAAGACGCCTCCTCGCCAATCGCGCCGCCATGGCGGGGTTCGTGGTGCTCGGGCTGATCACTCTGATCGCCGTCGTCGGCCCCTTTGTCTGGCCCCATGACTTCGCCACACAGTATCGCGATCGCCTCGCAATCGGGCCCACATTCGAAAATCTGCATCTTCTGGGCACCGACATCTACGGACGCGATCTGGTCGCCCGGGTCATGACCGGCCTGAGGATCTCTCTTGCAGTCGGTGCGATCGCCACCTTCGTCAGTCTCGTCATCGGCGTCGCCTGGGGCGCCGTCGCCGGGTTCGCCGGAGGCCGGACCGATCAGGTGATGATGCGGATTGTCGACATCATCTACGCCATGCCCTTCATCTTCTTCGTTATCCTGGTGACGGTGGTCTTTGGTCGCCACATCTTCCTGATCTTCCTCGCCATCGGTGCGGTCGAATGGATGACGATGGCGCGGATCGTCCGCGGCCAGACCCTGATGCTGAAGCAGAAGGAGTTCGTGGAGGCGGCGCGCGCTGCAGGGGTGCAGCCCCTCGGACTGGTCGTCCGTCACATTCTGCCCAACCTTCTGGGACCCGTGGCCGTCTACGTGACGCTCACCATGCCCGTGGTGATCCTGCAGGAAAGCTTCCTGTCCTTCATAGGACTTGGCGTTCAGGAGCCTCTGACGTCTCTCGGGCGGCTGATTTCAGAGGGACAGCGCGAGCTTTCGACCCCGTGGATGCTTCTGGCGCCTGCCGTCACCATGGTGGTGACGCTCTTTTCGCTGAACTTCATCGGCGACGGCCTCAGAGACGCACTCGACCCGAAGGACCGCTGATCGGGGAATTTCCCGGCGCGCCGCCGGAGCGCGGACATGTGGCGACAACCACGCGACACGGGTCGATCTCGGTCATGTGGATGAGGGACCGACAACACCCTGCTGCAAATACCATGGACGCGACGCGGCGACCCGGGGATCCAGCTCTCGGGACCACAGAGCATCTGCGCGCGGCCCGTGCGCAAAGAACGACCTGGATATCGCAATCTGCGGCAGCCGAGGACCTGGGCGACCGGGACCAACCGAAGCCTCGCTTCCAGAACGATTGGTTCCGGAAACGCAGTCCCGATAAGATCGACGCCATTCAGAGGACATCGTGGGGCAATGTCCCAACCTCATGTCAGGCGCAGACGGTCCGCCCGCCTGGTCGACAGCGGGTCAGAGGACGCCACCGGAACGCGCGCGACACCCTCCGCCGGGAGCGCGTTCAAGGCGGCCGGCCTGATCGCCAGCGTCACGAAGGGCCACAAGGAGCGCTGCGTCAGGACGCATGAGAAAAGATGAGCTCGCAAGAATCGTTCGGTCGGGTCCGAGGAGTTCGATCAGCAGACCTTCGCCCGTCTGCTCCAAACTCCGCGCCAGACGAGCCTCGCCCTCCCTCCGATCCGGCCAGGTCCAGGCCATGACCATGCCTGACTGGAGGGTCGCACGAACGCTCAGCTCGTCAATTGAAGGTCCCGATCCCAGAGTGCGGTCGGCGACACGCGAAACGAGGATCTGCACAGACACAGGCCTCGTCAGTCCCTCAGGGAGAAGCCCGGAGTACTCGAGCATCAGGCCGGGCGGAGCGAAGTGATCGGACTCAAGCCGTCGCTCCGGCGCCGGCGCCCAGGCCAGAGGGGCCTCGTCCCGCGAGCCGCCGGACACGGTCGCTATGATCTCGCCATAATCGCCAGCGCGGCTCACATAGCAGGATACGAGGTCAGCCCAGGCAGGCTCCCCCGCCCAGGCGAAAGCCAGGCATGCAAATAGCCCACCAATCGCCGACCTTGCGCCCATAGCCTCAGCGTCCCGTGTAATCACTCCCGCCGTTCAGCCCGAAAACTGGTCCGGCCCTCGAGCTTGATCATGTAGCTGCCGAGCGCCGCGCGTCGGATCTCCGCACTCCAGGGCCCCTTCCCCAAGCCGCCCAGACGGATGTCGTCGGTCTGACGCCAGACCTGACCGTTCTCCATCACGAGGCGCATGCGTCCGTCCGATCCGACCTCAAGGCGATCAACGCGAAGACTGAGAGCCTCCATCGGCGCGGCGCCCTTCGCTCCGCCGGACAGGACCCCGGCGGTCAGGGCGGGAACCGATGGCAGTTTCAGCCCGAACGCCTCAGTCTCAACTTTTCGGATCTGATCGCGCGTGACAACCGCGAGACGCCCGTCTGTCTCCTCAGACCGGAGGCGTTTAGCCTCCCTGTCGAAACAGGCGAGACGCTCTGCATCCTCGGAGATGGAAAGACACGCCAGAACCGGATCAAGGGGCCTTTCCTGCGCCGCAGCGATCGGCGCGAGCAGCAAAAGTCCACCCCAGCAGGCGAGCGCTGACAGAATTTTCATCGGAAATTCCAGCTATCGAAGACACCGGCGGCGTCAGGCACTTTCAATTTCGGTCACTCTGACGCTAGTTTCCCCTAAAGGAAAGCCTGGGGCCGTGACCGCGGCCCCACAAAGGAGAGTTCGCACCATGGCCCACAGGTTCGCAGCCCTTAGCGGGATCCTGGCCGCTGCCGTTCTTGCGCTCGGAGCGTGCGGCGAGACGGAACCGAGAACGCCGGCCGCCGAACAACTGCGGCGCGGCATCGGCGCCAATCCTGACAGTCTTGATCCCCAACAGGCGGAAGGCACCTGGGCCAACGACGTGATCGGGGACATGTTCATCGGACTGTTTACCGAGGACGCGGCAGCGCGGCCGGTACCCGGGGTGGCGGAGAGCTGGACCGTTTCCGAGGATGGTCTCGTGTGGACCTTCAAGCTGAAACAGACCAACTGGTCAGACGGCACGCCGCTGACAGCGAACGACTTCGTCTTCGGGTTCCGAAGACTGCTCGACCCCAAGACGGTCGGCGCCGTCTACGCGTCAATCCAGTACGGCATCAAGAACGCCCGGGACGTCAATGGCGGGCGACTGCCGACCGATCAGCTCGGGGTTCGAGCGATTGACGACTACACGCTGGAGCTCACCCTTGAGAACCCCATGCCCTACCTGCCTGGCGTCCTGAAGCACTACACGGCGTATCCGATCCCGGAGCATGTCGTGACGGTTCATGGCGAGGACTGGACAGACCCGGAAAATCTTGTGGTGAACGGGCCCTATAAGCTGGCGGAATGGCGATCGGGAGACTTTATCAGATCCGTAAAGAATGAGGCCTTCTCAGGCGCATCCGAACTCTGCTTCAGCGAGATCGTCTACTTTCCAATTTCTGACCATGACCAGATGGTGCGCCGTGCCCAGGCGGGCGAAATCGACATGAACAACTCTTTCCCGAGCGGTCAGCTCGAAGAAACCCGAAAAAAGCTTCCCGGCTGGCCGCGGATCGCCCCCATGATGGCGACTACCTATGTTGTCGCCAACACAACCCGAGAGCCGTTCAATAATCCCCGGGTCCGCGAGGCGCTCGCTCTTGCAATGGACCGGGAGTACATCGTCGCCAACATCCTCAAGGGTGGCCAGCTGCCAGCCTACGGCTTTGTCCCGTCCGGCATGAACGGATATCCAGAGGGCGCACGCTTCACATGGGCCGATCTGCCGCGAGAGCAGCGCCTCCAGAAAGCCAAGCAGCTGCTTGAAGAGGCCGGCTTCGGGCCGGACGCCCCGTTTGCGTTCGAGTACGCTCATCGCGCGTCTGGCGACAATCCCCGCATCGCGCCCGTGCTACAGGCGAACTGGTCGGACATCGCCCCCTGGGTCAAACCGGAAATCCGCCAGGTCGAGACACAGGCCCTCTACAATCAGCTTCAGTCCAAGGACTACGCCGTCGCCGATACCGGCTGGGTCGCAGACTACAACGACGCCTACAATTTCCTCTACCTTCTCGACAGCCGGACGGGCCCGATGAACTACGGCGCCTACGCCAACCCCGCCTATGACGCGCTCCTCGATCAGTCGAGCAAGGAACTCGATCCTGCGGCACGTGCAGGACTTCTCAAGCAGGCCGAGCAGATCCTGCTGAACGACGCCGCGATCCTGCCTCTCCTCATACGAGTTACTCAGGACATCGTGGATCCGAATATCTCCGGGTATGAGGACAATGCCGAAGACATCCACCGTTCGCGCTACATGTGTCGTAAAGCCCCGGCGCCGACCGCCGGCTGAGGCCGCTGCCCGCGGCGCCTTCGTTCTCAGCTGGCCGGAGAGCTCTCGGGCTCTCCGCGCCCCCGGAGAGCGAAGGAGACCTCATCGATCAGAGATTTGATGAGGGAGGCGTTCGCGCCCATGTCCGACCCAGCCTGACGGGATGCGGCGCGCACATCGATCCTGGAGCCGGTTTCATCCGGAGAAATGCGCACGGCGATGTCGGAGGGGAGACCATACCAGCGGGAGTAATGAACCGCCTCCACCTGACCTCCAGGCGGATCATTCAGCATCACCGCCCACCCAAGGCGCTCGGCGGCCTCAGCTACGGCGAGCGTCGCTTCCGGAGGGGGAGCTCCCACGCGCACAGGGTTCAGATCGTAGACCTCGGACTGCGCATCGGCGAATGAACGCCCAGCCCAGGCCCCGGCCTCCTCGGGAAAGACCGCGTCGTCACGAATCGGGGCAGCGCCTGCCGCCTCCCGCACGTCCAGCGCGCGCACCGTGAAGGACACCGGCTGCGTCCAATCGGTCTGGACATCATGCAGCGGCGGAAGGCTTGCTCGCTCGAGATCGAACGCCTGAAGCCTCAGGACACCGATCAGACAGACCAGAGCGAGCGCTACCGCCGGCGCTGCACCCCTCCTCGGCGGCGACACGAGATTGGCAAGAAGAGCGCCAAGCGCCACCACTCCTCCCGCAGAGAAGACCCACATTGAGGCTCTGGAGAGCCCCCTCATCGCGAAGCCGATGTCGGCCAGCCCCGAACGATAAAGCGCGGGCCCCGCCAAAAGTATGCCGCAACCGACCAGGAACAGCGCCGCAGCCGCCCAGAGCAGATAAAGGCGCGCCCCACGCAGGGGCGGAGGCGCGCCGGATCCGGGAGCGGTCATCCCGCCGCCTGAATGGTGGGGAGAATGTAGCCCTTAAAAGTGTCGCGAAGCTGCAGCTTGTTGATCTTTCCCGTCGCCCCGAGGGGGATCTTCTCGACGAACGCAACATCGTCGGGCATCCACCATTTTGCAATCTTGCCGTCCAGGAAGGTGAGTATCTCCTCGCGGGAAGCGTTTTCGCCGGGCTTCAGCTCGATGATGAGCAATGGACGTTCATCCCACTTCGGATGCGCCAGACCGATGGCGGCGGCGTTGGCCACGGCCGGATGACCGACTGCGATGTTCTCGATGTCGATCGAGGATATCCACTCGCCGCCGGACTTGATCACATCCTTCGCGCGGTCGGTGATCTGCATGAACCCGAGCGGACAGATGTTGGCCACGTCGCCGGTGTCAAAGAAGCCGTCCTTATCGAGAATGTTCCCCCCGACGCCTTTGAAATAGCCGTTGGCGACGGCCCACCCACGAACCACGAGATGACCGGACGTCTTCCCGTCGCGCGCCACATCCGCGCCGTTGTCGTCGACGATCTTCATCTGAACGCCGAAAGGCGGACGACCCTGCTTCAGCTTGTAGCGAACCACTTCGTCTCGTCCCTTGGCGACAATCTCAGGGGTCATCGAGCCGAGAGACCCCATGGGGCTCATTTCCGTCATGCCCCACGCATGCACGACCTCAACCTGATAATTCTCCTCGAACGCCCTGAGAATTCTCTCCGGAACGGCTGAGCCGCCGATCACGACGCGACCCAGATGAGGCAGCGACAGGGAGTTGGCCTCAAGATGCTGAAGCAGCATCAGCCAGACCGTCGGAACAGCGGCGGAGAATGTCACCTTCTCGGTGTCCAGAAGCTCGAAGATCGAGGCTCCATCCATCTTGGCGCCCGGCATGATAATGCTTGCGCCGGTCAGGGGACCGCAGAAGGTGATGCCCCAGGCGTTGGCGTGGAACATGGGGACGACGGGAAGAACGACATCGCCAGCTCCAAGCGCGAGGCCGTCCTTCTGGAGCGCCATGAGCGCGTGCAGGACGTTTGAGCGATGAGAGTAGAGGACGCCCTTGGGATCTCCGGTCGTCCCTGACGTGTAGCAAAGACCGCAGGCGGTGCGCTCATCGAAGTCGCCCCAGACCACGTCCCGAGACTTGCCCGCGATATACGTTTCATAAGCGACAAGATTGGGGATGGAGGTTTCCTTCGGCATGTGCGCCTCGTCCGTCAGGAGCACATAGCGCCGCACGGTCGGGCACTTCGAATGAATGGCCTCAACAATCGGCAGGAAGGTCGTGTCGAAGAAAAGGTGCGTGTCTTCGGCGTGATTGATGATCCACGCGATCTGCTCAGGGAAGAGCCGCGGGTTCACCGTGTGCAGAACCCCGCCGATGCACATGGCGCCATACCAGGTCTCCATATGACGGCCGGTGTTCCAGGCAAGAGTGGCGATTCGATCGCCCATCTTCATCCCGTCTTCCAGCAGAGCGGACGAGCACTGCTTCGCCCGGTCGTAGATCTCGGCGTAAGTCTGACGGATGATCGGCCCCTCAACCGTTCGCGTCACAATCTCGCGGAACCCGTGATTGACCCGTGCGTGCTCGAGGATCTTGTCCACCGTCAGGGGGAAATCCTGCATCAGGCCGTAAAGGGGGGCCTGAGTCCCGGACGACGTCCCTGCGCCGACGGGCGGAGCCGCCTTAACCGGGGAGGGCTTCTTCCCGCCAAAACCGAACACCATTCACTCTTCTCCCTTGTCGAACCGCCGCATCGAAACGAGGACATTAGACGCCGCCCCTGCCGGCTGCAATTCATCCGGCGGCCCCAATACCGACCCTTTCCTCATTTTTGATCGGGAAAGCTCAGATTCAAGCCGCTGCAGCGACTTCAGCCGCCGGATATTCGCCTCCCGCCGTTCCCGGTCACAAATTCCAACCGACTGTCGCTTCATTGTGACCAAGCGACACGCCTCCCCGCCCATTTTTCTCTCGACGCCTGCGGGCCGGGACCCTATGTCACCGCCTTCCGCAATCTGGCTCGAGTTTCCCCTAAGGAAGGGGCGCTCGTTCAGGGGCGGACACCAAACGGCGGGCTTTTGCGAAACAGGGGCTCGCGGAGAAGGCGTATGACGTTGGACTCATCCGATGCGTGACCTATAGTCCCGCGATCGCGATGAGGGTCTCCGGCGGAAGTCGGGGTCCCGAGACTGGATGGGCGGTTTTAAGGAACTGAACGGGGCCGCTCCCGTCTCGTGCGAACGGCAGGTTGATGGGATTGGTCTTCATGAAGATGACGGACGAGGCTCAGGTGGTCGCCAGACAGACAGGTTCACGGGACGCAGGCGCCCTCAGCATTCCGGGTCTGGAATCCCCTCCGACCCAGCATGCGCGACTGATCGCATGGGTCAGAGAGATTGCAGCCCTCACACAACCCGATCGCGTCTACTGGTGCGACGGATCGGACGCGGAGTGGGAGCGGCTCACAGGCGAGCTGATCGAGGCTGGCACCCTCAAACGTCTTAATCCCGCCAAGAGACCGAATTCTTTCTACGCCGCCTCAGATCCCAAGGACGTCGCGCGCGTTGAGAGCCGGACATTCATCTGTTCGAAGCGTGAAGAGGACGCCGGCCCGACCAATAACTGGCGGGACCCGGAAGAAATGCGGGCTCTGCTGAACGGCCTGTTCGAAGGATGCATGCGCGGGCGAACCCTTTACGTCGTGCCTTTCTGCATGGGGCCCCTCGGCTCGAAAATCTCGGCGCTGGGTGTTGAAATCACCGACAGCGCCTATGTGGCGATTTCGATGCGGGTCATGACCCGCATGGGTCGAGATGCGCTGGAGCTTCTGGGTGAGGACGGGTTCTTCGTGCCGGCCGTTCACACGCTCGGCGCGCCCCTCGCGCCCGGCCAGAAGGATGTGCCCTGGCCCTGCAACGACGAAAAGTACATCGTGCATTATCCGGAAACCCGGGAAATCTGGTCTTACGGGTCGGGCTATGGCGGAAACGCACTCCTTGGGAAAAAGTGCTACGCCCTGCGCATCGCCTCTGTCATGGCGCGGGACAATGGCTGGCTCGCCGAGCACATGCTGATTCTCAAACTGACGAACCCTGAGGGACGATCATCCTTCGTGGCGGCCGCATTCCCTTCAGCCTGCGGCAAAACCAACCTCGCCATGCTTGAGCCGACCATTCCGGGCTGGAAAGCTGAAACGGTGGGCGACGACATCTGCTGGATGCGCTTCGGAGACGATGGTCGCCTGTACGCGATCAACCCGGAAGCGGGCTTCTTCGGCGTCGCCCCCGGAACCTCAGCCGCCACCAACCGCAATGCTCTCGAGAGCTGCTCAAAGAACACGGTCTTCACCAATGTGGCGCTGACAGAGGACGGAGACGTCTGGTGGGAAGGCCTGTCCAAGGAGCCTCCGCCGAATCTGACTGACTGGCGCGGACGGAAATGGTCGCCTTCTTCAGGCGAGCCGGCAGCTCATCCGAACGCTCGTTTCGCCTGCCCGGCGGATCAGTGTCCGGTGATCGCTTCAGAATGGGCCGATCCGAAGGGTGTCCCGATTTCCGCTATCCTGTTCGGGGGGCGACGCGCGTCGGCTGTCCCGCTCGTCACGGAAGCGTTCGACTGGGAACACGGCGTGTTCATGGGATCGACGGTCGCGTCTGAGGGAACGGCCGCCGCTGAGAACAGAGTGGGCGAACTGCGGCGCGACCCCTTCGCGATGCTTCCGTTCTGCGGATACAATATGGGAGACTACTTCGCCCACTGGCTCAGGATCGGCGCCACAGCATCCGACCCGGCTAAGCTGCCGAGAATCTTTTTCGTGAACTGGTTCCGGAAGGACACGAACGGAAAGTTCATCTGGCCCGGATTCGGAGAGAACAGCCGGGTTCTCAAGTGGATCGTCGGACGGCTTGAGGGAACGGCCCACGCCAACGAGACCGCTATCGGCCGGGTTCCTGCAAAGTCCTCGCTCGATGTCGGGGGGCTCGGCCTTTCGGATGATCAGCTCGAAACCCTCCTCACCGTAAATCATGACGTCTGGAGAGAAGAGGCCTCGCTCATTCCGGCCTTCTTCGAACGGTTCGGCGATCATCTTCCCAAGGAGCTCTGGGACCAGCACGACGCCCTGACCCGTCGATTGGGCTGATATCTCTCACGCTTCTGCAGCCGTCTCCGCACACGTCTGCGACGGAGGCGGATCTCTGAACTTGCCTCAAAGGCCCAGCTCAAGACGGGTTCGAGCCGGCAGGGCGGCTGTGACGAGGCGATAGGACATATCGATCAGGGACGCGGTCTCCTCCCAGTCAACGCTATCACAGCTGACCTGCAACCAGGTCAGACCGCGCGAGGCGAGATACGGCGCCGGCCTGTAGCCCGCTGCATTCCGCAGGGCCTCAAAGGCGATTGGGGAGACTTTGACTGAAACGCCCCACCCTCCTTCGCGGAGAGCGGCGCCGATCGCAAAGACCCTCGGCCCCACCTTCCAGACCGTGGCTCCGCCCCACTGAATGACGCGATAAGCCCCCGGTCGCGCTGCGCAAACCCGGTCGAACGAATCGGCGGCGACAGCGCCGGACACGGACAGCTCCCCAACGACGTTATCGGATCGCCACCGGATTGATGACCATCTGAACAGTTCCCTGCATGCGGGGAGCGCCAAGAACGAACAGGAACTCCTTGACGCCGTCAGCCGCAAGCTCAGCGGTGTTCAGCGTCTCAAGAATGTGAACGCCGTTCTTGGCCAGGAGGGTCTGGTGAACGACGAATGGTCGCGAAGCTGTCTCGAAGGGAATCGCCTCAAGCGCTACGGTATCCGAGCCGATCGCGACCACGCCGAGGTCGGCAAGGAACTGGGCGCCTTCCGCTCCAAGCCCCGGCTCCTGGCTTCTGAACATGTCAGGATCGATTCCGGCCATCTTGAGCCAACCGGTGTGAAAAATCACAACGTCGCCTTTCCGGACCCTGATCTTTTGCGCCTTCATAGCCGCTTCGATCTCAGCCCGATTGTAGACATCGCCGACCTCAAGCATCGGTTTGCCGAAATGCTTCGCCATGTCGATCAGGACGCCCCGGGTAACGATCGGCGGAATAGACGCCAGATCGAGCACATAAGAGGACGCCACGAGCGAACCGGGAACCCCATTGTAATAGTGATGATCGACCCCGAGATGAGCCAGGCCGTCGATCTGCGTTCCAATCCCCATCGAGGTTGTCACCCGTTCGTCCCAGGCGGTCACACGCTCAGACCCGTTGGAGGTGAAGTCCGATCCGCCCGAAGACAGACGCTCGACCTTGTAGGTTCTGTTCCCGTAGGCGGGCGTCTCAGGCCCGGTTGGAACTCCCAGAGCGTAGACCTTTCCTGTCGTCACCAGGCGCGCTGCAGTCTTCACGCCGGCGGGAGAGAGGTTATTGAGCGCTCCAAGCGTGTCGGCTTCTCCATACCGCGAAGTCCACCATGACGGCTCCTGAGCGACAGCGCTCTCCGATACGCATGTCATTATCAACGCCAGCGCCATGCGCTTCATGATCGACATTCCCGCCTCCCTTTGTGCGGAGCGCCTCCTGCCTTTCGGCAGCGACGCTCGTCTTTCCTTTAGGATGTCAGCCTGCCATGGGCGTGACAACTTCGCCAAGTCTTCGTTCACGGATAAAGGCGTCCGCTCCGCCAGGGCGCATCCGGGGTCTCCCGCAGAAACTCAAGACGATCGTGAAGCCTGAAGGGCCGATCCCGCCAGAACTCAATACGGGTTGGGGTGAGACGATAGCCGCGCCAGTGCGGCGGGCGGGGCGTTCGCCCGAGGCCATAGGCGGCGGCAAAGCGGGCGATGCGCGCTTCAAGCTCGAAACGTCCCTCCAGCGGTTTGGACTGCTGCGAAGCCCAGGCGCCTATCTGACTGTCCTTGGCGCGGCTCGCGAAATAGGCGTCCGCCTCCGCCTCAGCAGCGTCAAGAACAGGCCCGGAGACACGAACCTGCCGGCGGAGGGACTTCCAGTGGAAGCACAGCGCAGCCACCGGATTGCTTTCCAGCTGCAGGCCCTTTCGGCTTTCGGAGTTGGTGTAAAAGACGAAGCCGTTCTGAGAGACGTCCTTGAGCAGGACCATGCGAACATCCGGCGCGCCCAGTTCATCAGCGGTGGCCAGCGCCATGGCGTTGGGATCGTTGGGCTCCCGGCGCCGGGCCTCCTCAAGCCACTCCGCAAACAACCCAAAGGGGTCAGTACGGGCAAACAGGGCGGGGTCGTCGGGCGAGGACGCGGCGGACGCCGCATACTCCTCCGCCGAGGGAGTTGAGGGAATCAGTCCGGGTCGATCAGTCATGCGGCGTTCCCTTTCGAGCTCAGCGCTCCTCGCCTCAGGCTAGTGCCGAGCGTTTGCCTGCGCCAGTGCGACGCGTTTCCGCGCGCCGCCGGAGACGAATCGTCCTCCCTCCCCCCTTTCCGGGAGCCGGACGACTGTTCAAAGGAAGTTTTTTGCGCTTCAAGCTGGGCTCATGTCGCACAATACCTACGGTCATCTGTTTCGCGTCACCACCTGGGGGGAGAGCCACGGCCCCTCGATCGGCTGCGTCATCGACGGCTGCCCTCCGGGCATCGGACTTACAACCGAAGACATTCAGCCATGGCTCGATCGCCGCAAACCAGGAACCTCCCGATTCGTTACTCAGAGACGAGAGGACGATGAGGTGTCGATTCTCTCCGGGGTCTTTGAGGACGATGAGATCCGGCGTCTTCACGGCGGGCCGGTCACGACAGGAACCCCGATCTCGCTGCTGATCCAGAACACCGATCAGAGATCCCGCGACTATCAGGACATTCGCGAACTTTACAGACCCGGACACGCCGACTTCACCTATGACCGAAAGTACGGCCTCAGGGACTACAGGGGCGGTGGGCGCTCTTCGGCTCGCGAGACAGCTTCACGGGTGGCCGCCGGCGCTGTCGCACGCAAGGTTCTCGGGCCCTCAATCCGCCTGCGCGCCGCTGTGATCCAGCTCGGGCCCCATCGGATCAACCGCGACAACTGGAACTGGGAGACGTGCGAAAGCAATCCGTTCTGGTGTCCGGATGCAAGCGCAGCGCCTCTTTGGGAAGAGTATCTCGACAGCATTCGCAAGAAGGGATCCTCGTGCGGGGCAATCATCGAGGCCGTCGCGGACGGCGTCCCGCCAGGCTGGGGCGCCCCCATTTACGGCAAGCTCGACGCCGACCTCGCCTCGGCCTTCATGTCTATCAACGCGGTCAAAGGAGTGGAGATCGGCGCCGGCTTCGAGGCGGCCGCCCTCAGCGGCGAGGACAATGCCGACGAGATGAGGATGTCCGGAGGAGATGTGCGTTTCCTCTCGAACAACAATGGCGGCATCCTCGGAGGCATTTCGACCGGCCAACCCATTGTGGTGCGCATGGCCGTGAAGCCGACTTCGTCAATCCTCACCCCCCGTCAGACCGTCACCGCCTCGGGAGCGGAGACGGATATCCGCACGCGAGGACGTCATGATCCCTGCGTCGGCGTCCGGGCGGCGCCGGTGGCGGAGGCGATGCTCGCAGCCGTTCTGGCGGACCACAAACTCCGCCACACTGGCCAGACCGGGCGCTGAGCGGGATCTCCGCTCCCTCAAGGCGCGACATTCCGTCCAAAAAAAGAACCGCTAACGGGAGTTGCCAGCCCGTAACATTCGCCCCTATAACGCGAACGTCCACTCTCAAAATGGGGATTTGGCTCGCCGACGCTGACAGGAAAGATCCGGCGAGGCGAGCTGGATTCATGGAGGATTTCTTTTCGGGTCGAACCTCACGCAAGGCTGATTAGCCCTGCGGTGCGGCCCCGTACGAAGCAGGCCCGTCCCCCCAACCCAGGGCCTGACGAGGGCGGGCAGGGAAAGCGCAAGCCTTCCCTGCCCGTCTGGGGACGCCCCCTTCCCAGGCGAATCGGACAGGCGTTTTCTCCCCGGCCGGCCAGAGTTCCGGATCATCGGTTATCGTCACGCCTGTCCTTGTGAGGCGGCGTCAACACTGGTGTCAGCCTCCAGTCGCCTTGCATGAAAGAGATGCTCGACATTTCCGTCTCCGCCGCGGATCGGGCTCTCCTCCCATGAACAGATCCTCCACCCCTCCCCCATGAGCCAGCCCGTGAGGCTCTCTCGAGCCAGGCCGACCGCATGTTGATCCGTCACCACGCCGCCCTTGCCCACGAAGCCGCGCCCAACCTCAAACTGGGGCTTGAACAGGGCTATCAGGTCTGCATCAGGCGACGCGAGTTTCAGAGGCGCCGCCAGCAGTTTGGACAGGCTGATGAAGCTCGCATCACACACGACCAGCGAGGGGCGAGAACAGCCGACGGCCTCCCACCGCGGATCATCCAGGGATCTGGCGTCGACGCCCTCGAGACTGATCACACGCGGATCCGACCTCATCCTCGGATGAAGCTGGTCGCGACCCACATCCACACAGACAACCTGATGCGCGCCCGCGGACAGCAGCACATCCGTGAAACCGCCGGTCGATGCGCCGATATCGAGACAGATACGTCCCGCAGGCGACAGATCGAACGCTGAAAGAGCGTGAGCGAGCTTCACCCCGCCGCGCGAGACCCAGGGATGCGCCGGCTCGGCGTCTATCCGGCTCATGGCGGTCACCGGGAGGCCGGGCTTCAGACTGATGCGACCGTCGACCTCGACCTTACCGGCCTCAATCGAGGCGCGCGCCTGCGCGCGAGAAGGGGCAAGCCCGCGTCTCACGATCTCCGCATCCAGCCGGCGGCGCTCGTCTCCCTGATCCGGCTGGGTCAATTCTTCGCTCCGATACGCCGCGATGCCGACGTTCCATCTCCGTGACGACATGAAGCGGCGTCTCGTCAATAGGCATCAGTTCGGACCACTTTGACGTTTCTCCATGCAAGTTCCATAAGGCGTCTCATCGACCGGTCCGGGCCAGCAGCCGGAGACGGCCGTCGCAACACGCCTGAACAGGTCCGCGCCGATGCCCCTTACTCCTGTTGAACGCAACAACATGTCCGAACCGAACGCAGAGGCGTTCATCTTCGGATTTGAGTTTCATTCCGGGCAACGCCCTCGCCAGATCGCGTGGCCGGAGGTCAGGGAGATCGCCGCCGCCGCCTCCACAGGCTGGCGCTGGCTGCATTTCAACAGGCTCGCAGGCGCTACAGAGACCTGGCTTGAAGAACGAAGCGGCCTCGATGAAACGGTCATCTCGGCGCTCCTGCAGAACGAAACCCGCCCAAGATGCGTGGCGCACGGCGAAGGCCTTCTGCTCAACCTCAGAGGTGTGAACTACAACCCCGGCGCTGAACCTGAAGACATGATCTCGGTCCGCATCTGGGCCACCGGGTCGCTAATCGTATCCATGAGGTCCTATCCTGTACGGGCGGTTCAGGAGATCCGAGAGGACGTTGCGCACAGCGATAGTCCCCTGACGCCGGGAGGCCTGCTCGTCCGGATCTGCGCTCAACTTGTGGACAACATGGACCCGATCGTCGAGCAGCTTCGTGACGACGCGGATCAGTATGAAGAGCAGCTCCTGTCGCCGAACGCCCGCCTCCCCCGTAACGCACTTGCAGAATTCCGGGGGGCGATCCTCCTCCTGAGGCGCTACATACAGCCCCAGAAGGAGGCCGTAGCGCAGCTGCTTCGGGAGAACTCCTCGCTCATAGACGCCAGTCAGGCGATTTTGCTCAGGGAGGCGGGCGACCACATCACCCGGATCTCGGAAGAGCTGGACACAATCCGCGAGCGCGCCGCCGTTCTTCAGGACCAGGTGGCCGGCCATCGACAGGAAATCCTCAACCGACGCCTCCTTGCACTTTCCATTGTATCGTCCGTCTTCCTGCCTCTGACCTTCCTCACCGGACTGCTCGGAATGAATGTGGCGGGGATCCCGTTCGCGGGCGAAGCCTGGGCGTTTCCGATTATCGTCATTCTGCTGACGATGGTGGCGGGCAGCCTTCTGGGGGTTCTGAAGCTTCTGAGGTGGATGTAATGCGGGTTCCGAGATGATCATCACACCCAGAGCCGGCTTTCAGGTCGTCGACGCATCGCCACGAGATGTCGCCGGCATCTGCGACATTTATAATCAGGCGGTGCGGGAAACCTATTCAATCTGGTCTGAGACGGAGACGACGCCGGAGCTCCGAAGACGCTGGATGGAGACACGCCGCGCTGACGGCTTTCCGGTGCTCGTGGCGCGATCCTCAGGAGCGGATGAAATCGTCCTTGGGTACGGAAGCTTCGGCACGTTTCGCGACTTTCCCGGTTTTTCCAAAACGGTCGAACATTCCGTGTACGTCGCCCCCGAAGCGCAGGGACAAGGCGTGGGACGCGCCCTCCTCGGCGCCCTGATCAACGCCGCCCGCCAACGCGGGCTGTCCGCAATGGTCGGCGCAATCGATTCGACGAACGAAGCCTCTCTGGCGCTCCATGCAAAGCTCGGCTTCGAGGAGCAGGGACGGCTGACGGGCGTCGGCCATAAGTTCGGCCGGCGTCTCGATCTGGTGTTCATGGTCCGACAGGTCGATAGCTGAGGGGCGTCCTCAGGCGATGATGCGCCGAAGCGCCTCTTCATCACCCCGTCCGAGCGCCTTTATGGCTGAAGCAGCGATGGATCTCGCGTCGAGACCGGCGTCCTCATACATTCTCTCGGGACGATCCTGATCCTGAAAGCGATCGGGAAGATGAAGGGTCCGAATGCGCAGTCCCGAATCCAGCAATCCATGTGCAGCAAGATGCTGAAGGACAAAGGCGCCAAATCCGCCCATCGCTCCCTCCTCGATCGTAAGCAGCACCTCATGATTACGCGCCAGATCGGAAACGAGTTCCGTATCCAGAGGCTTCGCGAACCGAGCATCGGCGACCGTGGTGGAAAGCCCCTGAGCCGCCAGCATGTCGGCGGCCGACAATGCCTCCTGCAACCGCGCCCCATAAGACAGGATTGCGATCGAAGCCCCCTCACGGACAACCCGTCCCTTGCCGATTTCGAGAGGCTGCGCGTCAATGAGCTGCGGCAGACCGAGGCCCTCCCCCCGAGGATAGCGGAACGCTGAGGGACGATCGTCGATGATGTGAGCGGTCGCAACCATGCGCTGCAATTCCGTCTCGTCGGCCGCCGCCATCAGGATGAACCCAGGCAGAGCCCCCAGGTAGCCGATGTCGAATGAGCCGGCATGGGTTGGACCGTCAGCACCCACAAGACCGGCCCGATCCAGTGCGAAACGCACCGGCAGGCGCTGAATAGCGACATCATGGACGACGCTGTCATAGCCTCTCTGAAGAAAGGTCGAATAGATCGCAGCGAAGGGCTTCACTCCGTCAGCCGCAAGGCCTGCCGCAAACGTGACGGCGTGCTGCTCGGCTATGCCGACATCGAAGCATCGGTCCGGAAATCTCTCGGCGAAAAGATCAAGGCCGGTTCCCGAAGGCATCGCCGCCGTGATGGCGACAACGGACGGATCCTTTTCCGCCACCCGAATGAGTTCGCGCGCGAACACGGAGGTATAGGACGGGGGTCCGGCCTTGGCCTTGGCCTGCTCGCCCGTCACCACGTTGAACTTCGACACCCCATGATACTTGTCATCAGCGTTTTCAGCCGGGGCGTAACCGTGTCCCTTCTGGGTCACGACATGCACAAGCACGGGACCGTTGTCCATGTCGCGGACATTTTCGAAAACAGGGATCAGCGCGCTGAGATCGTGACCGTCGATCGGCCCCACATAGTAGAATCCCAGGGCGTCAAACATGTCGCCCCCGAGGGCGAAATTGCGGGCATAATGCTCGGCCTTCTTGGCAGGCCCTTCCAGACCGATGGCGCGAACCATCGATTTCGCGGCCTTGCGCAGGGTCCGATAGCCCTTGGAGGAGACCGTCCGGGACAGATAGTGGCTAAGGGCCCCCACAGGAGGGGCGATGGACATGTCGTTGTCGTTGAGAACAACGATCATACGGGTGTTCATGCCGCCCGCATTGTTCATCGCCTCATAGATCATGCCGGCGGTCATCGCGCCGTCTCCGACAACGGCGATCACCCGGTTGTCACGTCCTGCAAGATCCCGGGCGACGGCGAAGCCTGCGGCCGCAGAAACGGACGTACCCGCATGCGCGGCCCCGAACGGATCATACTCACTCTCATCGCGCTTCGTGAAACCCGAGAGCCCTCCGCCCGTCCGCAGCGTGCGAATACGGTCGCGTCGTCCGGTCAGGATCTTGTGGGGGTAGGCCTGATGCCCGACATCCCACACAAGACGATCACGCGGCGTATCGAAGACGGCGTGCAGGGCGACCGTCAGCTCCACAACCCCGAGCCCTGCTCCCAGATGCCCGCCGGTCACGGAGACCGCACTTACGGTCTCTGCGCGCAGCTCGTCTGCGATCTGCTTCAACTCGTTCCGCGAGCGCCCCCTGAGGTCGGCCGGAGTGCGGATCTGATCAAGAAGAGGTGTCTGGCTGGTCATTCAGGCATCTGTTCAACAACTGCACATCGCTTTAATGGCGACGATTGAGCACAAAGTCGACCGTCTGAACCAGCAAAGACGCTCGCGTCCCAAAAGAGGACAGATGCTGCTTTGCCTGTGCGGCGAGAAAAATCACTCTTTCCCGAGCGCCCTCGACACCCAGGAGGGTCACGAAGTTAACCTTTCCCGCATCCTTGTCCTTTTCGACCGCCTTTCCAAGCGTTTCCTCATCCCCCTCAACATCAAGAAGGTCGTCGACGATCTGAAAGGCAAGACCGAGATCCGTGGTGAAGCCCGCAACGGCCTGACGCTCATGGTCATGAGCCCCGCCCAGCAGCGCCCCCACTTCCCCGGCGAAGGTGATCATGGCCCCGGTCTTCAGTCTTTGCATCCGGGTGAGAACCTGAAGGGGATCCTCGCCATCGATCTCGGGGCGCATGTCGATCATCTGACCGCCGACCATTCCGCGGGGGCCGGCGGCATGCGCCATCCGTTCGATCAGCCGACATCGCATGACCGCATCCCGGTGAGTCTCGGGCGACGCCATGATCTCGAATGCGAGGGTTAGGAGAGCGTCACCCGCCAGAACGGCGGTGGCCTCGTCGAAGGCCTTATGGACCGTGGGCTGACCGCGGCGGATATCGTCATCATCCATGCACGGCAGATCGTCATGAATCAGCGAGTAGGCATGAACACACTCGATGGCCGCCGCCGCCCGCAGCAGCGCCTTCTCAGGGGCCCCGAACATGCGGCCGACCTCGATGGCGATGAAGGGTCGTATGCGTTTACCCCGTCCCAGCGCCCCATGCCTCATCGCCCTCATCAACTGAGCTTCCGGCCCCGCAGCGGACGGAATCAGCTGGTCGATCGCCACCGTGATGCGATCTCCAACCTCGTTGAGGCGGCGTTCAAAAACAGGGTCTACGGCGATTTTCAACGCATATCTTCCCTGCACAACGGAGAGCTCAACAATGTCTCAGGCCTCATCGACAAGCTCTACTCCCCTTGGACCTTCAGGTCCGAGAACAATCTTTTCAACTTTGAGCTCGGCAGCCTTAAGTTTTTGTTCGCAGTGAGCCTTCAATGCGGCGCCACGCTCATAAATGCGGATCGAATCCTCCAAAGGCACGTCCCCGGCTTCGAGACGATCGACGATCCTCTCCAGAGCGGTCAGCGCGTCCTCAAAACTCATCGTCGCAATATCCGGGGCGTCAGCGGACTGAGGCATCGGCGTCTCCATGCTCCCAAAGAAATCCCTTCGCGAAGACCGCACTCGATGCATGGCCGTCGGAGGGAAGGACCGGCTATCTTCTGCGCTCGTATACGCGAAATGACCAGTAGGCGTCTCCACCATCACGCACACAGGCCCAGCCGCGTCGAGCCAGCGGCCGCCGAAGCATTCGGTTGAACCACCCGTGCGCCGCGAGCACGACATCACGCCCATCAGACGCCGTTTCAATCAGAACGTCCGCCGCCTTGCGAGCCCGAGCTCGCGTCTCGACGGCTGATTCCTGCCCTCCCGAATGCCCGAGCAACCATGCGAGGCGCGCGATCTTGTTCCACGTCTTGGGCAGATAACGACGACGGTCCGACCACTCCGGAGGCGGCAGGGGGGCCTCGTTGAAAATCTCATTTGTCGCAATGCTTCGCCCCGGGGCGATCATCGACGCTGTCTCAATGGCGCGCGGACGGACACTCGACAAGACGACGGCATCAATCGCGCGTCGGACCAACTCTTCAGGGCAGGACTGACCCGCGGCGAGCGATCCGATCTCGTAGAGCGCCCACCAGTCCTTGTACGCCCGCCAGTCCAGCGGCGGTCCCGCTTCACGATCCAAAGCAGGACGCCCGTGACGCACGACCAGGATCCTCCCAGGCCGGGGGGCGCGCCTCGTTCGTTCCTTTTCGAGGGATACGTCCGTCATTTCGCGTCCAGCCCAAAGCCCGCCTTCCCCCCAGGGCAACGGGGGAGGAGCGGCCTCCTGCTTACTTCAACCCCGACAAAAACGGAAATCCCATTCATGCCCGATACGCCAAGCGCTCTGCGCCCCGCCATCCGCACCCATCAGAGGGCGCGCCATAGGCGCGGAGCGGCGCACTCGGCCCCGTCGGCGCGACGGCAGGCGTAGAGGCTGAACAGAACCGTCTCAGCCCGGCCGATCAGATGATCGAACGGCACAAAGCCGACCGCCGGCTCACCGCCTGAGATGGCGCGGCAATTCCACGCGTCGGGGAAGGCTGCCGCCATGCCGGGATGGCCAGATGACGCGCGGCTGTCCTCAGAGTTGTCGCGATTATCTCCCATCATGAAGACATGTCCTTCCGGGACCCTGAAGATCGGGGTCCGGTCGAGACATTCGTTGTCGGAAAACTCGTGAATGAGATGGGTTCCCTTCTCGCCCGGGAGGGTTTCGCGATACTCCGCGGCCGTCCGCAGCATGCGTGAGCTGTCGCCCTGGACGTAGCTGAAGGTTCGGACCAGCTCCCGCTTCACTTCCTCGCCGTTCAGAAACAGGAGACCGTCCTTGTATTGAACGGTATCGCCCGGCAGCCCGACAATCCGCTTGATCATCACCTTATTGCTGGAGGGATGCTGGAAGACAATGACGTCGCCGCGGCGAGGCGCGGATCCCATCACGCGGTTGGAGGGATCGCCTTCGTCATCGCCAATAAACCACGAGCCGATGTTGAAGGGCACTGAATGCCGGTTATAGCCGTACGAGAATTTTGAGACCGCGACCCGGTCTCCCACCTGAAGCGCCGGCACCATGCTTTCTGAGGGGATCGAGCGCAGCTCATAGACGAAGGTTGAAAACACGAGCCAGAAGGGCACAAAGACCGCTATCGTAAAAACCGTCTCGCGGATCTCGTGAATAATCTTCTCAACCCAGGTCTTGGACCCGGTCGCCTGCTCGGTTGTCGTGTCGTTGGCCATGCCGTGAACCCTGAACCCACACTGATATATCCCGACAGCGCCGGCAGGCCCCGCCCAGGATAGACGGCTCCATACGCACCGCCTGAGGGGGGGACGTCAAGACACCCGTCTGTATAGAGTGATCCCATCGGAGGTTTCGGCGATCACCTGCCCTCTTCCAATGAGACAGTTCAGGTGAGCGATCGTCTCACCGGTGGCCATCCCCAGGGTGTCGCGGTCGATGGCGCGCGCGAACATCGCGCCGAAAAGGTCGATGGCGCGTTTCGGCGGATCCAGCCGGAGGAGCACCCGCTCCAGGGCGGTCTCGTGGCCGGCCATGAGCGCCTCAAGCCGCTTGTGAGCGCCGAAGAAGGGCTCGTTATGGGCGGGAAGAACAAGACAGTCGGCCGGAAGCAGATCCCGCAACTTGCGACAGGACTGAAGCCAGTCCGCCAGCGGATCCGCCGAAGGTTCTGTCGGGAAAACAGACACGTTCGAGGAAATTCGCGGAAGAATCTGGTCCCCGGAGATGAACACATTGAGGTCCGGTTGCCAGAGACAGGCGTGATCCGGAGAATGACCGCATCCGGTCACAACCCGCCAGAACCGGCCGCCGATCTTGATCTCCTGCCCGTCCTCAAGACGGCGATAGGCGTCAGGAAGCTGGGAGACGCCTTTCCCGAAGCCGCCGAAACGGTCCACATAGCGATCGAGATCCTCCTGATCCCAGCCTGCCGCACGATAAAATCTCACCCCGGCCTCAGGCGCCTCGCGTCCCGTGTCGGCGACGAGCATCCGACAGGTGATGTACTCCAGCCGGGTCATGAGAAGCTCGCACCCGAACTTTCGCGTCATCCAGCCGGCGAGGCCCACATGGTCGGGATGCATATGGGTGACGATCACGCGACGTACCGGACGTCCCTCCAGGTTTTCGGAGAATATCGTCCTCCAGAGCGCCTTGGTCTCACTGGTCTGAACGCCCGTGTCGACCACGGTCCAGCCGTCTCCGTCCTCGATCAGCCAAAGATTGATCCATTTCAGCGCGAAGGGCAGCGGCATGCGCACCCACCGAACGCCGGGCGCCACCTCGATCGCGGCTCCAGGCGCCGGCGGCTCTGCAAACGGATAATCATACCGCGCCCGGGGAGTCTTGCCTTCAAAGCCGTCCATCGAGACCGATCCTTCCGCTGCTCCAGATCACTCTACCCGCCCCCGGCGATCCGGCAAACCGCTCCGGAGCGCCTGAAGGATCATGGCAGTCATTTCCGGTTCGTCGGCGTTCAGTCTGGACGATCCCTTGCAGGGCGCCTATTTGGAAAGTTGCGTCATCCCGGCTGTAGCCTTCCTTTCGGAGACCGGCCCGAAGTCTTGATCAGGAGATCCCCATGCTGAAGACCCTTCTCGCAGCCTCGCTCGCCGCCATCGCTTTTGCAGCCCCAGCCTCAGCCCAGGCGCCGAGCGCGACCTATCTCGTGGACAAGACCCACGCCAGCCTCACGTGGAAACTCACTCATCAGGGTCTCTCGAACTATACCGCCCGCTTTACCTCCTTCGAGGCGGAGCTCTTCTTCAATGAAGCGGACGTATCGAAGTCTAAGCTCACCGTTAAAGTCGACCCTAAGACCGTCGAAACCGATTTTGCGAAGACCCGCCCTGCCGGGAACACGACCGACTTCAACGATGAGATCGCCAGCGGCGCCAATTTCATGAACTCAGCAAAATTCCCATCCATCACCTTCGTGTCAAAATCGATCTCGAAGACGGGAGAGAAAACCGGAAAACTGACCGGAGACCTCACCTTCCTCGGCGTGACCAAACCCGTCACTCTGGACGTCGTCTACGTCGGCAATCGGAACGACCCGCGGGCGAACAAGCACAAGATCGGATTTTCTGCGACGGGGAAGATCAAGCGCTCCGACTTCGGCATGAAGTACGGAATTCCCATGATCGGCGATGACGTGCAGCTGATGATCGAGGCTGAGTTTGTTCAGAAATAGACATCGACAGGGCGGGCGGGTTCTCCCGTCCGCCGCTATCGGATAGACGAGCCGCGGCCTTGCCCCTGAGGTCGCGGATTTACGTGACGGGCGAGGAATGCAACCTTGACCTCCGACGACCACGCAAACCGACCTCGGGACCCATCATGACCGCCGGATCCGCCACACGCTATACTCGCGTCGCCATCGCTCTTCACTGGGTGACCGCCGCCGCGATACTCGCCCTCATCGCTGTCGGGTGGATCATGGGCGACATGCCCAAGGGAGAAGCGCAGTTCGCCACCGTGCAGCTCCACAAGTCCTTCGGCATCCTTGTTCTCCTGCTGTCCGTCGCCCGGGTCGCGTGGCGGCTGATGAACCCTCCTCCGCCCGCTCCGCCGATGCCCGCCCTGCAGGGCGCCATCGCCAGGGGGGTGCATATCGCCTTCTACGCTCTCATCATCCTGATGCCCCTTTCGGGCTGGATCATGGTGTCCGCCTCACCGCGCGGCATCGCTACCGAGCTCTTCGGCATGGTCCCATGGCCGCATATTCCCGGTCTCGCCGACCTGACCCCCGATACGAAACGCGCACTTCATGAGCCGCTGGAATTTGTTCACTCCAAGCTTGCCTGGGTGATCATCGTCCTCCTTGCGCTGCATGTCGGCGGCGCCCTCAAACATCACTTTGTCGACAAGGACGGCCTGCTTGCGCGAATGGCTCCAGGCCTCTTCGGCCAGGCCGAACCGCCATCGGCTCCCGGACGGGGCGCCGCGATCGCGTTCGGCGCGACGCTGCTTCTGTTCATTCTGATCGCCGGGGCAGGATATCTGAGCCGCCCGCAAGGCGCCGCCCCGACGGGGGAGACGGCGCAGACCCTGGAGGCGACCCAGTCCGGTCCTGAGGCGCCCGCCTGGACGGTCGATCCTGCAAAAAGCTCCCTTCGCTTTCGGGGCTCTTACATGGGCCGTCCGTTCGAGGGGGGATTTGAAACCTGGAGCAGCCAGATCCGTTTTGATCCTGACCGACCCGAGGCCGCGCGCATCCGCGTCACGGTGGCGACTGGATCGGCACGAACAGGGGAAGCCTATTATGACGAGAACCTTCCCCAGGGAGACTGGTTCGATGCGGGGACTTTCCCAGACGCCGTGTTCGAGGTGAACGAAGGCGTATTCAAGATCGGTCCCAACGAATACGAAGCGACAGGCATCCTGACCCTTAAGGGCGTCGTCCATCCGGTTCGCCTGCCCTTCCGCGTCGACATCACGGGAACGACGGCCCGCGCCACAGGCGGGGCCTCGCTCAAGCGAACGGCGCTGGGCATCGGCCGGGAGACGCTCACCGAGGCGCGAAATGACGAGGAGTTTGTGTCCGATGATGTCGAGCTGATCATCGACCTCACGGCAGTGCGTCAGTAATCGCCCCCAAAGCGCCGCGCCGCCGGGAGCGATCGTTCCTTCCCCAGGGGCAACGGATCGCCTGCGCCCGCTCGAGGTCCGGTCCGGACGGGCCGCAGGGGAGAGCGATCGTCCGGCCTTGCGAAGAGAACACCCATGCCCCTCCCCCCTCGGCATTTCCTAGGCTCACCTCACCCTTACCCTAACGTCAGCGATCACGAGATCCGCGAGGCGGCTCGACGACTGCTTTCCGGCGGCCTCATCGGCATGCCCACTGAAACGGTCTATGGGCTTGCCGCGGACGCCACGAACGGTCTCGCCGTAGCGGCCATCTACGCGGCGAAAGGGCGACCGAGCTTCAATCCGCTGATCTGCCATGTCGAGGGACCCGAGATGGCCGCAACCTGCGCCAGGCTCGATGCGAGGGCGCTTCTACTTATGGATCGCTTCTGGCCAGGCCCGCTCAGTCTGGTGCTTCCTCGGAGCGAAACATGTCCTGTCAGCGAACTTGCGACCGCGGGCCTCTCCTCCATCGGTCTTCGATCGCCCGCTCATCCTGTCGCTCTTGATCTGATCCGTCGCGTCGGGCGGCCCCTCGCAGCTCCGTCCGCCAACCGCTCTGAAGAACTCTCCCCGACCATGGCGCGACACGTGATCGAGGGACTGGGTGAGAAGGCGCCAATGGTTCTCGACGGAGGAACATGCCTCGCAGGAATCGAATCAACGATCGTCTCACTCATCGGGCCCGAGCCGGTGATGCTGCGCCCCGGCGCCGTGGAGAGAGATTCGATCGAAGCGCTCATCGGACCTCTGTCGGCGCCCCAACCGTCTCTCGGAGTGATCTCGCCGGGGATGATGAGACGGCACTATGCGCCGCGCGCACGCCTTCGACTGCATGCGACGAGCGTCGCGCCCGGAGAAGCCTTTCTTGCGTTCGGCCCTTCTCCTGCAGGCATTATCGCAACGTTGAACCTCTCCGAGACCTCACGACTGGATGAGGCTGCGGCCAATCTCTTCTCGATGCTGCGCGAGCTCGATTCAAAATTTGAAGCCATCGCGATCGCGCCAATTCCGAACGAAGGACTTGGCGAAGGAATCAACGATCGGATCAAACGAGCATCTGCACATCTTTTTGAAGATGGTGTATGAGAGATTCGCTGAGTCGTTTTCCTGAGGGATCATCTCAGCGAACAATTGGATGATCGCTCACTTCGAGACATCATCTGAGGGACCATCAAGGAGACTTAGAATGGCTACTGCGAAAAAACCCGCTGCGAAGAAGCCGGCTGCGAAGCCTGCTGCAAAGCCCGCCGCGAAGACAGCCCCCGCCAAAAAAGCGGCTCCGGCTCCTGCGAAGAAAGCTGCTCCGAAGAAGAAGTAATTTCTTCCTCTTCGGCGATCGGGGCCCTGGTCATCAGCCTTGCTGATCCCGCCCCGAGAGCAGAAAACTTCGAACTTGAGTTGAATTCCTCGCGCCCATCTGATCCTCAGATGGGCGCGAACTCTTTCTGGGACACCTTCAGACACTGAGACGTCCGACCAGAGCTCGCAGGTCGCCCCGAGGACGTTGCATCCCGAGCACGCAAAGCCCTCCCATCCCACTCTCCTCTCGCACAGCCGGCGCCTCCTCACCCCGCCGCTGCAGAGGCTCCCTCTCGAAGAGCCGACGCAGCCAGCGCGCGGAGCGGTATGAGCACCAGAGTTAACCAACAATCGCCCAGGGCCCGTCATCCGCACCCGTTGAGCTCAAGCATCGGGGTAATTTTGATTTGTGGATAAGTTGACGAAAGGCTAATCTAGACAGCGCTGCAATCGGCAATAAGCGCTCCGGGGACTTCAGGTTATGGAATTCGTCGCGATCCTTGGCGTAGTAATACTCGCTCTTGTCTTGATCGCCCTGATCTACAGGGCCGCGAGAACATTCGAGGCTGGCGCCCACGCAACCTTCATCACAACCAAGGGTGGGGACTATCACGGCGCCCTGCGCGAACCGACGACGGTCTGGAACCCCTCGATCCGCGTTCTTCGAGACCGCCATGCCCCCGACATCAGTTTCATCACCTGCGACGCCTCCGGGCAGGACTATTTCGAGAAGTCGCTGGTCGTCCGACGCTCGGGAGAGATTTCTCTGAGGGTCAACACCTGCGCACCGCGTCCCTTTATCTCCCGCTCATCGGAAAACCGACAATTGAGGGTCAAGGCCCGCGTGGCGTTCCAGCTCGACATCGACCGCATCCAGATCCCGGTCCAGATGCAGTCGTTCGGGGCTCTTCTCGGCGCTCGGATCGAAAACCTGTTCGACAACGCCATTGGCGAATACGAGAACCAGGATGTTCGCTCGCGGCAGGGCGAAATCGAAGCCAAGGTTCTCCAGCAACTCCAGGACATCGAGTTCCGCCCGACCCGACGCATCCCTCCGGCATGCCCCTCGGCATTCGCGTCTATGAGGCGGCCATGTCGATCGAACCTGTGGCGAACGCCTCGACGGACGGGGAAGCCGCCGGCGCACGCGGGGCCATGTCCTACTCGACCGAGGAGCTTGATGAGCTCGCCGACATGCTCGAGAAGGCCCATCCGGCGACTGTCGATACGATCATGAGGATGATGGAGCTTCAGACGCGGCACAACATCGTGGAGATGCTGTGCAAGTCGGGGGGCCTCGTCGCCTTTACCGCGCCTGAACTCGGTCTGTCAGAGCGTCCGCTCGACCGGAAAATCAGCGGCGCCAATCGCATGACGCCTGTCCCTAAGGAAGAGATCGCGCCGGCGGCCAGCCCCTCGACGCCGGCAGCCGCATCGGCGGACACTCCGCCGCCCCCTGTCGACGCGGCCAGCGCCTACTACTCAAAAGGCGCTCCGAAGGCGAGCTGAGACGAACGGCTCTGTCAGAGAACGCGGCCGGGGTTCATCAGCCCGCGGGGATCCAGCGCCGCTTTGATCGCCCTCATCATATCCATCTCCACCGGAGACTTCCTCGCGGCCAGCTCGTCTCGCTTAAGGCGGCCGATGCCATGCTCGGCCGATATGGAGCCGTTGAGGTCGCATACCAGATCATGCACCGCCCTAGAGACGATCAGCCCCTCCCCCTCGAGGAAGGCGTCCTGATCGGCCCCGGGCGGGGGGGTCACATTATAGTGCATGTTCCCGTCCCCGACGTGGCCGAAGGCGATAATGTCCGCCCCCGGCGCGAGGCGGCGCACCAGACCCTCAGCCCTCGACATGAATTCGGGCAGACGTGAGACGGGCACCGAGACGTCATGTTTGAGCGCCTTGCCGTGAGCCCGCTCTGCGACAGCGATGTTCTCTCTGATCTTCCAGAGCATGCGAGCCTGCGCCTCGCTTTCGGCGATCACCGCATCTGAGATAAGACCGGCCTCGGCGGCAGCCCCCAGACAGCCCTCTATCACGTCTCGCGCTCCTTCGGGCCGCGCCAGCGAAATCTCCATCAGAACTCTCCACGGCGCGGAGCTTGGCAGGGGATCACGAACTCCGGGAATGTGCTTCATCACGAGGTCGAGCCCAAAAGCGGGGATGAGCTCGAAACCTGTGACGGCGCCCCCGGTGTAGGCTTTGGCGAGGGCCAGACAGGCGACGGCGTCCTCACACGAGCCGACCACGGCCCATGCCGTCTGACGCAGCGCCGGTGCAGGAAAAAGCTTCAGGCTCGCCGCAGTGACGACACCGAGCGTACCTTCGCCGCCTATGAAAAGGTGCTTGAGGTCGTAACCGGTATTGTCCTTCCGGAGCCCTCGCAATCCATTCCAGATCCGCCCATCCGGCAGCACCGCCTCGATGCCCAGAACCAGATCGCGCATCATGCCGTAACGAAGAACCGCCACCCCGCCGGCGTTGGTCGACACCAGCCCGCCGATGGTCGCCACACCCTCCGCCCCCAGAGACAGCGGAAAGAAACGTCCATGAGCGGCAGCCGTCTCCTGAGCGCGTGTCAGGATCACACCGGCCTCAAGGATCATCGAGTCGTTCAGCGGATCTACCTCGCGGACCTTGTCCATACGGCGCATCGAGATCAGAACCTCGCCATAAGGCACCCCTCCGTTCACCAGGCCCGAGTTTCCGCCCTGGGGCGTCATTGGAAAGCCCATAGCCGAGCAGATTGAAACCGCCGCAGCCGCTTCGGCGGTGGAGGCCGGCTTGACGAGAACCGGCGTAGCCCCCTTCCAGCGGCCTCGCCAGTCGGTGATCAGCGGCTCAAGTTCGTGAGCGTCCGTGGAAACGCCTCGAGGCCCGAGGGCGTCGGTCAGACGCCTTACCAGCTCGTCCGCGTTCCTGTGAGGCTCCAGGTCGACCATTCCGCACTCTCCTTCAACAGGTGAGCTCCCGATAGGAGACCTCAAAGACGCATCTCCCCGGCTTTCCAGCCGCCGCCCAGGGCGGGGGCGCCGCTCCGGCTCGACGAAACCGTCACTCGCCTGACACGATCCAGAGACGGCCAAACCCGCACGCGGTCAAGCCGCCGCCTCAGGGGCGCGCCGGCCGCTCTGGCAAAGCGCGACTTGACGGACGCCTCGCGCAGGGCTCCAACCTTTGCAAACGTACATTCGGGAGATGCGACATGGCCTATTCACCCTTCAACCTGTCCGGAAAGGTCGCCCTGGTCACCGGGGGCAACCGGGGAATCGGGCTTGGCATGGCGGATGCTCTCGCCCAGGCGGGCGCCCATGTCGCCATCTGGGGAACTCACGCCGGAAATAATGCGAAGGCGGTCCAGAGCCTTCTCGCCCACGGGGGACAGGCCGCCGCCTGGACGGTCGATGTCTCGGATGAAACAGCCGTCGCACAAGCTATGCGCGATGTGGTCTCGACCTTCGGTCGTGTCGACAGCGTATTTGCGAACGCTGGCATCGGGGGCGGCGCGAAGTCGTTCTCGGAGTTTCCGACGGAGACCTATCGCCGTGTTCTCTCGGTCAATCTCGACGGCGTCTTCTTTACTCTGCGTGAGGCCTGCAAGCACATGGTTGAACGCGCCAGCGCCGGAGACCCGGGAGGCTCGCTTGCCGGCGTGGCTTCCCTCGCCGCCATCGAGGGAGCGGCTCGCAACGAAGCCTATGCCGCAACCAAGGGCGCGGTGATGTCGATGATCAAGTCGATCGCCGTCGAACACGCCCGGTTCGGGATCCGGGCGAACTCCATTCTCCCGGGATGGATCGCCACCGACATGACACAAGGAGCCCAGGACAGCTCCGCCTTCGCTGAAAAAGTCCTGCCGCGCGTTCCGGCGCGCCGCTGGGGGCAACCAGCGGACTTCGGAGGCGTCGCCGTTTATCTGACGTCCGACGCGTCATCCTACCATTCAGGCGACAGCTTTGTGATCGACGGCGCCTACTCCATCTTCTGATCTCCGTTTCGTCTCACACCAGGGGGAGCACCCGTCCATGTCCGGCTTCGGATCCGAATTTCGCCGCTTTCTGTTCGGCGCCGCTGCGGCCCTGTCCGCCTGCATGGCGCTGGCCTCCTGCCAGCCGGCAGGCGGACGCGCCGATATCCAGAGCGTGACCATCCCGCCTCTCGAGCCGGCCTTCCGCCAGCTTGAGAACGGGCTCAGGGTCTACTCCCTGCCCGATCCGACCACCGCGAGCGTGACGGTTCAGGTCTGGTATGATGTCGGGAGCAAGGATGATCCGCCTGGACGTTCTGGATTTGCGCATCTCTTCGAGCATCTGATGTTCAAATCGACCCGCAATATGCCGCCTGAGTTCTTTGACCGTCTCACCGAGGATGCCGGCGGATACAACAACGCCTCGACCTGGAACGACTTCACCAACTACTACGAGACGGTTCCGGCCAATCACCTCGAACGGGTTCTCTGGGGAGAGGCGGAAAGGATGGGCTCGCTTGTCGTGGACGAAGCCAATTTTCGATCCGAACGCGACGTGGTCAAGGAAGAGCTCCGACAGAACGTCCTATCCCAGCCCTATGGCAAACTGTTCGCGCTCTATATCGCCCAGTCGACTTTCGACGTTCATCCCTACGGCCGGCCTGGCATTGGATCCATAGAAGACCTCGACGCTGCGACAATCGAGGATGTTCGGGCTTTCCACGCCGCCTACTACCGGCCGGACAACGCCGTCATGGTGGTGTCTGGCAATTTCGATCAGACTCAGCTGGACGCATGGGTCGACCGATACTTCGCAGGCATAAAGACGCCTGACCGTCCGATCCCCCGCGTCACGGCGATCGAACCCGAGCGCAGCCAGCCGAGGGACTACACGGTTTTCGAGCCCAATGTCCCGCTTCCCGCCATTGCGATGTCCTGGCCTTCACCCGCCGCCGACAGCAAAGATATCGCGGCGTGGTCGCTTCTGGACGCGATCCTGACCCGCGGGCAGTCGTCCCGGCTCTATCAATCGCTGGTCTACGATCAGAAGGCTGCCGCAGAGGTGTTCTCAAGTTTCGAAGTCACTCAACACCCAGGCGTGTATTCCCTCGGCGTCATCCTCAGTGAGGGCAAGAGCGCAGAAGACGGTCTCAGCCTCCTGAAAGCCGAACTCGCCCGCCTGCGTGACGGCGGGGTGACTGAAGCGGAGATCGCCGAAGCGCGAAACGAGCTTATTGCGGAAGCGCTTCAGTCGCGGGAGACCGCCGAAGGCCGAGCCTTCGAGCTCGCCCGTTCCGTCATCGTTTTCAAGGATCCGAAAGCCTCCGACTTGCTGCTCTCCAGACTGCAGGATGTGACAATTGCAGACGTTGCGCGCATTGCCGGAGAAATCCTTCGCGACGATCGCGTAACCACCATCCGCTATCTCCCAGAGGCTCTCCAGAATGGCGCCGAGGAGGCTGTGTTCGCCGATGCGCCGGGGATCCAGGCGACGCGGCTCGATATTCCTCAGGGAGAGATCCCGTCCTACCAACTGGCGTCAGAGGCTCAGCGTCAGGCGCCTCCGACGGCCGGCGCGCCGGTCGCTGCGAGCATTCCGGACGCCCAGACGAAAACTCTCTCTAATGGGCTCAAAATCATCGTCGCGTCCAAGCCCGGACTGCCGCTCGTCAGCGCCAGCCTGAAACTGCCGGCGGGCGCGGCGCTTGACCCGTCGGGCAAGGCAGGTCTAGCCGCCATGACGGCCGATCTGGCCACGCGCGGCGCCGCCGAGCGCAGCGCAACTGACATTTCCCGCCAGATCGAAAGCCTTGGAGCGGCGATTTCGGCTGGAGCGGGTCCGGATGCGACAGATGTCTCCATCATGGCCCGAACGGACAATGCAAGCGATGTGTTCGCGATCATGTCTGACGTCGTTCGGGTCCCCACATTCGGTACAGATGAGCTGGATCGGGCTCAACGCGAAACGCTGGACGGACTGATGGTCGCTCTTCGTCAGCCGTCATCGGTCGGGCGCTTCGCCATGAACCGCCTCATCTTCGGCGAAGACGGATATGGTTCAACGCCCTCCCCCGGCAGCATACAGTCGCTCTCCCGAGAGGACATCGCAGCGTTCCACTCACGCTTCTGGCGCCCGGAAGGGGCCGTCCTGGTTATCGCCGGCGGTATTGAGGCCGAAGCCGCCTTCCGGCTTGCCGAAGCGGCTTTCGGCGACTGGAGGCCCGAGGGAGCGGCAGATAAGCCCGAGGATCAGGCCGCGCCCGCACCGCTGAAGCCCCGCACTGTGGTGATCGACATACCGGAGATCGGACAAGCGGCGGTGCTGATGGGCGGCGTCGGGCCGGCGAGGCTGGATAAGGACTACTTTTCGGCCCTGGTTGCGAACGACGTTCTCGGAGGGGGATACTCCGCTCGCCTGAACTCCGAGATCCGCATCAAAAGAGGATTGTCCTACGGGGCGCGATCGCAAGTGTCGTCCCGGCAGAAGGCCGGACCCATCATCGCCTCGGCGCAGACACGAAACGACGCCGTCCCGCAGGTGGTCGACCTCATGACTGCAGAACTGCGACGGCTCGGCAGCGAGCCGATCAGCGAAGCGGAGCTGACAGCAAGAAAGGCGGTCCTCGTCGGGGCCTTCGGACGCGATGTGGAGACAACCGGCGGACTGGCCGCTCAGCTCTCATCTCTCGCCCAGTTCGGACTGCCTCCGGAAAGCCTCTCGGACGTCTCGGAAGCCGTGGTGACGGTCTCAGCCGCTGAGGCCGGAGCAGCAGCCAAAGCCCATTATGATCCGTCGCGATCCAACCTCATCATCGTGGGGGACGCTAAGATCTTCTGGGATGAGATCATCCGCATACGTCCCGACGCCCAGCGCATCAGCATCGAGGCTCTTGACCTCGACCGGGCGTCTCTGACAGCCCAGTGAGCTCCCCGCCCCTCCCTCAGTTTGAGGTGGGGGCGGGCGATCACCCGTGAAGGCCGGAGCAGAAAACCTGGATCCGGCGGCAGGCTTCCTGAAGCTTTTCGGTGGATGTCGCATAGGAAATGCGGAATGCGGGGGAGAGGCCGAAGGCAGCTCCGAAGACCACCGCCACCTTCTGTTCCTGAAGCAAGGCGGCCGCGAACGCCTCGTCATCCCGGATCAGAGCGCCGCCTGCACTCGTCAATCCGATCGCCCGCGAGCAATCGGGATAGACGTAGAAGGCGCCCTCGGGGGTGGGGCACCGAAGGATCTCGGTCTGATTGAGCATGCCCACGACAAGGTCGCGCCGTCCCCGGAACAGCTCCTGATTGCGCGGGATATAGTCCTGCGGCCCGTTCAGAGCCTCGACCGCCGCCCACTGTGAAACCGAGCAGGGATTGGACGTTGTCTGGCTCATCACCTTGGCCATGGCCTTGATCAGAGGCTCTGGCCCAGCCGCATATCCGATACGCCAGCCTGTCATGGAATATGCCTTGGAGACGCCGTTCATCGTCAGCGTGCGCTCGTACAAACGAGGTTCGACCTCAGCGATCGTCGAGAACTCAAATCCGTCATACACGAGATGCTCGTACATATCGTCCGTGAGCACCCAGACCTGCGGATGACGCAGGAGGACATCAGCTAGCGCCTGAAGCTCAGACCGCGTGTAAGCGGCGCCGGAAGGATTTGAAGGCGAGTTGAGGATCAGCCACTTCGTCCTTGAAGTGATCGCCGCCTCAAGGGCTTCCGGACGCAGCTTGTAGTTATCCTCCGGACGGGCCGCGGCGAAGGTTGGCGTCCCACCGCAGAGCAGCACCATCTCAGGATAACTTACCCAGTATGGAGTGGGGATGACGACTTCGTCGCCCGGGTTGAGGGTCGCCGCCAGGGCGTTGTAAATCACCGGCTTGCCGCCAGGCGAGACGTTCACCTGGGCGGGCACATACTCAAGTTTGTTCTCCCGACGGAATTTGGCGCAAATCGCCTGCTTGAGCTCAGGAATGCCGTCAACGTCCGTGTATTTCGTCTTGCCCTGTTCGATGGCTTTGATGGCCGCCGCCTTGATGTTGTCCGGCGTATCGAAGTCAGGCTCCCCCGCGCCCAGGCCGATGACGTTCTCACCCGCCGCCTGCAGCTCCCGGGCCTTCTGCGTCACAGCGATCGTCGCAGACGGCTTGATCCGCTTGAGAGCTTCTGAGATGGGGGCGACGACCATTGGAAGTGATCCTTCACTCGGGCTTGCGCAGTTCAGATGGCGGGCCTGATACGCCAATACGGCGGCAGGGTGAAGAGCCAAGGATGACGAAGATCCCCCCGAAAGCCCATTGCGTCCCCTCGAGCAGCCTTCAAAGCTGTTTGAAGCCGGGGCGATCCTCCATTACCCTTCCTTCATGTCAGCAGTCCCCTCCGATACGCCCGTCAGCGAGCCCGCGTCCGCTCCAGCCGCAGTGGGTGAGACCCGGCGCATGGCCGGGGTCGATGTGATCCGCGATCAACTCAGACGGCTGCCCGCCCGCCCGGGCGTCTACCGGATGTATGGGGAGAGCGAAGACCTCCTTTATGTCGGCAAGGCCAGAAACCTCAGAAACCGGGTGGGTAGTTACGCGAAGATCGGCGGCCATACCCAGCGGATCGCCCGCATGATTTCGCTGACACGCTCGATGGAGTTCGTGGTCACTCAGTCCGAGACGGAGGCGCTGCTTCTCGAAGCCAATCTGATCAAGCGCCTGAAACCGCGCTTCAACATCATCCTCAGAGATGACAAGTCGTTTCCCCACATTCTGATCCGTGAGGACCATGAGGCTCCGCAGATCCTGAAGCATCGGGGAGCGAAGCGCACAAAAGGGCGCTATTTCGGCCCCTTCGCGTCGGCAGGGGCGGTCGACCGCACTCTCGACACGCTTCAGAAGGCGTTTCTTCTGAGAACCTGCACCGATAGCATTTATGCAAGCCGGTCGCGCCCCTGCATGCTTCATCAGATGGGGCGCTGCTCGGCCCCCTGCACCGGGGTGATCTCACTTCAGGATTACGCCCGGCTCGCAGAACAGGCGGGCGAGTTCCTGGACGGACGCGCGGATGAACTTCAGAAGCGACTGAGCGAGGACATGGAGCGCGCCGCCGAGGGCATGGATTATGAACGCGCAGCCAAGCTGCGCGACCGGATCAAGGCTCTCGCCGCAGTTCGCGCTTCTCAGGGGGTCAATCCCGAAGGGCTCGTAGAGGCGGATGTCTTCGCCATCCACAGCGACGCCGGCCAATCCTGCATTCAGGCCTTTTTCTTCCGAGCCGGCCAGAACTGGGGAGCCACCGCTTATTATCCCAGGCATGAAGCCGACGACCTTCCCGCCTCAGTGCTCACCGCGTTTATCGCCCAGTTCTATGACGAGCGCCCGGCCCCAGGGCTCATTCTTCTTTCCCACGACATCGAGGACCCGGAACTGCTTCGGGACGCCCTCGAAATGCGGGCCGAGCGTCGTATCGACATCCGCACCCCTCAGAGAGGCGAGAAGCGCGACATCGTCGCTCAGGCCGCCCTCAACGCACGCGAAGCCCTGGGACGAAGGCTGGCCGAAACTCAGAGCCAGACCCGCATTCTGGCCGCCGTCCAGAAAATCTTCGACCTGCCTCATCCGCCAACACGGATCGAGGTTTACGACAACTCGCACATCCAGGGAACAAACGCCGTAGGCGCCATGATCGTGGCTGGACCGGAGGGTTTTGAAAAGACGTCATACAGAACGTTCAACTTCAAAGATGCTGATCTCGAACCAGGCGACGACTATGGAATGATGAGAGAGGTGATGCGCCGCCGCTTCGCCCGACTGAAGAAAGAGGCCGAAGACTCTCCACCAGGCAAACGTCCGGAGACCTGGCCTGACCTCGTCCTCATAGACGGCGGACCGGGACAGCTCTCGGCTGCGCGCGAGACCCTTGAGACGCTCGGCTTCGTCCCCAGCGATCTCAATCTGGCGGCCATCTCCAAGGGCCCGGACCGGAATGCCGGACGCGAACAGTTCTTCCGGCCGGACAAGGCGCCCTTTCAGCTGCCGCCGTCGGACCCGGCCCTTTACTACCTCCAGCGATTGCGCGACGAGGCTCATCGCTTCGCGATCGGCTCCCATCGGGCCCGACGCTCCCAGACCCTGAGCGAAAATCCGCTGGACGATATTCCCGGCATCGGGCCTGCGAGAAAGAAGGCCCTGCTCCATCGCTTCGGATCAGCGCGCGGCGTCTCGAGAGCGACAGAGGCGGACCTCGAGACCGTCGAGGGGATCAACGCCGCCCTGGCCAGTCGTATCTTCGCTCATTTTCAGGCCACCGGTTGAACGGTCATGTCGGATCCCGGTTCAGCAGACATTCATGAAGTCTGGTCGAAGGTGTCCCTTGCCCCGGATGCCGCGTTCCCACCTGAAAAGGCCACAGCGCTATCATGAGATACCGATGGATACCGCCTCTGGTCGTCGCCTGCGCCTTGACGAGCGCAGGCGCCCACTCCCAGTCCGCACCTGAGGCGCCCCGATCCGCGGCTACGAACCCATCCGCCACAATGCCGGTCAGCGAGCTGAGTCCCGGGGCGAAAATCGTCGCGGCGACGCTCAAGTCAGGCCTTCTGAGATCGCGAAACAGCGCGCAGGAAACCTCGCGACCGATGCCGCCGGAAATCCTCGAGAAGCTGACGCCGTTCTTTCCGAGGGACCTGCTCGAATCTGTCCGCTACTCGGTCGGCGACGTCACTCCGAGCGGTCTTGCCGGGTTCGCCATTCGAAACGGCAATGCGGCCGCCGTGACCTTGATCGACACCGTTGTCTTCCGTCACGCCGATTATGTCTCGGATCTCACGCTTTGGGCGCATGAGCTTCATCATGTCGAGCAGTATCGAACGTGGGGCGTGGACGGTTTCGCCGCGCGCTACGCCTTTTCCTGGGCGCAGGTGGAAGTCGAGGCCCGGCATCGAGCCGACGCGTTCAGGACCTGGCGAGAAACCGCCTCAGCCGCCATTCGGTAAGACAATCACATCTCCGATGCGGGACCCTCGAGTTAATCCTTGTCCGGGTCGCCTCTCACTCCTACACAATTGTGGTGGCGAGACCGGCGGGAGACCGGCCGCGGGGAGGACCGAAGATCATGATGCCGACGGGCGCCGATACGCCGAGCCGTGAAGAGATTCTGGAGCCAGGTCTGAGGATCATCGATCCCCATCACCACCTTTGGGACCGCCGTTCGATCCTTCCGTCGCTTCCTCCCGCCACGCACCCCTTCGAACAGATCGTACGGAGATCGACCGTTTATCTCCTCGATGAACTGAATGCTGATCTTGCTCTGGGCCATCGGGTCGAGGCGACCGTCTATCTCGAATGCGGCGCCATGTATCGCGCGGACGGGCCTGACGAACTGAAGTCAATCGGCGAGACCGAATTTGTGAACGGGATCGCGGCGATGTCCGCCAGCGGTGCGTATGGTCCAGCCCGCGCCTGCCTCGGGATCGTCGGTCACGTCGATCTCACGCTTGGCGCCCGCGCCGGAGAAATTCTGGACGCTCACATGACGGCCGCCCCGACGCGATTCCGCGGGATCCGGCATAGCGCGTCCTGGGACGCTGATCCGCGCGTCCTCGGACCGCTTGTTCGTCGACCGGCTGGGGTCTTTCTCGACAAACGTTTCAGGGAAGGATTTGCGGAACTCTCCGGAAGAGGACTGTCCTTCGACGCCTGGCTGCTCGAACCCCAGCTCGAGGACCTGATCGATCTGGCCCGCACGTTTCCGGACACATCGATCGTGCTGGATCACGTCGGCACGCCGCTTGGCATCGCCTCCTACGAAAATCGACGGGACGAGCGGTTTCAGATATGGCGAGACGCCATCCTCGCCCTCGCCGCCTGTCCAAACGTGAACGTCAAGCTGGGCGGCCTCGCCATGCCCTTCTGCGGCTTTCCATCCTGCCTCTCGAGCCCACGAGCGCCCTCGAGCCAGCTTGCGAACGAGTGGAGGCCCTATATCGAGACCTGCATCGAGGCCTTCGGCGTCAAGCGCGCCATGTTCGAAAGCAACTTCCCGGTCGATGAGGTCAGTTGCTCCTATGAAAGGCTCTGGAACGCATTCAAGATCATTACGTCCGGCGCTTCAGAGACTGAGAAGGCGGATCTCTACTTCAATACGGCCAATCGTTTCTACAGACTTGGCCTCTCTCCAGCCTAAGGCCCAGGAGCCGGGTGATGAATTTCGATCTGGACGATGATCACAGGCTAACGCAGGACCTCACCGCGCGTTTCGTGCGAGAGGCGCTGACGCCTCTGGAGACAAAAGTCCTTGAACGCGACGCGGCTGGCAAAGGCGCTCATCTGACTGAGGAAGAGACGCGAGGCGTCGACGCACTGGCGCAGAAGATGGGCCTATGGGGGCTCGATGCGCCGGCCGATGTGGGCGGTATGGACCTTCCCACGACGGCGATGGTCGGGGTCAATATAGAGATGGGCCGGACATGCACGCCCTACCACCTGCCCCCGGACAGCCCGAACCTGCGCATGCTGATGGCGACCGTCAACGAGGACCAGAGGGCTCGCTATCTCCTCCCCTATGTGAGGGACGGGCTCGTGTCCGCGATCGGCATCTCGGAGCCCGGCGCCGGGGCGGATCCAGCCGCAATGATCACAACTGCGGTTCGTAACGGTTCGGATTACCTCATCAACGGGAGAAAGATCTGGATATCCCGAGCCGCGGAGGCGGACTTCACCATCCTTATGGCCGTTACCGACAAGGCGCGAGGCGTAAAGGGCGGGGTCTCCGCCTTTCTGGTGGATCGCGATACTCCGGGGTTCAACGTGCTTCGTCGTATCCCCATGATCGGCGGTCAGTTCACCTATGAAATCGCCCTCGAGGACTGCCGCGTCCCGGCCGCCAACCTTCTCGGGAGAGAGGGAGAGGGGTTCGCCCCAATGCAGCTTCGCCTGTCGACACGACGGCTGCAGATGGCTGCATGGTGCATCGGGATGGCGAGCCGAGCGCTCGAAATGATGATCGAGTACGCCCCTCAGCGCTCAACATTCGGCCAAAGTCTCGCCAATCGGCAGGCCATCCAGTGGTGGATCGCCGATGGCGCCGCGAAAGTGCGTGCGGCGCGACTGATGACATACGAAACGGCCTGGAAGCTCGATCAGGGCCGGGACGTGCGAACCGACGTCTCGATGGTGAAAGTCTACGCCACGGAGATGGCCTGGGAGATCCTCGACAATGCGATGCAGACTTTCGGAGCGATGGGCATGACGAAAGATCTTCCCTTACAGCTCATGGCCGGACAGGTGCGCACCATGCGTATCTATGACGGTCCATCCGAGGTCCATCGCTGGGTGGTCGCGCGCGATCTGCTCGGCCTCAAGCGGTGATCGCCGAACAGACAACGATGGTCCATCCGGAATCAACATCATGACCTCAACGCCCGAGGGAGATTACTCCACAACGGTCAGCGACCACATCGCCCATATCCGCCTGATGCGTCCGCCTCACAACATGATGACCCTCTGTCTCGCCACGAGCCTTGCGGAGACCCTTGAGGCGCTCGATGCGAGAGATGATGTGCGCGTTGTCGTCCTCTCCGCCGAGGGGCGAAGCTTCTGCGCAGGGGCGGACCTCTCAGGACGTCCAGGTCAGGCGGGGGAGGACAGCCCGGACAGAAACCCGCTTTATGACGCAGCCGTCAGGCTCGGCGCTACGAAGAACCCCATCATCGCCGCCGTTCAGGGGCCCGCGATCGGGGCTGGACTGGGGCTCGCTCTCATTGCGGATTTTCGTGTCGCTTCACCTGAGGCCCGCTTCGCCGCCAACTTCGTAAGGCTCGGCTTCCATCCGGGGTTCGGCCTGACCTACACGCTGCCGCAGGCCATCGGTCCCCAGCGGGCGCAGCTCATGTTCATGACCGGTCGGCGCATACGCCCCGAAGACGCCATGAACTGGGGACTGATCGACGCTCTGTCAGGAGCGGATGACCTCCTCGAGACAGCGATGACCCTGGCGCGCGATATCGCCGAGGGGGCGCCGCTGGCAGTGAGGGCGACACGAGCAAGTCTTCGTCCGGATCTCGCCGAACACATACGCCGTCATACTGACCACGAACATGCCGAGCAGGTCCGTCTTATGAAAACCGCCGATTTCGCCGAAGGCGTCCGGGCTGTCGCAGAGCGACGGCCCGGACGCTTCACGGGTCGATAGCGCCAGACGACCTTCAGGGGGTCGCGGCTTTTCGGCTCTCGATCCAGCGCTCGATGCGGGCCGTCAGCACCGGCAGGGGAAGACTTCCCCCGCCCAGAACCACGTCATGAAACGCCCGATAGTCGAAGGCGTCGCCAAGCGCCGTCTTCGCCTGATCGCGCAGTTGCTGGATACGGATCATGCCAATCTTGTAGGCTGTCGCCTGCCCTGGGGTCGATATATAGCGCCGCACTTCCGAACGAACCGCGCCTTCAGGGACTGGCGAGTTTTTCATGAAGTACTCAACCGCCTGCTCCTCGCTCCATCCCTTCGAATGGATGCCTGTGTCGAGAACCAGTCGGCACGCTCTCCAGATTTCACCTCCAAGACGACCGAAGTCCGAGTAGGGGTCAGTATAAAAGCCCATCTCCTTGGCGAGGGCCTCGGAATAAAGCCCCCACCCCTCTGAGTAGGCGGTGTAACCATACTGGGTCCGGAACTTCGGAAGTCCCTCACGCTCCTGGGCGATGGAAATCTGCATATGATGCCCAGGATTTCCTTCATGAAAGGCGATGCTCTCGAGTTGATAGATCGACATGGCGTTCATGTCGGAGAGATGGGCATAGAAGACCCCCGGGCGAGAGCCATCGGGCGCTCCTGCGAAGTAATGCTGCGCTCCGCCCGGCTCCTCACGAAACGCCTCGACGCGCCGAACCTCGAGAGGCGCCTTCGGCAGAATGCCGAAATACTCCGGAAGCTTCTTGTTCATCCCGTCCAGATAGGTACGCGCCAAGGCGAGATACTCTTCGCGTCCTTCATCGGTGTTCGGGAAGTAGAACCGCCGATCCGTTCGCATGAAGGTGAAGAACTCCTCGAGGTCGCCCTTGAAGCCGACCGCGTTCTTGATCGCCTCCATCTCCTTCCGGATCCGCGCGACTTCCTGGAGCCCCAGCTCATGGATCTCGTCCGCGGTCATCTCGGTGGTCGTCATCTGCTTCAGCATGGCGTCATAGTAGGCCGCCCCATCAGGTAGCGAACCGACCCCCTTCGCGTCTGGAGAGGTGTTGGCGCGGTCCGCGGTAAGCCAGGCTGACACACGGTCATAGGCCGGCTTCATTTCATCCTTCATGGTCGAGGTCAGATCCTGCGTCAGCGCGTCCGCCTCCTCTCCGGTGACGAGGCCGGCTTTCAGAAGCCCCGCAATCTTCGTCTTCCCGTCCGCAAGAAGGGCCGAGTCCGCCCCGGCGGAAAACGGCGCGCCGCTCATGAGGCGCTTCACTTCACCGATCGCCTGATCGTAAGCGAAGCGCGGTTGACGAACGCCATCCGCCGCCGCAGCCTTGGCGCGTTCAAGAAGCTGATCCAGCGCATCATCGATCAGCCGAACCCGTGCGATGTAGGCGTCCATGTCCGACCGTGTCTCGACACGATGGAAGTTGATCAGAAAATTGGGAATGGATGTGTGCCCGCCGCCGCGAGCAAACAGGTAACGCTGCCGTCGGAAGGCGTCCGCACGTTCTTCGCGGTCGAGCTCGAGAGCCCACATGTCATAGGACGTGCGCGCCTCCTCATCGAGCAGATCGTAGGAGAAATCGGATTTCATCCCGGCCACGCTTTCGCGTCTCCAGTCCAACCGGCGCTTCAGGCCCTCTTCGCTTCGATCATCCAGCCGGTCATAGGCTTCCCTCCGCCCCTGAGAGGTGAGCTCCTCCGGGCTCATGGCGAGCTCTTCCTCGTATTCGGCGTCAAGGTAGGCGTTCAGCTTCTGGCTTTCCGTAGCGACAGCCGCGGCGCGCTCGGCCTGCTCGACGGCTGCACGCTCGGCGGGCGTTGGACCGCAGGCTCCAAGCGCCAGTAGGGCCACAGCCCCCAGAAGATATCTACGCATCGCCACCTCACCATCGTGCTGCGCCGCAGACCAACGTCGGCGGCGGGATTTTGAGACGCGTTCTACACTGACGGGAGGCGAATGAGAACCTGACCGCTTTCCCCGAGGAGCATCTCATCATAGAGGTCATTCAGGGCACATCTGGACAGGACCTCGCACCATGAACCGCTTCACGGGAAAATCGATCATCGTCACAGGCGCCGCTTCGGGGATCGGGCGCGCCTCCGCCATCCTGTTCGCCGCAGAAGGAGGGCGGGTCCTGGCCGCCGATCGATCACCCCAGATCCACGAAACGATCGAGACCATCCGCAAGTCCGGAGGTGTCGCCCACGGGATGGAGATGGACGCCGGCCATGAGGCAGATGTCAGGAAGATGGTCGCAGAAGCGCTTCGTCTTCATGGTGGCCTGGATGTGCTTTTCGCAAATGCCGGGATCTCAGGAGGGATGCCCTCATTGTTCGAACAGACAGAAGCCGACTGGAAGGCCGTCCTTCAGGTCAACCTGATCGGCCCGATGCTGGCCATTCAGGCTGCAGCCCCCGAGATGATACGCGGCGGCGGCGGCGCCATCGTTTGCACCGCAAGCGTCGCAGGCCTTCGCTCCGGCGCCGGGAGCCCTGCCTATTCCGCATCCAAGGCCGGGGTGATCAGCCTCGTCTCTTTGGCCGCAAACCAGCTTGCCGGCACAGGGGTTCGTGTGAACGGGATCTGCCCAGGCCTGATCGAGACCGGGATGACCCGCGAGATCTTCACACGGGCGGCCGAGCGTGGAACGACAGACCGGATCGGACAGCTCAACCCCACCCGCCGATCCGGCGTTCCCGAAGAGATCGCCCGAGCCGCCCTATTCCTCGCCTCTTCGGACGCCAGCTACATCAACGGCCACGCGCTGGTCGTCGACGGCGGGCTGTCGTCATCCCTTCCGATCGTTCCACCCAAGCCGCGCGGATAGAACAAGGGGGCCTCCTGGCAGGCTCAGAACCTCGATAGAATTGCGAGCCTGAAGCCGCGGCCGCCTAAAGGAACAAGATCCTTAAGGGGCGAGGAATGAGGACGCACCTCCTCATCCGTGAGGTTGTTCGCCTCAAAGATGAGCTGAGACTGATCTGTCAGATCGTAGGTCAGATGAGCCCCGAGGGTCACATAGCTATCAGTGGGCAGCTCGTAATCCGTAACCCTGGCCTGGTCAGCCGCCCAGCGAAGATCAGCACCGGCTCGCAGACGGCCGGCTTCCGCTTCGAGACCCAATGTCGCGGAGGCCGGCGGGATACGCGGAAGATCGCCGCCGGATGAGAGCTTTGCTCTCACCACGTCGACCGCAAACCGACCTCGCCAGTCAGCTCCCGCCGCTTTACCGAGCTCCAGCCCCGCCTCGATCTCAGCTCCAGTGAAGACTGAATCGGCCTGCACCGTCTCGAACACCGGGAGCCCATCCTCGATATCGCCCGTAGGGTTGAGATAAATGAAGTTGGAAAACGCGAACTGGTAGACACTGCCGTCAAGGCGCAGAGGACCTGCTTCCCACCGGGCGCTGCCCTCGATGGTGACGCCGGTCTCTGCCTGCAACGAGGGATTACCCACCTCATACTGTTGTGTGGCGAGATGGGGTCCATCTGCGAAGAGCTCCACATCCGTGGGCGCGCGCTCGGTCCGGCTCACCGCCAATCCCACGAACAGATCGTCCCCGACATGCCGGTGCGCGCCGAAAGAGGCATTGACGGTGTCAAACGAGCGATCTGCGCCCGAGACGTTCTCCAGATCGATGCGATCCAGCCTTACACCGCCCTCAAGCCCCCAAACTCCCGTATCAAAGGTCTCGAAGAGAAAGGCGCCAAGGGAGCGTGTCACGGTCGGGGATACAAATGCTTCGTCTCCAATCGCGCGGAAATCGCGGCGAACAGACTGAACGCCAAAGCTGCCCTCAAGGCCCGACATTCCTCCATGCTCGGCCTCGATGCGCGCCTCATAGCCGTTGTCCGTAAAACGCGTCCCGACAACTCCCGGGCTTTCAAACTCGCTATGCTCGTAGTCCACAGCGGACAGGGCCCCCACTATGCGGCGAACAGGTCCAAGAGCGAGGTTCATCCCTCCCCGAACATCCAGGCGGACCTGCTCCATATCGATAAATGGACGACCTTCCTCCTCTTCCTCTCCTTCGTGGTGAGCGTGCCCTCCAACGATTCCATAACGGGATCCGCTCAGTCGAACGGCTGCGCCGAGGAATGCAGTATCGGAAAGCAGGGTGAGCCCGGCGCTTAACGCGTCCGTATCGACGAATGAGTTCTCAACTTCGCCTGCGGGCGCCTCCTCATCGTCATGGCCCTCGCCTGCGGCCTCCTCAGCCGCCCGCAAACGGGCGGACTCAGCCAACCCGGGAATCTTCAGGTTCCCCGCCTCCCTGAGAGACAGCGAGACCACACCGACAAGAGATCCCGTAGAGCCCATCGCCCGAGCGGCGGCCATGGAACCGCTGTCGACTGTCGTATATCCGGCATAGGCCTGGGCCGAGGCGTTTCGGGAGGGCGCCCTTTCAACGATCAATCCATCGATGACGTTGACGACGCCCCCCGAGGCGCCGCCGCCATAAGCCAGGGTCGCCGGCCCCCTCAGAATCTCGATCCGCTCCGCGCCAAGAGGGTCGCCGGTCACTGCATGATCAGGACTGGCGGCGGAAGCGTCGATCACGCCGAGGCCGTTGGTGAGAACCTGGACGCGCTCGGCGCCCAGCCCTCGAATGATCGGCCGGCTCGCCCCTGGCCCGAAGGCGGTGCTGGCCACACCGGGGAGGCCTTCGAGCGTATCGCCCAGGCCGCCGCTCAGGCGCAGAGCGATCCCCTCTTCATCCAGAACGGTCGTACTTGCGATCAGTTCGTCGCTCGTTCGGTCCGGCCCCACCCCCGTTACGACCACCACGTCCGGCGCCGGATCGACCGTCTGGGCCAGGCCGGGGGGCGCCAACGCCGCCCCAATCGCGAGAAACCAACTTTTCCGCATGGAACACCCCATATATGTTACAGTATAACATACCTCATGTTTGCAGAGACACAAGATCTGATTGACCGACGCGTCCTCGGCCTCGCTCCCAGAGGCTTCCCTCAGGACCGCATAGACCCCCTCAAGCCTGCAGGCGGGGGTCTTAGTCCCCCCTCGAAGCGAGAGACGAACCGGTCTAGTCTTCGGCAGTTGCCTCCCACGGAGCCGTCATGATCAAGCACCTGCCCAATGCGCTGACCGTCGCAAGATTCATTCTGGCGCCGATCGTGGCTTACGCGCTCTACATCGCTCTCTCTTTACCGCTCGACGCCGCGTCCGAGCCGCTGACCTATCCTGACCGTCTGGCTGAAGCGGAAGGGTGGGCGCTGCTGGCTGCAGGGCTATTCGTGTTCGCCGCTCTTACAGACCTCTTCGACGGCATGGCGGCCAGAGCGCTGCAGACCGATTCCAAGTTCGGACGGATCCTCGACCCGATCGCCGACAAGGCGCTGGTCGGATTGCCGCTTCTGGCGGTGTCGTTTCACGCCTACCGCGCCGACTGGCCCTTCTGGGCGGCGATAGCGGGCGCATCCGCGGTCATCGTCGGGCGCGACAGCCTGATGACGATCCTCAGGCTCACCGCTCGCGACGGAGAAGGCGCCAGGGTCTCCTCCCTCGCAAAGTGGAAGACGGCCCTGGAACTTGTCTGCGTCGGATGCCCTGTCCTCCTTGCCGCCGCTCCCGCCCTTGTGAAAGCGATCGGCGCAGGAGACGGTTTCTCCGCAAGTCCCTCACTCCTGATGGGATGGACAGTTCTTCTGGGCGCTACAGCCGCCCTATCGGCGCTGACAGCGGTCCAGTATCTCACCCCATCCAAGTCTTCCTGAGACGCTCATTCGCCAGAAACGAATGCGGCCGCACCTGTGGGACAACAGGTGCGGCCATATTCGACAGGCGGGACCGGAGGGGACGGGGCCCGCGCCTGCCTAAACAATCCGATCATGCAGCGAGGGGAACAGGCGCACTCGGATCTGAGGACAAGCGTGCTCTCAGGCGATGAAGAATGGATGAATTCAGCGTCTCGAACTTTAACGTTCTTATCACGCCGGGCGAACGGATAGTCCCCTCAGGCGGCCCGAATGGTGGACAGGAAACGATCCACCTGGGTTCGCAGCTGCTCGGCCTGACGTCCAAGCTCGGAAGACGCGCTTACGACCTCTCCAGCCGCAGCGCCCGTCTCGGAGGCCTCGCGCTGCACGAGAGAAATGTTGCTCGTCACATCCTGCGTGCCCGCGGCGGCTTCCTGAGTGTTGCGCGCGATCTCACGTGTCGTCGCCGACTGCTCCTCGACTGCGGCGTTGATCGCAGCTGACACCGTATCGATCTCGTTGATCGTCGTTTGAATGGCGAGAATGGCTTCAACCGACTGCCGGGTGATGCCCTGCATACTGGCGATCTGCGCGCCGATATCCTCTGTCGCACGCGCTGTCTGCCCGGCGAGCGACTTCACCTCGGCGGCCACAACCGCAAAACCGCGACCGGCCTCCCCGGCGCGCGCACTTTCGATGGTGGCGTTGAGGGCGAGAAGATTGGTCTGAGCAGCGATATCCGAAATGAGGGATACAACCTCGCCGATCTTGTTGGCGGCCTGCGACAGCTGGGCCATGGTTTCGCTCGTGTCACGGGCGCGTATCACGGCGTTGGCGACAATCCGCGAAGCATGGGTCACCTGACCTGCGATCTCGCTCACGGAACGACCCATTTCCTCAGCCGACGAGGCGACGACGGTCACGTTGCTTGTCGCCTGCTCGGCCGCAGCCGACACGGCGATCGCTTTTCCTGTCGTCGATTCAGCGATCGAAGCCATGGTCTTGGCCGTCAGTTCAAGCTCCGTCGCTGCCGAGGCGACGGAATCCACGATCCCTCCCACGGACCCCTCGAATGTCTTGGCGATATCATTGAGCATCTTCTGCTTGGCGAGCTCGCCCACCTCCAGATAGATCGAGATCGCAAAATCCATATCGAGCATCGCCGCTCGGACGAACGCCCCGGTAAGACGTTCGACCTCCGCCTGAAACGCCTTGGGCGACTTCAGTTTTTTGTTCGTGTGGCAGTTGACGGTGATAAGGGTCACAACCCTTGAGATGATGAAATTGTATCCGGCGAGGTACCAGCGGGGCTCAAGACCGATCCGGGCGTGAGTCTCTCCAATCTTACGAACGGACCGGACATACTCATCGTTGAAGTCGCCCCGAAGAATGAGCCCCCAATGGTCCGCCTGCTTCTGGCTGGCGTGAACCATCGCCGCCTCACTTGAAAACATCCCCGACATCTGGGGCCACTTCCTGAGGTGCTCATAAAACTGACGAAGGATGCCGGGCAGAGCCTCACGGACGGCAGGCTCCAGATCGCGCAGGGCTTTCTGGGAAGCATGGTCGATTTGCAGAAATCTGAGACGCTCAGCGATATCCACGTTGGCGGTCATGGGACACCATCCTTAAACGTCGACCCGGCGGATCGTACGGATGGTTAAGGTCGTGCGATCCCATTTACGTTGAGTTAACGACGTTGGAGTCGCCCGGCTAACTTCGGGGGGTTGCGCTGAATGGTCGCTGACATGGTCTGGCCCGTCAGGACTGAAGCCCGTCCAGATCGCCCCGCAGGAGCTGAAGAATCGCCGAAAAATCCCGCCCGCCATATCCTAGGCGGTCGAAAAGCGCGTAGATGGCGGCCGCCTGCCCTGCGAGGGGGGTAGCCGCTCCCGAGCGCGCCGCCGCTTCCTGAGCCAGTTTCAGGTCTTTCAGCATCATGGCTGAGGCGAAGCCGCCCTCGTAATTTCGATCGGCAGGGGTCTGAGGCCCTACGCCCGGCCACGGCGCATAGGCCGTGAGCGACCAGCACTGACCGGAGCTTTTGGAGGCGATTTCGAAAAAGCGATCCGGAGCGAGCCCCAGGCGTTCGGCAAGGGCGAACGCCTCGCATACCCCGATCATCGAAACGCCCAGCAGCATGTTGTTACAAATCTTCGCCGCCTGCCCGGCTCCATGTTCACCGGCCCGAATGACAACCCTCGCCATAGGCGAGAGCGCCGCCTCGACATCGGGGAAGGCCTCCTCGGAACACCCCACCATGAAGGCCAGCGTACCCGCCTCCGCCGCCGCCGTCCCTCCTGAGACAGGCGCATCAGCGAAGCGGAAGCCCGCCTCGGACGCCATGCCCGCAACCGCCCTCGCGGTATCGACATCGATGGTCGAACAGTCCACCAGCAGAGCGGAGGGCGAAGCGTGAGGCAGGACATGCTCCTCATAGACGCGGCGAACATGAGGGCCTGCCGGAAGCATTGTGACCACCACATCGGCTCCGCTCACCGCAGCCCCGGCGCTCTCGCACGTTTCAAGGCCAGCCAGCTTCGCCCGCTCCATGGCCGCGGAGGAGAGATCGAACGCCTTTACGCGCCGTCCGGCGAGACCCTGGCGAGCCGCCATGCCGGCGCCCATATTTCCCAGACCGATAAACGCCACGCAGTTCATTGGAACACCCTCACGATAACGCCCCGGGGAGTCGTCTTAGACAACGGCCCGTCACGCTCTTACTTCATGGTCGGGATGACAAAGGAGGCTTCGGCCGCGCCGCCCTCCGGCCAGCGCGCGGTCACAGTCTTGACCTTCGTCCAGAACTTCACGCCTTCCATGCCATGCTGGTTGGTGTCGCCGAAAGCAGATCGCTTCCATCCGCCAAAGGTATGGTAGGCGACCGGCACAGGGATGGGCACATTCACCCCCACCATGCCGACATTCACCCGGGATGCGAACTCGCGGGCCGCTTTGCCGCTGCGAGTGAACACCGCCACGCCGTTGCCATACTGGTGGCGACTGGGGAGCTCGATCGCCTCATCGAGCGTCTCCACCCGAACGATCTGCAGAACCGGGCCGAAGATCTCCTCGTGATATGTCTTCATTCCGGGCTTCACCCCATCAAAGAGGGTCGGACCGATGAAAAAGCCCTTCTCATAACCCTGAAGAGCAAAACCTCGTCCATCGACCACAAGCTCAGCGCCTTCCTCCTGACCGATACGGATATAATCGGCGATCTTGTTTCGATGAGCTGCCGAGACCACCGGACCGTATTGCGCGGCCGGATCATTCGAAACACCGACCCTCAAAGTCCCGATCTCCGCCACAAGCCGCTCGCGGAGCTCATCGGCGGTGCGCCGCCCGACAGGCACGACAACCGGCAGCGCCATGCACCGCTCCCCGGCGGAACCAAAGGCTGCACTGACCAGATCCTTCACAGTCTGATCCATGTCGGCATCAGGCAGGACCACCCCATGGTTCTTCGCCCCGCCCATGGCCTGAACACGTTTCCCGTTCGCCGCTCCGGTCACATAGATATACTGGGCGATATCGGACGACCCCACGAAGCTGACGGCGCGAATTTCAGGGTGATGGAGAATGGCGTCGACAGCCGTCTTGTCGCCATGAACCACATTGAGAACCCCGCGTACGTCCAGCCCCGCGGCAGCCCCCGCCTCCAGGAACAGCTCGGCCAGGCGAACCGGCACACTGGGGTCTTTCTCAGAAGGCTTGAGAACGAACGTATTGCCGACTGCGATCGCGACCCCGAACATCCACATCGGAATCATTGCCGGGAAGTTGAAGGGCGTGATCCCGGCGACAACGCCGAGCGACTGGCGCATGGAAAAGACGTCGATTCCGGGCCCGGCGCCTTCGGTATACTCCCCCTTGAGCGCATGGGGGATCCCGCAGGCGAACTCAATCACCTCGAGACCGCGCTGAATATCGCCCTTCGAATCGGCGATCACCTTGCCGTGCTCACTTGAGAGAAGCTCGGCGAGCGAGTTCATGTTCGCCTCGACCAGACGCTTGAACTCGAACATAACGCGCGCCCGTCGCTGCGGGTTCACGGACGACCAGGCCGGATGGGCGGCAGCCGCGGCCTTCACCGCCTGATCAACGTCCTCAACGGAGGAGAAACCGACCTTCGCCTGCACATCTCCGGTATTCGGATCGAAAATGTCCCCTTCCCGACCGCTGCTCGCCGGCCGCGCCGCTCCGTCGACAAAACCCTCGATGCGTCTCATGTCGTGCTTTCTCCAGGATCGGACGTGGATAGCGCCCAATCGATCTCATGACCAGAGCGCCCCCCCTCCTCTGCGCCACACTCGCTGAACCTATCAGACGCCCAAACACAGAAACGCCGGAGAACGGATCGTCAGGACACGACCGGACAACAACCGGGCCCGAATGTTCGGCGGAACTCTTTTCCACTATGAAATTTTACCGATCGCGATACATGCGCAGGGTCATATCTGAGTACTTCTGGTCTGAGTGTTTCTAGAACACGGGAACTTATAAACATCCGCCCCGTGGCGGAGAATCCTAAAATGTAGAGTGGCATTTTTCATATTATTGAAATCCCATACATTTATCTGTTAGATTTAGACGGTCGCCAAACATGGTGATTCGAAAATATCTTCAGTCATCCTAAGGATCCAAAATGAGAGACTCTCGCTCCAAATCTCGCGGAAACCTCCCCAATATTGATGCTCTCTCGGTTTCTGAGCTTGGAGATCTCATTGATCGCGCTGAAGCTCTGCGTTCCGCCAAGATGGAGGAGGCGCGAGCAAACTTCCTTTCAGAGATGCGAAGCAAAGCCGCCGCGCTCGGGATCGATCTGGATGATCGGGCTGGAAAAGGCGGACGCCGCAAGAGATCGGACGCCGGGATCAAACTCAAGCCGAAGTATCTTGGTCCGAATGGTGAGATTTATACAGGTCGTGGACCTACGCCGCAGTGGCTCAAGACCCTTGAGGCCAAGGGCCACAATCGTGACCGTTATCTTGTAAAGTCCTGAGAGTAATCTCTCCGGTCAGGCCCCGCCACTTCCTCACCGGCGGGGCCCGCGATAACTGTTTCAAGCGCTGTCGCCCGCACAGATTGCACCCCTTCTGCCGGTTGACCTTTATGCCAGCGGGTTTTGCGCAACCCGCCTGAGACTGTCGTCTCCTGACGCCGCGAAGATATCCGATATGCCGCGGTCGACGATTTGATCCCGCCCTCCTCGCCCGCAATCGAGGTCACGACCCTTCGGCAGAGAGCGTGTCCAAGGGCGCCCGCGGCGCCTGAGGGGCTCGCAGATTTCGAACGTCGGTGCGTTCCCATATTCGCGAACATCTGGAGAAGACCATCCCGAGCACTCTGAGACCCGGAAGGCGAATGGTAGTGGGACCCGGAATTGAACCGGGGACCTCAGGATTATGAGTCCTGCGCTCTAACCAGCTGAGCTATCCCACCATCGCAAAGAAGGCCGGTGATATACGCGGCGAGGCCCGGTTGCGCAAGCGCCCTCCCCGCTGGGTCAGTTGCCTACTTTAGGTCGACCAATCCGGCGACCCATTCCCCGATCGCCAAAGAAGAGGTCAGCCCCGGACTTTCAATTCCTATCAGATTGACCACCCCCGCGACCCCATGCCCCTGCGGCCCATCGATCAGAAAATCCCCCGGCGCGTCGCCAGGTCCTACAATCTTCGGACGGACACCCGAATAATCCGGAGCGATGGTCCCGTCGGGCAATCCGGGCCAGTATCTTCGAACTTCGGCGTAACAGAGCTCTGCACGAGCCGGATCGACGGCATAATCAAAGGGCGGCGACGCGGCCTCATCGAGCCATTCCGCATCCGGACCAAGCCGCGTTCGACCCGCAAGATCGACGGACAGATGAAGGCCGAGACTGGCCGAGTTGTGCATCGGATAAATCAGCCGGCTGAAAGCTGGCGGACCGGATGTGGAAAAGTAAGATCCCTTCACCCAGCGCATCTTCAGGTGGGGATACTGAGGGCCGCCCTCAATCGCCCGGGCGATTTGCAGTGCGCGATGCCCAGCCGAATTGATCACGCTTCGCGCGCCGATACGCACCGGAGAGGCGCCTCCAGTCTCGAGCTCAACACCGTCGGCGGTCACAAAGCCGCGCACCACAGGGGTCTCGAACACTACGGCTCCGCCCCGGTCCTCAATCTCTCCCTGAAGAGATAAGAAATAGGCATGGCTGTCGAAAACGCCCGAGACGGGCGAGACCAACGCGGTTCGCACGCCAGGGCTCAGAGCCGGCTCGATGCGCCGGGCCTCGTCTCCGTCGATCAGACAGAGGTCCTCCACGTCATTGTCTCGGGCGCGGGCCAGAAGAGCTGGCACAGCCTCCGCCTCCGCATCGGTTACCGCGACAACAAATTTTCCGCATGCCCGAGCCTCAACACCGCGCTCGTTGCAGTATTGATAAAGTAGTCGCCGACCCCGAACGCACAGGCGGGCCTTCAGGGATCCACCCGGATAATACAGACCAGCATGTATGACCTCAGAATTGCGAGATGAGGTTTCCGTCGCAATCCCGGAGGCGGCCTCAAGCACCATGACATCGCGACCCGCCATGGCGAGAGACCGGGCGACAGCCAGTCCGACCGCCCCGGCCCCGATCACCACCACATCCGTCTCGAAGCGTTCCATCTAACCTGTTTCGTCCCAGGCAGCGTCCTGCCGCCGCCACGGAGCCAATTAGACCGCCCCGGGGAAGCAGAGCAATGGCCGAATCGGACGTGAGGACACCGACACCCTACTCGGCCGCCTGCCTCGGAGAGGGGACATATCCGGCCCTCCACCGCTCCATAAGCCCCGCAAGGCGGCGCTCCGCCTCGATCACAGACTTCTCTTTCACATGGCCGAACCCACGGACCTCTGAAGTCACCGATGCAATCTCCACCGCAAGGGGGTGATTTTTCAGGGTCAATCCCTGCGCAATCTCGTCCAGACGCTTCAGATAATCATCACGAAGCCGTCGCTCCATTCGCCGCTCAGTCGTCCAGCCGAACGGATCGAGAGATTTTCCACGCATCCACTTCCCGGCCCGAAGGACGCGAAAGACATGCATCATCCAGGGACCGAAGCGACGCTTGATCAGCTCTCCATTCGAACGTCGGCGAGATATCAGAGGGGGCGCCAGAAGAAAGGTCAGCTTTGCGTTTGGCCCGAAGGCGTCGACCACGGATCGCATATAAGCGGGGTCCGAATACAGCCTGGCGACTTCGTACTCATCCTTATAGGCCATCAGTCGAAACAGCTCAGATGCGGCCGCATAGGATAGCTCCTCTCCAAGCCCCTTGTCGGCCTCCGACGCCCGAAGGCGCGCGAGCGCAGAGCGATAGATCTCGGCATACGGGAGGTCCTGGTAGGCGGTCAGGGTCTCGATCCGACGGGCGATGAACTCGTCCAGCGACGCCCTGACGTCCGTGGGGCGGACAGGGCGTCCGACCCTCACCTGATCGGGATCCTCCACAGCGACCCTCCCCAGCTGGAACGCAGCCACATTCATGTCGACCTGAACCCGATTGAGCCGGACCGCCTGCAGGACGGCCTCGGCAGAGACAGGCAGCAAGCCCATCTGCCAGGCGGCTCCAACCATCACCATGTTGGTGTAGATCGCATCTCCCAAATGATGTTCCGCGAGGGCCTCAGCGTCGATGGAGGCGTAACCGGCCGCTCGGGAGGCCACGCGTCGTGCGAGCCGCCCGGCGTCAAAGCGAGCGTCACGCCGATCAATCACCTCCTTGGTGGGGGTCACATCCGAGCACGCCGCCACCCGTGTCCGGACCGGATCCAGCAGGCCGAGAGCGTCAGGGGAGGAGGCGACAATGAGATCACAGGCGATAAGCGCATCCGCTCCCTGAGGCGGGGTTCTGGCGGCCCGGATACTCTCAGGCGTCTTTGCAAATCGCACGTGGCTCAGCACAGGGCCGCCCTTCTGGGCAAGACCGGTCATATCCAGGGTCTGCGCCGCCCTTCCGTCAATGTGCGCCGCCATCGCAAGGATAGCTGCTATCGTGGTGACCCCCGTTCCCCCGACGCCCGTGAACACCACGCTCCAGACGCGGTCTGAAGCCGGCAGAACCGGCTCGGTCAGCCGGGCGACGTCGAAGACCGGAGGAGAAAGATCTCCCCGCGGCGCCTCCTCTCCCCCCTCCACCGTGACGAAACTGGGACAGAAGCCGTTTACGCAGCTCAGGTCAGTGTTGCACGTCGACTGATTGATACGACGCTTGCGACCAAACTCAGTGTCAACAGGCTCTATGGAGAGACAATTGGACTGAACCGAACAGTCGCCGCATCCCTCGCATACGGCCGTATTGATGAAGGCCCGCTTCTGAGGCGCCGCGAGACGACCGCGCTTTATCCGTCGACGCTTTTCGGTGGCGCAGACCTGATCGTAAATGAGCACCGATACTCCCGGCGTCGTACGCAGCTCCTGCTGCACGTCGTCGAAACGGCTTCGATCAAAGATCCTAACCCCCTCCGGCAGATCGCTGACTGAGGCGTATCGGGTGGTGTCGTCTGCAACGATGACGATTGTGCGAACCCCCTCCGCCTCCACCTGCCGCGCGATCTGAGGAACGGTCTGACCGGACTCGACGGCCTGCCCTCCGGTCATGGCGACGGCGTCATTATAGAGGATCTTGTAGGTGACATTGACGCCGGCGGACACGGAGGCCCGGATCGCAAGGGATCCGGAATGCGAATAGGTTCCATCTCCAAGATTGACGAAGACGTGACGCTCTTCGGTGAATGGGGACAGCCCGATCCAGGGCGCCCCCTCCCCGCCCATCTGCGTGTGCATGTCCGTGCGTCGGTCGGGGGAGAAGGTCGCCATATAATGACAGCCAATCCCCGCAAGCGCACGGGAGCCCTCAGGAAGGCGCGTTGAGGTGTTATGGGGACAGCCGGAGCAGAAATGAGGGGTTCGGACATTGATCGGCTGAAGGGCGCTCACGGGCGCGCCTGCTCCGGCGAGCTTCTCAAAATAACGCTGCGCCCTAAGCGTGTGCGGGCCTTCCGGCAGGGTCTCCATCAGCGCTCTGGCGATATCTGCAGTCGACAGGGTCGCCAGCTCGGACAGGAAGGGCGCCCCGCCACGCCGGGTCTTGCCCTCCACGACGGGCCTTTCCGCATCGGGAAGATGATACAAGGCTGACTTCAGCTGCGGCTCTATCACCGCGCGCTTGTGTTCGAGGACAAGAACTCGTTCCAGCCCCCGACAGAAGCGACTTATTCCCTCCGGCTCAAGGGGCCAGGTCATGGCCACCTTGTAGATGCTTATGCCCAGGGCGGCCGCTTCGCTTTCATCGAGTCCGATCGCAGCGAGCGCTTCGAAGACATCTCGAGCCGACTGACCCGACACAATCAGTCCGATGCGTGGCGAGGGCGAATGGAGAAGGACATGATCCAGACCATTGGTCCGCGCGAACGCCTGGGCCGCCGGCAGCTTAAACTCCCGAAGCCTCCTCTCCTTCGCCATGGGCGTATCACCGATACGCAGGCCGAGGCCGCCAGGCGGCAGCTCGAAATCTGCAGGCCGCAGATAGGTATGACGCTCCAGGCCCAGCTGCACGACCGCCGCAGAGTCCATAGTGTCCGCCAGAGCGATCATCCCGACCCAGGCGCCCGAATATCGGCTGATCTCCCACGCCGCCTGCCCATAATCGAGAACGTCCTGAATGCTCGAGGGCGAGAGAATGGGCATCTCCGCATCGATCAAGGCGAACTCAGACTGAGATGGGAGGGTCGATGACTTGCAGTTCGGATCATCGCCGACCAACGCGAGAACGCCGCCGCGAGGATCAGTCCCGGCCATATTGGCGTGCTTGAAAACATCGCCCGTTCGATCAACCCCGGGCGCCTTGCCGTACCACAAGCCGAAGACGCCGTCGTACCTCGCCCCCGGAAAGGCCTGCGCCTGCTGAGATCCCCACACGGCGGTCGCGCCCAGATCCTCGTTCAATCCCTCCCAGACGCGAACGTCGTGGGCCTCAAGAAATGAGCGAGCCGCAGCGAGTTGCTGATCATACCCGCCGAGAGGAGAGCCGCGATAGCCGGAAATGAAGCCGGCCGTGTTGAGACCGGCCCTCCGGTCGAGCCGCTTTCGATCGAGCGGCAAGCGTACGAGAGCCTGTATCCCCGTCATGAAGGCCCGACCCTCGTCGAGCCGATACTTGTCGTCCAGAGAGACACCCCTGGCTGTCATGACCCGATCGCCTCCCGCGTCCGAACCTGCAACGCGCGACAAAATGTTCCTCCAATTTTAGCGGAAAAGTTTGCTTTTTCGTGCCGGATAATGCAGATTACTGGCAATAAAGTTGCTTGTTTTTGCGATGTGATGAAATAAATGACCGAGCTGCTCGATCCTATCGACGCCAAGATCCTTGACCTTATCCAGCGGGACGCAGCCCTCTCCGTGTCTGAACTCGCGGACAGGGTGGGACTTTCATCAAGTCCCTGCTGGAGACGGATCAAGCGTATGGAGGAACAAGGGATCATCGACAAGCGCGTCACTTTGCTTAACCACGACAAGCTCGGCCTGAATTTTTCGGTCGTCGCCAACGTGAAGCTTCAGCTTCCCAGTCGCGAGAACCTCGAAAAATTCGAACAGGCTGTTCGCAAATGGCCCGAGGTGATCGAATGCATGACGGTCACAGGGGCCGTCGATTACGTGATGCGGGTGGTGACCACCGACATGCACGCCTACGACAATTTCCTCAGGGATAAGATCCTTGCTCTCGGTCTGGTGTCCGACATCCAGTCCCGCATTATCGTGAATGTCTGCAAACGGACGACAGCCGCCCCGCTGGGCCTTGTCAGCTCTTACGTCCCGCCGCCCGAGCGATAAGCTCAGGCCTCCAGCGAACCGACCGCCTCTTCCAGAGACGGAAGATCGATCTTCATAAGGTCCTTGGGAACCTCTGCGACAAGGGCGGAGCGCACGCGCTCGCTCATGTGAGGCCGCATCATCCCCAGAAAGCGCGGGGGCGCAAACAGAATGAGCCCCCGTCTCGCATCGCCAGACAAATCGTCAAGACGCTCGGTCAGGCGCTGCGCAAATTTCCGTTCCGCCTCATCGTGCAGATCTCTGACTTCAAGCGCACCCCGTCGCGTCGCCGAGTGCACAACGCGAGGGGGACGCTCTGAACCCAGGTCGGAGGTTCTGGGAACTCTTTCATTCTCTATGCACTCAAGATCGTCCAGCTTCACGCCGTTCACGCGATTGGCCACCTTGTAGACGGTAGCCCCCGAGGCGTCGGCGACAACAACCAGCGCGCCCTTCTTGACGATCATCCTGCTTCACCTTCATGCGCGAGCGAACCAAACCTCGCTCAACCCCGACGGTGAAACGATGCCATCCCCAACAAAAGGGAGATTGACCAGGATCAGATCCGAAGACCGCCCCGACCGCTCGAGCGTCACCTCCTCAGGAAATGACGGCGTCGGCCTCTATCTCGACCAGCCAGCCCGGGTCGATGAGCCCTGAACAGGACAGAAAGGATGTGGCGGGTTCAATCTCGCGAAAGACTTCGCCATGCGCCTCGCCGGCCTCCCTCCATCTGGAGATGTCGGTCAGGAAAACCCGGGTCCGCACCACATGCCGCATCTCGGCCCCGGCCTCCTTCAAAGCCGCCTCGATGATCTCGAAACAGCGCATGGACTGCCCCTTCACATCCCCCGGCGCCGCCACCCCGCCGCCTGCCGCGATCGGCGCGCACCCTGAGACAAAAACCATATCGCCAACGCGCACAGCGCGGGAAAAACCCAGACCGAGCTTCGACCCGCTGGGAACCTTCAACATACCCTTATGATCAGAGGTCATGCCTCAGGCCCTCTCAACAGCCATGGCGATGCCTTCACCGCCGCCAATACAAAGGGCCGCAACGCCCCGCCTGACCCCGCGCTGCTCCATCGCGTTGATCAGGGTAACGACCACGCGGGCGCCTGAAGCCCCAATGGGGTGCCCGAGAGCGCAGGCGCCGCCGTTCACGTTGACGCGGTCGTGCCCGACCCCGAGCTCCTTCATTGCAATCATCGGAACCACTGCGAAGGCTTCATTGATCTCCCAAAGATCAACATCCGCAGCCGTCCAGCCGGCCTTCTCAAGCACCTTCTTCATCGCCGGCACCGGAGCTGTGGTGAAATAGGCCGGCTCGTGACTGTGTGCGGCCGTCGACACTATTGTCGCCAGCGGCTTGAGCCCCCGTCGGTCAGCCTCGGAACGACGCATCAGAACCAGCGCCGCCGCCCCGTCGGAAATGGCTGAGGCATTCGCCGCTGTAACTGTCCCATCCTTTGAAAAGGCCGGCTTCAGCGTCGGGATTTTTTCCGGCATCGCAGCTCTCGGCAATTCGTCGGTGTCGATGACCGTCTCGCCCTTTTTGGTCTTCACGGTAACCGGAGAAATCTCACGACGAAATCTGCCCTCACGGGTTGCAGCCTGCGCCCGCGTCAGTGTCTCGAGCGCATAGGCATCCTGCTGCTCGCGCGTAAACTGATATTCCCGAGCGATCATGTCTGCAAAATTTCCCATGGCGCCGCCGGCATAGGCGTCCTCGAGACCATCGGTGGCCATGTGATCGCGGAGCGCGGCCGCTCCGTATTTATGGCCCTTGCGGAGATCCACCAGGTGAGGCGCATTGGTCATGCTCTCCATGCCGCCAGCCACCACCACACGCGCCTCGCCGGCGAGAATGGCGTTCCGGCCCATGACCGCCGCCTGCATTCCGGAACCACACATCTTATTGATCGTCGTGGCTTCCGCAGACTTCGGAAGCGTCGCCTTTATTCCCGCCTGCCGAGCCGGCGCCTGCCCCTGACCGGCAGGGAGACAATTACCCATGTAAACCAGATCGATGTCTTCACCGCTTACGCCCGCGTCGGCGACCGCTCCCTTGATGGCGTGGGCCCCAAGCTCATTGGCCGAAAAGCTGGAGAGATCTCCTAAAAGTCCGCCCATCGGGGTCCGGGCCATGCCGACAATCACCACGGGATCAGCTTCGTGCATCTGTCTTTTCCTCCAGGAAATCGTTTGCGGCCACCAAAGTCTCAGCCACGGGGCGCGTCAAGCGGGAAGCGACCCCGCACCGCCGAAGTTGAGAATGGCATGGAACGTCCTCCAATGCGACATAAGCTCCCCTACCGGGGAATGGCGGCCTCGCCCCGCCCGTAGCGCGCGAAGCCCGTCGACCGAATTCCTTTTCCTCAGGCGCGCGAAGCGGCGGCCTGTCCATGACTGACGAGCTTTGATATACGTGGATAAATTCGGTTACGAGGACCCAGCAAATGATCCGGACCGTTCCCCTCCTTTCCATACTCCTGGCGTTCGGCGCGGCGCCAGGTCTGGCGCAGGTTCCCAGAGGTTATACTCCTGTGTCTCCGGAGGTGCGCGAACGGGCTGCGGAATCAAGCGCATGGCGCCTTCAGACGGGGGTTGAAGCCCTTCAGGCTAAGAACTTCGTGGTCGCCGAGACGGTCTTTGAAGAGGTTCTCAGACGCGACAATCGAAATCCCAGCGTCAATTTCATGATGGGGGTGACGAAAATGAGCCTCGAAAAATGGCCTGAAGCCCGCCGTTACCTTGAGATCGCCGTCAAAGGCGACCCCAAGAACCCGGACCCCAAAAGTCGCCTCGCGGTCACTCTGATCAAGCTTGGAGAGATGGATGCGGCGATGGACCAGAGAGCGGCTCTGGTAAAGATGTCGGAGGCCTGCAAGGGACAATGCAGGCTGGCGGATTACATCTCCGGAGGCATCGCGATGATCGACAGCGCAAGACCGCCTTCGCCCCCGCCCACCGGTCCCTGAAGCCGCAAGGTCGACAGACCCCTGCGAGTTTCGCACTCTCAGACTGGAGACGCCTTTTTGGGATGGCGCTCCGCCGCAAACCTCCCATCGGAAGACTGGACAAGGGGAGCCGCCGCCCTCGGCAGGCTTTGACGCCGCCCGTCACCTGCCTGGCCCGCCGGATCCGATCGGGTGTGGAGTTTAAGTCGATAAGGTTTGAACGCCAGCAGGCGCCCGCGCAGTGCGGCTCTGGGGCCTCAGATGTCGTTGAGGCGAGGATCTGCCGGCACGGTCGATGCAATGAACCCGCCGCCGAGAACACGCCGTTCGTCGGGAAGCGAATAAAGAACACATGCCTGACCCGGCGCGACCCCTTCTTCAGGCTGCTCAAAACAGAAGGCAGGTTCTCCATTCCAAAGTCCAAGAGACCCCGGAACCGGAGCCCGTGTCGACCGGACGCGCGCGAGGGCGGCAAGCCCGCTTTCGCAGGCGCTCATGAGATCTCCATCACCCAGCCAATTGTGTTCGCCGAGCGTCAGTCGCGATGTCAGAAGCGCCTCTCTCGGACCGACAATGACACGACGGCCTGGCGCATCTAGACGAACCACATACAAGGGATCGCCAGCCGCGACGCCCAGGCCGCGTCGCTGGCCGATTGTGAACCGAATGACACCTTCGTGCCGCCCCATCACTCGACCATCGAGGTGAACGATGTCCCCCGGTTCGGCCGCACCCGGCCTCAGGCGTTCGACAATCTCCGAGTATTTCCCCGTGGGAACGAAGCAGATATCCTGACTGTCAGGTTTGGCTGCGACCCTCAACCCCAGCGCCGCCGCGGCTCGACGGACATCATCCTTCTTCATGCCGCCCAGAGGAAACCGCAGGAAATCAAGCTGGGCCCGGGTGGTCGCGAACAGGAAGTAAGATTGATCTCGATCGGGGTCCGCGGCGCGAGCAAGCTCTGCGCCCAGCGGGCCGACCTGCCGGCGGATATAGTGCCCCGTCACCATGCATGCAGCGCCAAGATCGCGCGCCACTCCCAGCAGGTCGGTGAACTTCACTGTCTGGTTGCACCGCACACAGGGAATGGGCGTCGCGCCCGACAGATACGAATCTGCGAAGTCATCCATCACCTGCTGCCGGAAGCGGCTTTCATAATCGAGAACATAATGGGGGATCCCAAGCGCTTCACACACACGGCGAGCGTCGTGAATGTCCTGTCCCGCGCAGCAGGCCCCCTGCTTCCTGAGAGCTGCGCCGTGATCATAAAGCTGAAGCGTGACGCCGACGACATCATAGCCGGCATACTTCGCCAAGGCGGCGGCGACAGACGAATCGACCCCGCCCGACATCGCAACAACCACCCTTGCGCCGGCACGATTGGGGCCAAGACCGAAGTCCAGATCAGCGCCGGAAAGGTTTACGCTCTCGAGACGCGAGAAATCGCAAAGGCCTCCCTCGGCAATCCCATCATCGGCTGGAACGGCTGGGGCTGAAACGGCTGGGGCGCCTGCATCCTCACGAGAAGATGAATCATCCCTCGCAGACGCCGGATCGCGTCGGGATATAAGCGTCGTCATGTGCGCCTCCTGCGGGGTCAAGGCCCGCAGCAAACCTATGGGAAACGGGGGTCTATCCCAACTTGACGATGATGTGGAGAGGCCGACTGAGGCAAAAGTCTGCATCATGGAGGGAATTTTCCGCGCCTCCGTTCTGCCGTATGACATCAGCATGACCCAGGATCCCGAGGCGCCCTCAGTCTATCTGTTCCAGACGAGCCAACCCAGAGAGCTCCTCGCATGCGCGGAGTTCGCAGCTGTTCAGGCGCGCCTGGTTCACGACGATCACGGGGCCTGGAGATGGCTGACGATCTCGCTGGTCCTTGCGGTTCAGAACGCCTGCCTGTGCGCGCTCGACAGCCGGGATGAAGACGGCACCAACGCCATGCGTCGCACCGATGCGCGCCGAATCCGGAGATGGCGCGAAACCGGAGGACGTTCGCCCCCACCCCATGCCCTGTCAGAGCCACGGATTGTGTCCGTTCTTGAACTTGTGAGCCGGGTCAGTGA
>CAIKWZ010000014.1 GCA_903831255.1 uncultured Alphaproteobacteria bacterium
AAGAAGCCACCTGAGCTGGTTGCGATCGAACCGCCGGACCGGTCCGTCTGGAAGCACGCTCGCGCCGCGGAACCGGATGCCGGGTACGAGCCCCTGCTGCACCTTCCTGGCAACTGTCGCTCTGGAAACGCCGAAGCACTCCTTGATTGCGCGGTAGGTGAACCAGATGCGGTTGGGAGGAAGCGCGGCGATTGAACGATCGACCAGTTCCTGATCGAGCAGTGGGTATTCAGGCAGATCGGCAACCGAGACACTTCAGGTCTCGCGAAGAGCGCGGGCAGCCGAAGCCTTCTTTGTTCCTGGCGGGGGCGTCGACGAGACAGCGGTTGTCACGATCGAACGGGCAATCACCGGAAGCTTGGCGGCAACAGGATTCGCATTGCGATCCTGCACGACAGGTTCGGGCTGCGGCGAGATACCGAAGGCGGAGAGGTCCGGCTGCAAGGTCGAAACGGAACTGGCTTTAGAGCGGCGTGACATGTGAAGACATCCTGCTCAAATCATTCACAGCCATATTCACAGGGCGAAATGATTCTTCCCCCGCCGGAAAATGCGGCGGATCCGCCGCAAGCACCTCACGCATGTGAGGCGGTTTTTTCTATGTGCAGACAGGCGGTTGGCGTCCAAACCTCCGCGCTATCTTTATCTTGCATTCCGCAGCAAACCACTCAGAGCACGGAGGGTGATGGCCTCAACGCCCCCACCAAGAGGAAAATTCTTCTCGCCGCCATGAACGATGAAGGTGCGATCGGGTTTGAGATCCTCGATGGCCGCCTTTAGCCCTCTGGAGACCGATGGCGCTACGGTCCGCTTGATCTCGATGGCCCAGCGTCCCAGCTTGCCGCCAAGATCAAGAACGAGATCCACCTCTGCGCCGGCCGCCGTGCGATAGAAGGCAGCGCTGGCATCATCGGGCGCTACCGCCAAGAGGCTCTCCAGCACGAAGCCTTCCCAACTTGATCCCGCAACGGAATGGCCGAGCACATCCGGCAAGGAGCGCAGGCTGAGCAGGGCATGCAGGAGGCCAGTGTCTCTGACATAGACCTTGGGAGATTTGACCAGTCGTTTCCCCACGTTGGCAATTAGCGGCGGGAGGCGGCGCACCAACAATAGATCGGCGAGCAGGTCGATATAACGTGAGACGGTTGGAGACGAGACTTCCAGGGAGGCGGCAAGTCTCGAGGCGTTGAGGAGCTGACCCTGGTTGTGGGCGAGCATCATCCAGAGGCGTTCAAGCGTCTCGGCCGGAACGCGCGGTCCAAATTGAGGGACGTCCCGTTCGAGATAGGTCCGGATCAAGCTCCTGCGCAGGAGGAAACTGTCCTTGTCCGTCCGGGCCAGAAGGCTGTCCGGAAAGCCACCCCTTAGCCAGAGCCGCTCTTCATGAGTTCGTCCCGCGTCAATCTCGAAGGCCGAGACTGGCGTCATGTTCACATACTCGATCCGTCCCGCCAGCGTTTCCCCGGATTGGCGTAGAAGGTCGATTGCAGCTGATCCGAGGATAAGGAACTGCCCTGCCCTACGACCCTTCCTGCGCTGGCGGTCGATAAACCCACGCATCGGCTGGAACAGATCAGGTGTCCGGTGGATTTCGTCGAGGATGATGAGCTTGGCTGCCTCCCGCTCGAAGAAGAGCTCGGGCTCTTGGAGCTGGGCCCGGTCCTGAGGTGACCCAAGGTCGAGATAAACCGATGGGCGCTCCTCGGCGATCTTGAGCGCGAGCGTTGTCTTGCCCACCTGGCGCGGCCCGATGATGCCCACAGCCGCCTGGCGGGCCAGCGCGCTGCGCACGTCTTCTCCAATGAGGCGATCAATCATCCTTGCATATTTAACACGTAATGTTTAATATGCAACATGCGGGACATCGGTTCAGCGCCGATCCAGAAGCCGAAATTCCTCCAGTAGTCTACCTAACCCGAAAGCCGCGGCGCGGTCGGAGAAGACGAACCACTTCTGCTGGTTGGACTTGTCGCGGCTGATATGAAAGTCCTGCCCCGCGACCGCCCTTGTCTGTCGCTTCACGAGCGCATTCCGGTCAGTCAGCCACAGCACCGCGACCGGTCATTTATCGCCCAATTGCTGCCAGTCGTCCTGCCGTAACGAATCCGGCGGGTGATCGCAGCGAACCGAAGCTTCCTTCCCGCCGCAATAGCGCCGGGAGCGAGCACCTTTCTCAGAGACCAGAGCGCCGGACCGTCGCGTGCGGATCTGATGCCCAAGCGTGGGGCTAGCTTAGTCCTGCGGCTTCAAGTGGCGCGCTCGCCATAGCGGCCACGCCAGGGAAGTACCACCTGCCAAAATCCAGACGTCTCCGAGAAGGTGATGAATATGCGTTGGGTTGGTGACCGCGTGAAACAGCATAACGAGGCCGTGCGTGTAGCTCGATAGCGCGACGAACCAAAGAAAGCTCACATGGCGCAGCGGCTCGCGGATGGCGATCGCCGCGCAGATCCCGACCGCCACGTAAACACTGACGATCATCTGATCATAAACGGCGTTGTAAGGAGGCCAGCACCAGCCGCCTAAGAAGTCGAAATAGACAGCCGCTGGAATGCCAACGAGCCCCGCAAAAGCCCAGGCGATTACCCCCGGTCTGAGAAGTGCAGTATCCTGATCCTTGGTCAAAGATTGCCTCCCTATCGCGCGCCCTCCACCTTTACGCAGGGTTTCACCATCCCGTTCAAGCTCTTCTGAAAAGAAGCTCGCGCGAGGAAACCAATGACTCGGTTCCACGGGTGTCTCAGTTGGTCCTACGACGCGACGGCGGCCCCGGGCCACGAGTTCGCGAGGGCTGGTCTGGGTTACCAATGGCTACCGCGCTCGGAAGCTGCCGGTCGCTTCCGCACTTCTGATCTGGCGGGTCATCGCCCAAAGACCGCTGTTCGACGCTTAAATCCAGCTGTGCCGTTCGCTCGCCGGCCGCAACGTTCTTGATCCGTATAACGTTATGCGGTATTAATGCCAATGATCCAAGGGTTCGCTGATCTCGAAACGGAGAAGATTTGGTCGGGACGCCGAAGTCGTAAGCTGCCGACGGATATCCAAGCAGTGGCGCTAAGAAAATTGCGGATCCTCAATAATGCGCGTGTCCTGCAAGATCTTCGCGTACCTCCAGGAAACCGGCTCGAGGCGCTGCGGGGTAATCGGGCAGGCCAGCATTCGATCCGTATCAATGATCAATGGCGAATTTGCTTTGTTTGGAAGGAAGGAGGACCTGCCGATGTCGAAATCGTTGACTACCATTAAGGACGCGCTTCTGCCGAACCCGACCCCGGGAGAAATTCTCCTGGAGGAGTTTTTGAAGCCAATGGGCCTTAGCCAAAGCGAGTTGGCCCGTGCAGTCCATGTGCCGCCGAGACGCATCAACGAAATCGTGCTGGGAAAGCGCGCCGTCACGGCGGACACGGATCTCCGCCTCGCCCGGTATTTTGGAATGTCCGAAGGGTTCTTTCTAGGACTGCAGGGCGATTACGACTTGATGCAGCGGCGACGCGAGATCGGCGCCGACTTGATGTCGATTTCACCCCGCGCGGCATAAGTCGGGTCCGTATCATTGCGCCTTCGCTGGCGCGGGGCCAGCCTCGGCGATCATGCCGATCTCAGGCGAAAATTCCACCTAAACCCCTGTGCAGATTTCCCGGACCACCTCTGTTCAGTGCTGCCGGCGCCTTGACGCTCTACGAGGCCTACTCAACCTGGGCCATAAGCGTTCATCCTGCTGGGCTGAACTTTGGGTATTGGTTTGCCTTCGTCACCGCGAAGAGTAGAGGTTCCCCGCTGCTTTATGTCGGCGACGAGTTCTCTCAAACGGATGTTTGTCAGGCGTTATGATAATTCTTGCAGATGGGTTTGCTGGTGGCCCCGTTTGATCCGCATGACCTATGAACTGAATCCGAAATGGTTGATTCTAGTAGCTGGAGGGGTAGCGAGAGTTCTCTTCCAGTCTTCTTCCCTCCGCCAGGCAAACCTTAGGTCTCCAGGGTCGTTCCAGAACTTCGAGCGACTATCTCGCAATTGGCCGATACCTCGGCCGAAGCCCGGTCTCCTCGCTGGACCTGGCAGGTGCAATCCGGCAGATTTGTGGCCGCAGTCTCAAAGCCCCGCAACAACGGTCCCAAAGACGATTTCGACAGACCCCGCAAAGACCCAAATTCCCGGTTCTGCAGACAATGCCTCTGAAGAAACGGCCCGACGGTCGGCATGCTAGCCGAACCGTCAGAATTCGCGCGACAATTTCGACTAGACCTAGTTTTTCGTGTCTCCCGAACGGGGAATGTTGGACGAGCTTAGAAACCGTGAACTCGATCGCGCAAAAA
>CAIKWZ010000015.1 GCA_903831255.1 uncultured Alphaproteobacteria bacterium
AACACCGCGCCGATCGATTTCATTCTCGAGCTCCAGGGACCCGAAAGTTTTTATGATGCCGGTCGGCTCATCACGGTTCCCGCTCATGGCGAGTTCACCGCCCAGGTCCGGAACACGCCCAATCCGTCGGCCGTGGGTCTCACCTTCGTGGTGATGAACACGCAGGTCGGACGCGACACCGCCCTCACTGTTCGTTATGGCGCAGCACCGGCGGGTTCCGGCCGATAACCGGACCGGAGCCGCACCACAATCCCGGAACGACAAGGGAAGCCATCCCGAAACTTGTGAGGCTCACAATGAGGGATGTCGTCAGTGAGACCGTATCCTCACCCGATCCTGCCAGGGACAAGGGACACGATCTCCGCGAGCACGGATCATGCCTCCGGCGGAAGGGGCTCATCTTGCGAAAAAACGGCTCAGAGGAAAACACAGCCAAGGATAACTGATAAAGTCGAGCGAGACGCCCGTCTCGGTGCGTCGCTTCTTGACTATGCCAAGTCCGGACGAATGGACCACCAAGGCGGCAACCAACCGAAGCAGGACCGGACCAGTGAGTGAGGGTGACAGCACCAGGCCTGCAGATCAGCCCCTGAAGAGCGTCCGCCTGAGTCTAAACTCAGCTCAGCGTCTCGATTTCACACTGGCGTTAGCTCGTGCAGCAACATCGGCGCAGTGCTCCATGAGCGCCCCGAACGGCGTAGCGTCATCGAAAAGAAGTCCACGCTCGACCATACGGTGATAATCGCCCTCCAGCGACTTCGCTCCATCACCGACAGGAGTCAGCTGCAATCCGCCGTTCACAGCCGAAACATAATCTATAAATGTGCGCTCGGCGGTCCTCTCTGCGAAGAACATGGACTTATGGCTGGCGACAGCTTGCGCAAGTTCGCGATCGAGGAAGGCGGCTTCTGCAAAGCCAGCATCGTCCAGGCGAGCCACATCGTGCCAGTGTCGCGCGAAGCGGTCGCCTTTTCCCAGAAGGTTCGTTCAGCGTCCATGACACGAGGCTGCGCTGCCGGAAATGTGACCCCATCGATCAGGCCAGCCGCCTCGCACACGACATCGCGCAGGCTCGCAGGCTCACCCGTTGAACGTGCCCCGAACTCGAGCATCACGCTGGGGGCGACATAACCGGAGCCTGGCGACATCGTCTCATAGTCAATAAAGAGCTTCTCACCTTCAACACGAATGGACGCCGCCAGACCCTCGACAGATAGCGCCTTCGCGATAACGGGCTGGACAGCCTCTGCAACCCAACCCGGTAACCGCCGACGGATCGCGCCCGACCACCGCCGTTCCTCAGTTCGAGTTTTTGGCAGAGCATCGCCGGTTTCCCCGACCAAATCCGGCGCCAGCGCGCGAATATCGTAGATCAAATCCACGTCCTCGGAGAACCGACGGATGACGTTGTAGGCTTTCGACAGGGAGGCGCCGCCCTTGAACACCAAATGCTGGCCGATCGGTGCAGCGTAGAGGGGCGCCAACGCTCAAACTACCCACACATCCTTCTCCAGAAGATGCGCGGGACGACCTAGACGGTCAGCGGCAACACCCAGCGCATCCCGACGATCCTGCGCAGCCAACCCAAGAAAGGCGTCAGTCACTGACCACCTTACCCAGACTTTGCGCAAGCCATGTAGGGAGCTGCGGCGCGATCGAAGCCAGCTCACCGAACACTTTCACAGGCATCTTTGCTTTCAACAGCCTGAGAGCATGATCCGCCCGGTCAGGGCCGAGCCAGGCAAGCGCTCGGACGGCGTCTCCCGCCGACCGGTTCGGCAACACCAATTGCCACCTCGGCGCATGTCGCAATTCAACAGTCTGATTCCCGTAGCGAAGCGTCCGACTGCGTCCGGAAGTCAGGTAGACCGAACGGACCGGAACCTGGGTTGTCAGGCCCAGAGCGTTTGCTGCGGCCGCACCGCTGACGACAATGGTTTCCCCACGCAGGGTCGCAAGCGCCTGAATGGACTGCTCGACCGAAGGCGCTCGCGTACCGAACCGGGTCGCAACAGAACGGAGATAGACCCCCCGCCCCACACGAATGAGCCTCCCCGTCTCGGTCAGACGCGAAAGCGCCTGATCAACTGCAGCACGGTTTCCAAGGTGCAGGAACCCTTTAGCGCATACCGGCACGCCTTCGGGCAGTCGCGCCGAATGGGCTAATATTTGTTCGCTCAAGCTGGTCATCATAACCTCTCTGTCAGAAAAATACTCACATTTCTGACAGAGTTTAAGCCATCCGGCCGGAAAGCGAACGCGAAACCGAATGATGCGCGGCCCCCTTAAAGCGGCGTGAGGCCCTCGCCTCGGCGGTGGCGCCTCGGCGGGCTCATCTCAGGCCATGCAGACGTGCGCGGGGGGGCTTCGATGACAAGTCGATGGACGATGCGAAAACATGGCGGATCTTTCGAATGCGACGGCATTCTTTATCAACAGCAGCGAAATGCATTCCGGCTTTGATCAGGGGAACTAGGACTGCAACGTCACCGACATGTTCATCGCCGAGCTGAATACAGGGCCCGCTTCGCAGATCCAGCCCCCCCCCAGGGGACGTCGCGACAGCTCTCATCGGCATCCATTAGCCGAAGCCTGACGGACCAGATTATTCTGCAGGGCTCTCCAGCCCAATCCGGCTTGATGAGGCGGAGCTGCCTCGTTCGATAATAGAATATCGAATTTACCGCAGATTGCCGAAACGCGCTCAACCTGCAGGCTCAACACAGAGGACAGGATCCGCCTGCAGGCGGATCCTGTCTTCATGCATCTGGCATCCTCAGAACCGGAAGCCCGCCTCAACGCCGTAGGTCCGCGGCGGGCCATACCAGCCCGCAAAACCCTGGGCGCCGACAAGTCCGCCGCCGCTAACAAAGGCCGCGATGGGTTGGGGCGAGGCGACAACGAAATAGCCCTCGTCCGTCAGGTTCTTCCCGTAAGCCGAGACTCTCCACGAGCCGTCTTTGGCTGCGAACCCTGCACGCAGCCCAAGAAGCGTGTACTCGGCCTGCAGCGATCGCGGATCGAGGGTGCTGTCGAGATTGCGCTCGGACACGTAGGAGGCGTCGCCGCCGACAAACCAGTCTGAAGCCGTATCCCTGAACCCGTCTCTCCACTCCGCCGCAAGGCTCCCGGTGACTTCAGGACTGAAGGCAGGCGTGAGGCCGTTATAGTTGCAGGTGCCCGGCTTCGTCCCGTTGGCCGTCTTGCCAGAGTAGCACTGACCGGCGGAATAGTTCGTGAACTTCGCATCCATGAGACCGAGGCTGGCGCGGATGGACAGAGGATCGAGCGGATAGAACTGAGCTTCAACCTCCAGTCCCTCGACGCGTCGATCGCCGGCGTTGGCGACGATGAAGCCGGTGCCGGTGAGCGGGTTAAGGGTCGAATCCTGGAAGTCGGTGAGGTTCATGCGATAGACATCGGCATTGAGAACAAGATCTCCCGCCATCCAGACGGATTTGAAACCAACCTCGACGGTGTCGGAGTTCTCAGCCTGAAACTCGACGGGAGTGCCCACCGCAGCAGAACGTGCGTTGAAACCGCCCGACTTGTAGCCGGTTCCACCCATGACATAGAGGAGAATATCCTCGGTCACGTCGTACTGCACCCCGAGGGAGTAGTTGGGCTTGGTCTCGCTGCGTGAGAGCGCGCCGACCGGGTTGTTTTGGAAAACTGTCAGGAAGGCCGGAGACGAACCGGCCTTCACGCGCGTGACGAGAAAACCTTCCTTGTCGTCGGAGGAGTAACGCGCGCCGGCAGTGAGACGAAGATCATCCGTCACATTCCAGGTCGCCTGCCCGAAGAGGGCGGCCGATTGTGTTTTCTGCGAGTAGAAGAAGGAAGAGTTGTCTCCGACCAGCAGGGATCGGCCAGGCGCGGGAGGGAATTTGCGATTGCCGTGCACGCCGATCGTCAGCGAGTTCGTGTAGGTGAGGCTCTGGGAAAAGAGATAGACCCCCGCAAGATAGCTGATGGTCTGATCGACTGGCGATGCGATACGGATTTCTTCGCTCCAGCCTTCCGATCTCAGGAACTGCGAGCCCGAGGCGGTCGCCTGCGGGAGACCGTCAGCGGCCAGTTGCCGGATATCGTCTTTATAGCCGTTGTAGGCGGTGATCGAGGTCAGCGTATGTCCGTTCGCCAGATCCCAGTTGAACGAGGCTGACGCGCCATAGACATCGGTGACGTTATCGCCCTCGTAATCATCGTCCACGACATGATCGCCGCTGGTGAAGTTCCGGAAAGGCCGGCCGATGGCGGTCGCCGCAGCGAGGAAGCCGGTCGTCGCAATACCGGTGGACGCGGTGGGGTTGATCTGATCCGCCGTGCAGCAGTTCGCATCGATGCGGGACATATAGCCGATGAAATCAGCCGTCAGCGTGTCGGAAGGCTTCCACTGCAGGCGCCCACGAACGCCCATCTGAGACTGGCCGTTGACATCATCGCCGTCATAAAGGTTCGTCTCATACCCGTCCCGGTCGGAATACCAGGCCGATACGCGGCCCGCGAGAGTGTCTGACAGGCCGCCGCCGATATATCCGCTGATCCGTTTTTCGGAGTAATCGCCAAGCCCGATGGTGACCCCCTTTTCAGCTGCCTGGGTCGGAGCGCGGGTGGTGATGTTCACGGCGCCGACAGGCGTGTTGCGACCATAGAGCGTGCCCTGGGGACCGCGCAGAACCTCGACAGAATTGACATCCTGGAGGTTGCCCTGAATGGGCCCGGCGGCGATGATATAGACCCCGTCGATAAAGATGCCGACGCTCTGCTCGATGCCTGGATTGGTTCCCGAGGTTCCGATGCCGCGAATAAAGACAGTGGAGTTACGATTGTTGTTCGACTGCGTGATCGACAGGCTGGGGATCGACTTCGCGAGTTCGGCGACGTTGGCGATCCCGGCTTCTTCGAGGTAGTCGCCGCTGACGGCCGACACGGACATCGCGACATCCTGGATATCCTCGGTTCGCTTGGACGCCGTCACCACGATCGTGTCGCGCCGCGTCTCGAGCTGGGCCTCCTGGGCGGTCGCCTCGAGAGGGGCTCCGGCGCCAAGCAAGGCGACAAACGATGTGCTCGCAAGCGCACCGACACGAATTCTGGCGTTCATGCAGTCTCTCCCCTGTGTGTCCCTCGTCTGCCTCATTCGTCCTGCGGATCAATGTCGGTCCGAACACGTCAGGCATGGGATCAATTATTATTTCCGGAAACAGAGTTCCGCTTCTGATTAGGATGAAGAGCGCATTTAATGTCAAGCCGCAGGACAGACGATCATTCCCACAAGATTGCAGGGGATGACCACCTCAACCCGCTGGGGGAAAAGATGGCGGCGCAAAGAAGTCCGCCGACTGGCGCACGAAAAGTCAGGAGGTCGCCGGGGCCGTCAGACGCTTTTGCATAAAGACGTTGAATTCGGTGGCGTCGTAATCGCCGAAGGGACCGCACCATTCAAAGCCGTAACGCAGATAAAGCGCATGAGCCGCCGCGAACGCCTCGCCTGTTCCCGTTTCCAGGAAGAGACTTGAGTAACCTCGCTCCAGTGCCCTTCGAATGATCTCCGTGAGAACCGCCTGCCCCACGCCCTGCCTGAGAAAGGCGGGCCGGGTGCGCATCGACTTGATCTCGCCGGCGGTCGAACTGAGGCCCTTGAGCGCGCCGCATCCGCAGAGCTGATCGCCCTTCCAGACCGACCAGAACGTCACCTCGGGCTTTCGCAGGCTCTCCAAAGCCAGCGCATGGACGGCGCCGGGCGGCGAGGCGCCGCTCATGCCAGCCAGATGCTCGGCGATCAGCGCGGCGACTTCCGGACTGGACAGATCGTCGAGACGGACCTCGAAGGTCATAGGCGCCCTCCAGCGATCAGGGCCGCCAGGACACAAAGCACGACCTGCGCTGCGATCAGATCGCGTCGAGGCTAGTCTTGGGCCCTCGCCTCGGCAAGAGGCCGATAGGCGCTCCTGCACAAGGCTCAGAGATCAGCGGGCGTCGCGAGGCCGCCCCGTTCTTGACTGGCGAGGTCGCGTCCCACGGACCTGAAGGCTCATGACGCCTCGCTCAGGCGACAGCTCGCGTCTCAGCCCGCCGGCGCCTTGCCCGAGGCCGCGCCCTCGGGGAGGCGCGCCTCAAGGCTCCGTCCGGCGACATAGAACCGCCAGACGGCGAACACCTTCAGAACGACGACGACAAGCAGAGCCAGACGCAGGCTTCCCGCCCCGGAGGTCGGTGCGAAGGCGTCCGACAGCATACCGATCAGAACCGGCCCCCCGCCCTGTCCGACCAGCCCCAGAACAAACAGAAGGATTGCGGCCGCCATCGCCCGCATAGCGGGCGGCGCCAGGGTCTGGATGGCGCCGTAGACCGGTCCGGTGAACGCATTGGTCAGGAAGGTCGGAATGGCGAGCCACATCAGAGCGGTCATGAAGGTCGGCGCGCTGAAGACAAAATAGTAGAACGGGATCGTGATCAGGATCTGGAGACCGGGGATCCACGCATACCAGCGCATACCGCCCTTTCCGAAGTAATCCGCCAGCCATCCTCCAAGAAGGTTCCCGCTCCGCTGAAGATACCGATCGTAAGGCCGAGATAAAGACCGACCTCCGCGGTTCCAAGCCCGTAGGTGCGGATGAAGAAGCTCGGCATCCACTGGGTGATCCCATAGGCGGTGAAGGCCTGAATGGTCGCGGCGATGATGAGGTCCCGATAGGCCTTCATCTTCCAGAGATGGGAAAACACCATTCGGATGCTGGGCCGATCCTCTTTGGCGACGGAGTAGGATCGGGTCGGCTCACGAACGACCAGTCCGAAAACTACGGCGAGCAGAATGCCGGGCAGACCGACCACGAAGAACGCCGTTCGCCAGTCAAAGGCCTCATTGATCCAGCCGCCTGCCGCAAGTCCCACGAGAATGCCAACCGGCACCCCGCAGCTGTAAATGGCCAGAGCCACCGCACGTTTTCCATGGGGGTAGAGATCCGCCAGCATGGAATGGGTGGGAGGACTTGCGCCTGCTTCCCCGACCGCAACCCCTATCCGGGCCAGCATGAGCTGCACGAAGTTCTGCGCAAACCCGCAGAGGGCCGTCATCGCGCTCCAGGCGGCGAGCGACACCATGATGATCCTGCGGCGGGAGCCGCGGTCAGCCAGACGGGCCAGCGGGATGCCGAACACGGCATAAAACAGGGCAAAGGCGAAGCCCGTCAGCCAGCCTAGCTGGGAATCTGAAAGCTTGAGATCTTCCTTGATGGACTGCAGCAGGATGGAGAGGATCTGCCGGTCGACATAGTTCACCACATTGATCAGAAAAAGGAAGGCGAGCGCGATCCACGCAACCCGGGCGACAGGCGGGCTGGAAGCCTCAGTCTGGTTCATCTCTCTCTCCCCTGAAACGTCATGCCTGTTATGAATTTTCGGTCGGCTTTATGACGCTGAAAACAATCTACCACGCAGACGAGCCGAACGCCCCCCGGGGAGCGCCTTTTTTCCGCGGCCGCTGATCATCACTGGAACAACGCATCACATCCCGTATCGCGTAGAACCCGGTCCAGTCTCTGCCGGTCATCCGAACTCAGACTGTCACGGCTCGCTCTCAGCCAGCCGAGGCATTTAACCTGATAGGCGAAGGGCTGCTGGGTCCATCGCGCTCCGTCGATGACCGTATCAACCTCCGAAGCGCCGCTGCGGATCGCCCGCTCATTGGCGAGAAGAAGGGGCGCATAGACCCGCCCGATCTCGGCGACGAGAGCCAGAAGGGTTGAAGGAAGATCAGACATCTCCACCCAGTCGCTATCCTCCGGCTCGAGCCCCGACAGATCCTCAACCGATCCTGTATATCCATAGACGCGGGGCGCCCGCTCCATGGTGACCGCCATGCTGGTCGGATCAAAGTGAGCGAGCTGGGTCAGCTGACCGAACATCCCGAAATCCGATCCGCCGGGACGGGCGCCGAGGCAGTACCGGTGGGACTTCAGATGCTCTTCGAAAATGTCGAGATAACGGTGATAGCTGGCCTCGATGATCGGCCCTGTCGTCTCGTTGGACCCGACATATCGCAGTCGCGGAATCTGACGCGAGGAAACCATGGCGCCGGCGGCGGCGAGCTCCTCATCGCTCATGGGCTTGCGAGACCAGGTCGGCAGGACGCGGGACGCCTTGTCGATATCGGCGGCGTAAGCCCAGCGATAGTGAAACATCGCCTTGGTCAGCCACTCATCGGCGTAATCCTCAATCAGGAGATCAATCACCTTTAAGGCGGGATCGAGCGGCCTGACAGACCGGTGCGGAACCTCGCGTTCGAACCGATCGATCAGAGGGGTGCTGTCCGTGACTGCCTCGAGCCGTCCGTCGGATCCGGGAAGAAGAAAGGTCGGCAGCAGCGGCGGCTTCGCCATCGGTATATTCCCGGTCACCTGCGATCCGAGCACCATGCGATAGGGAATGCGCCGGTAACGAAGGACGGCCGCCATCTTGCGGGTATAGGGAGATCCGGGAACCCCGAAGAAGGTGAGCACCCCATCCCGAAGGATCTCCTCCGCATCAAGCGTCCTGACCATAGGCTCATCCTCCCGTCCCGACGTATGTCATCCCCGCCGGACGACCGGCGAAGCGCTTTTGGACAGGCTAATTGAAAACGCCGGGAAACAAAAGTAAAGCGGAGTTGAGATTCCGGTATAGAAACAAACGGGATCCCTGAACGAGGAGAGACGAGGATGGAGCTTCACAACGCCCTGATGCCGAACCCGGACGTCGCCGAGCGATTTCGCGCGAGCACCGATCCGACCCCTGTGGTCATGGTGAACCTCCTCAGGTTCAGGCCGAAGGCGGTTTATGCGGACGGCCGGCCGAGCGATCTCACGGGCGAAGAAGCGTTCATGGTCTATTCCGCCGCGATGAATAAGATCGTGACCGGATTTGGCGGACGCTTCGTGATCTCGGCGCTCATCGACGAACTGGTGATCGGCTCGGGAGACCTTGTCTGGCACAGGATCGCGATGGTGGAGTATCCCTCGCGGCAGGCCTTCATCGCCGTCGCCTCCTCGCCCGAAGTGAAAGAGGCTGCAGTCCATCGCCACGCGGGCCTTGAGGGCCAGCTTCTGATTTCGACGCGTCTGCAGTCTCTCCTGGGAAAGCCGGTCGGCGCGGGCGAAAGGGCCTCGGCATGAGACCGATGGATACCTCCATGGCAGGTCTCATCGACCGCCATGTCCGGGAACGTCCTGAGGCTGTGGCGATCCGGTTCAACGGTCGCGACACCTCCTTTAAAGCCCTTGAGGATCTGTCGAACCGGATGGCGAACGCGATGATCGCCGAAGGCCTTGAGCCTGGAGACCGGATTGCGATTCTGGCGAAGAACTCAGATCAGTATCTGGCCCTGATTCTCGCCTCAGCGAAGGCCCGGGTATGCGCCGTCACCCTGAACTGGCGACTGGCGCCCTCCGAAATCGCTTACATTCTCGAGCATAGCGGCGCGAAGCTTCTGTTTGTCGAACCGGAGTTTCTCGCCTCCCACGCCGCGCCGATCGAAGCGGCTGGTCAGCTGCGACGCTGCCTCGAATTCTCTCCCGACAGCCCCGGTTCCGTGGCGGAGACATGGTGGATGTCCGCTCCGGCGACACCCCCGGCGACTGTCAGTGAGGCCAGCGACGATTTCGTGCAGATGTATACGAGCGGAACCACCGGCCTCCCCAAGGGCGTGGTTCTGACCCATGGCGGCTATCTCGCCGCCTATGTCGCCGTGAATGCGCTCGCCTGGGCGCGGTATGACGAGACCGACACCATCTTCCCTCCAAGTCCGTTTTTCCATGTCTCGGGGCTGAATGTGGCGCTGCGGGCGCTCAACACCGGAGCGCGGGTGATCCTGCGTCCGATGTTCATTCCGACCGAAGCCCCGGACGTCATCGTCCGCGAGGGCGTGACGCGGGCGCTGATGGTGCCTGCGGTCATCGCGCAGCTCCTGGCGACGCCGACCGTCCGGCAACTCGACTTCTCGCGTCTGAAAATGATCACGTATGGCGGCTCGCCCATGCCTCCGAAGGTCCTGGAGGAAGCTCAGGAGGTCTTCGGCTGCAGTTTTGTTCAGGGCTATGGCCTGACCGAAACCGGAGGTCAGGCGACCTTCCTCGATCCGGACGATCACCGGGCCGGCGGACGCCGGCTGGGATCCTGCGGCCGTCCGACGCCCGGCTGCGAGGTTCGCATCTGCGACCACGACGGGCAGACGCTTCCGCCTGAGACCGTCGGAGAGATTCAGATCCGCTCGACCAGCATGATGAAGGAATACTGGAAAAACCCCGAGGCGACGAGCGCGACCATGTCGGGGGACTGGCTGAAGACGGGCGACGCCGGTTACCTGGATGCCGACGGCTATCTCTACATTCATGACCGGGTGAAGGACATGATCGTCTCGGGCGGGGAGAACATCTATCCCACCGAGGTGGAGAACGCCCTGTCCTCCTATCCCGGTGTGGCCGAGGTCGCCGTGATCGGCGTTCCTGATGAGAAGTGGGGCGAGGCGGTCAAGGCGCTCGTCGTGCCAAAGCCTGGCGCTCAGATCGACACAGCCGGGCTGATCGCGCACGCACGCGAAAGGATCGCAGGATACAAGCTGCCCAAGTCTGTCGACTTTGTATCGCCCCTGCCCCGCAACGCTTCCGGGAAAATACTTCGGCGCGCCTTACGCGAACCCTTCTGGGCGGGACGGTCCAAACAGGTCGGCTGACCCGCTCAGAGAACGGCGAGGCGGTTTCTCACCCGGGTCAGCCGGCGCGCAGGCCTGAGACCGAGGAGATCGCCAGCGCCGCACTCAAGGGCGAAGCGATCAGCCTGCTCCCGCTCGGACGGAGAAAGTCCCTCGCGCCAGTCAAGGATCCTCTGAAGCATCCACAATGGATGCAGAGGCGCATTGAGTTCCATGGGCCGCCCCCTCAGCACGATGCGGGCCGGACCGACCGGAGGCTGATCAAGATCCGCCTCCGAGATCACGCTTCCTGACGGCAGATCCGGGTGAGCCTCGACCCAGTCTGAAAACAGGCGGGCGCTTTGCTTATAAAGGTCGGTCCAGTCCGAACAGTAACGGCGCAGCATCTCCTTCACAGAAGAGGGAACTTCGTCTTGTTCGAGATAGGCCTGCGGATAGTCCCAGAACTCAGGCGAAACAATCTCCGGGGCGTTCATATGTTCAACCCAGCGAAAAACCCTGGGCGCTCGTCTCTGCATCACATGGAGGGGATAAGGGTCGCGGCCCAGATGCGCGAACAAGGGCCCCATGAGGGCGAAATCCGCCATGGAGGGCAGACCGCCGAAGAGATACGGCAATTCCCGGAAGTGCTGCTCGAGGGTGTCCAGCCATTCAAGGTAGATCTCCTCGAGAACGGGGAAGATCTCCGGCGTGATCCCGAACACCGAGGCGTATCCGCTCATCCGGTCTGCGATCAGCCCCCCATAGCGATCGACCTCCTCATCGCTTCCCCTTGGACTGAAGCTCCGTCCGAACTCCGTGCGCACGAAATGCGCATTGGCCTCCATGAAGTTCCAGCGATAGTGCCACGCGACCTTGGAGTTCTCGCTGAAGAAGAGATCGAGAAGGTAGGCGGCAAGCGATTGCTGAGGTCCCGGAGGCGTCGTAGGCGGATCGGGATAGCGCGCCTCGAGATGGTCGAAAATGACTGTGGTGTCCTGAACGATCAGGCCGTCGGCGTCCTCGATGATGGGAATGCGTTTGGATTCGGCGGTGGGTCGCACGACAGAACGGAAACGCGGGTGAGACGGCGGACGCTCCACAAACGGAATGCCTTTCTTGCGCAGATAGCTCCGCGTCTTGGCCGTGTAGTAAGAAGCGTAAGATCCGTAGAGCGTCACCATTCGCCGGTCTTCGCCTGACATGTCGTCCTCCCGAAACGGATAAAACCTGACGCGAGATCAGTTTATGAAACGCCTGGAGCGAGCCGAACCGATCGTCCCAGACCTGCCCGCGTACGCGTGCCGCGAGGAACGCCGGAGCTTAGGATCGTCATGATTTTCGCTCCTCCAGTCACGTTATCGTCTGCGATCAGACGAGAAAAGGATCACACCCGGTTTCGGTCATGATCCTCGCCAGATCGCCATCGGATCGTGCGGCGGCGTAACGGTCGCGCAGAACGGCCAGAGAGCGCGCATGATATTTCTGCGGCCCCTGGACGTAGGCGCCTCCCGGAAGATCGACGCTGAAAGACGCCTCTCCCGCGCCCAGCGCCGCTGCGTTGGCGCGCGACCAGGGCAGAAAGTGTTCAGCCACGTAAACGAGGATCGGTCTCAGAGTGCCCTCCAGATCCTCCCAGCGTTCAAAAGGGCCGTCCTGGCGGGGGTCGAGCATCCGGTGGCACCAGTCGAGAACCGCCGGGCCGCGTGCGCGCAGGCCGGCGCCGCAGGTCGGATCGACAGACGCTTCATAGAGCTGCGCCGCGAGACCGAAGTCGCCAAAGCACGGACGTCCGCCGAGGAGGTAGCGCCTTGAGGAGAAATGGGCCTCAAGGAGGTCAACCAGATCAAAGAAGTATCGCGTGATCAGGGGCGCCGTCTCAGCGCTCGAGCCGACGAAGCTTCCGCGGCCGGTCATACGCGAGCGTATCACCGCGGCTCTCTCCGTCGTCTCCTCGGGGGTCGCCTGAGGCAGGGACAGACGGGCGAGGACAAGCGAGGCGGCGGCCTGATCGACCGGATCCCACCACCGGTGATGGAACATCAGCTTATTGCCCCACTCGTCTCCAAACTCCTCGAGAAGATACGAGATAAACCGCAGAGCGGGATCGACAGGATGGATCGAAGGGTCGGGAAACAGCGGATCGAGGTATTCGATGATCGGGGTCGAATCCTGAATCCCCTCGCCCGACGGGGTCGCCACGGTCGGGACGATGGGAAGGCGGGAGTATCGCTTATACTCCTCATCGTTTTCGCCACGCCGGGCGATCCACTGATGGGGGATCGCCTTGTACCGGCAGTACGATCGCACCTTCACCGAATAGGGCGACATCTCGGATCCGAAGATACGGAACACCTCTGTCATGGAGCGTCTCCTTCAGCTGGCGCCGCCGGATCTGCAGCAGCCTTCATAGCGGACTGTCGCCGCGCAAAATCTTCCTTGCCGATATTGGCGCCTCTCGCGACCGCCTCGCGGGCGCCGACGTCCTTGAACCAGCGGCGAACGGCGGGGAACTCGGCCAGATCGATCCCCAGCGACTTGTAGCCCCGGATCCAGGGCCAGCACGCCATGTCCGCGATCGAATACTCCCCGGCGAGATAGGGCGCCTCGGCGAGCCGGCGATCCATCACCCCATAGAGACGGCGAGCCTCTTTGCCATAGCGCTCGACCGCATAGGGGATCGGCTCTTTCATGTAGCCGAAATGCGCCGCCTGACCGAGCATGGGCCCGAGACCCGCGCACTGCCAGAAGAGCCATTGCTCAACGAGCGAACGCTGGCGGCGGTCGGCGGGATAAAACCGCCCTGTCTTCTCTCCGAGATACTGGAGGATGGCCCCGCTTTCGAACACGGACCAGGGCTCACCTCCCGGACCGTCATGATCTACGATCGCCGGCATGCGGGCGTTAGGAGAGATCGCGAGAAAGGCGGGAGTAAACTGCTCGCCCTGGCTCAGATTGACCTGAGACAGGCGATAATCGAGGCCCGTCTCCTCAAGCATGATGGTGATCTTCCAGGCGTTGGGCGTCGGCCAGAAATGGAGTTCGATCATTTCGAAGCCTCGCCAGAACCGGAATCTTCCTTCCGATATCTGAGAGGCCTCTCCCCCCTTGTCAACGGCTCTGGGGGAGGGATTTCGGATCCAGCCGGAGATAGCCCCAGAGCAGCGCCGTCAGAGAATCGATCGTCTCCGGCGTACTGAGTTTCGGACGCTCGCGCTGACTGAGAAGGATACGCTGAATGATGACGGCCTCAAGCGACTTGATGGCGAAGACGCAGGCCTCGTCGAGATCCCGCCGATCGGAGGCGCCGACCGACCGGAGGAACTCCGCGAGCCGCCGTCCGGCATGCTCGTCCGTCTGCCGAAGAGTGTCCGCCTCGGAGATCGGCAGACCTGCAAGAGATCTCTGGAACAGGGCGCGGAAGAAACCCGCCCGCCGCTCGATGGCCCGCGCGGTATTGCGCACAAGCGTGTAGACAAGATCTCCCGGGGCGGCGTCCCGCCATTTCGGCATGTCGAAAAACTGGTCGATGTTGAACAGAGCGCGATTGACGAACTCGATCTGCAGAGCGTGAAACAGCGCTTCCTTGTCCCGGAAGCGTCGATAAAAACTCCCGATCGAGACATTGGCCGCCGCAGCGATATCGCTGACATGGGCACCGTCATATCCCATGCGCGCGAACACCGCCTCGCCGGCCTGAAGCAGACGCTGCTGGGCCTCGCGGCTTCGCACCTGCCGGGCCGGAATCACGCCGTCGAGGGCTTCGAGCTCCGAGAGAGGGGCGACCATGATCAGGGGCTCCGGGACGCCGAGAGCGCGTCAGTTGCCCCAGTATACATAGTCATCTTCCGGCATCTGGATAGATGCGAGAGAGTGATCAATCGACACAGGGCTCGCCCCCAGCTCCGGCCACAGGGGGGGCGCCTGGTCCTGATCATGGCGGGCGATCAGAGCCTTCAGCTCGGCGACCTTCTCAGGCATCGCCCCGGCAAGATCGCGACGCTCTGTGGGGTCCTGGGCGAGATTGAAAAGCCAGTCCTTTTTGGGAAGCTGGCTGGTCTGCAGCTTCCAGTCCCCGGCGCGGACGACCTTGTAGGCCCCCGTGCGCCAGAAAAGCGTCTGATGCGGTCGGCCCGCCTTCTCTCCCCTGACGAAGGGCGTGAGATCGACCCCGTCGATGATCCGGTCGGACGGCGCTTTGCCGCCGCCGGCGGCAAGCGCCGTCGAGAACAGATCGAAATGATGCACCGGGGCCTGATAGCGGGTCCCGGCGGGGATCACGCCCGGCCACTTGATGAAGTAAGGCGTGCGGATGCCGCCCTCGAAGAAGGTCTGCTTCCACCCCCGAAACGGCTTGTTGATGTCTTCAAGACCGATGTAGTGAGCCCCGCCATTGTCGCTGACGAACATCACGATCGTATCTTTCTCCAGTCCGTTCTCCTCGAGCGCGCCGAGAAGTCGTCCGACATTGCGATCGAGAGACCGGATCATCGCCGCATAAACTCTCAGCCGGTGATCCTTGATGTGCGCCAGCGCGTCATAATCGGCGCGCGAGGCCTGAAGCGGATTATGGGGTGCGAAGTAGGCCATGTAGAGGAAGAAGGGCCGGTTCCTGTTGGCCTCAACCGCACGAATGGCTTCATCGGTGAAGTAATCCGTCGTGTAGCGCTTGGGCGCGAAGCGAGGCCCGCCGTCCTTGATCGCAGCGAACGGCATGGAGTTCCACAGGAAGGTGTCGATGGGATCAAAAGTCTGGACCGCATTGACGACCTCGGGATGATCTTTCGGAAGATAGAGCGACCCGCCCGAGGGGAGCTCGAGGGCTTCGTCAAAGCCCTGCGCGCGAGGAGAAAGATTGGGCGTGCTCCCAAGATGCCACTTGCCGATATGGACGTTGTAGTATCCGACCTCGCGCAGCGCTTCAGCGAGCGTCACCTCTGTCTCGGGAACGCCCATGCGGTCAGGTGAAGGAACAGATCCGTCCCGGTCCGGATAGGAGACGGGGTTGCGGATCCCGTACTGATAGGAACGGATGAACTGGGACATACCCGGAGGCGTCGGGGTGAACTCATAGCCGAACCTTGTGCCATATCGACCGGTCATCAGCGCGGCCCGGGACGGAGCGCAGGTGCCGTGGGCGGTATACCCCTGAGCGAAGGAGACGCCCTCGCGTGCAAGTGAGTCGATGTTTGGCGTCGGGACGCTTCCTCCGGCGACCCCGCCGCCATCAAAGGTCAGGTCGTTGAACCCCAGATCGTCGGCGACGATGAGAATGATGTTGGGTTTGCGCTTGCCCTTAGGCGCCGTCGCAGGACCTTTGGCCCACACGATATCCTGCGGCGGCCCCACCGGCGGCGCAGCGGCGCGAGGCGGCGCCTGAGCGCTCGCCGCGGATGCAAGAAGCCCGATGCCAAGGACAACGGCCCTGACCGTGTGGATGGTCTTCATGATCGCCTCTCCCTCATATGTCATCACGCTCTGACGGCGTCCGATGACTTCAGCGCCCTGTCGCCTGCCTCCGGTCACGTCGATCTCGTCCCCCAAGGACCAGGCGGGGATGGACCAAACATGCGCGTGGCGCCGCAAGTCCGGCGACGCCGAGCGAGAACCGCAACAATGGCCTCCCAAAGACCGGAATCACAATTCCTGTTAGATGTATAAGCCGACATTCGGATTGTAAATCCGCCGGATCCGCCGTCACCGAAAGGAACAATGATCACAAGCCAGGCGAGTCCGCCTGTGCTGACGTCCACGCGCGTCCCATCGGGCCAGATATCCGGACCGCCGTCGCGAGACCCGGGGGGATCGATCTTGAAAGACTAAATCCCGAATAGTCCCGCCGGAGGAATAACCCAGAGCGGCGGGTCTGCCCGAAGAGGCGCGCCAGTCTTCACCGTCTGAACAGCGCGTTAAAGCGCTGAGGGCTACTGACGATCAATCCGCGAGCGAGGGGCCGTCACCGCCGCCTTGCGTCCTTCACGCTCCATCTGCCGGGCGCCGACGAAGATGTTCTGCGTGGAGTAGTTGCCTTCATGGCAGGCATACTCATGGATGCGCTCATTGCTCCGACGGAAGGTTAGTTCGCCCTTCCAGGGCTGCGTGTAGGCGTCAGGGTCCTCCACGGTGAACTCGTAATGCATTTCTTCAGGTCCCGTCAGCGTGAACCGCTCCGTCACCTTCGACTCCGGCGAGACCCACAGGAACAACCCGAAATCGACCCGCAGAGCATCAAGCGGCTTGAAACCCTTGGTTTCGGCAACGAGCGTATCTCCATCCCACCAGGCGATGGTGTCGCCCAGATACTGTTTCAGAGCCTCAGGCCGATACTGACCGCCAATCCTGAGGATCCGGGTATCGTGGATCATCTCTATGTTGATGGCGACGGCGTCGGGCGTCTGGATGAACTGATGATGGTTGTTGTAGAGCGCGTTCAGCATCGGCGGACCGCCGGTCGAACCAAACCCCACGATACAGCGCTCGTTAGCGATCCTCTCTTCGGGATTGTCATATGAGTTGAACGTCGAGACCGCCTTCATCATCGCTGAGCGAGCTGCAGGCTTATAAGGCACGCGCCCATTGGGCGGATCAGTGATCCACGACGACCGGAGTTCGCCCTTGACCTTCCCCACGCGCGTGCCGGGATCGATCCAGAAATAGTTGTAACCCTCCGGATCCTTCCCCGCCTCAGGCGCACCCTCCGACGGATCGGTTGCAGCGCTGTCCTCTGCTGCGATGCTCGCCGCTTCCTTCTCCCAGTCGAGCGCCTGCTCCGGCGTCAGGACGAGCTCCTTGAATTCCGGCACGCGCTCGAGGCGTGTCAGCGAGGCGTTGGTCCAGACGCCCTGGAAATCAGGCTTCCCCCAGGCGGTTCGGGGCGGCTCGTACCCGCCGCCCGCCTGCGCCGCAGCCGGCGCAGCGACCAGACACAGGCAGCTTGCAGTCAGACACAGAAAACGGATCATGCTGTTCCCCGAGGATTGAAACACGTTTGGTTAAGTGTCTCACGGATCCGGATTGCGGGCGAGATCTGCCCTAACGTCAAGACACGACGATACTTTTACCTTTCTCGTCCCACCCAGCCGGATACGACAACCCTCCGTCTCTGCACAGTTGACAAGACCTTCTCGAAGTCGCCAGCGTGCCTGCGTTCCGTCTGGCCCCGCTTCCCGAAACCAAAGGCTTCATTCCGATGCACCGTTCATTCGCCGCTTTCACAGCTACCTGCTTGTGCATCATGACCATTGCCGCATGCGAGGAAGGTCAAAGCGCAGCCATCGCCCCTGCAGACGACAAGGCGGCGACGGACGCCGCATTTGTGCAGGCGGCCTCCCGCGTCCTCTTCTGGACGCGCGAAGAACAGCTCGCCGGCTATCCCAATATGGAAAAGCAGTTCCCCGCCAACACAGTTCGCAAGGGCGACACCGTCTCGGCCCTGCCCGTGTCGCCGACGCCGGTGAGCATCAGCTATACCTACCAGGGAAAACCCTGGAGCACGGACACCTATCTGGAGCAGAACAACGGCGCAGGGCTCCTCATTCTCAAGGACGGCCAGATCGTTTTCGAAGACTACGCCTTCGGCCTCGACCAGACGTCCCGATGGACCAGTTTCTCGGTCGCAAAATCCTTCTCCTCGACCCTCGTCGGCGCCGCCATTCGCGATGGATTCATCGGTTCGCTCAACGATCCGATCACCCGGTATCTCCCAGGCCTGTCGGGGTCCGCCTATGAGGGCGTCAGCGTCCGCCAGCTCCTGCAGATGACCTCAGGCGTGAAGTGGAACGAGGATTACGGCGACGCCAATTCCGATGTCGCTCGTTTTTCCGCCGAGCCCTCGGTGGACGGATCTGATCCGGTGGTCTCCTACATGGCGCGCCTGCCGAGAGAGGCCGCTCCGGGAACCAAATGGGTTTATAAGACGGGCGAGACCAATCTGGTCGGATCTCTCGTCCGCGCCGCCGTCAAAAAGCCGCTGGCCGAGTATCTCTCCGAAAAGATCTGGGTCCCGCTCGGAATGGAAGCGGACGCTTACTGGATGACGGATCTGGGAGGCGGGGAGATTGCGGGCTGCTGCCTGTCGGCGACCCTTCGCGACTATGCGCGCTTCGCCCAGTTCTTCATGAACGGCGCGAAGATCGACGGCGTATCGATCACCCCGGACAACTGGACGACCGAGGCGGTGACCTCAACCCCTGAGGCTCTGACGGCGATGAACGGCCAGACAGGGTATGGCTATCAGTGGTGGACCTCCCCTGGCGGGATCTATGAAGGCCAGGGCATTTTCGGCCAGCGCATCACCATCAATCCCGCCAAACAGCTGGTGGTGGTCAGCTGGAGCGCCTGGCCGGGAGCGACCGACCCGGGAAGCGAAAGCGCCCAGGCCGCCCTCATGGCCGCTATCGACGCCCACTACCCCGCCGGGAAATAATCCCGCCCGCCTGAAAACAGGAACACAATGTCTCCGGCCCTGACCGGGTCGGAGACGCCTCAGCCGATCGCGTATCCGAGCCCGAACCTCACGAAACGGGGGCGCGAATGCCTGAGCCTCAGGGGCCATGGCGCAATCGGGGGTGAAATCTCCGACCGCCTGTGCATCGACGTTTCAACCGTGTGCGGACATCTCGACCAGGCCAAACTCAGACTCGGTACGAAATCCCGCGAGTGCGCAGACAATCCTGGCGCGGCAGCACGGCGGATCACACAATGAGGCGGCGAACTCTTCGGATTGGGTTGGCGCTCGTTAGCGTTGCGCTGACCGCCGCCTCGCTTCTGCCGCTCCGGGCGCTCTTCGGCTGAAGCTTCCCAGCCTTCAGACCAGCCAGACCCCAGCGGACTCTCCCCCGCAGGTGGACGAGGAGCGACGGGCTTGCGGTCGAACCGTCACGTGAACGACGCACCGCCTTGTGTGATCGCGGCGTTCTCAAAGGCGGGCGTCTGCTGATGAAAAGCGTCGCCGGCGCTTCTGGGGACGAGGCTAGCCGTGAGCGCGGACGTTCGGACCAATGGACGTCTTGCAGCCAAGGCTCGGCTGACGAGTTCATCCGGAGCGCCGTTGCCGTCCTGGAGCGGTTGCCAACGGCTTGGGCCGCAGGACATTCTCCGTCTCGATCAGGCGGATGGCTCGTTCGACGGGCGCTATATCGGCATCAAGGGCGCGGACGACATCGTCGTCCCGCTCGCTCCGCTATTGCCTCTCGGGGTCGGACGGAGCCGAAAGTAGGCGCTCCATAACCTGCTATTTGCCCATCGAGAAGGCATATGCTACGACATATGCCATACCGAAGGGTGATCCGTGACTGCCGAACGCAAGGTGAAGATCTTCAGGAACGGCCGCAATCAGGCGGTCCGCATTCCCCGGGAGTTCGAGCTTCCGGGGGAAGACGCGGTCATGCGCAAGGAAGGCGAGCGGCTCGTCATCGAGCCCGCCGCGCCCCAATCGCTATTGGCTTTGCTCAAGACCCTAAAACCGATCGACGAGGACTTCGCGCCGATCCCTGACCCGGCGCCGGAGCCCGTCGAGCTATGACCGCGCGCTTTCTGCTCGACACCAACATTGTCTCCGACCTCGTGCGCCACCCGCAGGGACGCGCGGCGGCAAGGATCGCCGAGCTGGGCGAGGATGCAGTTGCAACAAGCATCATCGTCGCCGCCGAGCTTCGTTACGGCGCCGCAAAAAAAGGATCGGCGCGGCTCGCAACCCAACTTGAAACAATCCTGGGCGCGCTGGAAGTCATCCCCTTTGATGCGCCGACGGACGCGATCTATGGAAATGCGCGCGTCGCGCTGGAGGCGGCAGGAACTCCAATTGGAGGGAATGACCTTTTGATCGCCGCGCAGGCGCTGGCGTTGGATATGGTTGTTGTGACAAACAATGAGCGTGAGTTCGCGCGTGTTGCTGGGTTGAAGATCGAAAATTGGCTCGGGTAGCCATGTCTCGTTGCATGAACACACATCAAGCCCGTTCACACCAGGAGCCTTTGACAGGCCAGGCGCTTACGCGCTCTTTCGCGTTGGCTGGGCAAGACCATCTGATATCTTGTGCTCTGACGCCCTTTATCAGACTGTCCGGAAGCAGTCGTCGATCATGACGACGAGCTGACGTCTGACAGCGCGCTATTCACGCACGGAGCGCTGCCACTCAATCAAAGTCGCATTCAGCTCCAGATCAACCAATTTCGCGGTCGCCTCATCGCCTGAACAATGACCCTGTGTTCGCCCAGCGCAACGGATCTTCGGGTTCAAAACCTCGATGCCTTTGGTGGCGCAAATCACTCTGCGTCCCTCGGGCGGACGGTTGAGGAAGGGGACCACCTTCTTCCATGCCGGTCTCCAGCTCGGCGCGATCGTGGGCTGACGCCTCCGGCCCAGACCGGGTCGGAGACGCCTCAGCCGCTGGCGAGCCGCCCAAGCGGAACTGCCGAATAGGGCGAAGAGGTATCGACCTGAAGGAAGCCCAGGAGATTGCCGTCGGGGTCCCGGCCGAACGACATGATGCCGGCGTCGATGGTCTTTGCATCCGAGACGAGCTCTCCGCCCGCCTCGACCAGTTTCTTCGCGGCGAGAGCGGCATCCGAGACGTCCAGAACGATCATGTTGTAGCCGAGCGCCTGGACTGGACGCGCCGTGACCGGAGCGGACGTCGGATGATTGAGATATTCCCAGATCTCAAGCTCGAGATTGCCTAGATTGTACCAGGCGACGTCGAGCTTCACATTGTCGAGGTCGGCGGTCGTATCGAGCGTCTTGTTGACCAGATTAGAGCGCCGCTCACGGGGATCTCGTCCCAAAACGTGCGTATAGAATGCAACCGTCCGGTCGATATCCCGCACGCAGATCGCCACATGACGCATCCGATAGGACCAGGGCAGGCCTTCCGCCATGATCTGTTCGACCTCCAGCATGGTGCCGTCCGCATCTCGGGCATATCCGTAGAGAACCGGCACATCCGGGCGAAGCTGTACGAGGTCGCCCGTGCGAGAAACGGGCTTTGCGCCGGCCGCGACAAACTTGCCCCAGAGATTCCGATCGAGCGGAGACTGATGGCAGACATGGGTGATGCCCGGCCCCTGAACCGGCACCACACCCGCCTCCCTCGCCGCGCGGGACGGCATGGAAAACTCCATCAGACGGATCTGACCCGTCGCTCCGCGCAGCAGCCTCGAACGCAGAGGCAGGCTCATCTTCTCAACCACATAGAAATGTCGGCCGCCTTGGAAGCCGCCCTCTGCAACCGCCTCAAGCCCGCCGGTGGACGTATAATAGGCCGTGGCGGCTTCAAGGTTGCTGACGGACTGGCCGATATAGGCAATCCCCCGAACCAGCGGTCCTGCCTCGGTCGCAGCGACAGGCGGCGCCGGTTCAGCGCTCACGCCCGCCCCGATCGACGCGAGGCCTGCGCCTGTCGCTCCAAGAAGAAACGCCCGTCGCGTGTCCGCCATCATGTCGACATCTCCCCTGACTTACCCTCATCACCTTCAGTCCGCGCTGAAGGCAAGCAGCAGATTACCAGCCTTCTGGCCGAACCGGTCATATCCTGAAACTGCATAGACGGCATCGCCCGCAACCACGGGACCGGCTGAATCAATTCCTCCCCCCGCCCCGCGCACGCCATTGACCGTCTCAAACTCCTTATTGGTGTCGAACGTCCATAGGACGCGCCCGTCGGAGGCGGCGAACGCACGAAGCTGACCATCGAGGGAGGCGCCGAAGATCACGCCTGGCGCGAGGGTCGCCGGCGCAGACAATCCTGGCGAACACCTCCAGCTTGTCTCTCCACAGGTATTGGGCAGAACATTCGACCAGAGGATCCGTCCGGTCGCCAGATCGAGAGCATGGAGGCCAGACTGAGGCGGGAGATGAGCATCCTGCGGATAGGCCGTCAGATCCGACACCGGCGCGTAAAGAACATTTGCGTCCGCGGTCATGCCCCAGTGCACCCCGCCCATGATGCCTCCGCGCCCGGGCTTCGCCTTCCAGACAACCGCGCCCTGACGATTCGGATCGAGAGCATAGACATAGCCCGACTTCTGACCCGCAAGGACGAGACTTCCGCCGCCCGGGCGATCGACAAGAACCGGCGGCGCCCCGAAGTCGTAATCGGGTCCGGTATTGACCGGACAATTGGCGCCGTTCGCGCACGCTGCATTCCAGACATCCTGACCCAGCGCCTGAAAGCTCCACTCGATCCGGCCTGTGCCCATGTCGAGCGCCACGATCGAATCGCTCTTGTCGGAGGCAGGATGGGAATAGTTCTCGCCTGTCCCAACATAGATCCGGCGACGCGCAAGATCGAGCGTGGGCGAACCCCAGACGGGCGCGCCTGATGGACCGAACATCTCGGCGCCTTCGCGATTGAGACCCTGCCGCGTCGGGGCTTCCGAGACCATGTAGGTCTTCCACCGGACAGCGCCCGTGCCTGCCTCAAGCGCAGCGACCGCGCCCCTGAAGGTACAGCAGGGATACTTGCCGTCCATCGCCGCCACCACCTCGAGAGAGGAGATGGGAACGTAGAGAACGCCCTCATGGAGTCTCGGAGCGCCGGTGATGGTGGTTTGCGCATGCGCCTCAGGCCGGACGCTCCAGAGGAGGCTGCGGGACTGGATATCGAGAGCGTGAACCCATCCGCCATAATCCCCGAAATAGAGCCTCATAGCCTGTCCGGCGGCATCGGCCTCGACGATGAGGGAGGAGCGGATCTCACGCTCCGTCGCAAGGCTCCAGCGTATGCAGCCTGTCTTCGCATTCAGCGCATAGACCACCCCGAACTGGTCGGCAGTGAACAGAGTGTCTCCCGCAATCGTCGGCTGGACACGGGCGCGCGAAGCGTTGGGAAAGGCGAAGACCCATTTAAGACTGAGCCGCGCGGCGGTCTCAACCCCGAGGGAGGTTGTCTCACGCCCGACAGCGCGGGTGTTGCGGGAAGACATGCCCCAGTCGGACACGAGCACAGGCCCAAGGCGTCCCGTCTCACCCGCCGGACAGAGACCAGCCTGGGTCACGCCCTGAGCCGGCGCGTTCGCCTCCGCCCTCGAAAGATAGCGCGCCACCGCCTGGCGCTCATCCGGGCTCAGCCCCGACGCCTGGACGCGCATCACGCCCTGCTCCATCGAGCTCACGATGCGGGACGCCGGAAGCGCCGTCAGCGCCGCCCGCAAGGGCGCCTGCGAGGCCCCGCCGTCATGACAGGAGGCGCAGGCTCGCTTGTAAACAGCCTCGCCCGCATCTGCGCTCACCTGAACGATTGCCACCCCGGCGGATGCGCTCTCCGGCATGGCCTGGGATGAAGGGGGTGTGGAGGAAACGCACCCTCCGAGAACAAGAAGAGCGCCCCAGAGACCCGCCAGCGAGAATGATGCGCCCGTTCTGCGGCTGGAAACGTCCCCAGAGATCTGAAACCGGATCATCTCGCCTCCTCGGCCCTCACGAACCTGGCCCGTCCCCGTACACGACCGACTGTGGGTCATTACTGGACAGGAGGTCAATAGAGACGCAGAGAATGACGCAGATGACTTGACCTTAAGGCCAGAGCGCTCTTGATAGATGACGCCCGCTCCATGCGAGCCGCCGATGATGAGGACCGATATCCTTGATGGCCCAGCGCCCCGTCACCCAGCGCCCCGTCACTGAGCGCCCCGTCACACGGACACGCACCCGCCTCTCTCCGGAGATCCGGCGCGAACAGATCCTCGACCATGCCGGTCGCATCGTTGCGACCGACGGACTGACCGGGGTCAGCATGGAACGCATTGCGCGCGAGGCCGGGATTTCGAAGGCGCTCATCTACGCCTACTTCTCGAACCAGACCGTCCTGCTCAAAGACCTGCTGCGACGCGATCTCGAGCGCATCCAGACAGAGCAGATGACGGCGGCGACATCGGCCAGGACGTTTCCGGAACTCGTCCGGAACACGACCCATGTCGCCCTTCTTGAGGCCGAACGACGCGGAGGCCTGATCAGCCAGCTACTGGGCGAACCCTCTCTCGACACGGTGCGGACGCACCGCCACGCCTCGAACGTCCGCTATCTCGCCCGGCGCATCGCTGAGGAGTTCGGGGTTTCAATGCCTGACGCCCTCGCCCTGACCGAGATCGGCCTAGGCCTGACGAGGGCGGCCGGCGAACTCATCCGCCGGTCGGGAGCGCGTCGGGAGGATATTGAAGACATGACCGTCGAGATGATCATCGGCGCAGTCCGCTCGGGCGCCGCTCAGCGCCGCAGGCGCGAAAAAGCCGTCCCGCCCGCACGCAGGCGCAGGACGAAAGGCTTTTAGATACCCTCCCGCAATCCGACCCTCACACACTGCGCCTCAACCCATCCTCGTCAGGAACCAGCTCATGGACCTTCAGCTTTCCGGAAAACGCGTCGTCATCACCGGCGCCACCCGCGGCATCGGGCGGGCCATCGCCGAACGGCTGGCTGAGGAAGGCGCCTCGATCGGATTTTGCGCCCGGACACCCGAGGCGGTGAAGGAAACAGAGACATCCCTGCGCGCGCGCGGGGTCCAGGCGTTCGGAGAGGCTCTCGATGTTCGCGACGCATCGGCGTTCAACGCCTGGTTTTCCCGCGTCGTCGATCAGCTGGGCGGTCTCGACATCGCCATCAGCAATGTCTCAACCCGTCCGACGCTCCAGGGCGAAGCAGGCTGGCGCGAAGCGTTCGAGACCGACTTCCTGCAACATGTGCGCTTCTCCGATCTGGCCCTGCCGAACCTCAAATCAGGAGAGAGCCCCAGCCTCCTCTTCGTCTCCTCCATCGCCTCGGTCCTGACCACCCTGCCGCCCGGGGAGGACGGCTATGGAACCATGAAGGCGGCCCTTCTGTCTCTGACCGGCCAGCTGGCCGCGAAGTGCGGATCGCGCAACATCCGCGTGAACGCCGTCTCGCCCGGACCGATCTTCTTTGCCGGGGGCGTGTGGGACCAGATCCGGCAGGGCGCACCGGCGCTGTTCGAGCGCGCCGCCCAGTTCAGCGCGCTGGGACGCCACGGGCGGCCCGAAGAGGTCGCTGACGCCGTCGCCTTCCTGGTCAGCCCCAGAGCCTCCTATATCACCGGCGCCAATCTCCGTATCGACGGCGGCGCGCTCAAGACTGTGAACTTCTGACACGCAGGCGACCTCTCCTCCATTAGAAGGACACCTTCCGATGATCCAGATCCGCGCTGCAGCCCTGCCTCTGGTTTTGCTCCTCTCGACGGGAGCGATGGCGCCGTCCTGGGTCAGCGAGGCGGAGGCGCAGGCAGCCTCCCCCGCCCCCGCAAAGGCGGCGGACAGCCGGTATGCAACCGCCCCGGACGGGGTGAAGATCCATTACACCGCCACCGGCGAAGGGCCTCTGGTGGTGATGATCCACGGCTTTCCCGATTATGCCGGCACCTGGTCGAAACTGATCCCCGCCCTCAGCGACAATTACCGGACCGTCGCGATCGACACCCGCGGCTACAATTATTCGGACAAACCGACGGATGTGGACAGCTACAGACGCGACCGTCTCGTGGCCGATGTGGAGGCCGTCATCCGTGCCGAGGGGCGCACGAAAGCTACCGTGATCGGTCACGACTTCGGAGCCTTCATCGCCTGGTTCTTCGCCTTCGATCGTCCGGAGATGACCGCCTCTCTTGTGATCCTGTCCGTTCCTCATCCGGCGAACTTCGCCAACGAGCTGGCGACCAATCCCGAACAGATGCGCAACAGCCAGTACGCCCTCGCCCTTCAGGCGGAGGGATCCGAGCGCGCCCTGAGCGCAGAGCGCTTCGCCGCCGGCCGCACAGACCCTGTCGAACGGCAGGCCTATCTCGAGGCGCTGAAGCGGTCGGATTTTCGGGCCATGACGAACTATTATCGGGCAAACTTCCCCATCGGCCCCAACGCGCCGAAGCCAGGCGAGCCGCCGGCTCAGTTCCCGCCGGTGACGGCGCCGGTCCTGGTGATCCACGGGGTGAAGGATCCCTATCTTCTCGCCTCAGGACATTCCCGCAGCTGGGAGCGCATCAGCCGCGACAGCACCTTCCTGATGATCCCGGACGCCGATCACAACGTCCATCTCGACGCGCCAGCCCTTGTGAACAGAACGATCCGCGACTGGCTCGACGCCAGACGGTAAACGCAAGGGAACTTCCCCGGATCCGAGGTCGGACTGAGGCAGAAAAGCCGCCGGACGCCTCACGGTTTGCAGGAGATGGGACGCAAAAGAACCGAAAGTGAAGATCGCGCCTACTCCTGATGATCCGCGGCGCTTACGACCGCGGCGGCCACTCTACGACCGGTCTACGAGATTCAGCGAACTCAGCAGGGGTCATCACCGCTTCCAGCTCCTTGAAGAAACCTCCTCAGGAACCTCGTCGCCTTCGGCAAGGTCATACGATTTCGGACGTCCGCCTTATTTAACTGCACGCCTTCACCTGCGTACCTGTCATGTATGAGTGCCAGACTGTACTGAGTCGCTGGATCGCCCTGCCCAGCGGCGAGATGATGCCAGCCGACGGCCTCGACCTATTGGAGACCATCTCTCTCCGGCACGCCCAGCCCTTCCCGGTTCACTAGCCCCATAATGGTTTGGGCGGCTGCGTAGTCCGTCTCTGCGGCGAGACAATACCAGAGCACAGCCTCGAGATGGTTCCGTGGCGCGCCCAGGCCCTCATGGAGCATACAACCCACGCTGCTCTGGGCCTCAGGATTGCTCAGCTCTGCGGCAAGGCGATGGGGCCGCACGGCCGCCACAGGTCACGCCAACTCGGGTGGGCGTCGCCATGCGCGACGCCCGTGGCATCCACGGCACACGGGTCTATGATGATGAGGAACACCGTGACCACATCCCGCCATCAAAACGAGAGGTCGACTGGGACAGCGGGTCGTTCAACCAAGCCCAACGAGACCTGTTCGCTACGCATAGCTAATTCGTCAATGCCGCCCAGGTCGGACAAACCGTAGCGCCTGGCATAGCCTTGCATGGCCTTGCCAGACTAGGCCGAGGCTCGGGGTGGCGGCGCCAGGCCTGCCGGGTGAGTATCGTGCCATGCAGCCCATGCGTGCCCCACATGCCACGACCACCGAGCCCCTTGAGAACGCCATGCGTGTCGTCGCACTTCTCATCTAGACTGCTGGGGATGCCTTCTGGCCCGTGCTCGAACGGCTGCAGGCAGAGCACGCGGCGCTGGTGAGCCGACAGGCTCGGCTTGACCTCTATCCTGGATGCGGGCGCTTCGCTGCCGAACCACGCCAGCGGGTGTTGGGTTGAAGCTCCCGTCCTGAAGTGCGCGCGGCCAATCGGTGATTGAACGCAACGACGCAGCATGACGGTTCGACCGACCCCGGCCTCAGTTGACGAAGGTCGCTGCGTCATGGTATATACCAACGATATATATCATACTTCGGGGGCTCGACCATGACTGCGACAGCCAAGGTGTTCATGCATGGCCGATCCCAAGCCGTGCGCTTGCCCAAAGAGTTCCGGTTCGAGGGCAAGGAAGTACGGGTCAGCCGCCAGGGTAACAAAGTGATCCTTGAACCGTTGGAAACCGCTCGGGATTTTGATCCTGTCGTATTCTGGGCCAAGATCGATGCTCTTGGGCCATTTGATTTTCCTGATGACATTGATAACGGATTGCGTCCCGACCTCGATGAAGCTCCGTCGTTCGCGTGAGCCGTGATGTTGTCTCTGGATACGAACATCATCATTGGCCTTCTGAACGGACGAAATCCGGCCCTGCGCGCGCATTATACGCTGGCGCGCCGGGACGACGTGTCGCTCACGCTCTCGACAGTGGCCTACTATGAACTGCGCCTCGGCGTGGCCAAAAGTTCCCGAGCACGCGAGACCGCCGAGGCGCTCGACAGTTTGCTGGCTGCCAACATCGACATCCTGCCCTTCACGGCCGATGACGCTTCGGATGCGGCGGATATCAGGGCAGGACTTGAGCGCGAGGGCACGCCAATCGGGCCCTACGACATCCTTATCGCTGCCCAGGCCCGCCGACGCAGTCTCGGTCTTGTGACGCTCAACACCCGCGAGTTCAACCGCGTGCCGGGTCTGACGGTTGTGGACTGGTCTATGTGATCGATCCGGGGGGCTCGCTCACCCGGACCACCTGAGGAACCACGGATTAGATCGTGATCTCCCGCAAACTGGAAAAGCTGCTGGCGTCCTGCACGAGCATCAAGGTCAAGCGCCTCTTTTTCATTCTTGCCGACAAACACGGACACGCCTGGCGGCGGCATCTGTCGCCCGGTCCATTTGACCTCGGCTACGGTCCGCGCGCCCTCTTTGAAAAGGGACAGTTTCATCCGCAGTATGGGGTCTGTATGCCGCCTGAACTGATGCCCCACAGGGACGACGAGACTGGCGCGTGAGCGATATGTGAAACAGATTCGACTGCTGGTCGACATCATGCCAGCCTTGGCGGCGGAAGAAGACTTCGCTTTGAAAGACCGTACGGCAATCAACCCCTTCTATCGCGAACTTCCACGCCTTTCCGTCGATGTCGACCTCACCTTCCTTCCGATCAAGGATCGCGCGCAGTCCCTTACCGAAATCGACGCCGCCATGGTCAGCATTGCCGGCGAAGCATCCGGCGCCCTAACTCCGACCATGAGAGCACATACAAGAACCGTCACAGCCTTCCGATAGGCTCCACGACGCCGATGACCGAGCTCAGGGGCGCGAGGCCGAAGGAGCGCCCGTCCCATGAGCGGGATCCATCACCCAGCAGCAGAACTTCGCCCTCTTTGAGTCGGCGGCAGACCTCCCCCCCGCCAAACAGACCGGGTCCATACCCATGCGGGACCAGAGCCCCGAGAGGAGCGCCATTGCGTTCAAGATGTCCGTTGCGTTCACAGAGGACATCGCCTGCACCGGCGGCAAACGTCTTGATGAGAAGATCGTCGGGACGCATCACGCCCAGCCGCACCCCGAGCTCGCGTATGTCATCCGGCGGCCGCACGGCGACCCGCCGACCGATCTCAACGGCGTCGGGGACCAGCCGGTAAAGACCGATCGGCGCGCTTGGCGTGGCGTTCCAGATGAGGACCGGGGTACGCGCATCAGGCGGGATGGCAAGCATCGCCAGAGCGAGCGCTGTCAGAGAGACGATCGACCACGACCTCCAGCCGCCCTTCACATGCGCTCTCCCATTCAGGGGCCATTACGATGGCGTCACGCACAAATCATTCCATCTCATCACACCCGGCCGTCCCGGTCAGAGGGTCCTGCACGACTTTTCCGATTTAGATGATGCGCGTCGTCGCCATGCCGGCGACGACGCAAGAGATCCGCCTCGCCTGTGCGCAGACTTTCAGGAGCTGACGTCAGCCGGGAGATTTGGAGATATCGATAACAGCGGCTCCGGCCGGAGACGCTCTGCGACCTGTCGTCTTCAACGCTTACGTCTGACCGAACCATCATGCAGAGACAGTCTCAGGCGAGCCGACCAGCGCCGGATCGCAACCAGAGCGCCCGGACGCGGGACGATTGGCCGTCGCTCTGCGCCGCCAAAGCCGACAGCCTCTGCCGCCACGTCTGATGGCGCAGAGCAGTCGTTCCAGAACTGAACAGAGAGGATCGCGCTCAGGCCCAGCGTCTTCCCAGACGCCAGGTCAGCGTCCGGCGATGATCCATCCTGCGACACTGCACCTCACATGATCCGGATCGTTCGGGCGCGCTCGCACCTTGCTCTTCCGAACAACACTCCATAGAAACCGCGCGCCTTGTTAAAGGAATTTATACCATGATTTAGAATGCACATTATATGCATTTTAAAATACGAATAAAATTATGGTTCATAAACCCTTAAAATAACTCTGGCCCGCGCCTTGCATCGCCTGTTTCAGGAGACAAGGGCGAACGCATGAGCCGATCGACGCCATCCTTCATTCAATCCCCCGCCGGTCGCAGCTTTGCGTTCGGCCGGTCCCTGATTGCGAGGCGCAGATGGAAAGAACCGCCGCCGACAGGATGGCGCACGCCCCGCCCTGAGCCGGGCGCAGCGCCAGGGCCCCTCACCCAATCCGTCCGCTCGCCCAGACCGGACCAGGGCGGAGGGACACCCCCCGCGGACCGGGAAGGATAGGATCCCGCGCCATGGCCCCGCTTCGCATGTCACACAGCGCATCCGGACGAACGGCCACAGGCGGATCTCTCAGGACGACGACCCGAAGCCGGGGCACGCCGGCCGCTTTTAACGCCAGACCTCCGGCGCCGAGGCGCGCTCCGTCTCGCTCTTCCACGAGGGAGGCGACGCCATGAGCGATTCCCTTCCGGCCGCACGCATCGACATCGCGGCGCGGGGCGCGGACATGCTGGCCGCCGCTCTGGGCGCGGAAATCCGCCGCTGGCTGGAGGCGCCCGACACTCTGGAGATTCTCGCCAATCCCGATGGCTGGGTGTTTCTCGAGCGCGAAGGGCTCGGACGCGCACGCACGCAGCTTCGTCTCCCTCCATCCGGCGCCGAAAGGATCATCCGCCTCGCGGCGGGCCTGTGCCCGGCCCCGCAGGCCGGAGGCGGCCTCATCGTGACCGCAGAACTCCCCCCGCATGGCGATCGCTTCGAGGGTCTTCTACCGCCGGTCGTCAGAGCCCCGTGCTTCGCGATCCGCCGGCCCACGCGGTCGCGGCCCTCTCTGGAGGATTATGTGCGCGCCGGCATCCTCTCCCCGACGCAGGCGTCCCAGCTGCGCGCCGCCATAGCGGGGCGCGCAAACATCCTGATCGCCGGCGGCGCCGGATCGGGCAAGACAACGCTCGCCAACGCCCTGCTCGCGGAAATGGCGCGACGATCAGAGCGCATCGTGGTGCTCGAGGACACGCGCGAGCTCGGGTGCGACGCCGAAGACATCGTTCATCTGCGAACGCTCCCCGGACAGGTCAGCCTCAACGATCTGGTCCGCTCGACGCTGCGTCTTCGCCCGGACCGGATCATCGTCGGCGAGGTTCGCGGCGGAGAGGCCCTCGAACTGCTCAAAGCCTGGAACACCGGGCATCCCGGAGGGCTCGCCACCCTGCACGCCAACTCCGCGGAGGCCGCCCTCTCACGCCTTGAACAGCTGACCCTCGAGGTCGCATCGACCCCGCCGACGCGCCTGATCGAAGAGACCATCGATCTGGTGACGTTCATCGAACGCGGCGGGCCCGGCGGTCGCATCGTTTCACAGATCCTGGCGCCGTCCCGGCGCCAGTCCACCCGGAGCGCGGGGTCGACGCGCTCATCCCTCACACAAGGACGCCATCCATGACCATCCTCACAACCCGATCCGCGCGCCGGATGATCGCCGTCGGCCTTCTCGCCGCCCTGGCGCCGGGCGCTTATGCGGCCACCACCGCCGCCGGCGGCATGCCCTGGGAAGATCCGCTCAACGCCGTCATGCTCTCCATCACAGGCCCCACAGCGCGCATCATCGCCATTCTGATCATTGTGGCCGCCGGCCTCACCCTCGCCTTCGGCGACATCGGACAGGGCTTCAAGAAGCTCCTCCAGATCCTCTTCGGCCTCGCCATCGCCTTCGCTGCGGCGACCTTCTTTCTCCCCCTCGTCGGCGGCGCCGGCGCGGTCCTGCCGTCCTGACCGCAGGAGAGACCCATGACCGAGCCTGATCCGCATGGATTTTCGGCGCCGCTCCGGCAGGCCCTCATCCATCCTCTGAAGCTGGGCGGCGCGCCGCGAAGCTGGGCGATTCTGAACGGCGCCCTCAGCGCCGCCATCGTCTTCTCCGGAGCGCCCCTCGCCGGACTTCTTGCGGCCTGTCTCGGTCATGCCCTCGGGGTGTGGCTCTGCCGGAAGGATCCCCTGGCACCGACCCTCATCGCCAGGGCGATGCGCCTGCCGGCCCGCTTTGAACGGTGACATCCATGTTCTCACTCGCCCCCTATCGCCATCACCCCTCGCGTCTCGAGGATTATCTGCCCTGGGCGATCCTCGTCGCCCCGGGCGTGATCCTCGACAAGGACGGATCATTTCAGGCGACGGCCCGCTTTCGGGGCCCCGACATCCGCTCAGCGACGCGCGCAGAACTCGCCTCCCTCGCGCTTCGCGCCAACAATGTGATCTCCCGTCTCGGGCAGGGATGGACGGTCTGGATCGAGGCCCGCCGCGAAGAGATAGCGCCCGAACATGAGGGGGTCTTTCCCGACGAGTTCTCCCGTCTGATCGAGGCCGAGCGCGCCGCCGCCTTCAAGCACGCCGGCCAGTCCTTCGAGACCCTTCATCACCTCACCCTGCAATGGACCCCGCCCAGCGACGTCCAGAGACGGGCGGCCGCCTTCCTGTTCTCCACCCGCTCAAAGCAAACGGATGAGAGATCGGCAGGATCAGCGCGCGAGGCGCTCGAGACCTTTCGTCGTCAGGTCTCATCGGCCTTTGCGCTCTTCTCCTCCCTGTGCGCCGAGTTCGAGGCGCTCGACGATGACGAAACCCTGACCTATCTGCGCACCTGCGTATCGCCCCGGCCCCACCCTGTGCGCGCGCCGGCCGGGCCCGCCCTTCTCGACAGCCTCCTCACCGATGCGCCGCTCTCCGGGGGGCTCCATCCGCGCCTGGGAGACATGCACCTGCGGACCCTGACCGTAACCGGATTTCCGGCCACCTCGTTTGCAGGCATGCTGAACGACCTCAACGCCTGTCCGTTGGCCTTCCGGTGGATGACGCGGTTCATCCGTCTGTCGCGCGAGGAGGCGGTGCGCGAACTTGAACGCAAGCGCCGTCAGTGGTTCTCCCAGCACAAATCCTTCGGCGCACTGCTTCGCGAGACGCTGACGCGCGAGCCGTCGGCCTTTTCCGATCCGGACGCCCTCGCCAAGAGCGCTGAGGCCGACGCCGCGCTCGAGGACCTCGGATCCGACGAGGTCGGGTTCGGATACCTCACCTCGACGGTCACCGTCCTTTCTCCGACGGCGAAGCAGGCCGATCAGGATCTCGCCCGTCTGAGCCGGCGCCTCGAGTTGGCGGGGTTCACGGTCATTCCCGAGACCTTCAACGCCGTCGAGGCCTGGCTCTCGAGCCTCCCGGGACATGTCCACGCCAATGTCCGCTGGCCGCTCGTCTCCACCCTCAACATGGCGCACATCGCGCCCCTCGCCTCCGTGTGGGCCGGAGAGGCTAGGTGCCGCCATCTCTCCGGCCCTGCGCTCATCCTGGCCGAAACGGAAGGCGCAACGCCCTTTCGCCTCAACCTTCATGTCGGCGATGTCGGCCACACCATGATTGTCGGACCGACCGGCGCCGGCAAATCCGTTCTCCTCGCCTTTCTCGCTTTACAATGGCGGCGCTACCCGAACGCGCAGGTTTTCATTTTTGACCGCGGAGGGTCGGCGCGGGCCGCCTGCCTCGCCATGGGAGGGACCGTTCTCGATCTCTCCCCGGAGGAGACGCGTCCCCTTCAGCCGCTCGCCGGGCTCGACACGCCTCAGGGACGCGCCCGCGCCATGGACTGGCTGAGCGAGCTTATCGCCCTCGAAGGCCTCAGCCTCACCCCGGCGCGCCGGGATGCGCTGTGGACAGCGCTGATGAGCCTCTCGGGCGCCCCTGTTGCGCATCGGCACCTGACAGGCCTGCGCCTCCTCGTCCCGGACAGCGAACTCAAGGAGGCTCTGAGCTCCTATACCCATGAAGGGCCTTTGGGCTCTCTCTTCGACGGAGACGCCGATCCTCTTGCGCTTTCCGACATCAGCCTTTTCGAAATGCAGGACCTCCTTGCCCGGCCGAAGGCCGCAGCGCTCGCGCTCCATTATCTGTTCTCACGCCTCGAAGAGAGATTCGACGGACGTCCCACGCTGATCCTTCTCGATGAGGCATGGACGCTTCTGGATACGCCGGTGTTCGCCGCCCGCCTGAAGGACTGGCTGAAGACGCTGCGCAAGAAGAACGTGGCGGTTGTCTTCGCCACCCAGTCCCTTGCCGACATCGCATCCTCTTCCATCGCGCCGCAGCTGATCGAGAGCTGCCCCACCCGCATTTTCCTGCCCAACGAGCGCGCCCTCGAGCCCCAGCAGCAGCGCGTCTATGAAGCGTTCGGGCTCAACGCGGCCGAACGCGAACTGCTCGCCTCCGCAATTCCCAAGCGGGACTATTTTTATCAGAGCCCGCTCGGCCGGCGTCTCTTCCAGCTGCGCCTCGGCGAGATCGCCCTCGCCGTCTGCGCCGCATCCGACCCCGAAACGCTCCGCCTTGTGGCGGCCTGCGAGGCCCGGCGCGGGCCCCATCCCTTCTGGCGAATTTTTCTGTCGGCGCGGGGACACTCGCCGATCCTTGAGGCGATCGACGCCGGCGCCGACGCCTCCGCCCCTCCTGACGAGAACGAGGGCCTGTCCGAAAGCCAGCCCGTCCTTATCGCCCCGATGGAGCCCGTCCTCCCATGAAAGCAATCCCCGCCCTTATCAGCGTCTGCACGCTGACATGCCTCTCATCCGCCCTCGGCCAGGTCGCAGTCATCGACCCCAGCAATCTGGTTCAGAACGCGCTCTCGGCGGCGCGCAGTCTTCAGCAGGTCGCAAACCAGGTGAAGAGCCTCGAGAACGAGGCGAGAAATCTCATCGCCCTCGGCGATGGATCGAGCCGGGATCTGATCGACCGCCTCTCTGAAATGGAGAGGCTCATCGCCTCCGCCACCGACCTTGCGCGCGACCTGTCGGCCGCGCGCGCAGCCATGGAGCATCTCGCCCCGCCGGGCGGCGCCGGATCGACACGCGCCGATCGCCAGCGCCTCGCCGCCGCCCAGGAAGCTGCCATTCGCGACGCCCTCGCCCAGACGCTGGCCGTCCAGGCGCTGGTCTCCGGAGAGATCGCGCGCGATCAGGCGGCGCTGGCCAGAATGGCGGACGCGAGCCTCGCAGCGGAGGGATCGCTGGCCGCCCAGCAGGCCGGAAACGAGCTGCTCGCCTTTCAGGCGGCTCAGATGATGCGCCTCGAGGCTCTGCTCTCGGCCTCCGCCCGCACGCAGGCCCTTGAGGGAGCGCGCACTCTGGAGGCCGAAGAGACGGCGCGCCGGCGTCATGAGCGCTTCTTCGGAGGCGCCGACCGGGCCCATCCCTCAGCTCCGCCCTGGCGATAGGAGGCCGTCATGGAGGACTTCTCCGCCATCGACACCTTTCTGGAGACCTTCACCCGCTACATCGACAGCGGGTTTGGCCTGATCGAGGGCGATATCGCCTCCCTCGCCTCGATCCTGATCGTCATCGACGTGACCCTCGCCGCCCTGTTCTGGGCCTGGGGAGAGCAGGAGGACGTTCTGCGCAGCCTCGTGCGCAAGACGCTCCATGTAGGGGCCTTCGCGTTCATCCTTGGTCAGTTTCAGCCGCTTTCAGAAATCGTGTTCGCAAGTTTCGCAGAGCTCGGCCTCAAGGCGAGCGATGCGCCGTTCGGACCGGCGGACCTGTTCAGGCCGGGCCTCGTCGCAGCCGAAGGGGTGACCGCCGCCCGGCCCATCTTCGATCACATCAGTCTCGTGGCGCCAGGGTTTGTGGAGGTCTTCGCCAATCTCCCTGAGGTCATCCTGCTCTTTGCCTCCGGGCTTATCGTGATCGCCGCCTTCTTCGTGCTCTCCCTTCAGCTGTTCATCCTGGTCATCGAGTTCAAACTGACCACGTTGGTCGGGTTTGTCCTCATTCCCTTCGCCTTCTGGAAACAGACGACCTTCCTCGCCGAACGCGTCCTCGCTCAGGTTATGGCCTCAGGGGTCAAGGTGCTCGTGGTGGCGGTGATCATCGGGATCGGATCGGGTCTGTTCGGAGAGCTTCGAACCGCCCTCTCAGCCGACGACATCACGATCGAACAGGCCCTCAGCGTTGTGCTGGGTGCGCTTGTTCTGGCAGGGCTTGCGCTCTTCTGTCCGCGACTCGCGACGAGCATTCTCTCCGGGGCCCCGCAACTCTCCGCAGGGTCGGCCGTCCGGGTCGTCCGCAATGTGGGCGCCGCCTCAGCCGCCGTCGGCGCCGGCGCCATGATCGGGGCGCAAGGCGCAGCCCGCATGGGCCGGGCTGCGCCCGGCGCTCTGGCGGATATCACAGGCCTTGCCAGAGGCGCGATCGATGCGGGCGCCGAGCGCACCGGCCGGACGGGCCTCGCCTCGGCGCCGGGCAATCTGGCCGCCGGCCTCGGTCACGCCGCCGCCGGACGCGCACGCGCTCTGGCCGGGGACATCGCAGCGGGGTTCAGAGCCCGCTCCGCCGGCAGCGCCGCGGCGATACGGGCGGCGGCAAGCCATGCCGGATCAGCCCGCCCTGATCCGCGCGATGACGCGAACCCGGGACACATCGGAGAGACGAGCCGGGCCGGGTCCGGCCTCGCCGGCGAGACGCCTCGTCCGTCGGGAGATCGGCCGATCGGTCCCGCACACACCACCCGCCCGCTCATGACCCGTGATCGCGCGGGAGCATCACCAGGACCCGACAGGAAGGAGACCCTCTGACATGCCCGCCCCATCATCCCCGCGCTTCCAGCACCCCGTGGCGCCAGAAACGCCCTATCAGGCCGCCCATGAGCTCTGGGACCGCCGCATGGGCCTGGCGGTCGCCTCCGCCGGCCAGTGGCGTGCATTGAGCTTCTGGCTGATGGCTCTGTGCGCGCTCCTCGCCGGAGCGCTGAGCCTCATGGCGCTGAAGCCCCGGGCCATTCCCTATGTCATAGAGGCCGACCCGAACGGAGAGGCGCGCCTCGTGGGCCCTGCGACGGAAAGCTATGATCCGACGGATGCGCAGATCGCCTGGCATCTCTCCCGCTTTGTCGAGCAGGTACGGTCAATCTCCTCCGACCCGGTGCTGATGCGTCGCAGCTGGCTGCGGGCCTATGAGCAGAGCACCGAAGAGGGCGCCGCCAGCCTCACCGCCATCGCCTCCGCCATGGATCCGTTCGCCGAGATCGGCCGGCGAACGGTCTCGGTCGAGGTGATCTCGGCCATGCGCGCGGGACCCGAGAGCTTTCAGCTGCGCTGGCGCGAGCGGGCGTTCGCATCGGGTCGACCGGTCTCGGAAGAGATCTTCACCGGACTGATCACGACCGCCCTCCATACGCCGGTCACGGAAGCCGAGCTCCGCACCAATCCCCTCGGCGTCTACGTGCACGCCTTCAACCTCTCACGGGAGATCACCCCATGACAGCGTCCAGACCTGCGCCCGCCTGGCGGCCCGCCCTGGCCCTCGGTCTGCCTCTCTGGATTACGCCCTTCGTGCTGGCGGAACCTCCGGAGGCGCCTCTTTATGAGCCAGGCGCAGCCATCGAGGTGATCGCCTCTCCGGCCCGCCTGACGGACATCATGCTGGAGGCGGGCGAGAGTCTGTTGTCCGTGGCGGCGGGAGATACGGCGCGCTGGACGCTCGCCAACGCCCTCTCCGGATCAGGCGCCGATCAGCGCCCGCATGTCCTGATAAGACCGCAGGAAGAGGATCTGACAACTAACCTTCTGATCCTGACCGATCGTCGCGCCTATCATCTTGAGCTTCGCAGCTCCGCGAACCCCGGTCCTGCGCAGATCCGCTGGAGCTATCCGCCGGAACCAGCCGCCGCCCCTGAGCCTCAGGGAAGAGATGTTGAGCCGGCTGATCTGAACTTCGGCTGGAAGATCACGGGCGATGCCCCCTCCTGGCGTCCCGTCCGCGTCTTTGACGATGGGCGCCGCGTGTTCATCGAACGTGCGGAAAGCGCTCGGGAGGCGCCGCCCCTGATGATCATCGGACCGGAGGGACCTGAGCTCGCCAATTACCGGGTGACCGAGCGTCACTACATCGTCGACGACCTGTTTGAGAGTGCGGAGATGCGCGTTGGGACACGCTCGCCGGTCATTGTCCGTATTCGGAAGGATGCATTGAAATGAACACAGAGACCGGACCGGTCGGAATGACCCCCGAGACGGAGGCCCACAACGGGCCTCTGTCCGAACCCCCGCGCCTCACGCGGATCCGCATGCCGGCGGGAGAGGGCTCGAACCTCAATAAGCGCATGATCCTGATCCTCGCAGGCGGCGGCGCCCTGACCATCCTTCTGATATTCGCCTCAACCCTGTCGCCGCCGGCCGCAGCGCCTGCAACCACAGGACAGACCGGCGCCATCCGTCCTCTGGGCCCGGACAGCGCCGCACGAAGGATCCGGGGACCGGCCAGTTACGCCGACCTAACGCCGGCGCCGTCTTCCGATCCGGAATTGGACGTGGACATGAGCATGGACATGGAGCCGTTCGATCCACTTTCCGATGAGGAAGAAGTACAGGCAAGCGGATGGAGCGCATGGGACGCATCGGGCGATGACGAACGCCCGGCGTCAGGAGGATGGAGAAACAAGCGACCCATGGCGACCCCGGAAGAAACCCTGATCGGCGGCCCCGCAAAGCCATCAGAGCCCCCGACGCCGCCTGCATCTCCCGATCTGTTCTTCACCCTGAAGTCGCCGGGATCCGCGCCAGGACCCCAGATAACGAAGACGACGCAGGAGGCCGCCCGGATCCAGCTCAGCGCCGGCACAGTGATACAGGCGAGCCTGATCACCTCCGTTCATTCGGGCCTGGGCGGCCCGGTGATGGCGCAGGTCCTGCGCCCCGTTCTCGACAGCCGAACCGGTCTTCAGGAGGCGATACCGGCCGGAACGCGGGTCATCGGGGAAGCACGCGCATCGCCACGCTTTGGCGAGCGACGGATCGCAATCATCTGGTCACGGCTCATCCTGCCAGATGGACGTGAGATCGCCCTCGATGATCCCGCCCTCGATGCGGCGGGGCGCACAGGCATCCCCGCACGGACCGATAATCACTGGGGCGACCTGTTCGGCGCTGCCCTCCTTGGCACCATGATCAGCGCAGGCGCCGCGGCAACCGAAGACGCAGGAAGAGATGAGATCCTGATTAGCGGTCAGGAAGCCGCATTGAGAGGACGGGAACCGCGCGGGATACTTGCCGAGGGGGTAGCGACAACTGCGTCGGCCGCATCCGCACGCGTGCTAGACCGGTCGCTGGCCCTGGCCCCCACGCTCACGGCGGAGACGGGATCGCGTGTCTCAATTCTGGTCAACCGAACGATGGAGTTCTGAAGGGTGAGATCACTCGTCGGCTGCAGAAACGCCCCGGTCGACAGGGGTGATCCCACACACATCACCATCTCTCAGTACTTTTACTTGTGAGGGATAAACACCTCCCACGCCACCGCATGGATCACCAAAATCTCCCGTACGAAGGGGAAGCAGGTGAAAATGAGAGTGGACGATCATCTGGCCAGACAAACCGGGTGATCTGTAGCAGGGTAACGATGCTACCAGCCATCAGGGTTGGGCCAGAGGCCAAAACTACGGTCGTGGTATGGCGGCTTAGTAAGAGTTGAACGATAGGATCGAGACATTCGTGCGCTGCGGTCCCTGAGCGAACATTCCCAGACGCCCGGTTTCTGGTCGGTCATCCTCTGCCAGCTATGGCTACGGGCCAGACGCAGAGGTCAGGTCGGCTCAAGGAAATTGAACTGTGCGAGACAAAATCAGCGGCCAGTCTATCCCCATAGACTGTTGGCCATGAGCCCTGGAGTTTAAGACAAATTGCGCTAGCCTTGAACACGCTTGCGCTTCCTATCGGTGGACGACCAACACAAGAACTGAAAGCCGTATGTCCAGTTTTTATGAAGCGAATGCGGAAATGTTCATCCTGAACACCCGCAATGTCGACATGTCCGAGTTTCAAAATCGCTTCTTAGCAGCGTTGCCGGTGGTCGAGGGCAGACGAGCCAGAATCCTTGACGCAGGCTCGGGGTCAGGAAGAGACGCGCGAGCCTTTCAGCTGCTTGGCTATGACGTAGAGGCCTTCGACGCATCCCTAGCGATGGTAGAGGCGACACGAAAATATGCAGGAGTCGTAACTCAATGCATGCGGTTCGAGGACTTCACGTGGGATCACCCGTTCGAGGGGATCTGGGCCTGTGCGTCCCTGTTGCACGTCGCCGAGCAACAACTACCAAATGTCATAGACAAACTGGCCGCAAGTTTGACGCCTGGAGGCGTACTCTTCCTTTCCTTTAAGCTTGGCGCGGGTGAACGGCTCAAGGATGGTCGACGGTTTACCGATATGGATGCAGATCGCCTCACGACCCTCCTCAAAGGATGCAATGAATTATCGCTGCCTGAGATTTGGCTAAGCTCGGACGGTCGGCGAGAGCGCGCGTCAGAAACATGGGTAAATGCGCTTGTGAGGACGCGGTCATGAATGATTTCGTCCCTGAAGGTAGATCTCGCGAACAGCCTTGCGCACTCTGCGCTGCCGAAGCCAGATCCATTCTGGAATGCGACGCGCAAGTTATGCTTATACGCCGTGGTTCTGGGCTAGTTCTCATGCCCCGTCGTCATGTCGCGCGTTGGCGGGAGTTATCAATTACGGAACAGACGTCGCTCGTCACCAGGATTGGCCCAGCACAGACATTGCTCGAAAGAGATGAAGCATTTTCCCAGGTAGCTGTCGTCGAGGTCGGCGGCCATGTCCATCTGCGGATCACGCCGCCAATCGGCCTGCCCAGCCTCTTGCCAGACGCACCGCATGATCGCCCGCTCATATCTGGTGGCGCAGATTCTCTTTATGCCCATCTTTGTCCGCTTATCGATCAGGCAACGGCTGTCGATCTATCGGTGTCCTTCCTGATGGCCTCCGGCGTAAATCTCGTGCTGCCGCATCTACGCGATTTGCTGGATCGGGGCGGTCGGTTGCGCCTGTTGACAGGCGATTACCTCGACGTGACTGAGCCCTCGGCTCTCCGAATGCTCGCGGATCTCGATGGCGAAAGTCGCTTGTACGTATTTCAGGCAGAACAGATTCCATTCCATCCCAAGGCCTGGATGTTCAGATTCTCCGAGGGAGGTGGCGCACTGATCCTCGGATCATCCAACTTATCACGCTCTGCACTGACGGACGGAATAGAGTGGAACCTGCGCCACGTTGAATCGGTGGACCCAGAACCGCTTCTGGCCGCGCGCAGAGCTTTCGATGCCTTGTTGGAAAGACCTGAAGTAACTGAGGTAACACCGGCTTGGATTGACGCATACGAGTCCCGTCGACAGGTACAACGCCCCCCATAACTGGCGTACCTCAGGAAGCGCCCGCCGCGCCTCCGACACCCCATGAGATTCAAGAGGAAGCCCTACTCGCACTCCGTAAGACCCGCACTAGGGGATACGCCGCGGGGTTGGTGGTCCTTGCCACAGGGCTAGGCAAAACCTTCCTCTCCGCCTTCGATAGCTTGCACGCAGACCGGGTTCTCTTTGTGGCTCATCGCGACGAGATCTTAACGCAGGCCATGGCCGCCTTTCGCGCTGTTCGACCCCAGGCCAGGATCGGGCGCTACAATGGGGACCACAAGGACGCCGACGCAGACATTCTGTTTGCCTCCGTGCAGACCCTCGCCCGTCATGCGCATCTTGGCCGGTTCGATACGCGTACCTTTGATTACATCGTCATTGACGAGTTCCACCACGCCGCAGCCACCACGTATCGGCGCATTATCGAGCATTTCCAACCAGGGTTCCTGCTAGGATTGACCGCAACGCCTGACCGCAGCGACGGCGGCGACCTTCTGAGCCTCTGCGAAGAAAATGTTGTTTACGAATGTGACCTCTGGTCCGGAATTGACCGAGGCCTGCTGGCGCCGTTCCACTATTTTGGCGTACCCGACCTAATCGAGTATGCTCAAATTCCCTGGCGCAACGGTCGCTTCGACGAGGACGCGTTGACGGAAGCCGTTGCAACTCGAGCACGCGCCGAAAACGCGCTAGATCAACTTGCCAAGAGGGGCGGCAAAAAGACTATCGGCTTCTGTGTCTCCCGCCGGCATGCCGATTTCATGGCCGACTTTTCACGTGCGCGAGGACTACGTGCCTTAGCTGTCCATTCTGGCGAGACCTCTGCCCCAAGGACCAGCGCACTGAAGGCGCTCGAGGACGGCGCTTTGGACATCATTTTTGCCGTCGACATGTTCAACGAAGGGGTCGACATACCCTCAATAGATACCGTTCTTATGCTACGCCCCACGGAAAGCCCAGTGATATGGCTACAGCAGCTCGGCCGCGGCCTGCGCCGGTCGGCAGAGAAAACTCACCTTGCGGTCATAGACTACATTGGAAACCACCGCATCTTCTTGACCAAGCTGCGCACACTACTAAAGGCGGGCCCCAGCGATGGCGCGCTGCGGGTCGCGCTTGAGCAGTTTAGGGTCCAGGATATTCAGTTCCCGGCGGGCTGCGAAGTAACTTATGACCTTAAAGCTCTTGATATTCTTCAGTCCTTGCTACGTCAGCCGCGCGATGGCGAGGAACTCACCGCCTTTTATCGGGACTTTCGCGAGCGCCATGGCTCAAGGCCCACGGCATCCGAGGTGCAGCATGCAGGGTTTAATCCGATGCGTACCGGTCACGCAGGTTGGATCGGCTTTGTCGCCGATATGGGTGATCTATCCGGGGAATCACGGGACGCCTGGACAAAGCATCGCGCGCTTCTGGAGGAAGTGGAAACAACCCGCATGACGCGGAGCTACAAGATGTTGGTCCTTCGGGCCATGATCGAGGGTGGCGCCTTCCCGGGGCGGATCGCGCTGGACGACCTGATCGCACGCGTCAGTCAAATGGCCCGTCGAAATCCGCTGATAAAGGCCGACCTAAGTGTCAATCCAGACGACACACAGCGCCTTCGCGAGATTCTCATCAGACAGCCACTTAGAATCCTTGCGGACACGCAGTGGTTCCAGATGGGGCCGGGCACCTTCGAAACCACCTTCCCAGCGATCGAGGCCAACGCCATAACAGCCCTTGTCTCGGAAGTCGTCGACTGGCGACTGCTGCGTTACTTCCAGAACCATGATGGGGATGAAGATTCCTCTGAGAGCGCGAACCTGCCTGCAGACGCTGAAAGCGGAGCCCCCGACATCAGCGCGAGCAGAAAGCGACTGACACAATGGCAGGAATACCCGAGAGAGCAGATCGCGCCCCTGTTCGGAGACGTCTTCAACACAGGCTCTTGGAATGTCGGAGTCAGGGTGCTGGAAAGCACTCGGGACATGATCCTGCTGGTGACACTGGACAAGGCCAGCATGTCCACAGGCGGCCACTATGCCGACCGGTTTGTTAGCCCCACGCGCTTCGTCTGGAGCGCACAGACCAGCATCACCCGAGACAGTCGCCGCGGCCGCATCATCTCGGGGACCGAGACTGACTGGATCGTCCACTTATTCGTGCGAAAGTCGAAACTTCGGGACGGTCGCGCCGCGCCATTCCGTTATGTTGGTCCAGTCCGTTTCATCAGGTGGGTGGAGGAGACGCCGCTGACGGTGGAGTGGGAACTCTCCGAGCAGGTGCCGAAACACTTGAGAGAATTGTATCAGGTCGTGGACTGACGCTGCGGAATTGGGTCGGGCAAGCAGCGTGCGAGGTGCGCCTCAACCCGCAGCAGCAAATCTCGGTCGAGTCATAAACAAGGCGGAACTCCACTTAACCCAGATCCGACACCATTTCAGTGAAGCCGCTGCGCCTCCCACTGCCTGACAGGCACCCCCTCCTCGGTCGGCCATGACGGCGGAGCCGCGAGCACCCGCGGAACCATCCCTACCGCAACGAGGAGGAACCCAGCCAGCAGTACCAACAAACGTTGAAAGCCCATGGATCTCACCCCTATCCTTGTCCATGACATCCAGCGCCAACCCTACAGGAGAGATCTCATCCAAGGGTCATGAGTTAGACAATCATGGATATAGTCCGCTCCCCACAACGCCGATTAAAATGCAACCAACGACAACGGAGATGACACGCTGAAAGTGATCCATATCTGCTATCACTTTCCACAACGTCGGAGTTTATCGAAAGACCGGTTGCAAACGTCTCGGATAGTTATCCCTGGAAACGCGCCGCTCAGTCACACGGCATGGAGGCCCCATGAGCTTGAAAGCGCTTCCTCTGAGAATTCTGGTCAGCCTCATCCTGCTGACATGGACCCAATCCGATCATCGACCGGTCCTAGCCCAGACGCCGATGGCGGCGCCGCGGGAGGAAGTTATCGACGGACGAGGTGTCCTCCTGTCCATCCCTCAGAATCCGAGAGCGATCATCTATCTCTTTCATGGGACAGGCGGTTCGGCGAGCTACGCGACCAACATCGCCACCCGGCTCGTCCTCGAGCGCTTCGCCGCCGCCGGATACGGCTATGCGGCGACCTCATCAGGTCAGCGGGAAGGGCCGGCAAGATGGATCATTGAAGAGGCCGATCCCCGGAAAAATCCTGATCTCACCTACATGCTGGGCCTTCATGAGCATCTCGTCCGCTCAGGCGCGATCGACGCCAGGACCCCAATCTTCTCCATGGGCATGTCGAACGGGGGCGGAATGGCGAACCTCTTCGGTCTTGTAAGTCGCGAAGCGGGACTGCCGATCGCCGGGGTCGCGGACTATCTCGGACCCTTCCCCGCCTCCATGCTCGGAGCCTCCAGGACAGGCGGAACCGCGGCCCCTTCAACATTCGTGGTGGTCGCCGAGAACGACAGCCTCGTGAGCTCGCAGAATGTGCTCGCGATCGCCGCCAACCTCTACGAGACGGGTGTTCGGATCGAGACCCATCTCGCCACGGAGGCTGCAACGAAGCCGGGGGATTTCACGCGCATACCGGGTGTCGACCTATCCCGCAGCCAGGCGATATTCGACGAGCTTGTCGCAAACGGCGTGATCGATCGCTCCGGGAAGCGGCTGATGTTCACCGATCAGACGACGATACCGCGTGATGCCGAAGACAAGCTTTCGGGACGCATCTCCGAGCGCACGATCCAGCGACAGGTCTTTCGGATCCTGATGGAAACCTGGGCTGCCCACATGATGCGCAGCGATTACGCCGATCAGCAGTTCGCCTTCTTCGAGGCGGAGCTGGCCCGCACGAAGGGCCGCTGACGATCCTTCGAAGAACGCAGCGACGTCAGCGTCACTCCTGCGCCGACGATCAACCGACGGGACTGCGACGGCGTCCCGAAGACGTACGGCTCGATGGCAAGCTCTCGCCGTCTGCAATGCGTAAGGCCCACGCAGCGGGGTTAGCGGTCAGGCGTCGTGCGACGCGACCATGAACCCGCTGCGGCCAATCCCGGTCGACGTGTCATCAGAGCGGAGTTCAACCCTCCCTCCCCCGGCGACTGTCGAGCGAAACAGACCCGCTGTTGAGCGGGTCTCCTCTGTCAGCAGCGCAGACCTCAAGCGACCCACCGGCAAAAAATGTAATAGCATTTTGGTGATACATGTAATAGCAACCAAGTGAAGATGCTGGCCGCATCCCGGTGAGCGCCGAGAACAGGAAAGGCCGTGTATGCCCGATACATACCTGCCGCGGCATCTCGTGCCTGACCTGGAAGCCGCACTCAAACATTCGAGGATCGTCAATCTGACCGGCCCCCGCCAGGCCGGAAAGACAACACTCGTACGTCACCTTTTCGGCAAAGGGCGTTTTGTAAGCCTGGACGATGCAGCAACGCTCGCGGCGATCGAGACAGACCCCTATGGACAGCTCAAGTCTCTGCGCGACGAACTCGGTGACACGCCCCTGATCATTGATGAAGCCCAGCGCTCCGCCAGCCTTCCTCTCGCCATCAAGCGGATCGTCGATGAAGACGGGCGCAAGGGTAAGTTTATTCTGACCGGGTCCTCAAACGTCTTTCGCACATCGACTGTCGCCGATTCTCTGGCGGGACGAATGCGCAGTCTGACGCTTTGGCCGCTCTCTGCCGCCGAGATCCACCGTGCTCCCGGCTCCCGGCTGATCACCTGGGCGATGGGAGAAGACCCTCAACTGTCAGCCATAAGGCCAGAGGTTGTATCCCGCCAGGCCGCCATCGATCTGGTCCTGAGGGGCGGTTTTCCGGAAATCCGCCAGATACCCCTGAGAGACAGGCAGCGCCAATACAGAGATAATGTCGACACTATGGTCGACCGCGACGTGGCTGACATCATGAAGATAAGGAAACCAGATGCGCTTCGCCGCCTGACGGACCAGATGGCTGCGCGCACCGCCAACGAACTGAACATCGCCGAATTGTCCAACTCCATAAAAGTTCGGCGTGAAACGATCGAGCTATACATCGATATCCTGCTCAGGCTCTCCGTGATCGTGCAACTTGGAGCTTGGGCATCGGGGGAGGGAAAACGAGAGATCAAGAACCCCAAGTACCATTTCGTCGACAGCGGTGTCCTATGCGCGCTGCGCCGGCTGGGAGACAAGTCATTCGATCTGGGTGCTGATCCGGCCGCCCTTGGCGCAGTTCTGGAAAGCTATGTCCTCAACGAACTTCTGCGGGCGGCCCCCCTGCAGGACAACGATGCGCGCTTCTATCATTGGCGCAGTGCAGACCGGCGTGAGATCGATATCCTGATTGAGAGCGGACGCTCCCTGATCGGCGTCGAGGTCAAGGCATCCGCAACGGTCGACGCTGGCGATCTGCGCCATCTGCGCTGGTTCAGCCAGGACGGACCGGGGCGGACAAGACCGTTTACAGGGATCGTTTTTTACCTGGGGCCGGAGAAACTGTCATTCGGCAATAGGCTGTTTGCACTCCCGTTAAGCAGCCTGTGGGCCAGCGCAGGATAGGAGAGGCTCCCCGACGCGGCGCGCTCGGCGTGCGGCCATGAGAGGCGGACAATCCCAAGCGGGCAAATCACAGGCGCCCGGTGTCCGCTGTTCAGACAACGATACCGCGTGACGCCGAGGACAAGCTTTAAGGACACATCTCCGAGCGCACGATCAAGCGACAGGTCTTTCGGATCCTGATGGAAACCTGGGCTGGCCACATGATGCGCAGCGATTACGCCGATCAGCCGTTCGCCTTCCTCGAGGCGGAGCTCGCCCGCAGGGCGGGCCGCTGACGGTCCCTCGAAGCGGGATCAGGGATCTGTTTGTCGCATGCGCAGGGGTTAGGCTAACATCTGACGACCGCCGCCCGGCAGAACCGGCGTCCGGGACCTGAGGAGGAGGCAGATAATGGAAAGACTGAAGCGGGCGTGCCTGACCGGCCTGACCTTTGCTCTCACGGGACCGATCTTCGCTATTTTGGGTTATGGCCTTCTCGGCTTTATCATTGCCGGAACCGACGCCTCCGATCCTATGAGCTGGCTCGGCATGCTCTGGCTTCTGCCCTTCGGTTATGCTTTCGCCTTTCTGCCGGCCGGCCTCTCCGGATTGATCCTCGGCGCCCTGACCTCGCCAGGACGGCCCCTTCCCTTCACAGGACTTGCCATTCTTCTGGGCGCGATGGCCGCCTTCGGAGTGACGCTGTTCGATGAAAGTCCTCCTGACCTGTCAGAGGGCGTCATCAATCTTACCGCCCTCGGGGCCTTCTCAGGCCTCATGACCGGCCTCACCAGCTCTCTCCTCGCGCGGCGTCGACAGAAAAAAGCCGGCCCTGCGGCGCAATCCCAGGACCTGCCAGTCGCCTGAACGAAGCGCTCCGCCACTCCGAAAAAGTATGCCTCCGGCAAGACTTTAAATGACCCACATGTCCTGCAGCTCCGATTTCGGCTCCGAGGTCGATAACTCTCAGTCGCGAGCGTCGTGTCTCTCCAGCAAGACCGACCTTGTGGCGGTTTAACTCTGTAAGAGAGCTGATGGCCTGAGACCTTCGACATGGTCATAGCAGGCTTCCAGTTATGACGGATGTGAAGCGACCGACACCCCGAGCCCATGATTGCCATTGAGGACGGCTGATCCCTTCAACGCAGGAGGATCAGATGAGCGATACCGTCAGCGCCGCACCAGACAATCGCGTTCTGCTCAAACCGGGCGCCGATGTCCGTTGCGTCCTCAAGCGACAGGCCGAGCACGAAGCAGCTCTCTTCAGGCGGCCATCCGTTTGACGGATGGCGCCCCTCGCCCGGGAGATAAACATGACCCCGGTCAGTCATATGAGAGGTCAGCAGAGCCTGCCTTCGGGCGTTGGCGACAGGTTCGTGCGGCGCGCTGAACGGATTGCATGCGGTCAGGAAAGCGCTGCTCTGGGCCCCGGCGCTGCGGTGCGCGTCGAGGAGGCCGGCGCTCGCCTCGCCCACCCGGATCACAAATCCGGGATCACCGAAGACGCAATAATCCGTCTCGCGATACGCCTGAACGAGTTGAGGATCGATAAGGCTGATCGACGTCATGCCAAACCCTCACCCACCCCGAACGCCGGACCGGCCTTCGCCCCTCGCACAGACGACCGGTCGCCAGCTGTCTGAGCGCCCTCAGTCCTCAGGGCCCTACTCGCGCGGATTGAACACGCCCGAATACGTAACCGCCGCAAAGCCGAGCACGAATGCGCCCAGGAGAGCATAAACCGCCTTGCCCCATCGCCAGAGGGCGACCTCATCCGGCAGGCCGACGGAAAGAGAGGGAGTGCGGATGTCGGACCCGGGGACGCTCAGAGCCGGAAGGCGAACTTCGCCGGCCGGCATGAGCTGCGCGAGACCGGCGTCTCCCGGATCGCAGGCCGATTCCTGCCGAAGATCGATGAAGGGGATCGCGGTATCGAGGGCGTAGAGCCCCGGCGAGCTGGATGTGCACGGACCCTCCCCGCCACTCTCGACCAGAACGCCGCGATGAAGCATGTAATGAGCCCCTGCCCATCCCGCCATCCAGAAGACGACCGCCACCACAGTTGCGCGAACCACAGACAGCCCGAACCCGAAGGGCGCCTCGGCGAACGCCCACACGAAAACCCTGCGCCAGAGCGGACGGGCCCGGTTCGCCTCCCTGTAGCCTTCACGCAGGATCCTGCGCGCATCCTGGTAACTGCCTGAACGAAGGAAGGCGCTGGCGCATTCGCGCCAGGGCTGGGTCGGGGCGACCAGCCGCCCATGACCGTCCCGATAGCTGTTGCGCCGCAGAAGATCGCGCCGCGCCTTCCACACCGGTCCATCCGAGCGCTCAACCGCGATATGCTGATAGGTCGCCTCATCGAGCACCACGCGCCGCGCGCCGCGCCAGGCCGTATGAGGCTCCTCCCCCATCAGGCCGATCGTCGCCGCCTGAAAATCCACAACGCCCTCAATGTCGTTGTCCGAGGCCTGAAGCGAGGTCGAGATCTGGACCGAGGTGGCGTCAAGGGCGGTGCCGGACGGCCGGGAGATCTTCACATTGGAGATATAGACCTCGCCCTTGATCTCCGAGGTCCGGATTACAGCCTCGCCGTCGATCGTGAGCTTCATCTCGCCATAGCCTGCAAGGATGAGGTCGCCCTGGATGGTGACGCCGCCAGCCTGGAGGGCCGCCCCGTCCGACCCGGTAATGCGGCCCGATCCGATGCGCACATCCCCGCCGATCTCGGCGCTCATCAGCGAGATCACCCCATCCGCCTCGAACAGCTGATCCCCGGACGGCATGATGGCAAGATCGCCATCAATCTCCGCCCCGGCCGCATCCAGAGCGAGCCCTTCGGGATTATGGAGGCGCACGCCCGACATCTCGACATTGGCGCCCACCTGAGCCCCGCTGAGCGAGACCTCGCCCTCCGCCTCGAACCGGAAGTCTTCATGCTGATGGAACCTGATGCTCTCGCCGACCGTGACCGAGGTGGCGTTGACGGCAAGGCCTCTGGCATGGGTGACCCTCGCCCCCCGGAAGGAGACAGCGCCGCCGATCGAGGCGCCCCGGAGCCAGACGCGTCCCTGGGCGTCAAACCGTCGACCCTCCATTGGCGCAAAGAGCGCAGCCCCTTCGATGCGCGCAGCGTCGCATGTGAGCGCCGTCCCGTCCGGGCTCATGAGCAGAAGACCGTCGCAATCGAGATCGCCAGTGATATGCGCCCGACGGAGATTGACCTCGCCCTCGAACTCGCACGCGTCTTCCTCGGTCGGGTTCATGATCACGCTTCCCGACACAGAGATCCCCGTGGCGTTCATCGCGCCCTCTTCGGGACAGACGATCCGGGCGCCGCGGATCTCGAGGTTTCCCCCGACCGTCATCCCGCGCAGCCAGATCTGGCCCTCGCTCTGAAATCTCCTGCCTGCGACGCTGCGCATCAGGATGCCGCCGCCGATCCGGGCGCTGTCAGCGTTGATGGTCTGTCCGCCGGCGTGGATGAGGCTCGCCCCTTCGAGATCCAGGTCTCCCGCAAGGGACACCCCGCCCATGAGAATGCGTCCATTGACCTCCAGGGGATGATCCATGGACGGGTTGAGCACGAGACCGCCCTCGATCTTCGCGGAGGAGACATCGAGCGCATCCTCCGTGATCGAGGACAGGCTCGCTCCGATGAACGTGACCGAACCGCCGATCACGGCGCCCCGCAGTCCAATCTCGCCTTCCGCCTCGAAACGCGCCTCGCCCATGGGCAGGAAGCTGACCGATCCGCCTACGCGCGCCGCCCGCGCCGTCAGGACCTCAGCCCCGACATGACTGAACCGCGAGCCGTCGCACTCGAGGCTGCCGCCGATCTGAGCGTCCGACAGGTTGACCCCGCCGACCATGGACGCGCCCCCATCGAGCATGACGCTGCCGCCGACCTGGGCGAGCCAGAGATTGATGGCCGGGGGACGCTGCGACAATCCTTCAGGAACCTGATCAGGCGCCCTCAGATGCGCCCCGCGACCCCAGACATCGCCTCCGATCCGCGCCGCTCTCAGCCGGAGATAGGCGGCGCCCTCCTCGTCTTCGACCTTGATCGGCCCGGCCTCGCGGAACTCGAAGTCGCCGCGCACATGCACCGCCTCGCCCCAGATTTCGCTGAACCGGCTCCTGCGGATCGACAGACGCGTAAACTCCGCATTCGAGACATCGATCCGGTCGGGCAGCTCGCACTCCTCAAGCGCCAGCACGCCAAGCCCCGAACCACCGGCGCCAACGCAGTCGGCGAGATCCAGCCGTCCCTGAACCCGCGCTCCGCGGATCCGCACGCCCGTCGGCAGGCTCTGCACGCGGGCGTCCAGCCCCAGAAGCATATTTCGGATAAAGGCGCCCTCAAGGACAGGGAGCTCGTCCCCCTCGCTGCCGGCCAGCTCGCGCAGATCCGCCCAGCCGCCGGACGCCAGACGCCCGATCACCAGCGCCTCGAGATCTCCCGTTCCCGTCATCTGATCCGTCCTGCCCTTCGATCGCCGCTCGCGCCGGAAGCTCCGCCCGGGACCGCAAGAGGCCGAACGCTAGCGCCCCAAAATGCGAATGACCAGACGCGTCCGGGACCATTCGCCCCGAAGGCGAGGAAGAGGCTTGCAACCTGCGCTGAGAATAAAAGGAGCGCGGAGCGACCTGCGCCTGCAGGCCGGTCCGTCCCATTCATGCCGGCGATGAGCGGTGTTTGACCGAACGGACCGAAGCGGGTCATGCTCATCTCCGTCTCATCGGCGGGATCGCGGACCGATGACGACAGGACATCACAATTTCAAGGGAGCGTCGCCATGAAACGAGCCGCCGCCGTCATCGCAGGCTTCCTTCTCGCCTCGGCATGCTCGCCGCCTTCCATGGACGCCTCCTCCGCAGGAGAGGAAGAAACAGCCGAGGCCTCAGCGGAGACGGGCCTTGCCGCCTGTCCCGACCCGTCCTCGGAAGAAGGTTCGCAACCCGGCCCCATCGCCCCCTGCCGGATCGACCTCGCTGGAAGCGATGTCTTTCTGAGGATCGCCTCAGCCGCAGGCCCTGGAGCGGAAGATGAGACATACGGCGCGCTGAGCATCGATGTCTTCTCCGGCCAGGGCGAACGCCTGCAGAGCCTCTCCGAAGAGGTCGAGCGCATCGCCTGGCCCGAGGTCAGGGATCTCGATGGAGACGGCCTTGAGGATCTGCTCATTCCGCTGATGACCGGCAATGTGAACACCGTTTACGCCCTCCATCTCCAGCGCGAGGGCCTGGGGTTCGTGCGGGCCGGAGAGCTCGGCGGGGTCAGCATCGACCGCACGGACAGCGGCTATATCTCCGCCTCGGGACGGTCCTCGGCGGCGGAGTGGGAGACCGCCTATTACCGCATCGCCGCCAATGCGCTCGAAGAGGTGGCCCGCGTCTCCACGACGCCGGAATATGAAGATGGGGACGGACAGATCCTGCCCGAGACCTGCACCATCCTCTCAAGACAGGACGAGGCGCTTCTGCCCGAGGATCTCTGCCCGCCACGGGCGGACTGATCCGGCACAGTCGCCAGCCGATCCGATCCGCACAGGCGAGTGGCGGAAGGCCATCGATCGGTCTGGCTGTCAGCGTGTATTGAGGCTAACCTCATGAGACACCTCAATCGGGAGATGCGGGAGCGGACATGAGCGGACCCTGGACCGACGCTGCACGAACCCGCATCTGGAGCCAGGTCGATCGCGAGACCTTCCGGAACGAGATCCAGCCTCTGGGCCGCCCCGCCATCCTGCGCGGACTGGTGGCTAACTGGCCCGCCGTCCAGGCGGCGTCGCGCTCGCCTGAAGACGTGAGCCTTCTGCTCAAGTCCGTCTCCGGCGACAAGCCCGTCGATTATTTCGAAGGTCCCCCCGGAGGCGGAGGCCGCTACGCTTATGCGCCCGACATGAAAGGGTTCACCTTCGAGCGCCGGAAAGCAAAGCTGGGAGATCTCCTCGACCGGATTCTCGAGGCGCGCTCCATGCCGGCGCCGCCCTCGCTTTACGCCGGCGCCGTCAACGTGCCCGCTCACGCCCCGGCCCTTCTGGAGACCCACGCCCTTCCACTCCTTGAGGACAACGTCGAAAAGCTGGTCTCGCTGTGGATCGGCAATCAGGGCCGCACGCCCGCTCACTGGGACCTTCCGCAGAACCTCGCCTGCGTCATCGCAGGCCGCCGGCGCTTCACCCTCTTTGCAACCGACCAGATACCCAATCTCTATATCGGCCCGCTCGATGTGACGATCGCCGGACAGCCCTCGAGCCTCGTCGACTTCCACAATCCGGATTTCACCGCCTACCCCAGATTCCGGGATGCGATCGCCGCCGCCGAGATCGCCGAGCTTGAGCCGGGCGATGCGCTCTACATGCCGAGCCTCTGGATCCATCACGTCGAGGCTCTCGACAGTTTCGGCGTGATGATGAACCTCTGGTGGCGCGAGGGTCCCTCTCATCTCGTGACCCCTTTCCTGACCATGCTGCACGCTCTGCTCACCCTTCGCGATCTGCCGGTCAGGGAGCGCGAGGCCTGGCGTGTTCTGTTCGAGCATTACATCTTCGAGATGAATGGCGATCCCTTCGCTCACCTGCCCGACACCGCACGGGGGGTATTCGGGGAGATGACGCCCGAGCGCCTGCGCGTCATCAAGGAACATCTTCTGAGAACGCTCACCCGGGCCTGATCTCTCGGACTGAGGCTGTGTGACGATCGCTCTTCTGCGCTCTCTAGGCAGCAGGCGCCCGGCAGTGAGCGGCGATGAAGGCGTCATGGGTCGGCATCGCGCCGACCGCTCCGGTGATCACCATCCGCAGATGAGTGAGGAACCCCTCGAGGTCCGCATCGGACAGCTGATCGGCCATCGGATGATAGCCGCGCGGAACAATCCCCTGGCCGAGCATCACCTGCAGCCAGCTGGACTCCGTGAACAGATCTTCCTGATCGCGATAGATCACCCCGTTGGCGGCGAAGAGCGCCATCTTGCGGGTGAGATCCTCAGGCACGCTCATCATGCGCCGGTCGATCCAGAACTGTGAATCCGTGCGCTCATTGAGATGATAGTGAAGAATGATGAAATCGCGGATGCGCTCGAACTCGAGCCCCATCTGGCGGTTGTATTCCTCAACCTCCGCCGGATCGATCCCCGTGTGCGGGAAGAGCGCAAGCAGGCGACTGACCCCGGACTGGATGAGATGAATGCTGGTCGATTCCAGCGGCTCCAGAAATCCGCTCGCAAGCCCCAGCGACACCACATTCCGGTTCCAGAACCGGTTGCGCCGGCCGGTCAGGAAACGGATCAGCCGCGGCTCAGCGAGCGCTTCGCCTTCAAGATGGCTCATCAGCCTCGAGCGCGCCTCATCCTCGCTGATATAGGCGCTGCAGAAGACGTGCCCATTGCCGGTGCGATGCTGAAGCGGAATGCGCCACTGCCAGCCGGCGTCATGGGCGATCGACTGCGTAAAGGGGCGCGTGGGCCCGACATTGGCTGTGGGAACCGCCCAGGCGCGGTCGCACGGCAGCCAGTGAGACCAGTCCTGATAGCCGGTCTTGAGCGCCCCTTCGATGAGAAGCCCGCGAAAACCCGAGCAGTCGATAAAGAGATCCCCGCGGATCGTCTCGCCGCTCTCCATCCGCACGCCCGTCACAAACCCGGTCTCCGGATGCTGGTCGACCGAAACAATCTTCCCCTCGGTTCGCCGCGCGCCCGCACGCTCGGCGAAGGCGCGGAGAAACTTCGCATAAAGTCCGGCATCGAAGTGAAACGCGTGCGCGACCACCCCGGTGCGGGATCCCATGGCGAAGGGCGCCCGCGTGAAGCGGCCCCTTCCCGCGGCTTCAGCGTTCGGATTGAACGACCAGAGATCGGCAAAGCGCGGATCCTGTCTGGCCCTCAGCCAGTAATGGTGGAAGGGCGTTCGCCCAAGCGGCATGCCCGTATCGCCGAAGGTATGGAGATAGGCGTGGCCGGTCTGACGCCAGTTGTGAAACTCGATCCCAAGCTTGAACGTTCCCTGCGTCGCGCGAATGAACGCGTCCTCATCAATCCCCAGGGCGCCGTTATAGGTCCGGATCTGCGGGATGGTGGCTTCGCCAACCCCGACAATGCCGATCTCCTCGGATTCGACGAGATGCACCTCCACGATGCGGGCGAGCATGTGCGAGAGCGCCGCCGCGGTGAGCCAGCCAGCCGTCCCGCCGCCCACGATCACCACCCGCCGGATCCGTCCTGCTTCCGTCATCGCCGCTGAGTTCCGTCTGATTGAAAAAACGCCCCGTCGACAAGGTCGACGGGGCGCAGCAGATCACATTTCGGCGACCGGATCAGTACCGGTAGCTGACGCCGAGCAGATAGGTCGTGCCGTACGTCTGGTAATCGCGAACCAGACGCTCGTCATTGTTGGCGTAGCCAGAGAACGGCTCGTTCGTCAGGTTATAAGCCTGCAGCTGGATGGAGAGGCCCTCGAGCGGGCCTGCGCCGAAGCGATAGCCGAGCTGCGCGTCGAGGAGAGATTCTCCGTTGACGAAGCGCAGTTCGCGGCCGGCGCCGAAGCCCGTCACCTCGCCGAGGAAGTCGGACCGGTAGCGGTTGCTCAGGCGGGCTTCAAACCCGTTGGCTTCATAATAGAGCGTCGTATTGATCACGGTCTCCGACAGACCCGGCAGAGCGTTGCCGGGGGTGTTGGGAGGCGTGATGCTGCTGTCGGTCGCAGAGGCGTTGAACAGAACCCCGAAGCCCTCAAGAGCCGGCGAGACGAGCTCGGCCGGGAGGTTGGCGCTCAGTTCGAGACCCTTGATTTCTCCGCCCGTTCCGTTGCGCGGCGCGCTGGCGAAGCCTTTATACGTGGCGGGCACCGCCGTTCCGTTATGGCTCGGGAAGCCCGTGAAGTCATAAGGGATGGTCTCAGGGTACACATAGCTCTCGAGCTCCTTGTAGAAGCCCGCAAGAGCGACGTATCCGCCAGCGTCCCCGAAATAACGCTCGTATGAAACGTCCAGCGAGTTTGCGATCCACGGACGCAGGAGCGGGTTTCCGCCGCCGCCGCCCCAGTAGGAGTTCGCCGGGTTGGTCGGGTTGGCGTTACCGATCTGCGGAATGTTGTAGCCGACCTCGAAGCTGGCGCGCATCTCGTCCATTCTGGGACGAGCCAGCGTGCGGGCGACGCCGACACGGATATAGTTGTCGGGCGCAACCTCGAAGGACAGGTTGGCGCTCGGCAGGACTTCGACATAATTGTCGCCCTGCGAGACCGTGACCGCCGTGCCGCCAGGTCCGCGGACGCCGCCGGTCGAACGCTGGTCGGTGTCGACCACCTGCAGACCGACATTGCCGGTGACCGGGGTCTGTCCGAGCTGGCTGTCGATGTTGAACTGGGCGTAATAGACCGAGACCGTCTCCTCAACGCCCCAGCGCTTCGAGATCACGTCGGCGTTGGAGTTCGGGCGACGGATGTAGAGCCCGGACGTGCCGAGAACCGCCAGCGGATCATAGGAGACCATGCCGGGGATCCCGAGGAAGGACAGAGCCGTCGGGCTCTGCAGCAGACGGGTCGGAATGGGCGCCGCGCACTGATTGTTCGCCGTGGTTCCGGGGCAGTCGAGATCGAGGAAGCTCTCGACGCTGTCCTTGGACTTGTCACGCTCGCTGATATTGACCCCGAACTCGATCGAGCTGAGGGGGCCTTCTTCGATCCGGCGCGTCGCGCTGAACCGCAGCGCCATCAGATCATCCGAGATCTGCGGCTCCTTGATATAGCCCGACTGACCCCAGCCCTGCGGGTCGGTCAGAAGGATGACGGCGGGATCAGCGTAGTTCAGGCTGGAGCCGAACACATAGCTGCCATTGCCGGTCCGGAAATCGAGGCGGGCGTTGGCGCCCGCCGAGCCCGCGCCCGTGCCGGAATAGGTCTCGATGTCGAGATCGTTGCGGTCGATCTCGGAATTGCTGAGATCGAGTTCTGTGGTCCAGTAGTCGTCGACCTCCCACTGAAGATTGATCCCGAGCGAGCTCAGCGAGGTGTCGCGCGTGCGAAGATCGTTGCGGACCACGCCGTCGACGCCGGTGAAGGCGCCGGCGGTGACGAGACCGTTGCTCACCGTCGCTCCGGGCTGGAGCGCGGCGGCCGACCACCACAGCGGGAACTCGATGCCCTTGAGGTCCTGCGTTTCGTTGAACTCGGAATAGAACGCGTCGATGCGGGCGCTGAAGGAGTTCGAAGGCTTGAACTCCAGCACGCCCATCACCGCATCGCGATCCAGCACGCTCGACTGGACGTAAGGCTTCGCCCCGCCGAGTATGTATGCGCCCGTCCCCGTCGTCGGATAGCCCCACGCTTCGAAGCGTTCGGCCTGGGTGGGCGAGGACATGCTTGTCACGCCGACCGCCCAACCCACCGTCCCATCTTCATTCTGGTCGACATAGGAACCGGTCAGCCGGTATCCGCTGTCTTCCCCGCCCTCAACGAGCGCTCCTGCGCCGTTCCACTCATAGCGCGCGCTGGCAGCGAGCACCCGCTCGCCAACCGACAGCGGCCGCACCGTTTCCATGTCCGCCGTACCGGCGAGACCCTGACCGATCAGGGAGGCGGTCGGCGTCTTGTAGACGACGACGCGCTGCAGAAGTTCGGACGGATACTGGTCGAACTCAACGCCGCGGTTGTCGCCGGCGGTCACCTGCTCGCGTCCGTTCAGGAGGGCGGTGGTGAAGTCCGGCGCAAGGCCGCGCACGGAGAGAACCTGGCCGCGACCGAACAGGCGCTGGGTGCTGAGACCCGGCAGACGCGACAGGGCGTCGGTGATCGAGCTGTCGGGCAGCTTGCCGACATCCTCAGCTGTCACCGCCTCGACGATGGCGTCGCTCTCGCGCTTGGTTTCCGCCGAGCTCTGCAAGCTGGCGCGGAAACCGGTGATGACCACCACATCGGCCTTTTCAGCCTCTTCAGCCGCCGGCTGAGGCGCAGCCTGCTGAGCGAACGCAGGTCCGCCGACCGCGAACGCAAGCGCCGTCGAGCTGACCGCTGCAAGCAGGCGGGCCCGGGGTTCATTCAAACTGAAACGCATTGTCCATCTCCTCCCCTGCTGTCGGGACACAAAGCCCGACAGGCGATGTGCGCGTACGGATGTCGCGCAATTGTCACGCAAACTAGTGCAACTTTGCTCTTCGTCAATTGTGGCCGGAATCTCACACTACACGCCTGAAACGCGAAAAAGCGGTCTATGCATCACGATTGGCGATCCTTGACAGCCAACACCCTCAATGCAAAATCATGCAAACAAAAAGACAGTCATTGCAAGACTGCGTATTCGGGCGAGCGGGACACGAACAAAAAGGGCGATCAGCAATGTGGCGAAGCGCTTCATTGGCGGGGCTGATTTGGCTGGCCGCCTGCACGAATGACGTAGGGTCCGCGGGCCCTGCAGAGACATCGACCGAGCGTCTGCCTCAGGATGAGGTGGTGTATTTCCTGCTGCCCGACCGATTCGAAAACGCCGATCCCGGCAATGACCAGGGCGGGCTCGCCGGCGACAGGATGGTCACCGGCTTCGATCCGACCCACAAAGGCTTCTATCATGGCGGAGATATCGCAGGCCTGACCAGCCGGCTCGATTACATTCAGGGAATGGGCGTCACCGCCATCTGGCTGGCGCCGGTTTATCGAAACAAGCCGGTTCAGGGCGCGCCGGGGGAAGAATCAGCGGGCTATCACGGCTACTGGATCACAGATTTCACCTCGATCGATCCGCACTTCGGAACCCGCGAGGAGTTCGCGCGCTTCGTGAACGAAGCGCATGCGCGCGGCATGCGCGTCTATATGGACATCATCACCAACCATACGGCCGATGTCATCCAATACCGGGAATGCCCAATCCAGGCCTGCGCCTATCGCTCGCGCGCGGACTATCCCTACACACGACGCGGCGGACTTGAGGGCGCGCCGATCAATGACGGCTTCCTGGGCGACGGAGACCGGAGCGAAGAGAACTTCGCCCGTCTCACCAACCCTGATTTCGCCTACGAAACCTATGTTCCGGAGGCTGAGCGCGCGATCAAGACGCCCGCCTGGCTCAATGATCCGATCTATTATCACAACCGGGGCAATACGACCTTCCGCGGGGAGAACTCGCAGATGGGCGATTTTGCAGGCCTCGATGATCTCTACACCGAGCATCCGCGTGTCGTTCAGGGCATGATCGACATCTACGGCGCCTGGATCGATGAGTTCGGCATTGACGGCTATCGCATCGACACCGCGCGTCATGTCAATCCGGAGTTCTGGCAGGCCTTCGTGCCCGCCATGCAGGAACGGGCGCGCAAACGCGGCATCGACCATTTCTACATTTTCGGGGAGGTTTACGACCCCGATCCCGGCCGGCTGGCGCGCTTCACCCGCGTCGACGGCTTTCCGACCGTCCTCGACTTCGCCTTTCAGTCAGCCGTCTTCGACGCCTTCATTCGCGGAACAGGCACCGACCGCCTGAACACCCTGTTTGAATCCGACGTTGTCTATGAGGGCGGCGCAAAGACGGCCGGCATGCTGCCGACCTTCCTTGGCAATCACGACATGGGCCGCTTCGCGCATTTCCTGATCCGGGAGACGCCCGGGATATCCGATGAGGAGCTTCTTCAAAGAACGATCCTCGGCCACGCCTTCATGATGTTCGCCCGCGGCGTGCCTGTCATCTATTACGGCGACGAGCAGGGCTTTACGGGCGACGGCAACGATCAGGATGCGCGTGAGGACATGTTCCCGAGCCGCACCGCCTCCTACAACGACAATCGCCTGGCAGGATCGGCCGCCACAACGGCGCAGAGCAATTTCGACGCCTCTCACCCGATCTACAGGGCGATCGCGCAGATGAGCGCGATCCGCGCCTCCGTCCCGGCGCTGCGTCGCGGCCGCCAGGTCGTCCGCAACTATGTCGAAACCCCGGGTCTTTTCGCCTTCTCCCGCCTGCACGAGGGCGTCGAGGTGATGGTCGCGCTCAATACCGGGAAAACGCCCCTTCGCGCCAATGTCGAAGTTGAGCCCGGATCAGCGGCCTGGCGCTCGCTTCACGGATCCTGCGCGCCGGCCGCCTCGGCGCCGGCGAGCTACGCCGTGGAGATCGCCCCCTTCGATTACGTGGTCTGCATCTCGGAGCCTCGCGCGTGACCCTCGATCCCCTTGCCGATCTGAGGCGAGCCTTCTCCCCCGCAACCGAATGGTGGCGGGGCGCCGTGATCTATCACGTCTATCCGCTGAGCTTTGCGGACTCAGACAATAACGGCTTCGGCGATCTCGCCGGCGTCACGGGCAAGCTCGACTACATCGCCTCTCTGGGCGTCGACGCCATCTGGCTCTCGCCCTTTTATCGCTCGCCCATGCGCGATTTCGGCTATGACATCTCTGATTATCGTGACGTCGATCCGACCTTCGGAACGCTTCGGGACTTTGATGCGCTGGTTGCGCGCGCCCATGAGCTGGGACTGCGCATCATTGTCGATCAGGTCTATTCCCACACATCGACCGAACATGCCTGGTTCAGGGAAAGCCGGGCCGACCGGACCAACCCGAAGGCGGACTGGTATGTCTGGGCGGACGCGCGTCCCGACGGCTCTCCGCCCACCAACTGGCAATCCGTGTTCAAGGCCTCGGCCTGGACCTGGGACGCCCGCCGGCGCCAGTACTACCTGCACAACTTCCAGTCCGATCAGCCCGATCTCAATGTCCGTCATCCGGACGTTCAGGACGCCCTGCTCGATGTTGCGCGCTTCTGGCTGGACAGGGGCGTTGACGGCTTCCGGCTCGACGCGATCAATTTCGCGATGCACGATCCCGAGCTTCGCGACAATCCGCCCGTGATCGGCGAGGCGAAGCGTCTGCGTCCCTTCGACTTCCAGCATCATTTCTACAATCAGTCCCAACCCGACATCCCGAAATTCCTGACCCGTGTGAGGCGCCTGACCGAAGAGCGCGGCGCGATCTTTCTGGTGGCGGAAGTCGGCGGCGAACAGGCCGACGCCGAAATGAAGCTCTACACGCACGGCGAGGACCATCTGCACAGCGCCTACGGTTTTCACTATCTCTACGCCGACACCCTGACCCCATCCCTCGTCCGGGAGTGCAGCGAGCGATGGCGCGGCGGGAGCGAGGAAGGCTGGCCCTCCTGGGCCTTCTCGAACCATGACGCCCCCCGCGTTGTCTCGCGCTGGTCGCATGCGCGGGATCGCGTCGCCTTCGCGCGTCAGGCGCTGCTGCTCCTGATAACGATGCGGGGCAGCGTCTTTCTCTACCAGGGCGAAGAGCTCGGCCTTCCGCAGGGCGATGTCCCTCAGGAGGCCCTTCAGGATCCCGAAGCGATCGCCAACTGGCCCCACACCCTTGGACGCGACGGCGCCAGAACGCCGATGCCCTGGCGCTCGGGCGATCTCAATGCCGGCTTCTCGCAGGCGCGGCCCTGGCTGCCGGTCGACCCCGCCCACCACGCGCTCGCGGTCGACAGGCAGGAGGCCGATGAAGGATCGACGCTCCATTTCGCGCGAAGGACGGTTGAGCTGCGCCGGCGCTTCAGCGAGCTCCGGACAGGATCGATGACAGTCCTTGAGGCGAGCGAGGCCCTGCTCGTCTTCGTGCGCGGCGAGGGCGAGGATGCGCTTCTGTGCGCCTTCAATCTCGGCGATCGTCCGATCCCCTGGTCGCTTCCGGAAGGGTGGAGCCTCGTCGAGACGGTCAACCTGCCGGATCCGGGACGCGGCGAACTTCCGGCGCTCGCCGGCCTGATGGCGCGCCGCCTATGAGACGGGCGTCAGCCTCCGCACGATTCGCGAACGATGAGGTCGGTCGGAAGACGTTCGGAGCGGCTGCGGATCCTGCCGCCTCCGGCATCCAGAAGTTTGGAGACCAGAAGACGGCCGGCCTTCGAGGTGTCCTGCGCCACCGTGCTGAGGGCGGGCGTGGCGTAGCGGGCGAACCTCACATTGTCGAAGCCGACGACCGATACGTCGCGCGGCGTCATGACGCCCGCGCGACGCAGGGCGCGTATGGCGCCAAGCGCGATCAGATCGCTCGCCGCAACGATCCCGTCGAAGGCGACGCCCTTCTGCATCAGGGTGTCGATCGCCGCCTCCGCCGATTCCACCTCGAAATGAGCCGGCACCGAGAGCGCCGGATCGGGCGTCAGGCCGGACTTCGCGAGCGCCTCGAGATAGCCCGCATGGCGCTGCGCGGGCTCCGGATCGCCGATGTCTCCAAGAAACATGATCCGCTTGCGGCCAAGGCGCGCGAGATGGCCCGTCGCACGAGCGGCGCCCGCGATGTTATCGCTTCCGATCGAGCAGTAATTCTGGTCGGGCAGCTGCGCGCCCCAGACGACAAACCGGCTCTCCTCCTCGGCCAGACGGTTGAAGGCGCCGTGAAGCGTGCTCTGCCCGAGAAAGATCACGCCGTCGGCCCGCGAGGTCGACATGAGGACCGAGAGATCCTCATAAGAGGCGGGCGCGACATGGCTGACAAGAAGATCGCAGTCGCGTTCCCGCGCCGCCTCCGCGAGGCCGGAGAAGAGATCGAGAAAGAACGGATCGCTCAGCATGAAATCCCGGCCCTGAGGACGCGGCACGACGACAGCGATCGTCGCCTCAGCGCCGATAGGACCCGCGGGCATGTAGTCCCGGAAGGGATAATTCTGTTCCCGGGCCAGCTTCCAGATGCGCTGCTTGGTCTGACGATTAATGGCCGGACTGTCGTTGAGCGCGCGCGAGGCGGTCGAAACGGAGACCCCCGCAAGTCTCGCCACATCCTGCAGTGTCGTCGGGCGTCGGGTCACGCGCTCTCACACAAGTCTTCTCGTTCAACGGGCCTCTTAATGCACCGCCTGCAGCTTTTGGCAAGCAGACACCCGTCTCCCGGAGCGCCGTCATGATCCTGCGCAGCCTGATCCTCCTGATCTCCCTTCACCTGCTGGGCGCTACAGCCCTCGCAGCGCCGCTGGCGACAATCGCCTCGCCCGACGGCGCAATCGTCGTCGAGATTGAAATCAACGGCGAGGGCCGTCCCGCCTACAGCGTGATCCGCAGAGGCCAGACGATCATCGCCCCCTCAAGGCTCGGCTTCCTTCTGGTGGATGCGCCCAAGATCGAGCGCAATCTGAGCCTGACCGCGCAGTCGCAGAGGAGCTTCGACGAGACGTGGGAGCAGCCCTGGGGTGAGGAGCGCCTTATCCGCAATCGCTATAACGAGCTCCGCTTCACCCTCACCGAGACGAAGGAGCTCGCGCGCAGTCTCGATGTCGTCTTCCGCGTCTACGACGACGGGATCGGCTTTCGCTACGAGTTTCCCGACCAGCCCCGGATGCGCGAGGTGAAAATCCTCAACGAGCTGACGGAGTTCAACTTCGCCTCGGAAGGCGAAGCGCTGTGGACGCCCGCCATGCGCTCCAATCGTGAGGAATACCTCTATTATCGCACGCCGATCGAGCAGGTCGGCGTCAGCCAGACGCCTCTTACAGTTCGTCTTCAGAGCGGTCTGCACCTCTCGATCCACGAAGCGACCCTGATCGACTATTCCGGCATGAACCTGATGCGCATCGAAGGCCGCGGCCTCAACGCCCTTTTGACCCCGGGGATCGGAGATGCGGCCGTCGTCCGCAAAGGTCCGTTCGTCACGCCCTGGCGGACAATCCAGATCAGCGAGACGGCCGGCGGTCTCGTCGAATCCCGTCTGATCCTCAACCTCAATGAGCCGAACAGGCTGGGCGACGTCTCCTGGTTCGAACCGGGGAAATATGTCGGGATCTGGTGGCAGATGCATCTCGACACTGCGACCTGGGCCTCAGGCCCGCGCCACGGAGCGACCACCGAAACAACCCTTCGCTACATCGATTTTGCGGCCCGCAACGGTTTCTCGGGCGTTCTCGTCGAAGGCTGGAACATTGGCTGGGACGCGGACTGGTTCGGCAATGGCCAGGATTTCAGCTTCACGAAGCCTTATCCGGATTTTGATCTCGAACGCGTGACGTCCTACGCCCGGGAGCGCGGCGTGCGGATCATCGGCCATCACGAGACCTCCGCCAACGCCGCCCACTACGAGACGCAGATGGACGAAGCCTTCGACCTCTACAAAAGGCTTGGCGTTCGGACCGTAAAGACAGGGTATGTCTCCGACGCCGCCGGAGCGCGGGTGAGAACCGAGGACGGCCAGGTGCGCTTCGCCTGGCATGAAGGTCAGGAGATGGCGCGCCACCATTTGCGGGTGATTGAAGCGGCCGCGCGCCGACAGATCGCCATCAACCCTCATGAGCCCATCAAGGACACCGGCCTTCGCCGCACCTATCCCAACTGGGTCTCGCGTGAGGGAGCGCGCGGCATGGAATACAGCGCCTGGGGAAATCCCTCCAATCCTCCCGAGCACGAAGTCAATCTGGTCTTCACCCGTCTACTCGCCGGGCCGATGGACTTCACGCCCGGCATTTTCGGCATGGAGACGCGGTCTCCCGAGGGCGTCGCGACCACCTGGGCCAAACAGCTCGCTCTCTACGTGACCATCTATAGTCCGATCCAGATGGCCGCTGATCTTCTCGAAAACTATGAGGCCAATCCCCGCCCCTTCCAGTTCATCCGCGACGTGCCGACCGACTGGGAGGAGACACGCGTTCTGAACGGCGAGCTCGGCGATTACGTCACCATTGTCCGGCGCGATCGCGACAGCCGCGACTGGTATCTCGGATCGATCACCGACGAGAACCCGCGCCGGCTCGAAGCCTCCCTCTCCTTCCTCGAGCCGGGCGTACGATATCGCGCCCAGATCTATCGGGACGGTCCCGGGGCGGATTATCGCGGGACCGCGCGCAGCGACATCCTCATCGAGGAGCGGATGGTCTCAGGCGCCGATACGCTGGTCCTCGATCTCGCCCCGGGCGGAGGTCAGGCCATCCGGTTCAGCCCCGTGACCGGAAAGCGCCGGTAATGCGCCGAGCCTTCCTCTTCGCCCCTCTGCTCCTCGCCTGTCTGGGCCTGCTGGCCTGCGCGAGCCCATCCGGAGACGGACTGACGGAGGTCGTTATCCGGGCCGAGACGCCGGAAGGATCCGGCCGGGTGTTCCTGACCGGAAGCCTACCCGAGCTTGGTCCCTGGCGCGCCGACGGACTTGAGATGAGCGGGACCGGTCGCACGCGCACGGCGAGGCTTCGCGTGCCCGCAGAGGCGACCTTCGAGGTCAAGGTGACGCAGGGAACATGGGAACGTGAAGGCCTCGGGCCGTCCGGAACGGTCATGCCCAACGTCCCTGTCGAGGCCGGCAGCGGACGCGAAACGCGGATCGTCATCTCCGACTGGAAGCATGACATCGGCGAATATGTCAGCGACCCCGACGGCGCAGGGGTTCCCGGACAGCTCATCTACTGGCGCGATGTCGCATCTCCCCGGCTGGCTCAGACGCGCCATGTGAGCATTTACCTGCCGCCTCAGTACGCCTCGGATCCTGACGCCCGCTGGCCGGTCATCTATATGCATGACGGGCAGAACCTCTTCGATCCGCGCATCGCCAACACCGGCGTCGACTGGGGGATCGATGAAGCGATGCAGACGCTCCTGCAGAAAGACGCAATCAGGCCCGCCATCATCGTGGGCGTCTGGAGCACGCCGGACCGGCGCTTCGAATACGCCCCCTCCGGCGTCCTCAGCGCCATGCCCGAGACTTTGCAGCCAGCCGTCCTTGAGGACTTTCCTCCGGAGCGCCGGGCCGCCGACGCCTATGTCAGCTTTCTGGTCGGGGAGCTGAAGCCGCGCATCGACACCGCCTTCCGCACGCTCAGCGATCGCGAGCACACCTTCCTCATGGGATCGAGCATGGGAGGACTGATCTCCCTCTACGCCATGGCGGAAAGACCCGACGTCTTTGGCGGGGCCGCCTGCCTGTCCATGCACTGGCCAATCGGGGTCTCCGAGCGCTTTATCGGGGAGCGCGCCGAACCGGCCTGGCCCCCGGCGATCGCCTCGGCCTTCCAGACCTATCTGGCCTCGAAAGCTCTCGATCCCTCCGCCCATCGTCTCTGGATCGATCGCGGAACGGGCTTTCTGGATGGGCTTTATGCTCCCTACCAGGAGGCGATGACGCCCGTTCTGACCGGACTGGGATTCAAGGCAGGCGAAAGTCTGGAGATTCGTCTCTACCCGGGAGCGAACCATAACGAGGCGGCCTGGCGGGCGCGTCTGACGGATCCCCTGAAATTCCTGCTGCGACCACAGACGACGGACTGATAATAAGAAACGGGGAGAACACGATGAACACGAAACCGAAACTGGGCCCGCTCCAGATATGGAATATGTGCTTCGGCTTTCTGGGCATCCAGATCGGGTTCGATCTGCAGAACGGAAATGTCAGCCGCATCTTCCAGACCCTCGGCGCCGAGATCGACGCGCTGCCGATCCTGTGGATCGCCGCGCCCCTGACCGGCCTCCTCGGTCAGCCGGTGATCGGCTTCCTGAGCGACAGGACCTGGACGCCGCTTGGTCGCCGTCGACCCTTTTTCCTGGTAGGCGCCCTTCTGGCGAGCGCCTCGCTGATCCTCATGCCGAACGCCCCGACGCTCTGGATCGCCGCCGGCGTGCTGTGGATCATGGACGCCGCTCTCAACATCACCATGGAGCCGACGCGCGCGCTGGTCGGCGATAACCTCCCCGACGAACAACGCACCAGCGGATACGCGATGCAGAGCTTCTTCATCGGCGCCGGCGCGGTGCTGGCGGGGATCCTGCCCTGGGCGCTGGCGCAGATGGGCGTCGCCAACACCGCACCCGCAGGTGTTGTGCCGCAGACGGTTCACATCGCCTTCTATGTCGGCGGCGCAACCCTCCTTCTGGCCGTTCTTTGGAGCATTGTCACAACGCGGGAATACTCCCCCGAACAGCTCGCCGCCTTCGAGGCGGCCCGCCAGGCCGCCAGAGGCGCGAGGGCGCCGTCCGCCGTCCTCCAGCGCAGCCCAGGCGCCTTCCTGTCAGGCGGCCTGATCTGGCTTGCAGCGGGCGCAGCGCTCGCCGCTTTTATTGTCGCCGCGCGCCTCGAGCCGCGACCGGCGATCCTCGCTGTCCTCGGCGAGGCTGAGTTCCGTCAGGACCTCTACGTGCTTGCGGGCCTGATCGCAGGCTTCGGCGTGCTGCAGATCCTCGCCGGCTGGCTTCGTGCGCGCAACGCCACGCAGAACGGGTTCATGGAGGTGGTGGGCGATCTCTTCGCCATGCCCGCCGCCATGCGTCAGCTCGCCGTGGTTCAGTTCTTCACCTGGTTCGGCCTTTTCGCCATGTGGATCTATGGCGCGCCGGCCATAGCTCTGCATCATTACGGATCGACCGACGCGGCTTCGGCGGCTTATCAGGACGCCGGCAACTGGTGGGGCGTTCTGGGCGCCGTGCGCAACGGCGTTGCAGCCCTCGGCGCTCTGGGCCTGATCATTCTGGCCTCGCGGCTCAATCGACGCTGGCTTCACGCCGCCTGCCTCGCTCTCGGCTCGGCGGGGTTCATCGCCATGATCCTCATCCGAGACCCGACCTGGCTCTGGGCGCCGATGATCGGCGTCGGGATCGCCTGGGCGGCGATCGTCTCGGTTCCCTATGCGATCCTCGCCGGCTCCGTCCCGGCAACCAAAATGGGCGTTTATATGGGCATCTTCAACATCTTCATCGTCGTACCTCAGCTGGTAGCGGCGACGTTATTGGGTTTCCTGCTACGCACCTTCTTCGGCAACGAAGCGATCTGGGCCTTCGCGATCGCCGGGGTCTCCTTCGGGATCGCCGCCCTGGCCGTCCTTCTCGTGCGCGAAGCGCCCGGGGATGAGGCGCCTGAAACAGCGAGGGCATGACCGCCATGCTGAAACCCGTTCTTCTGGCTCTCCTGGCCGCCGTCGCCTTAAGCGCCTGCGATCGGGCCGGGACGCCAACAGCTTTGCCCGATCCCTATGCACCGCGTCCCTATGTCGAGCTCAGCCATCCCGAGTGGTCCCGCAACGCGGTGATCTACCAGATCAACACCCGTCAGTTCACGCCGGAGGGCACCTTCCGCGCCGCGCGCGCTGAACTGCCCCGGCTCCGGGAGCTAGGGGTCGACATCCTCTGGCTGATGCCCGTTCACGAGATCGGGGTTCAGAACCGCAAGGGAACGCTCGGAAGTCCTTATTCCGTGCGCGATTATTACAGCGTCAATCCGGAGTTCGGGACGATGGAGGATCTGCGCGCCTTCGTCGACGAGGCCCATACCCAGGGCATGCACGTCATCCTCGACTGGGTCGCCAACCACACCGCCTGGGACAATCCGCTCGTGACGGAGCATCCCGACTGGTATGACCGCGACTGGAAGGGCGAGTATCACCCGACACCCTGGTGGGACTGGTCGGACATCATCGACCTTGACTACGACCAGCCGGGCCTGCGCCGCTACATGACGGAAGCGATGGTTCATTGGGTGCGCGAGGCTGATATTGACGGTTTCCGCGCCGACGTCGCCGGCTATGTCCCGCTCGACTTCTGGGAAAATGTCCGGCGCGAACTCGAAGCGATCAAGCCCGTATTCATGCTCGCCGAGTGGGATCAGCGTGACGTTCATGCGCGAGCCTTCGACGCCACCTATGCGTGGGACTGGAACAACGCGCTTCACGATGTGACCATGGGAAAGGCCGATGTCGGCGCGCTGTTCGGCTATTATTCAGGAAACGAAAGCGCCTGGCCTGAAGACGCCTATCGCATGGTCTACACCAGCAATCACGATCAGAACGCCTGGGAGGCGACAGAGTTCGAGCGCTTCGGCGCCGGTGTCGAAGCGGCCATGGTGCTGCAGTTCGTCGGCGAGGGCATCCCCTCGATCTACAACGGTCAGGAGGCTGGCAATGACAATCGCCTCGAATTCTTCGAACGCGAACCGATTGTCTGGCGCGAGCACCCCCATGGCGACCTGCTGAAGCGCCTGATCCGGCTCAAGCACGACAATCCAGCCCTGTGGAACGGCGCCTCAGGCGGACGCATGGTCCCCGTGGTGAACGACGCGCCCGGACAGGTACTGAGCTTCGTGCGGCGCAAGGACGGGAATGCGGTCTTCGCCGTTCTGAACCTCTCACCGACCGGTCGGACAGTCACGTTTTCAGAGGGACCCCATCACGGATCCTATCGCGACGCCATCTCAGGCGAAGAGGTCGCTTTCGGACAGGACACCGCACTCGATCTGCCGGCCTGGTCGTGGAAAGTCTATGTGAAGAAGGCGCCGACATGACCACCTCCGTTCATACGAACGAAGAGATCCTGGCCTCGATCCTGATCCAGATCACGATCGTGATCCTTGTGGCGAGGGCGGCCGGCGCATGCGCAGCGGCCATGCGCCAGCCGCGAGCGGTCGGAGAAATCGTTGCGGGGCTCATGCTGGGGCCGTCTCTGTTCGGCTATCTCTTTCCCGAGGTCTCGAGCGCCCTCTTTCCGGCCGACGCCGCACAGACGATGTGGATGATCGCCCAGATCGGCCTCATCCTTTTGATGTTCCAGATCGGAAGCGACTTCGAGTTCAGTCTTCTGGGCGAGAGAGCGAACCGCAAGTCGGTTCTTTTCGTGACCCTGGCCAGCGTGTCCGTTCCCCTGGCGACAGGCTTCGGGATCGGCCGGCTGGCCGCGCCGATCCTTGCCCCTGAAATAGACCCGCTGAGCTTCAGCCTGTTCATGGCGGTCGCCATGGCGATCACGGCGGTGCCGATCCTCGGACGCATTCTGGCCGAGTACGGTCTCACGCGGGAACGCGTCGGGGTCGTCGCCATCTCCTCCGCTGCGGCCAACGACGTCATCGGATGGGTGATCCTCGCCATGATCTCGGCCATCGTGGCGGCCGGGTTCTCGCTCGGCGCCTTCAGCCTGCAAATACTGGGCCTCATCGGCCTGATCGTCGGGCTGATTGTCGTCGGCCGACCCCTGGCCGCATGGCTTGTCAGGCGCTTCCCCGCGCAGGATCTCGCCATATCGCCGGTCCTGATCGCCTGTGTGATCGGATTGATGTTTCTTGCCGGCGTTGCGACCCAGAAACTCGGCATCTTCACCATATTCGGAGGCTTTCTCATCGGCCTCCTCTTTCACCCCCACATCGCCTTCGTCGAAGCCTGGCGCAAAACGATCGGCCAGTTCGTCCTTGTCTTCTTCCTGCCGATCTTCTTCACGCTGACAGGACTGAGGACCAATCTTCTGGGCCTCGACACGATGAACGAATGGCTCTGGTGCGCAGGACTGTTCGCCGCATCCGTGATCAGCAAGATCGGACCGGTCTATCTCGCCGCCCGGCTGTCAGGACTTAAATCCGATGAATCCGCCGCCCTCGGCATCCTGATGAACACGCGGGCGCTTATGGAGCTCATCGTCCTCAATATCGGTCTCAGCATGGGCATCATCCCTCAGGACGTGTTCACAATGATGGTGATCATGGCGGTGGGAACGACCATCATGACCGGACCGCTGATCAACCAGATCCCCTTCATCGCCGCGAACGGACGCCGCCATGCCGCATGATCTGGGCCCCCGCGCCCTGAAAAGCCTTCTCATTGTTGGGGGAGGATCCGCCGGCTGGATGAGCGCCGCCGCCATCGCCCACGCCACGCGCGGGGCCTGCGAGATCACGCTCATCGAATCCGACGAGATCGGCATTGTCGGGGTCGGAGAGGCGACCATTCCGCCGATTAAAATGTTCAATCAGACGCTGGGGTTCAGCGAAGAGGAGTTCGTCCGCGCCACGCAGGGCTCCTTCAAGCTGGGGATCGAGTTCGTCGACTGGGGACGGCTCGGAAACCGGTACTTCCATCCCTTCGGCAAGTATGGCGTGGAGTTTGATGCAGCCCCCGTGCATCATTTCTGGTTGCGCGCGCGCGCCGAGGGCGATCCCACGCCCTGGCAGGACTATTCCATGGCGTGGGCGGCTGCGCGCGACAATAAGTTCGACCATCCCACGCGGGATCCGAGACTGATCCAGTCGACCTTCGATTACGCCTACCATTTCGACGCCTCCCTCTACGCCCGCTTCCTGCGCGCCTACGCTGAGCAGCGCGGGGTCCGGCGGATCGAAGGCCGGATCGGCGCCGTTCACCGACATGCCGACACTGGCGACATTGCGTCCGTCGAGCTTGTCGACGGGCGGCGCTTCGAAGCGGAGTTCTTCGTCGACTGCTCGGGGTTCCGGGGACTTCTGATCGAAGAAGCGCTCAAGACCGGTTATGACGACTGGACGCACTGGCTGCCCTGCGATCGGGCGGTGGCTGCGCCCTGCGCACGGACCGCGCCGTTCACGCCCTACACCCGTTCGACCGCCCGCGCCGCCGGCTGGCAGTGGCGCATACCCCTGCAGCACAGGGTCGGCAACGGACTCGTTTACTCCTCCCGCTTCATGGATGACGATGCGGCTGAAGCTTTGCTGGTCAGCAGCCTGGAGAGCGAGCCGCTGGCTTCGCCGCGGCGCATCCGGTTCGTCACCGGCCGCCGGCGCCTTCACTGGAACAGGAACTGCGTGGTGATCGGGCTCGCCTCGGGCTTTCTGGAGCCCCTCGAGTCGACCAGCATCCACCTCATTCAGAGCGGCCTGATGCGCTTCCTCGCGCTGTTTCCAGGGCGAGATCCGGATCCGGTGAGCGTTGCGGAATACAACCGGCTGACCCGGATCGAGTTCGAGCGGGTGCGCGACTTTATCATCCTGCACTATCATGCAAGCTCGCGGGAGGATTCCGACCTGTGGCGACACACCCGGTCCATGGAGATCCCGGAGGAGCTCGCCTACAAGCTCGAACAGTTCTCGCAGGCCGGAAACATCGTGAGCGACGGCCTTGAACTGTTTCAGAATCCGAGCTGGCTGGCCGTCTTCATCGGCCAGGACATCATCCCGAAACGCTATGCGCCGCTTGTCGATCTGCGTCGCTCGGACGAGTTCAATCGCTACCTCGAAAGTCTGCGGCGAACCATGAACCAGGCGGCGGGCGCCATGGCGACCCATGAGGAGTTCATCCGCCAACGCTGCAAGGCGCCGCCGGTCTGAACCGACCAGAGACCTGACGTAGACGCGAGGCCTCACGGCGCGATTCAGAGAATGTGTCTAGTTCGCCGCCGGCTTTCGTGCAGGAGGCCCGTCGCCGTCAACGCTGAGCGCGAAACTGACAGCCCGGCTGATGACGGCCGGAATAACGGAGAGGTGGCTTTCACCCTCGAAGACAACGCTCCGTGCATGATATCCTGCGGGGCCTTTCGCCTGCGCCAGCCGCTCTCCGAGCCCTCGCGCGTTGGCGACCATCCTGACCGTCGCGATGGTCTCATCGACTTCCGCCTGGGTCATGGGCGCAGCGCCGGTCCTGAACAGCAGACGGTCGCCTTCAAGAGCCCCGACAGCAATCATGACCCGGGGGGCGATCCGGCCCTCGCTCAGCCTTCGCATGAATTGAGCCTCATCCTTCAGCACGGCCGTGTCGTTCCAGAACAGAGACGGGCTGGACGCGACAAAGGTCCTGAAGGCGTCAGGCTCGGTAAACAGGGCCCGGACGACGGTGAGACCGCCCAGAGAATGGCCCACCAGGGACTGATCCTTCGGATTGACCGGCGCCATCTTCGCTACCAGCGGCTTGATCTCAAGTTCGATCACTCTGAGGAAATCATCCACACCGCCCGTGTTCTCGACGGAAAGACCGGGATTAGGCGGCATCCGGGAGAGAACCTCCTGCGTGATGGGCGTGGTGAGGTCCTTGTTGCGGGTTTTAAGGATCTCCATTCCGTCCTCGGAAGGATAGCCGATGCCGACGACGACCGCCGGCCTGATCTCGGCGAAGGCGGACTGAGCGCGCACAGCGTCGCGGGCGGTCAGAAACGAGGAGTTGCCATCCAGCACATAGATCGCGGCAAACCCCTCGTCCGGCGCGGGCCCATCCGGCACAGCGATGAACACACGATAGGTTCGACCGGTGATGTGCGAGGTGAAGTCCCAGTGAGACGACCCCCTGACCTCAACCGGTTTCGACGTCGTGGGCGTCGGCAGTCCCTGAGCAACGGCAGGATGTCCCAGTAGCGCGAACATAAAGGCGACAAGACCAAGCACAAGGCTCATCCGGGGCGCGATCATGATCTCTCCCTCATCCCGACAGGGCTCAGGCCTGTCGCTCCTGGCCCGTCTCGGGTCACGAACACCCGGCGCAATCCGACGCTGATGATAATCTTGTAAGGGGCGGATACGTCGGATGGCAAGGAACCGACAAAGGCGGAGCGCGCAGGCCGTTCTCGAACCCATCTGGGATTTTGCGGCTGGTTCGGACGTGTCACGTCGCCATCTGTCTCACGACGGCTTTTAAGGTCTGCCCAGAAACACCCGGCTCACACGCGGTCAAGGAGCATGAGCTCGGAGACGCTTTCCGGGCTTTTTTCCAGCTCATCCCCTACCCCCTCTCAGGATCTCAACTTATTGCCGATGCGATCTGTTCATCGGCACCCAGATGGAAAGGCATAGATCCCTTGAGTACGAAGTGATCGCGGTAGCCGCATTGGGCAAGTCGATAGAGGAGACGCTCGATCGCGTACGGGAGAAAGACGCAGTCCACGACATCGCCCTGCGTTTTTGCGAGATGGGTCAGGCGGGCGCGCCTTCGATCCGACACTCCGCGGCAAACCCATTACCGGACAGGAGGTTGAAATCGTGCGGACGGATATGCACGCAATGTTTGTTCAAACCGAAAAGCGATTGCGCGTATCCGCCATGAACCCCAACGTTTTCCTGAAAGAGCCTGGACCGCACCCGTTACCCGGAGCAGATAAACCTGCATAATTCCGAAAGCAGCAGCCCCTGTAGCTAAACCCTCCCCGGGTCAGGCCGTATCTTGCTCGTTCACGTCGGTATGCGTGAAATCGTCTCCCTTGAAGAGAAGGGGCGCGCCCAACGCCTTTGCGCATGCATAGGAAAAGCAATCGACGATGTTAAGCCGCGCAGGATGGCGACCCTTGCCGTAGGTTTCAAAGCATTCCACCGCCGCTTTGCCCACGGCGTCCGTAATCGGCATCATCGTGATATCCGCCTCGGCAAGGAGGTCGTCGAACAGACCATCCGCCTGCCGGAGCGCGATGTCGAGCCGGGTGGCGAGGACCGCGCAGGTCTCCAGCCGGACGAGAGGCGAGGTATACGCCTGCCCGGCCGCCTCGAGCGCCGATGCGAGCGCCCCAGCTTCGGGCTCATCGGTCAGGAGGGCGATGATTGCGGAGGTATCGATGAACATTTATCCGCCGCTCAATTCGTCGATCTCGTCCTTCGTCATGACCCGGCCATTAGGGCCCGCCATGGCTGTCGCCTTTTTTGCGATAGCGCCAAGCCGCAGGGCGAGCGGCGTGGCGGCCCGCTCTCGCCGCAATTCCTGCTCCAGCGCGGTCACAACGGCCTGGGTCATCGTCGTCTGGCGAATCTCGGCCAATCGCCTTGCCAAAACCTCTGCGCGGGGGTCGCGAATTGTGAGCAACTGGCACGTCCTTACATACTTGTAATTCTGTATATACATAAATGTATATACAAAAGCAATGGCGTCTGTTGGCGTTGCTTTCCTTTTTGCCCGCCGCCATTCGCGGAGGCTCCCGCAGCGACCATAGTCTTCTAAATCTGAGGCGGCTTTTCCAACATTCGGCACCAACGGCGCTTCATTCGGCGTCAACGCCGCCTGGTCTCCAGCCACGGGCTCCGACGCGCACTCGATCCAGAGTGGTGGTCCGGTGTCTCTGAACCGTCCCCGGAGGTTGGAAAAGTGAATGTCCGCCTCGGCTACGCCGCCGCCGGAATTGCCTGCAGCCGGTTGAAGTCAGCCCCCTTTGAACAATCAGCTGTCGCGCAGCGTCTCCTGCTCACTCGCAGACCTCAGGCGACAAACGCAATTCCGCCGCCACGAGGAAGAAAGGATCATGAAAACCGGGAAATCGCACAAAGGTCATTCGCTTGCGAACAGCGCATGCCAGTGACGGCGGCTTAAGTGATGGACAAGGCAGTCGCTTTCATCAGTGAAGATTCGACGGCCAACAGGCTTAAACCCAAGACTTTGGTAGAAGACATGGGCGCGATGATTTGAGGCGAGCGGATCGATCCGCCCGCCCATGACGGCAGGATCAGCGAAACACAATACCAGCGCCGTCTTCATCATCGCCGTTCCATAGGCGCGGCCAAGATCCTCCGTTACGCCGATCCATATATCGGGGACGGATCACGTTCGGTTGCATCGGAATGGTGGTGCTGGATCGCCTTTTCGATGCGCTCGGCAAGGCGCCTAAGACGTTTAAGTTCAGATCAGCTCCCGAGTACTCCCGCCCTTCCATCGTGCCAACCGATGATGACGACGACGATTTCAAGTTCGATCCCAAGCGGTTTTATTGACGGGAGGTAAGTGAGAGCATTCCAGGCGATGATCTGCAAAAGCCATCGAGCGGAGAGCACGACGCAAGGATACGGATACGGGCAACACGGGAACGAAGCGAATGGAACGGGCCGCCCGTTGCGGCGTGCGCGCTCGGTGGCACGGCCATTGATGAGGCTCGTTCTTGTCTTTCCTGTGCCGCTTTCCAGGCCGCCGTTAAGGCAGACCTAAATTTTGCAAACTTTGCCAAAATTGGCACAATGGTAGAACTGAAAAGGATGTCTCTATGGCCACCATGAACATCTCACTGCCTGATCCTCTCAAAGCGTGGGTTGAAGCCCAGGCTGAATCCGGTCGCTCTTCCAATGCGAGCGATTACGTCCGCGACCTGATCCGAAAGGACCAGGACGAACGTGCGCAAAAGCATGACGCGCTGCAGCGAATGATCACCGAGAGCATGAAGAGCGGGGAAGCCAAAAGCCTCGACATGGCCGCTTTCAAAAAGCGGATGCGGGGCGCACATGGCAAAAAATCCAGGTAAGATCGTTCGCCTCAAACCTACGGCACTCAACGATCTCGAAAACCTCTGGGCGTTCACCGCAGAACGCTAGTCTGTCGATAAAGCAGATTCGTATGTCGATGGCCTGACCGCCGCGTTTGAACGCCTAGCTGAGCATCCGCAAAGTATCCGCGAACACACGGAATTCATCCTTCCGGTCCGCATCCATCGCTATAAATCTCATGTCGTGATTTTCTGCGATGAAGGCGGTCATTTGCTTATCATCCGCATCCGACATGGCCACGAGGATTGGGCCAACGATCCGGCAGGCGACGATCCCGATTAGTTGAGCAATTCCACTTCGTCAGCTTTTAACCACCCTTTTGCAACCACGCTGCGTTTCACCGCATCAGGATTTGCCAAATTGGGCTGCCGCCGGTTTCACGGACACCGAGTTAAGGTGTTTTGGTGGGACCGGAGGTGGACCATGGGACGACGGACGTTCAGCCCCGGGTACAAGCTCGAGGCGGTAAGGCTGGTGCGGGATCGAGCGTGACCGCCAAGCGTTCTGCGCATTCCGCTGCATGACAATGCTCTTATCCCCCGTAGAGGGTAAATTGATTTTATCCTCTGTAGGGGATATTCTCATTTCATCCCCCACAGGGGGTAAGATATGTTTAGCTGCTGCAGGGGACACAATGAGACCGGATCTCGCCAGAAGCGGGCCCGAACTTGGCGCCGCTCTTCGCCGCCGTCGCCGCTCGCTCAAGCTGTCTCAAGCCCAGGTCGCGGAACGGGCGGGTGTCAAACAGAACACCGTCTCATCCGCTGAAGCCGGCGGGCCGGGCACGAAACTCCAGACGCTGATCGACCTGATGGCGGTGCTGGAACTCGAACTCATCGTGCAGCCGCGCGCGGCCAGCAAATCCGCCTCGATTGAGCACATCTTCTGATGGCCCGACCCCGCTCAACCACGCTGAAGGTCTGTCTCAACGGACGCCATGTCGGGGCGCTTCGGCGCGCCGGAAATGGCGCCGTCACATTCGCCTACGAGGCGTCATGGCTGAGCTGGGAGCACAGCTTTCCGATCTCGATCTCGATGCCGCTTCGCGAAGAGAAGTATTCGGGCGACGCCGTGTCGAACGTCTTCGACAACCTCCTGCCGGACGCCCCATCTGTCCGCAAACGGATTGCCGAACGTGTGGCCGCTGGCGGCGATGACGCCATCAGCCTCCTCGCCAAAATAGGCAGGGACTGCGTGGGCGCCCTCCAGTTCCTGCCCCCCGATGCCGGCTGCACGCTCCCCGGTGAGATTGACGCCAACGCTGTGTCTGACGCCGACATTGCCAACATCGTCAAAAGCCTCGCCACAGCACCGCTCGGCCTGTCGGAAAAGGATGATGCTTTCAGGATCTCGATCGCCGGCGCCCAGGAAAAGACCGCGCTCCTCCTCATGAACGGCAAATGGATGTCGCCAACGGGCGTGTCGCCGACGACCCACATCCTCAAGCCGCAGATCGGCGTGCGCCCCTTCGCCTTGGGGGGCGAAATCGACCTCACCCGCAGCGTCGAGAACGAACAGTATTGCATGACGTTCTGCGAGGCGATCGGCCTCCCGACCGCCAGGAGTCGCATCGTCGATTTCGACGGCGTCAGGGTTTTCGTATCCGAGCGCTTCGACCGGCAGTGGACAAAGGACGGCAGGCTCCTGCGACTGCCGCAGGAAGACTTTTGCCAGGCCCTGGGAATCTCCTCATCGGACAAATACGAAGCCTCCGGGGGCCCCGGCATCAGCGCCTGCATGAAGCTCCTCCAGGCCAGCGACAGCCCGCAGGAAGATCGCCGCATCTTCATGAAGGCGGTCCTCATCTACTGGGTGCTGGGCGCCACTGATGGGCATGCGAAGAACTTCAGCATCCGTCTGAACCCAGGCGGGCGGTTCCGGCTGGCGCCGCTGTACGACGTGCTGTCGACACAACCCCACGTCGCCACAGGCCAGTTGACGAAGAAGAACGCCAGGCTCGCCATGGCGGTCGGCAAGTCGCGCCACTACCGCATGGACGAGGTAACTCCGCGACATTTCAGGGAGACGGCTGATGCGGTCGGCTTCGCAAGATCCGAACTCAACGCCATTGAAGAGGACATCTCCAGCAAGCTGGAGCCGGCTATCAAGGCGGCTGCAGCTAGCCTGCCAAAGGATTGTCCGAAGGCGCTAGGGGATGCGATTGCAGCTGGCGCGCGCGAGCGTGTCGCCCTGTTAGCCACCTGACCCGATCTCTCCCAGGCCAGGCAGGTTCACTGCCATGGACGCAAGCGTGGGGCGCGTCGCCACTGTTCGTCGGCAATGGCGCCGTGCTCGTCGGAGGGTTACCCAGCTCCTCAGCTCTATCACACAGGTTCGCTCCCCTGTCCCGCGGTCAGCACGGCGCGATTGCTCCAAAGCCATTGCTTTTGGTGAGGGAGGAAACACCAAAAGGCCTTTGGCGGCCACCCTGGTCAAGGCTGAACCCTGGCGTGCGTGCCGTGCAGCCTTGACCATTCACCCCGCAAGCTCGCCGCTCAGGCAGGGGCGCAAGGAGACTTGCAAGCCATGCCCAAAAACCAGGATCGAGGAAGACATGTTAAAAACTCCGAAGTTCATTAACACGTCGCAGCCGACATGTTCGTTATCGCCGGTCGGCGCAACTTGGAGAGCTTGGGCGGCCAATTCGCTCAAACGACTAGAGTTCAAGTCTGATGCGGAGAAAAACGTATCTATTCTCCGCATGTATTGCGGATATTGAGCCGGACAATCTCCGCACAAAGAGCCACAATTTCTGCGCTAGGTGCGGATTATGACATTTATCCATGAGCGCGAGGACTGGCCGAATTTCCGGTGGGATGAGCCATCCATCACGGATCAGCTCTCCGTTTTGCGCCATCGCCAGGGGAGGCTGATTGGGCGCATGGAAGCGCTCGGCTTTGCGCTGCGCAATGAGGCCGTCCTTCGCACGCTTACATCGGATGTCATCAAGACGAGCGAGATCGAGGGCGAAAATCTCAACCACGATCAGGTGCGTTCCTCATTGGCGCGAAGGCTCGGCATCGAGATCGGTGCGCTCACCCCTGCCGAGCGTAATGTCGAAGGCATTGTCGAGATGATGCTGGACGCGACGCAGAATTTTCAAAAACCGCTGACCGAGGATCGCCTGTTCGGATGGCACGCCGCGCTCTTCCCGACGGGGAGAAGCGGCATAAGCAAGATCATCGTCGGCGATTGGCGCGATGATAAAGAGGGCCCGATGCAGGTCGTCTCCGGCGCGATCGGACAGGAGCGCGTTCACTTTGATGCGCGGAACGCAAAGATTTTGCCGAAGGAAATGAAAGCCTTCCTCCAATGGTATAATGACGGTCCATCGATGGACCACGTGCTCAAAGCGGCGCTCGCGCATTTGTGGTTTGTCACCATCCACCCGTTTGCGGACGGGAATGGACGCATCGCGCGCGCCATCGCGGATATGAGCCTGGCGCGGTCGGAAGACACCACGCAGCGCTTCTATTCGATGTCCACGCAGATCCGCGCCGAGCGCTGCGCCTACTACACCATGCTCGAATAAGCGCAGCGCGGCGATCTCAATATCACGGCTTGGCTCACCTGGTTTCTTGGGTGCCTGGAGCGCGCCTTCACCGGCGCAGAAGACATTCTGGCGGTCGTTTTGAACAAGGCGGAATTTTGGAGCAAGCACAAGGATGCGAGCTTCAACGAACGGCAGCGCCTTATGCTGAACAGGCTGCTCGATGGGTTTGAAGGCAAGCTCACCTCCACCAAATGGGCGACAATCGCCAAGTGTTCGCAAGACACGGCGAGCCGCGACGTCGAGGCGCTCATCCAGCTCGGTATCTTGCAAAAAGACGCAGGAGGCGGGCGGAACACGTCCTATTCTCTTGCAAATTTGAATTGAAGTCTAAGCGGATGCGCGTCGGAGCAATTTCGTTCCGATGCGCATCCACTTCGCGGCTTTGCATCAGCTGCGCGCAGCGGAGAAGGCGAAGCCTTCCGCTACCACCGCTGCCTGATCAGTCTGCCGGACTCGCCGGAGGGATACGATCAACGCGGGGTTGGGCCGAAAATGTCGGGACAGGTCAGCTGGTCTCGCCAAAATCGTCGATGTTGTCGTGCGCTTCGCCTGGTCGCGGTTTCAGCTCGGTAAACGCCTTTGCGTACGCCGCCTCGATTATTCCTACCTCTTCATCTGTCAGCGGCGCGAACTCCATCTCCCGCGCCCTCCTGGAAAGCTTGCCGCCATGTTGCTTCAGGAAGCGATGCAGCAGATCGACCATGCTGTTGGGCATGTCGACAGCACCCAGGACTCCTCGAGAGAAATGATCGTAAGCCTCCAGATAGGCGACCTCGTCCGGCAGGTCTCGTTCGACGGTCTGTTTCACGCATTCATCCGGCAGGTTGTCCACGACGCTGTGGCGTGCAGAGCGCTCGCCGCCCTCCAGTCCGAACTGCTTCTCCTGATCGATTACCGGGACTGCTCTGATCTTTGGCACGGGCGGGACATCGAGCAGCTGCCCGGTCATCCATTCATAGATGAACCAGACCCGACGTGTATTGGCGCCGCCCGGCGTCGCACTGATCCATGTCTCGAAATCCTTCTTCGGTGCAGACGCGAACAAGGCGCTCAGGACGGACAGGTTCACGCCCTCGTGCCTGAGCGCAAATTCAAGCTGCTCGCCCAGAGTTGCCGGAACGGCCAGTCTGTTCGTAACGAGCCGCCACCTGTCCGAAGATTAGGGATTGCGGCGCGTGCCGATTGCGGCAAGCCGGCGAGGCAGAGGTATTTGAAGTTCATATCGGGCGATGAGGGCGCTGTAGCCGGCCAACGTGGCGGGTTCGGGCAGTGCTAGCCCTCTGAACTCCGCCACGGCCCCGTCAAATCGCTCTTCTTTCATGGTCATCTGTCCAATCCGGTCACGGCCATGACGATTTCGGTCACTGAAGACGATAAAATGGTCAATTCAGTCACTATTCTGGCAAAAACGGAGCTGTTGCTGGCGGAGTGACGGCACATTCAACCCAAACGCAACACGCGGAAACTTCACGCCCGTTGCTAACCCGCCAGGGTGTATCGTGTTGCTCGGGCCTTTCCATGTTGCCGCAAGCGGCCTGTCGCGACTAGTTCTCTTAGCCTCAGCTTGATGGTGTTGCGGTTTGCGCCTATCAGCTTTTCGAACTGCGCTGCACTCAACCGCCTGTGGTCTTTCAGAAGCGCTAGCATCTGACGCGAGAGGTCGGGCAGGCTTTCGTCAGCACCTTCTTCCGTACGTTCGCGTTCGATACGGCGCGCAAGAGAATCCTTTTGTTCCTTGAGGCAGCGCAGGAAGAAGCCGATCCATGGTTCCCAATCGGGCGTGTCGCTTTTCAGCGTTCCTTGGGTGCGGCGAAGGGCGCGGTAGTACAAATCCTTGTTCTCTTCGACGACGCGCTCCAGCGAGGCATAGGGAACATAGGCATAGCCTGCCCGAAGAAGCAGCAAGGTCGTGAGCACGCGCGACAAGCGCCCATTGCCGTCCTGAAAGGGATGGATCGCCAGAAACGTGACGATGAAGACGGCGATGATGAGGAGCGGATGAAGGCTCTCCTCGTCTATCGCCTTTCTTGCCCAGGCCACAAGGTCTTCCATTTCGCGGGGCGTATCGAATGGCGTTGCGGTTTCGAACACGACGCCGATCTGCTTTCCGTCCGGACCGAAGGCGACGACATCGTTGCGCAGGGTCTTGTACGAACCGCGATGGCGCTCGTCCTTCGCGCTGTGGCGAAGAAGGGTGAGGTGAAGCTGGCTGATATGGTTCTCGGTCAGGCGCAAGTCTTCAAACGCCTGGAACACGAGATCCATCGCCTCGGCGTACCCCGCGACTTCTTGCTCGTCGCGAGTCTTGAAGGACTTGATCGTGAGGTCCGAAAGTAGCGCTTCGACTTCCGCGTCCGAAAGCTTCGAGCCTTCGATCCGTGTTGAAGAAGCGATGCTCTCGATGGTCGCCACCTTGCGCAAGGCGCTCAGGCGATGGGGCGAGAGGGTCTTGAGGGCCTCCCAACGGCCCTTGAATTCATCGATTTCAGCGATGAGTTTGACGTGGTCGGAGCCTAACTTTATCGACGGCGGCTTCACGGGCTGACCGTCCTTTTACCTGATTTCATACCCAATTATACCCGATATTACCCGATTTTGCATCCCTAAAAATCGGTCGGGTTATGCTCGCAAGTGCGCGCATTGGGCTTGAGGATCGGGGTGCACACGGCTGAACAGCCTCGGAGTCGTCACGGAGTTGGTACAATATGTCAGCACTTATTGACAAATGCCGACGTTTTGTATCATACTCCAGCTATGGACACTACCCAGACCCTTAGCCAGCGGGCGCTATCGATCGCACGTCAACGCGGGATCGCGCGGGCGCAGGACTTTCGCGCCGCAGGGATCCCGCCGGCTTATCTGACCCGACTGTGCCAGCGGGGTGAGCTCCAGCGTCTCGCGCGCGGACTTTACCAGCTCGCCGACCCCGAACATATGGAGGCTGGCCATAGCCTCGCGGAAGCGGCGCGGCTGGCGCCGCATGGGGTCGTTTCACTGCTGTCGGCGCTACAGCATCACGAACTGACGACGCAACTGCCGCACGCGGTATGGGTCACCTTCCACCACAAGGCGCGCGCACCGGCCACCTTCCCTTTCAAGGTCGAGGTCGTGCGTGCCTCCGGCGAGGCGTTCACTGCAGGACGCACTGACGTGGCAATTGAAGGCGTGAAGGTGCCGATCTATGACGCCGCGAAGACCATCGTCGATTGTTTCAAGTATCGCAGTCGCGTCGGCCTCGATGTTGCCATTGAGGCGCTGCGGGATGGCATCCGCCGCCGTAAGGCGACACGCGCCGATATCATGCGGTATGCCAAGGTCTGCCGGGTGCAGAATGTCATGCGGCCGTATCTGGAGACGCTGGGATGACCAACGCGCCCAGGAAGCATATCGCCGCCTCCGTCCGTGGCCTACTTTTACTCCGCCGCACTGGCCTGGAATCCGACCGCCGTTGACACGCGCATACC
>CAIKWZ010000016.1 GCA_903831255.1 uncultured Alphaproteobacteria bacterium
ACGAGCGCTCTGGTCCCAGCATAATCCGCCGAGCTTGAAGCGGTCGCCGCCTCAAGAATATCCTCAAGCCCGGGTATCGACCGACCATCGTTCTCCACCTCGCCCTTCAACACGGACGGAGGGATCCACTCGCCCGATGCGCGCGGCCTCGCTGGAAGATCGAAGGGCTCTGGCGCTGATCGATCTGGGGTCGGTCGACAGGTCGCTCGCCTCATATCGGCCGCACCCGACGCGTCCTCAGTCAGCGTCAGGCGCCTTCGGGCTCGCCATCACGATCCTGATGTCGATCCGTCGGTTCCGGCTCTTGGCGAGTTCATCTGATCCAGGATCAACCGGACGCTCATCGGCGTATCCGGCGATGGAGAAAAGGGCCGAGGCTTCAGGATCGCTTGGTGCATCCGAAAGGAAATCTCCAAGTGTGGGCTTATACCCATCGAGGATCCTGAAGGTGTTGGAGGCGCGTGCCGCTGAGAGGTCCCAGTTATCCCGCAGACGGCCGTTGGATGTGAAGCGATCGCTGTCGGTATGTCCTTCGATGAAGATCGCCTCAACATTATGGGCTTCATTGGCGCACTCGGACGGACGCGAGGATGAACGTCGATAGGTGTAGCACGGAAGGTGCTGTTCAAAGGCGTCGGCGAGCACACGGAGCGCTCGCACGCCTTCTGCTTTGGGGTCGTCTCGTCCCTTCTCGAACAGAATTTCATCGGGAAGTCTGAGGACACCCGCCTCGAAATCAGCCTCGGCGGCCACATTCCGCTCCGTCAGGTAGGTGGAGATCTTTTGAAGAAGCTCTGTCCGTGTCTGCTCACTGGTCTTGAGAACGTCTGTCGTCTCACGCAGCTGAAGCGCAACGTACATCAGCATGATAATGAACAGGAAAAGAAGTCCGATCAGCATGTCTGAAATGGAGACATAATAGCTTTCTTCGCTCGCCTCGGTCCAGGATGGTTTGAGGGAGGAGGGGACCTCGCTCATGCCTGAGCCCCGGTCTCGGGGGACGGCGGGGCATTCTCGAGATTCTGTCTGAGAAGCGTCGTCAGACCGGAGACTTCCTCCGCCAGAGCGGCCGACTGGGCGCCCGGATCGACTCGAATTCCGCTCTCAAGAGACTTGGCGAGGCGATCGGCCTCGCGTCTGAGATCGACCGTCAGCAGGCGCTCAAGAAGGCGAAGAATCAGGGAGAGGCCGACACCGGCTACGGAGGTCACAAATTTCGAAGCGGCGGCGGCGAGGAGGTCGCGAAGGGCGGCCTGCATGGACGCGACATTATCCGAGGCAATACCGTCAGCTGCAAAGGTCAGGGCCGCGACAAGGCCCATAAAAGTTGCGAGGAGGCCGAAGGCGACAAAGATATTGGCGGCAAATCCGATCCACGTCGGCGGGCTCAGAACGTCATAGACAAAGCCGTGTGGGCGCTGGGTGGACCGTACAGGCGGGAAAGCACCAAGGATGAGCGTTTTACGGTAACGCATCCAGGCTTCGCGAAGCAGACCGCCTCCGGCCCCGCCCCGGCCCATAGCCGCATCGATCTCCCGGAAACGGGTATGGAAGACCGCCTCGCGGTCGTCAGCGTCCGTGCTTCCGGGCGCAGGCGAGAAGGTAATGTATCCGCTCAGCTGTCGCGTTCTAGCCGAGAGCGCGCTCACCTGCATGACGTGTCGGATGAGCGCAATGAGGGCAAGTCCGATCGCGGCAAGGGCCATAACCGCGGCAATCGTATAGGCGAAGTTGACGTCGCGATAAAAGCCAACCGCAAGGTCGAAGACGCCTTTGGTCAGTCCTGAAACGCCCGCATCCATAACTCTCTCCGTGCGTTTCTTACGCCCTCAATGATAGGTTCGTGCCTGCGGGAGCGTCCGACCAGACCCGACTGCGCCCAATACGATCCCCGACAGGGAACCGGTTAGAGGGGTTCGCGAGAGACCGGTTCGCGATCCTCTGACAGACGAAGGATAGACGAGATCAAGGCCGCTGGGCAATCGACCGGCTGTCCTGCGTGCCGTACCCATTGCACCGCATAAAGATGGGAGTAGCTTAAGTCCGGGCAGGCGAACACGCCGCACGCAAGGGGAGGCGACATGCGAAGGACCGGATTGCGATTCGGGTCGGCGATTTTGGCTGGGGCCCTCTTCCTTGCTCCAGCGGTCGCGCAGACGCCAGGTGGGCAAGTCGCCCCGCGCACGAGCTGGGGCGTACCTGATCTTCAGGGCTTCTGGTCCAACGCCTCTCTCACCTCGATGCAAAGGCCGACAGACGTGAAATCCCTCGTTGTCAGCGAGGAGTTGGAAAGTGAGCTCGTCCGACAAAACGTCTATTCCGCCGCAGCCCGTCAGGAGGCTGGCGCTTCAAAGGTGGATGAAGAATCCTCCCGTCAGCTCCTGTCAGATCAGAATCCGTCCCGGGCCTATAACCGCTTCTGGATGGATCCGGGAGCGAGCTATGCGCGGGTCAAAGGGGAGATCCGGACATCGTGGATCACGAACCCTCCCGATGGGCGCATCCCCTATTCCCGACAGGGTATCCAGGCCAATACCCGTTCGACCAGTTTCGACGGGCCTGAAATCCGTCCGTTGGCCGAGCGCTGCATCATGAGCTTTACTGGCAGCGCCGGACCGGTTCTGAACAATGGAATGTACAATAACACCTATCAGATCGTTCAGACGCCCGACCATGTCATGTTCCTGACCGAGATGATTCATGACGTTCGCGTTGTGCCGATCAATGGGCGTCATGGACCGAAGGAAATCCCCCGTTGGGGCGGGGATTCGATCGGCTCGTATGAGGGAGATACCCTTGTCGTCGAAACGGTGAACTCGCATCCCCGTCAGAGATCTTATATCTCGGCGGCGGGAAAAGTGACTGAGCGTTACACCCGCTGGTCTGAGGGGCAGATTTTCTACCAGTTCACGGTCGAGGATCCGACGCTCTACACCCAGACCTGGGGAGGCGAGATGGCCCTCAATCTCTCCTCTGAACCGCTTTATGAATACGCTTGTCACGAAGGTAACTATGCTCTTCCCGGCATCCTGGCCGGAGCAAGGAAGCTAGAGCGTGAGGGCAGACCCCATCCGATTGAAAAGCCGATCTTCGCAGGCGTGGATGTCTCTGAGGGGGAGTGATCATTGGCCTTTCCCCGTCCACTCCGCGGTTGCAATCGAGAGCGGCGGGACTTTTTCGGCTGAGGCGTGAGTCGGCGCCCCGCGGGGGCGCGGGGGCAGAGGGTGCGTCCGGGGGGGGTGGAGGCGCATGAATGCAGGGCTTGGTCGGTCGTCAGCAGATAAATCTTAAGTAAAATAGGGTATCCATTCGTTCGAGGATGGAGGTTCAGCGTCGAAATGCTTGCCCAGAACGAAAATCTGGCGGCTCAGCTCCGCGATCTGCGGGTTATCCATTCGTTCGCCTCCACACTCCTGCACTTCAGCGACAGTATCGACGACATCCTTTGGGACCTGGCTCAGCAGGCCGTCGCCCATATCGGGCTTGAGGATTGTGTCATCTATCTGCTGGATGAGGAACGGGGAGACCTCGTCCAGAAAGCCGCGTTCGGCCCGAAAAATCCCGATGACCGTGAGATCGCAAATCGTATCCGACTTGCGGTCGGTCAGGGAATCGTGGGCGCCTGTGCTGCCACCGGAGAGGCGGTTCTGGTGGACGATACCCGTCTCGATCCACGGTATGTCCTCGATGACGCCTCGCGTCACTCCGAGCTTTCCGTACCGATCTGGAGCGATGGGCGGGTGATCGGCGTCATCGACAGCGAGCATAGTCAGCCCGGGTTCTTCACCACCTGGCATGTCGAGATGTTCAGGACCCTGGCCGCCATGACGGCGGGACGGCTGGCCTCGGCTCGGCTTGAAAAGAAGCGCCTTCAGCTGGCGACCTCTGATCATTTGACCGGACTGTTGAACCGTGAGGCCTTCTTCGGCCGCCTGGAGCAGATCAAGAGCCGGGGCGGGGCTGGCATCTATCTGATGCTCATCAATGTGGACCGTTTCTCGTCTCTGAACGAATGGGTGGGACATGAGTGGGGCGATGAAATCCTGAAGACGCTTGCTGCAAGGCTGCACTCCATCTTTCCCGGCGATACGCCGGTCGCCCGCCTGTGGGGCGATGAGTTTGCCCTGCTGGTCCGGGCGGACCGGGACGAGGCGGAGACGCTGGGCCGCAGGGTGCTCAACCTGGTCGCGCTGCCGTTAAGGGGCGGAGCGATCCAGGGTCTGCGTCTGTCCGCGCGGGCAGGGATGGTTGAGTTGGCGGGAGCCCAAAGCGCCGCCGAAACAATGGTTCTCGGTTCGATCGCCATGCTCGAGGCGAGGGGATCAGGATCTGCGGGCTTGCGGATCCACGATGAACACATCGCCAGTCAGCGTCGCCGGGTTCAGAAGCTGGAACGGGATCTCGAGCGGGATCTTCAGACGATGTCGTCGGGCGTGGTTGCCTGGTTTCAGCCGATCGTCGGCATTGGGGACAGACGTATACGCGGCGCGGAAGTGCTCGCCCGGTGGCGTCACGATGACTGGGGGTGGGTGTCTCCGGCTGAATTTGTTCACGTCGCCGAAGCGTCCGGTCAGGTCCATGTACTTGGAGAGACGGTCCTTCGCTCGGCCCTTGAATGCCTCGAGACCTGGGGAGATGAGACCAGAAGCCTCATCTTCAACATCAACGTGTCGCCTCTTCAGATCCAGAGCGACCGCTTCGTCGAGAGCCTGTTGAGTAGTCTCGACCGTTTCAATGTAATGCCTGAGCAGATCGCATGCGAGGTGACCGAAAGCGCTCTTCTGGCGGACGATCGCCGAACGGCGAAGGTGTTTGCAAGGCTCAGGGAACGTGGGGTGCGTCTGGTCCTTGACGATTTCGGGACAGGGTATGCTTCGCTGGACACACTGACCCGCTTTCCGTTTTCCGGAGTGAAGATCGACCGGCGATTTGTCGAGAACATATCTGCGAGCCCTCGGGCTCAGGCGATTGTCCGGTCAGTGATCACCCTCAGTTCGGATCTCGGTCTGCGCTGCACAGCCGAGGGGATTGAGACGGACGAGCAGCTTGAGGTCCTCGCCCAGCTCGGATGCAGTCTGGGCCAGGGTTGGGTTTTTGCGCGGGCGATGCCTGCCTCAGAGTTCGGAGATCTTCTTCGATCGGGCCTGCGGCGCGCGGCCTGAGTCGTCTGCATCAGCCGCTGTCGGTCGAGAGCGCTGAACATCCGTTGACATCGAACGGCGGGGGCTTGAGGGCATGGCGCCCACATGGCCCTCCCCGCGCGCTTCCGCGATACGGGTCTGACGAGCCCGTTCGCGAAAACGCTCTCGCTGAGCTGGGGTCGTGTCGCCTAGGCACGCCGGACAGCTGACGCCCTCCTCATAATCCGGTGAGGCGCGATCCTCCGCGCTGAGCGGTCGTCGGCACCCCCTGCAGAGAGCAAATGCGCCTTCCTGAAGATCGTCCGCAACCGTGACGCGTTCGTCGAACACGAAGCACTCCCCGGACCAGAGGCTTGTCTCCGTCGGTATGCGCTCGAGATAGTTCAGGATCCCGCCCTTGAGATGATAGATCTCCTCGAAGCCTTGGGACTTGAGAAGCGCTGTCGACTTCTCACAGCGAATGCCTCCGGTGCAGAACATGGCGATACGAGGAGGGGACGCGGCCTCGCCGAGTGTCTCTCGGAAGGCCTGGAACCAGGCTGGAAACTCCCGGAAAGAACGAATTCCGGGAAGGACGGCTCCGGGGAAGGTTCCCACCGAAGTCTCGTAGTCGTTTCGCGTGTCGATGAGGATGACATCGTCATCCTCGATCAGCGCATTCCAGTCTTCCGGCTCCACATATCGACCCGTTCCCGCGAAGGGGCTGACGCCTGGCGCTCCAAGGGTCACAATCTCCGACTTGAGTCTCACCTTCATCCGGTGAAAGGGCGATTTCAGGCTTCTTGAGACCCTGGGTTCGAGCTGTTCGCACCCAGGAATGCGCTCGAGGTGTTGCAGGACCTCGCGAACCGCGTGGTCGTCTCCGGCAAGCGTGCCGTTAATCCCCTCGTGCGCCAGGAGGATTGTTCCGCGCACATGGGTGCGGGCGCAGACCTCGAGAAGCCCCTCCCGCAGCGACCTGAACTCCGGCAGGGGCGTGAATCGATAGAAGGAGGCGATCAGAACTGAAGGGGACGGCAGGGTCATCACAAACGGTTCCGACTGGGCGCCTGACGCCATCCGACTGCGTCTGAAGACTCATACGCAGGTCGGCGGCATCGAAGCCTCTTTTAGCGAGGCGTTAAACCCTTCCCTGTCCCCTGTCCTTCGACATATCAAGGGTCTTGAGGACATCGAACGGGCTGGCACTGGGGCGATCGGGTGCTGCACGGGCGGCCATAGGCTTCGCGGCGGACGCTGACGGTCGGGGCGCAGGTCCCGCGGCGCTCGCAGCGCCAGAGCCTGATTTCATCGACAGGGCGATCCGCTTTCGCGCCGCGTCGACGTCCTTGACGACGACCCGAACCACCTGTCCTGCGCGCACCACGCTATGGGGATCCTTGACGAAGGTGTCGGCGAGCTCCGAGATGTGAACGAGGCCGTCCTGGTGGACGCCTATGTCGACAAAGGCGCCGAAGGCGGTGACGTTGGTCACCACGCCTTCGAGACGTTGGCCGGGCTTGAGGTCGGAGAGGGAGTGGATGGCGTCGTCGAAGGCTGCAGTCTGAAATTGCGGCCTCGGGTCCCGACCGGGCTTCTCGAGCTCGCTGAGGATATCCGTGACCGTCGGGGCGCCGAAGGTCTCATCCGCGAAATCCTGTGGCCTGAGTTTTGACAGGAAGGCCTTGTCCCCGATCAGGCTCTTGAGGGGGCGGCCCGTTTTCTGGGCGATCCTCTCGGCGACCGGATAGGCTTCCGGGTGGACGGCTGAGCCGTCGAGCGGGTGGGCCGCATCCATAATTCGCAGGAACCCGGCGGCTTGTTCAAAGGCCTTTGGTCCGAGTCTTGGGACCTTCTTCAGGGCGGCTCGGGATTTAAACCCGCCATGTTCGTTCCGGTAGGCGACGATGTTTAAGGCGATCTGAGCATTCAGTCCGGAAATATGGGCGAGAAGGGGAGCCGACGCTGTGTTGACGTCGACCCCGACGGCGTTGACGCAGTCCTCCACGACGCCGTCGAGGGACTGCGCCAGCTTCGTCGGATCGACATCATGCTGGTATTGTCCCACGCCAATCGCCTTAGGTTCGATTTTGACCAGTTCCGCGAGAGGGTCCTGAAGTCTGCGGGCGATAGAGACCGCCCCGCGCAGGCTGACGTCGAGCTCGGGAAATTCCTGGGCAGCCAGTTCGGAGGCGGAATAGACCGAAGCGCCGGCCTCGGACACCATCACGCGCGTGAGATTGAGCTCTGGCATCTTGGAGGTCAGTTCAGCGACCAGCTTGTCGGTTTCTCTTCCGGCAGTTCCGTTTCCTACGCTGACCAGTTCGACCTTGTGGCGCCGGGCGAGAAGGGCGAGCGTGGTCAGAGCTCCTGTCCAGTCCTTCCTAGGTTCGTGGGGGTAGATCGTCGCCGTCTCAAGCAGTTTTCCGGTGCCGTCGACAATGGCGATTTTGCATCCTGTCCGGATACCCGGATCGATGCCCATGACAACCCGGGGCCCGGCAGGTGCGGCCAGCAGGAGGTCTCGGACGTTTCGGGAGAAGACGCTGATCGCCTCGGCGTCGGCGCGCTCCTTGAGCCGCGAGATAAGATCATTGGAGTTCGATGCCGCGAGGCGCAGTTTCCAGGCCTGCCGAGCCGTCTCAGCAAGCCAGGCGTCCGAGGGACGTCCCTTATCGACGATCCCGAATGAGTTCATGATGGCTCCGACCGCGGGGTGAGAGGATGTGTCCGGATGCGGAACATCAAGATTGAGCCGGAGAACGCCTTCCTTTTCCCCTCTGAGCAGGGCCAGCGCACGGTGAGAGGGCATCTCGCGTATGGGTTCGTCGAACTCGAAATAGTCCGAGAACTTGGCGCCCGCTTCGTCCTTGCCTTTGACGAGAGCGGATCCGAGCTTGCCCTCCGTCCAGACCTTTTCCCGAAGTCGTCCGACCAGAGCGGGGGTCTCGGCCATGGTTTCGATGAGGATCTGTCTGGCGCCTTCGAGCGCTGCGGCGGTGTCGCTCACGCCCTTATCGTCCGAAATGAAGCTGAGGGCTTCCTCAACGGGGGAAAGATTGGGATTGGCTAAAAGCCGCTCGGCGAGCGGGGCAAGACCTGCTTCGCGTGCGATCATCGCCTTTGTACGTCTTTTGGGTTTGAAGGGCGCGTAGAGATCTTCGAGCGCCACCTTCGTTTCCGCCGCGAGGATCTGTCGCTCGAGCTCGGGGGTCAGTCGCATCTGGTCGCGGATCGATTTCAGAATTGTCTCGCGACGGTCAGCCAGCTCGGTCAGATAGCTCAGTCGCTCCGCAAGGCGTCGCAACTGGGTATCGTCAAGCCCGCCCGTTCTCTCCTTACGGTATCGCGCGATAAAGGGGATGGTGGCCCCCTCGTGGATCAGGGCGATCGTCGCTTCAACGCGCCAGGTCTCAACCCCGAGATCCCGGGCGATGAGGTCGGCGATCGTCGAAGCGGCGGACCGGGGGCGTGCGGCGGGCGTTGGCATGGTCTGACCTTGTTCTCGGGGCGCAGGGCGCCCAGGGGAGGGTATGCGCCCAGGCGGCTTGCGGCGCAGCCTTAGTCTTGCGACGCTAAGGGTTCACACTTCGTTAGGGATGAAATCCGGTTCGCGCGTGGCCACGCCCTGTGTCCGTGGATAGAGTGGATCACCGCTCACGCGGGTGAGCCAGGGGGCGCTCTGACGGTGAGATACCTGCCTGCGGTCAGAGACAGGCCGCCGATCCCTTAGGATGGATGGCGGTCTGTCGGGCGTTGTAAGCATGGGCGCCGGCGAGGATCACGGCGCCAGTCACGGAAAGTCCAGTCTCCCAGCTGTGCGTCGGAAAGCCAGCTGCAGCGATAATCAGGCAAAAAAGCCCTGTTCCAGCGAGAATACGTGCTCCCTGGGGCGTATGAGCAGGGCTGAGCGCAATAAGGGAGACCGGCAGGGCGATCGCCACAAGAGCCCAGTGCATCCACTCTGCATCGGCCGCCGCCGCCAGAAAGGGTGACGCCGCCGCTGCCAGCGGCAGAACCAGGCAGTGTGCGAGGCAAAGCGCCGACAGGCTGCAGGCGGCGACGTCATACCCGCGGGGGCTGGAAGATTTCATGAGGAGATATCATCCGGTCTGGAGCTCGACGATTTATGTTATATCATAACACCGATGTCAATCCGTCGGTCTGGATCGGGGTGATTTTAGGAGCGCATTGGCGAGTTCCCTCGCGATCCGCTTCCAGTCGGGCGCGCGCAGAAGCGTCGCTCTCATGGCTGTCGAGGTTGGCCCCTTTGTTCTACAGCACCGAAGTCGTCCTGAGGGGCTTAATCTTCCAGGGAGGGACGTATACCTGTGGTAAGCTGCGTGGCAGGCGGCGAGGCGCGGCCGGCGTCTCGTCAGAGCACATCATCAGGAGATGCGCATGGGGTTGGGGATCCGGATAGCAGGCGGGGCAGCCGCGCTCGTTCTTCTTGGCGGCGGCGCTTTTGGTGGATCACAGCTTGTGAGCCTTGCCGAGGTCGGATCGGGCTACAAGGCCAAGATCCTGTGTTCCGAAGTTTTTGTCGCTGGGCGCGCTGAGGCGGATGTGAACGCCTCAGAGTTCGCCGGCATCAACCCGGTTCTCGACTATGTCCGGGCCCAAGCGGATCCGACGAAGAAAGAGGTCCGGGCCAGCCTTTTCGGACTTGGCGCGAGGAGAGCCGTTTATCGTGATGGGGTCGGGTGCACCCTGACAGGCGGGCAGGCGCCAGAGCCCTTCGATCTTCCAGCGAGGCCGCACGCATCGGGCGAGTGGATCCCTCCGTCCGTGTTGAAGGGCGAGGTGGAGAACGATGGTCGGTCGATACCCGGGCTTGAGGATATTCTTGAGGCGGCGACCGCTTCAAGCTCGGCGGATTATGCTGGGACCAGAGCGCTCGT
>CAIKWZ010000017.1 GCA_903831255.1 uncultured Alphaproteobacteria bacterium
CGCGAGGTGACCGGCCGGGCGGCGCGCTCGTACTCGCCAACTGCTGGGCACACGCCCGCCGCCGGCTTGTAGAGATCAGGGATGCATCCGGTTCGCCCATTGCGGACGAAGGCCTGAAGGAGATCGCCGCGCTCTATGCCATCGAGAAGGAAATACGGGGCCTTGATCCCGAAGCGCGCAGGCTTGTCCGCCAAGCTCGCACCGCGCCGCTGGTGGCTGCGTTCGGTGACTGGCTGAAACAGAAGCGTGCACGCGTCTCTGCCCAATCGCGTCTGGGTGAGCATCTCACCTACATCGCCAACTGCTGGGGCGGGCTGCAGGTGTTCCTCTCTGACGGCTGTGTCGAGATGGACAGCAACCCAGTTGAGAATCTCATCCGTCCCCTGGCTCTTGGCAGAAAGAATCAACTGTTCGCAGGACACGACGAAGGCGCGAAGGCCTGGGCCTGCATCGCCAGCCTCATAGAGACCGGCAAACTCAATGACGTCGAGCCTTTCGGATACCTCAGGACAACGCTTGAGGCGATCGCCCAGGGCCATCCGATGAAACGCCTCGATGAACTCCTGCCAGGACCGTTCGCCACAAAGTCAATGCACTGAGCAAGTGGCGCGCTCGTTGCGCTTACCGTCGGAACATGCCGTATGCATGATATCGACCCGCCAAGCTATCTCACCTCAACCCTCCAGGCGATCGCCAACGGTCATCCACAATCCCGTCTCGACGCACTGCTCTGCGGACCGTTCAAGTGGAACGTCAAGATCTCCTTAGGGAGGTGATGGTCGCATCGCTTAACGTGAATCACCCGCTCAGGCTCCAAAGCTAGACCTTTACAGCTTTTTCTGGAAGAAGGCCGTTGCTGACGAGCTGGCAGGGGTGCTTACGGATGACGGCGATAAGCGCCGTTGGGGTGTGCGCCCCCAGTCGCAACAGCGCACGGTCAGCACGGGCTAAGTGATCGATGAAGGCGCAATCTTCGGGATTGCCTTGACTGAAGTTGTGACCAAAGGATCTGTCCACGAAGACGTCTGTAAGGCCGCCCCAAGCAACATACTTTTCGAAGTGGAACCGTTTGAGAAGTTCTGGCATGATGTCTTGGGCTCTTACGCCCTCAAAGCTGCCATCTGCGGCGCAGTCGAAGTTAACGAACTGCGCATCGTATCGGGAAAGTTGATGGTTGTACTTGTAGCGGTCCGGCATCGTTTGCCAGATACGTGACATGACTGCTTCGACTTCTGGCCAGCGCATGTGACCGTTGCGCCCGATCATGTCGGATATTACAAAAGAGGCTTCCTCGTGAAGTGTGCGCTTCAGTCCGTCAAAAACATGTTCTAGGGCTTGGATATGGTGCAGTGAGTGATGCGCGAACGCGCCCCCGTAAGAGTCGCCCGGGTTCCACGTGGTGAGATCTGATTGAACGAAGCGGACAATCTCGTCTAGGCCTTTCGCGTTCGCATTTGCTCGGCCCCGACCGATCAAATGGGGTGAAAGTTCGATGCAGTCTATCCGAAATGGCCGCTCGCCATCAGCGAGCATCCGTTCTGCTATGTCGATCTCGACCGATCCATCTCCTGCTCCTACGCTGACAATGCGTCGAACGGCGCTCTGAGCCATCGACCTGACAAATTCGGAGGCAAACACTCCGGTCAGATCGCCCCTTCCGAATACAGCTTCCACATCTGGCCGAAGATAGTTGTGTGACCAGTAGTGAAAGATATCGGGTAGATCGTGGATGTTGATGGTTTCAGCGTAGGTCGCAATCTCTCGGGCGATACGCTCAGCGTGCTTGATCATTTCGTTTTTCTCACACCAACAATCGCGCCTGACATCACCGGCTACACCGATTTCGTTGCAGCCCACATGTCGACAAAAGGAAGTATTAGAAGCTGACTATGTTTGTTGAAACGGGCTAGGGGAAGGTTTGGGCGTTTGTGGCTGGATTGTCTAGCCTGAAAAAGGGGTACCCTAGCTGATAAGCATTCGATACACGTGGCTTTGACTTAGTCCCGAAGCGATTAACGGTATCCCCTGCCGCACTCAAAGAAGTGGTCCAGCTAAACTCCTGTGCAGATTTCCTAGACCACCTCTATCGTCCAGCCGCTGTGGCGACGATGGGAGGACGGCATGTGCTCCTGTACGGTCGTGCGCCTGCCAGATGTCGCAAGGCGGGCGTGAGCTGCGATCCGTTTACCCCGGACGAACAACTCGTCTGTATAGACCTTTACTCGCGTCTCAATCGCCCCACGCGCCATGATCCGCCCCCTTGGAAGTGGTCCGCCCCTAGGTATGTCTTCGGACAGAATGGAGAAGGTGGATTGCAAGGAAGCGTTACAAACCGGAGGAGATCGTTGCTGACCCGGAAATCTCAAAGGTAGGAGGCGCATCGGGGCGCGAACTCTGGGAATTTCGTTTTGCAACAGAGTCAAAGCGCAGAGCGAAAGGCAACCCCGATGCATACAAAGTACAACCGCGATTTGTTCGGCTTTTCCAGAGTGGAAAAGCGTAAAGTTGTGGCCTGCTTTGATGGCGGCGCGGTGACCTCGGATGCGGGCGGGCTCCTGTTAGGGGCGACGGATCGGGCTGATTAACCGATTTTCTGAATGCTTCCGGGATCATCGCCGCGCTGACCTGATCGAGCATGATGTGGCGACACTGGTCGAGCAGCGGGTCTTTGGTCTCGCGCTGGGCTATGAGGATCTCAACGATCACGATCATCTGCGCCAAGATCCGGTCATGGCTGTTCTGACGAGGGAGTGTCAGGCGGATCTGTTCTCCGCCCGACATCGGCGGCCGCCATGGCGGGCAATCAGCTCCGCCTGTGGTTCGCCTCAATGGCTTATGTCCTCATCTGGGCTCTTCGCAGGATAGGTCTGGTCGATACGCAGTTCGCCAGCGCCTCCTGCGGTACGATCTGGTTGAAGCTGCTCAAGGTGGGCGCACGCGTCCTTGTCTCTGTCCGGTGCATCCGGTTCGCCATGGCCTCCTCCCATCCCTGGGCCCAGGAGTGGGGCGAGGCTCACCGACGATTGTGCGCCGCCTGAGAGCCCCCGCTTCGCCCTTCCTATCAACAACAAAAATCAAAAAACCCACCCGACACCGCCAGACCTAGGCGGTGATGGCGGAGCCACATCTCGCATTACGCCACAAATCTCCGATCACCCAACTGCCGGGAATTTGACCCACACCGTGGATCGGTGTGAGAAAAGCGGGCTTCTGTAATGGACCTTTGTTTGTCAATCGCTTGTTTGCTTCCGCCCTGATCCGACCCGCCGAGGTCTTGCTTCTGTCCGCAGTCGGCGCCTGACCGCTGCATTATGGGATCTGATGAGGATCGACCGGCCAATCTAGTAAATCGCAGTCGCCGAGGCGCTGCTCCGGCGTTTTCGGCCTGATCGCTCCATCGTCCCGGCGAGGGACCCTGTTGGAAGAGACGCAGGATGTCACCCTTCAAACGCCTTTGCTTTGCCCGTTCTCCTTGAGGTTTTGTCCTTATGCCGCCGCCGCCTGCGGCTGGCCGGTCAGCGAGAAGGCTTTGCCGCTCCTCAGCATCTGATGCATGACGACCGCGAGCTTGCGCGCCAGCGCCACCTTCGTCTTCTTCATGCCGGCGCGCTTGGCCACGCCCTGCGCCCAGCTCTTCAACGCCGAGCCTTTGACCGGGCGTGTGAGGACCACATTGGCCGCCTCATAAATCGCGACCCTGACCACATGGTCGCCGACCTTCGAGATCCTGCCTGTCACGTCGGTTTCCCCGGACTGGTACTTCCTTGGCGTCAGGCCGAAGTACGCGCCGACCATGCGCGAGGAGCTGAAGCGACCCGCGTCATCAATGGCGGCGGCGAAGGTCAGCGCCGTCAGGGCGCCAACGCCAGGCGTGGTCATCAACAGCTGGACCCGCTTATCGCGCCGCGATTGCTTCAGAAGGCGACTTTCAAGTTCTTTGCCCTCCTTGATCAGCGCGTCGCAGGCCTTCAGCATTGCCTCTGCGATCGCCTCCAAGGTCGCCTGACCTTGGGTGAGCTCACGCACTCGGCCGGCGAAGGTTTTGGGCGTGGTCAAACCGACCTTGAGGCCACATCCTATCAGCGCGCCGCGCAGGCTAAATTCGATGTCCAGGCGTTTGCTCAACAGAAGCTTGCAGGCCGTCAGCAGGGAGCGCACCTCCTGGGCCGCCAGAGACTTGCAGTGAACAGGCCGAAACCATCCCATCCGCATCAGATGCGCGATCCCCAACGTGTCCTTCCGGTCGGTCTTGACCGTCATGGCCTTGAAGGCCGAGCGGACGCGGCGGATCTCCAGAAGCGAGACCGGCAGGCCCGCCTTCTCCATCGCCGCGAACAGCCACTGCGACAGGGGGCCGGCTTCAAGGCGGATCCACGTCATCGACACGCCGTGCGGGGCAAACCACGCCATCAGCGCCTCAGGCTCGCTCGCAACTTTCGCTTTCCGCACAATTCGCCCGGCACCATCCACAACGCACACGCTTGTCTGTTCCAAAGACACGTCCAATCCTGCATACTGTCCCTTGGTCGTACCTCCCAAGGCTTGGCGCATGCGCAGGCATGACGCTGTTACTTCTGAAACCATCAATCTGAGGGACGACCAAACTCACCGGCAACCGCCAGATTGATCTCGGCGAGGCCCACTACCCCATCTAGCTGGCCAGTCAATCATTTCACTGACGCGTAGCGGCTACGTTCAATCAGCAGGGCACCTTGCCACCCAATGGGGGCCGATCGATCCCAACACCTGCCGCCAGACAAGCGGCCTTCAGTATATCTCGCCTGCGCATCAAACTTACACCCGTACCGTCAGCCCGTCGGCAAGGGCGTTTCGGAAGGCCCTCCAGGCCGGAAACATCGCCATAAAGGATGCAAGTCCCGTGAGGGTAACCAGGACGACGAGATCGAAAGCGCCCGGCCCAAGTCCGACCAGACTGACGCCAGCACGGGCCTGGACGAGGGGAGCAAGGCCCATAAGGCCTGCGTAGAGAACCAGCAGCCCCAGGAGGGCTCCGAGGAATGCGATCACCGCGGCTTCAAGAACGAGCAGAAAAAAGATGTCCCCCGGAGCCGCGCCGACAGACCGCAGGATCGCCATTTCCCGTCGGCGCTCATTAAGCGTGGTGAGAATCGAGACCAGGATCACGACAAGGCCGACGGCGATGACGCAGGCCGAGACGGCGGAGAGCAGTCTCTCGGCGATCCCGACCGTCTCCCAGAGCTGGCTGAGCGCGATACCCGGAATAACAGCGAGGAGAGGTTCTTCGCGATAGGTATTGAGATCTCGCTGCATCTTGAGAACCGTGCCCCGGGATTTAAGCCCGACGATCATTGCCGTCAGTTCGTCGGGCTTGAGGTCCAGAGAGCGCACACGATCGGCCGTCATAATGGTTGCCAGAGGCGTCTTGGCGCCCGTCTCCCAGCCAACATGGATCGCCTCGATCGCCGGCAGACTGACATTGAGTGATCGGTCGATCGGCGTTCCTGTGGCCTCTAGGATGCCGACGACCTTGAACGGCTTATTGTCGTGATCGGCAAAGCTCACCTCGCCGAGCCCATGAGACAATACAATGTCGTCTCCAATTCGATAGCCGAGGTTGCGTGCAACCTCCGCTCCAAGAACGACATCGAAAAGATCTCTGAATGGCTCGCCAGACGCGAAGGTCAGAGTTTGGTCCTCCCCGAAACGGTAATGTTCGAAGAGGTTTTCGTCGGTACCCACCACGCGGTACCCCTTATGAGCGTCGCCAAGGGACAGGGGGATCGTCCATGCGACCCTCGGATCGCTCGCGATCTCCTCGTAGGAACGCCAGGTCATGTTGGCGGTGGCGTCGCCGACCCGGAAAATAGAGTAGAGAAGGAGATTGATCGGTCCCGATCGGGCGCCGACGATCAGGTCTGCCCCCGAGACGGTTCGCTCGAAGCTTGCCCGGGCGCCCTGGCGGACTTTTTCAACCCCTGTGAACAAAGCGACGCTTAAGGCCACCGCCATCAGCGTGAGCGCCCCCGTGACCCGGCGGTTGAGGAGGCTTCGGAAGGCCATGTTGAGGAGGGTCGCCAAACGCATGAAGGTCAGGCCTGAGCATGGGAGAAAGCGGCGTTGATCGCGCAGAGGTCGACCGTGCGGTCGAAATGCGTCGCCAGAGACAGGTCATGGCTTACGAAGAGAAGGGATGAACCCCTCGCGGCACACTCCTCAGACAGAAGCTCGATAAAGACACCCCGCGCATCGGTGTCGAGTGCGGACGTCGGCTCGTCGGCCAGGATCAGGCCAGGCCCCCCGATCAGAGCGCGGGCAGCCGCAACCCGTTGCTGTTGTCCGACGCTGAGATCGGTCGCCTTTCGACCCCGGAGATGTGCTTCACCGAGACCAAGACGGGCCAGGAGCCGCCCCGCCTCGCCTTCAATGGAGCCCCCGGACTGCTTAGCCCGCAGACCCCGCGCTGCGGAAAAGCGACAGGGCAGGGCGACATTTTCGAGAACGGACAGGTAGGGCACGAGATTGAACATCTGAAAGATCACCCCGAGCTCTCGGGCTCGAAGAGCGTCGCGCTCAGAGGCGCGCGCTCCGGTCATGTTGGCTCCCAGAAGCTGGATTTTTCCGGATTGAGGGGTCAGGACACCGCTGATCAGGCTGAGAAGCGTGCTCTTTCCGCTACCGCTTGGCCCCCTGAGGAAGATCCTCTCTCCCTTTCCTATCTCGAAGTAGGGAATATGGAGGATCACCTCATCCGCCCGCCAGGCGAAGGTGACCTCTTCGAGGAGAAGGACAGACGAAGAGCCCGACGAAACCATTGCGAACCCGGGAAACCTCAGAAGAGACAAGTCTATCACAGCAGGCAGCTCTGGAAAGCAAGGCCCGCATCAGATGTCGCTAGCTCATCATCTGTCGTGTGTTTGTAGCTCATGAAGTGTCGTGTTTCGAAGCGCCCTGGAACAAAGAGGGCACGATGGGCACGGCATCCATTCATGTGGGTATCAGGACGATGAGGTTTATGGATGTTTATGAC
>CAIKWZ010000018.1 GCA_903831255.1 uncultured Alphaproteobacteria bacterium
GATCACCGGCCCGGTCGTCTCGTTCGAGCCGACAACACCGATGCGAGAAATCTGGCGCGCGGCGAAAGCTGCGGCCGCCTGCGCGCCCTGATCAGGCGCCAGCTGCATGGCCCTGGTATAGGGAAGATAGGCGCTGGCATGCTCCGTGTCGGGAGCATAAGACCAGCGATAATGGAACATGCACTTGCTGAGCCACTCGTCGCCATAGTCCTCTATCAACAGGTCAAGGAGTCGAAGCGCGGGGTCAGCCGGCCGCAGCAGCCGCTGTGGATAGGTCTCGTCGAGGAAAGTCAGGATTGGCGTCGAGTCCGATTGCACCTGCGTGAGGGCGCCATCGGCATCTGGCGCTACGAAGTAGGGGACGAGCGGTAAGGGCCGCTCCGGGAGGGCGTTGGCCTCTTTGCTGCCGGCTACCACAAACCGAAATGGCAGACGTCGAAACCGCGCCGCTGCACGGAGTTTCCGCGTGTAGGGAGATGCGCCGACGCCGACAATCCTGAAATCCCGATCTTCCGGCATTGTGATTTATCCTGAGTTTGCAGCCCCTTTATAAGATCACTTTGTGTTTTACGGAACTCTCTCTGCTGTCGACTCGCGCGCCCGCACAAGCAGCAGGTGTGCAGCGACCACTTCGATGCCGAACACCCCGGCCACCGACTTAATCTTTCGTAAGAATGTGTCGGTTGATCTACCCTCGAACCAGCTCCACCAAACCCTTAAAATGGCGGTTTCTGGGTAAGCGCTTGGAGCGCCCCCTCTTTATTCCTGCTTTTCTGGGTCTCTGAACGCGTCCACGTTTTAGGAAGCGTGGAGGATCGACGTGCAAGAAACTCTGCAAACTTTTGTGCAAGCGCGGGTCACGTCCGCCTGAGTGGTGGAAATTGGTGCGGCCAAGCGGTGCACCGGCTCAGGCCGCCCTCGAGCTCTAATCGCAAAATCTCGCGCGCTCGGCGCATCGACATCCTCTCGGCAGGCATCGTCTTCTCCTTCGTTCCCCGAAGAAGAGAGCCTCATCACCGCCGACGGCGCACGGAAAACTCCACTTCCGAGCAGATCTAGGCCCCCCTCTGCAGGGTGGGCGTCGATTACTCGGAATGGTGGGCGTCAATTAGCGGGAATCGTGGGCGCCTTCAGGTCGCAATTAGCAGACTGGCAGGGTTGGCGCTGATGGAGGCTGGTGCAGAGAGTGATCGTGGGGCGATGGAGCGCCCTGCCGATGCCTCCGTTGCGTTCAAGATCGGTCTTGGCGATGGAGAGGACCGCTGGAGAGAGGCGGCGAAGCACGCCAGCAGCATACCTTCCGCCATGTGGTCCGCTATGCTGCATCTTAAAGCTTGCGATCACGGTCGCGCCAGTCAACCGACGGCGTTTGGAAAACGATGGAGAGTGCTGCAAGCTGCTCTGCTGAGGCGTTTTTTGTGCCGCTCCTTTCGGCGCAGGGCACGTCTTGAGGTGCAAGCCAGTTTTGGTCTGGCGTTTCGACATCACAGATCAGTATGCTGGCATGTTAGAAATGCAGCTGTCTGAAGGATTAAAAGCGGCATCAGGCAGGTTTAATGACTGGTACAGCCTGACAGGTCGGAGGGGTAACGGGTGCGAAAGCTTTTTAGTCCGGCGGCATGGGGGAGGGCTCTGAGCCGGCCGCTCGTTCTGGCCGGGCTTGCAGTGGATCTCTTTCCAATCATCGGCGTGATTATGTTCGGGTGGAGCGCCGCGCCGCTTGTCATGTTGTATTGGATGGAAAACGTCATAGCCGGAGTTATGACGCTCCCACGGATCTTTCTGTCCGGTGCATCGTTTGGCGCCAGGGGTGTTCTTATCGGCCTGTTTTTCTGCGCTTTTTTTGTCATCCATTATGGCATTTTCTGCGCTGTCCACGGCTCCTTTCTGATGATGTTCATCGGTCTTAGCGAGGGCGCCATCGACGGACAGTTAAGCAGCCTGATGGATGTGCCCGCTATGTTCGCATTCGGCCTCACCGCTGGGCAGCATGTCGACTGGTTTGTTTATTCCATCATCGCATTTCAGATGCTGGTGCTCATCTTCGAGTTCCTCATCAGAAAGGAATGGCTGCACACAAATCCCCTTGCAGAGATGTTTGCCCCCTATGGCCGTATCCTTGTCCTGCATTTTGCGATTTTTGCCGGCGCAGCTGCGCTGTTTGTCCTTGGCCAGCCCGTTGTTGGCGTTCTTGCGCTGATCGTGTTTCGGTCCGTCTACGGTGTGGTGACGAACGGTTCGGGGGACTTTGGCTTTGAAAGCGGGCTCACCAGGGCCCTTGAAGACGTATCGACGCGAATTGGTTTCGAAAAAGCGATCCGTGGAAAATCAGCACGGAGCACCGGGGAGGGCGATGAGGCATCCACGCCCCCATGACGTTTTGAATTGTCTGTCCGCAAGTCTCCAAAAGCGCTCTACACAGCAGGATGAAGCTGATGGGCTGAGAACCAGCGATCAACATCCTCCAGGACGCGGACAGGGAGTTGCCGTCCGGAAGGCGCCTTACATGGCCATATTGGTCCGCATGTGATGTTGGTGTCCTCAAGGGATTTCGAGAGGGGGAAGTTCGCTGGGAAGTGGACGCGTTATTCGACACAACAGACTGCGGCCGCTCTGCAGCAGTCGAAGCTGGAGTTGCCTGTGGCTGACCTGATCGGGCAGCTGGGGGGGCTCTGAACTTACCTGTTATTGACGGAAGCCGGCTTAGGTCGACTTCAATCGGGACTCGTTAGCGGCTGAACCGAAAATACCCTTAGCCATGAGCGATGTTTCGCTGTCGCGCCGGATCTGAAACACCTCCGCTCGCAATTCGTGCACCCGCTTGTCGTTCGGCGCGCCGGACGCTGCAAGCTCCGCCAAATGGCAGGCAATGCGAGGCTGGGTCTGCTCCAGTTCGCGCGCGCGCTCAGCGAGTCTGATAGCGCCACCGGCAAGAGAGGCGAGCTCTGCCCCGAGCATCGCGTCCTGGGCGGGCTTCAAATTTGCGGGATTGCCATCATACCAACCGCCGTACAGCCGCCAGATATTGCGCACGACAAATTCAGGTTCATCGTAGAGGGGGCGCAGATAGGGCTTCTCCAGCGTAGCGGGGTCAACCCTGACGCTGTGAATGATGTCGTTCAGTCGTGCTCCCTGGTTCATCAGCGCTATGGTTTCATCGACAAGTCTGTCCAGCGTATCGGCCACCTCCGTGAGCACGCGCCTGATGCGTTCTCGACCGCCAATCGGCAGCCCGTGCGCGGGTAGGAACAGCTCCGCGTCCCGGCTCGCCATGTCCCGAAGGGCGCGGGCCCATTCACGGGGATATCGCTGGACTTTTTGTGGATTGCCGGCGTTGGGAAAATTCCAGATGAAGAAATCTCCGGCACAGATCGCTTTGTGTTTGGGCACCCAAGCCCAGCTATGATCGTCGGTTTCACCCTTGGCGTGGTGCAGGTCTATCGCAAGGCCGCCAATATTCAGGGACATAGTGTCCGTGTAGGTCTTGTCAGGCTTGGGAGAGCTTTCCGGCAGAAACTGCTTTTCACCCGCGATTTCGTATCCGGTTCGGCGGAACTGACCAAACTGTCGTTCATTGATGATCTGATTGTAGCCGTTGGTATTGTTGTAGCGCTCAAAACGCCTCGCGATATTGGCATGCCCGCATACGCATGGTCTTGGTTGGTTGCTGCCGGCTGCGTCCGCAATAAAAGCGCCGCACCCTCCGACATGATCTATATGACCGTGCGTATAGATGATCGTGTTGAAGCGTTCCTTCTTCCACCGCCGTATCTCCTGGACTACCCGGGAGCCGCCCTGTGGATTTGAGGTGTCGAACGCTACCAGCCCGTCGTCAGTTTCGAACAGGATCGAATGCGAGAAGGCTTCCACGACCGCCACCCCGTGTCCGATCTCGGAGAGCTGGTGGTTGATGCGGTTTATAGGGCCAACCAGCTCCGCCCCATCTGCGCCTTCAATCACGGCGTTCGACATCGCCAGCAAATCCGCCATGATTTCTCCTCGCCCTCGAAAAGTGGTCTACGAAACTTTTGTTTAGCGGTCTTCGCAAGTCGTAGCCACTCTCTGGCGAGCCTATTCCGAGCAGCCCACCTCAAGATGCTGGCGTTTGGGTAATCTTCTCCGTGCTCATCCAGCACCGCACTGAGCGGCTTGAAGCATCGCTCCGGGATGGCGTGCGTAGCTTTACGAGCCTGATCTGCCTGCGCAGGTTCGTGAGCTACCCGCCCCCTCTGCGCCACAAGCGGCTGATGGGAAGGCAAAGGCCTTTTGAGGAGTGGATTTGGATTTCTGTTCTGGGGCTAGCCTGCCGCGCGCTTCCGTCCTGTTAGGCAGCGTTTTAGGTTGGGGCTCTCGACATTTGAAAAACATCAAAAAAAGCAGAAGAGTGTCGAAGATCGACTTTTGCAGACCCTGTAAAACGAGAAAAAGCGTCGATCGCGCGTTGATATAAAGTAGAGAAAAGTGTTCTGGAAGGCGGATGGGAGCCGTTCTGATGAAGCGTGGAATTCTTGCGGCGGCGCTTTTTCTGACTGCCTGTGGGCCACAGCTCGCAGCGACCGAGACGGTCTGTGAAGGCCCGGTCGACACGGTGTACGTCAATGGTCGCGTCTGGACGGCCGAAGCTTCTCAGCCATGGGCTGAGGCGCTGGCGGTGTCCGGCGACAAGCTGGTCTGTGTCGGAAGCTCGGATGTGATCAGGCAGGCTGTCGGAAACCAGACAGCCGTCATCGACCTTCAGGGGCGCTTCGTTGCGCCGGGCTTCCAGGATTCCCATCTCCATCTGCCTGGGCCATCTCTCAATTCTGTGCCCCTCGAGGCTGTGACAAATGTCGTCGAGCTTCAGGCGAAGCTGAAGGCGTTTGCCGACGCAAATCCCGATCTGCCCTGGATCACTGGCACGGGATGGGGGTATGCGATTTTTCCGGATGCTACGCCGGATCGATCGTATCTTGATGCCGTGATCCCGGACCGTCCCGTCTATATCACAATGCGTGACGGGCATGCAGGTCTGGGAAACAGCTCAGCGCTTGCAGCCCTTCAGATCACCCCTGCGACCGCTGATCCTCCGAACGGCCAGATCGTAAAGGACGCCGCTGGGCGCCCTACGGGGGAGTTCAGGGAGGCCGCACATGGTATGGTCACCGGCCAGATACCTCCGGAAACGGCTGATGAGCGATATGCGACCCTTCTCGTCAATATGGACGATGCCGCTTCGCAGGGCCTGACGGCGGTTCACATAGCGGGCGCTACTCCGGAGGCCTTCTCCCTGTTCGAGCGCGCATTGAAGGCCGATGCCCTGAAGTTGCGAATGCATGTTGCTGTGCCGATGATCCCTGGGGCCGGTCCCTATCCGAAGGATCATAAGCTCGCCCGCCCAGTCTCCGAGGCGGATATTGCGGCCTACGTAGCGGCGCGTGAGGCTTTCAAAGGGCCGCTTCTCACCGTAGCCTCGATCAAGGGGATGCTGGACGGCGCGATCGATGCTCAGACAGCCGCCATGCACGCGCACTACACAGGCACAGAGACAAGTGGATTGTCGTTCTGGGATCCGAGGGAGCTGAACGAGACGGTTGCGCTCTATGATCGGCTTGGTTTTCAGGTCCTGCTGCACGCCATCGGCGACAAGGCTATCGGCGAAGCGCTTGATGCGTTCGCCTATGCCGCCACCGCCAACGGCACGAGCGGACGACGTCACCGTGTAGAACACGCGGAGGTGCCAGTCCTTGCCGACCTGGAGCGTTTTCGTGAGCTCGGGGTCATTGCCTCCACGCAGCCGATCTTCGCCAACCCCGATGCGACTGTGCTGAACAATTTCGAACCGCTTCTGGGACCGGAACGGGCGCCGCATGCAGATTCGTTCAGCCTCTTCGACGATGCAGGCGTAAGACAGGCCTTCGGCAGCGACTACCCCGTCTTCTACCTGTCGCCCATCGAGGGGATTGCGGTCGCCGTCACGCGAATGACGGCCGAAGGAAAGCCGCCAGGGGGCTGGCACCCGGCCGGACGCATTTCAGTCGAGGCGGCGCTTCGCCACTATACGATTGATGGGGCGTTCGCGACGTTCAACGAGGATATCCGGGGCAGCCTCGTTGCCGGAAAACTGGCGGACTTTGTCGTTCTGTCTCAGGATCTTACACAGGTTCAGCCGACAGCCATTCGGGAAACCAAGGTTCTGATGACGATCATGGGCGGGCGGGAAACGTATCGCGACAATGCGTTCTGACCGGGGGGTGGGCGGCTTCCGGATGCCGGAAAGCTGGCTGGCGCTGCCTGATATGGTTTTCAAAGTCGCTCTTATCCAGCGTTTCGATCGGCGTAGCGCTTTCACTGTGAGGGGCTGAACGAAAGGGGATAACAGCGGCTTGGTTTTCGCCCCGGTCTTTTCGTTTCAGATAACGTGCAGGATAGCGACAGCACACCGTAGACAGTCGTGAGATTGTGTCGTCCAGATCGCTGACACGGAAGCGCTTCGAGCGGAGTTTGACTTTGTACTCCCTGTATGGATCTGAACTCAGCCTGTTCACTCGCAAGCTGGAAGCGGCCCTGCGGTTCTATGGCGTCCCTTTTGTATTTCATAACAAGCGGACCAGTCCGAACCGGCTCGAGCTCGAGGCGCGCGCCGGCACGCATCAGATGCCTGTGCTGGTTACGCCCGAGAACTGGGCGCTGGCTGACACGACCCCGATTATCGACCTGCTGGATTCACGTTTTCCCGAGCGGCGGCTTTTCCCCGAGGGGGCGCTAGGGGTGCTTACCCATATCGTTGAGGACTGTCTGGACGAGTGGGTGGGACGCGTGATGGTCCATTATCGCTGGCATTACCCCGAGAGCGCCCGCTTCGCCGCCAGTGTGATCGCGGGCGTTGACGCCAAGGCTGCTGAACAGCTGAGCGCCTGGGGCCCGCGCTCCTGTCGCGCAACCGGTACTGAGACGGTGTTTCATCAGCGTGCCGCTGAAGACGAGTACCGACAGCTGCTGGCCGCGGCCGAGGCGCAGCTGGCCGATACGCGGTTTCTGCTGGGTGACCGGCCGACCGCTGTCGACTGCATCTTTCTGGGAGGTCTGCACGCCCACACGCTGCATGATCCTGACCCCCGAAAGATTGTGCTTGGCTACCCGCGCATCGTGGCATGGCACGCGCAAAACACGACCCCGGATATTGCCCGCATTGGCTGGGCGGCGGATACGCCCTGGGCGCCGTTTCCGGATTCAACTTCCTTTGCCCGCCGTGTCCTGAGGCTGACCGCCGAGCAGTACCGGCCCTTTCTGCTGGCTAACGCCGAAGCGCTGGGAACCGGCAGTCGGGCGTTCACGATCGACACCTATGGTGAACCGGCAAGTTATCTTTGCCGGGCATATCCGGAGCAGGCCCGCACCATGATCCGGCGTCGTATTGCCGATCGTCTGGATGCGCCCACCGGCGCCGTCGTTCACCGGTGGCTCGCCGATCTCGGAGTTAGCGACGTTTTCGGTTGATGAGTGTCCGTTTGCCTTGCGACCTCTCAAGCCAGCGCCCGAGGCTGCCGACCGCGCCGGTTTCACAGGGCGTACGACTGTCTTCGGCTTAAAACCCGTTTGCTCGGCTACATCCGATCGTCTGGCTTGGCGCCCTATGTCTCGCCGCCGGGTCACTTTGTGGAGAGGCGACCGTCAGGATAGGAGCTTTACGCACATACCCACCTGACTTGCCGTATCCGGATCGTCTTCTTCAGTGATGAGCCGACGTTCGAGAAGGGCGGTGCGCAGTTGCCGGTCGGTCCAGCGTGTTTTCAACTCAAATCCGCGCGCGAGGTAACATGCTGCGTTCTGGCCGCCCATGAAGCCCATTGCAGGTCTGCTATCGGGCGTGCACTTGGCGACGATGGCTTCGTAGCGATTGGCGATGGCCCACTCGATCAGGTGGTCAAGAAGCCTCCTGCCGATCCCATGCCCCTGGTATGCTGGATCACGATGGTCTCCGGCCGCTGTTTGGCCGACATGGTAACAGAAGATACCCAGGGTTCGGATGGGAAGGTCGGGGCCGCGACCTCCAAAGTCGCCTTAGTAGTCGGGAGACCAGATTCCAGACGCCGATCGGAGCTTGGAGTCATGCAATCGAAACTGTAACTGCGCGACATGCGCCTCGCCGTCGAATGCAAGGATGGCTGCGGAACCAAGTTTTCTGATGCGGATCGCTACATCCTGCGCGCTGCCGTGGCAGTCCAAAGGGACACGGCTGATATCGTCGTGGGTCATCGCGCGAAAGACAAGGTGTCTCAAGTCTGGTCTCCTGATTTTCCAGAGTATGAGTTGCGGCCAGCTCTGCTGGAGCGCCAGAAAGCTTGGCTCGTCGCCTCTTTGCAGCGCATGACCGTCTCCGCTGGAGAAATCGTCCGAAGTTTCCGCCGGCGGTTTTCATTCATGCGTGTCTCGACCATTCGTGGTTCGGAGTAAAGTCGAGGCTCGAGCATTCATTCATCCGAAATGGCAAGAAACGCCCCGTCCAATGGACGGCCGGATTGCGGGCGACAGCGGCGTCTCACATAAAGCCTGTTTGAGTCTCCTCCGTCACGGTTCGTGGCCTGTCACCTGTCGTTTCTGCCGACACCCGATGGTCGTTTCTATCTCCGGCGACTGTAAAGCTCGATCGGTTCTGAGCGGTAGCGTCTTGATTTCGGAGCGTGCAGGGTCGACCCGTCGCTCCACTGTCTGGCCGTTGTTGATCTGGACGGTCATTTTGCAGGAGGTCCCCTCGTCGGCTTTTCCGTCCTGACGGTTCCTCGGGCGGTCGTCAGCGCCCATCCTGATAAATCCAGGTTCGCCTTTGCGTAGATCACGTTCGCCGTCAGTCTGGCATAGGCTGGGTCGTACCTGCCGAACCAAGTGGTCAGGAGCTTTCGGTCCAACAGTCCTGCGCTCCGGGTCTTTATAATGCTGTCCTTCTGTCAAACGAGGTGAACAGGCATAGGCGTTGGTCACCCGCGAGGAGGCATGCCACGCAGAATTGTTAGAAACTCAAGCCTGGTTCCAGCCCGGCGATGCTCGGACAGAGCCTGATAGTCCGGGTCTGCGTACCAGGCGCGCGCCTGCGCTTCGGAGGGGAACCTGAAGATGATCATGCGGCCGGTGCGCGGCGATGCGCCTTCGAGGGTGAAAGCGTCGTCGTCATAGGTGACGAATTCTCCGCCGTACTTTTTGAGGAGCGGAAAGAAGCCCTTTTCGTACTGACGGTAGACCGTAGCGTCTGTGATGGTGAGATTGACAACTGCGTAGACGGCGACATCAGACATGTTTCAAATTCCTCAGGAGATTGTGGACGACCACGCCGCTACGGCCTTGCCGATAACGACGCCCGTAAAGGGCAGGCCGCGGACCGTGATGAACGATCGGACAGAGGTCACGTTATCGCGTTCCGGATCAGGCGAAAGGCCGTTGAGACCGGCTGTCGGCGCTGCTCCTCCGTCAGGCGGCGGCGACTGGAGACACGGATGCCTTCATTCAGCAGTGTCAGCATGGCGCCCAATTCCCTTGCTGCGGCCGGATCCGCCCCCGCTTCCCGCAGGTAGGTTTCAAACACGTCCTGCATTGCGGACAGGTGACCGCTTGCGCGCGATGAGAGCTCTGGATCGACATCGGCCATCTCCAGCACCGTGTTGACCAGCATGCAGCCCCATTGTCCTCTGGCGTTTGGCGCACCGGTGACGCTGCCTTCGAAGAAACGCTGCAGAAAATCCAACGGAGCCATGTCTCCACGGGCAGTTTCAAGCATGGACTTTATCCGCGCCGAGAACTGGTCCAGGCATTCAATGAACAAAGAGCGCTTATCGCCAAACGTCGCATAAAAGCTGCTCCGGCTGATCTGCATGGCCGCGATAAGGTCCGTCAGAGACGTGGCCTGATATCCTTTGCGCCAGAAAAGCGTCAGGGCGTGGCCCAAGGCTTTGGAGCGATCAAATTCAAGCGGGCGGGACATCCTTGCATTCTGGAATGACTGGTCCATAATGTCAATGTTCTTCACTGAGGCGCCATCCATGACCAGACCTGTCTGCTTAGTCCTTGGCGCCGGGGCCGGAATTGGCGGCAATGTGGCGAAACGCTTCGCCCGGGACGGTTACCATGCCGTTCTCGCCCGACGTTCCGACCGAGAGGGTCTGGACAGGCTTGTCGCCGAGATTGAGGCCGAGGGCGGCGCCGCCAGCGGCTACATCATCAACGCGGTGGAAGAGGGCAGCATTGAACAGCTGGTTGCTCACATCGAAGGTCATGTGGGGCCGATTGCAACAGCAGTGTTCAACCTTGGAGCGCAGATCGGGGATCGGGGCCTCGCCTCCACGACCCTGAAGCAGTTTGAGATGGGCTGGCGGATGGCGACGTTAGGCCTGTTTCGTCTGGCGCAGACGATGTTCCCGTATATGGAGGAACGCGGAAAAGGGGTGTTGCTGGTGACATCGGCCACGGCGGCCATGCGCGGTAATGCGGGACAGCATTCGCATGCTTCAGCCATGGGGGGCCGCCGTATGCTGTGCCAGTCTCTGAACGCCCAGTTTGCGGGCAAGGGCATTCATGTCGCCCACATCGTCATCGACGGCGCCGTTGATGCTCCAGACACTCTGGGCAAGATGCTCGGCGCTGAGCGTTTTCAGGCGCTGCGGGAGCAGAAGGGGCTCGAGCATGACGGACTACTCGTCCCTGCTGAAATCGCCGAGACTTACTTTCATCTTGCCCACCAGCATCGATCGGCCTGGACTTTTGAGCTCGACCTGCGCGCCCATTCAGATCTTGCCTGGTGGAATCATGCCGGAAACCCCAATCTCAAATAGGATCCGGTTGTGCTGAAGCTCTGTGATATCGCAAGCGCTGGCTCGGCGCCGGTCCTTCAAACGCCAGCCGCCGAGGCTTTGATTGCCTATGGTATGCCGATTGGATCGGGCCAATGACGGATCGATCTCAGCAGTCTGAGACGCACAAGAGGGAAGAGGCGAATGACGCGTGAATTCGATATCGTGCTCTACGGCGCCAGCGGTTATACGGGGCGGCTTGTCGCAGAGTATCTCGCGGCGCATGGCGGCGACGTGACATGGGCCATGGCTGGTCGAAGCGCGGCCAGGCTTGCAGAGGTGCGTGATCTCATCGGGGCGAGGGCGGACACCCCCCTTGTCGTTGCAGATGCGGACGATTCGGAGGCGCTGACGGCACTGGCGCAGCGCGCTGCGGTGGTGCTGACGACGGCGGGTCCCTATCAGTTCTATGGAGATACGCTGCTGGCCGCCTGCGCAAAGGCCGGGACCGACTATGTTGATCTCACAGGAGAGTCCAACTGGATCGCCAGGATGCTTGGAGCGCATGAAGCCGTCGCGAAACAGAGCGGGGCCCGGATCGTTTTCTCCTGCGGGTTTGATTCCGTACCCTTTGATCTGGGTGTCTGGTTTGTTGAGAATGAAGCGAAGAAGACCTTTGGCGCCTATGCGCCGCGGGTCCGGGGGCGCGTGCGCGCGATCAATGGCGGTCTTTCGGGCGGCACGATGGCTTCGGGTGCGGCCACCGCCGCCGCGATGCGCAAGGATCCATCCATCGGCACGCTACTCGCAGATCCTTTCGCGCTGACGCCGGGCTTCAGAGGGCCGGCGCAGCCGGACCTTAACGCGGCCTATGAAGACAAGGTCACGGGCTCGTGGGTCGCCCCGTTCATGATGGCTTCGATCAACACCAAGGCCGTTCACCGGTCGAACTTCCTGCTCGATCATCTGTGGGGCAAGGACTTCGTCTATGACGAAATGGCGATGACGGGCGGACCTGAGGCTGGTTCGGCTGCCGGTTTCTCATTCGGTTCGCCTCTGAAGCCTGGAGAAGGTCCCACAAAAGAGGAACGCGAGGCTGGCTTCTATGACCTTTTGTTTATCGCCGAGTATCCTGACGGCCGTACGCTGCGGGCGTCGGTCAAAGGGGATCGCGATCCCGGTTATGGGTCGACCTCGAAGATCATCGCCGAGTGTGCAATCTGTCTCGCGCGCGATATCGGACGCGACAGGGTTCCGGGTGGTTGCTGGACGTCGTCTTCCGCCATGGGAGAGGCGCTCGTGAGCCGGCTGCAGGCGCGCGCAGGCCTGACGTTCGCGGTGGAAGGCTTGTGATGACGGCCGGTTGGACCGTTCAGTGCGAAAGCGAGATGACGCCTGACGACGGCGCCCATGCTGAGATGCGTAGACAGCGACAATCGCGGCTTTATGGCTGGCAGGAGAATGAACATGACCAAAACCATTGAACTGATTTTTGATTTCGTCAGCCCCAACGGCTATCTGGTCTGGCAGCCGCTGCGCGATCTCGCTGCGCGACAGGGGGCGCAGATCGTGATCACGCCTGCCTTCCTTGGCGGGATGCACAAGCTGACGGGCAATGCCCCTCCATTCATTCGTGATGCTGAGGTGAAGGGCAAGAATCAGTATGCGGCCCTGGAAATGCAGCGCTTTGTAAGGAAGCACGGGCTCACCGGGTTCAGGATGAATCCCAAGTTTCCGTTTAATTCGATCAACCTGCTGCGGATGCTGGTGTCGCTTAGCGGCGATGAACAGGTCAGGTTTATCGACGCTATCTCACCGGCGATCTGGGAACAGGGCCTCGATGTCACCGATGCGGGCGCCGTGTCGGCCGTGCTGAGCGCCGCGGGCTTCGATGCTGACGCTCTCGCGGCGCGGACCCAGGATCCGGCCGTCAAACAGGCTTTGACAGACAACACTGAAAAGGCAGTCGAACGGGGTTCATTCGGCATTCCAACCTTCTTCATCGGTTCGGAAATGTTCTTTGGCAAGGAGCGTCTCGGGCAGATTGAGGAGATGCTGGCCGGCAGCTGATCGACCCAAAGCTGTTGTGTTCTGCGACACCAAAACCCGCCGCCGGGCAGGGGACCGCGGGACCTGAAAGGGGAAGCGTTTCGGACGTTTTGCGCGTACGCCGGACAGCTTCGCCACGGGACATCACCTGACTGGAGGTATGTCCGAGAGAGGGGGGCTGGCGAGGCTTTGTTCGCGGCTGGGGACATTCGGCGCTCCCGGCTGCCGCTGACGATCGGCGCTCTATTGCTTCGGGATGGAGGAGTGATCCCGTCTTCTGAACGGGAGTGTTGTCTCGTTCGTATGTCGATTCCCATGTCTGGTTGACGACCCGAGTGATGGCCTGCCTTCAAATGGCCAGTGCGGTCACTCCGGGATGGCGTCTGGGCGCTGTGCAGTCAGGGAAAAACAGGATAAGCGGGCCTAAAATCGGGTCGGTTACGCGTCGAGGCGGTTTGCGCCGCCAGAGTGTGTTGGAGGTTTGCCTGCATGCCAAGTTCTGCTTCTGACGGCCGCAATCAGACAGGCTCTCCGGTCGATCGCATCAGGCTCCGTCGGCCGGATGACTGGCATGTTCATCTTCGCGACGGGGCCATGCTCCACTCAGTGGTCAATCACACGGCGCGGCAGTTCGCTCGCGCCATCGTCATGCCCAATCTTCGGCCGCCCGTTACGACGGTATCGGCGGCGGCGGCCTACAGGGAACGTATTCTGTCCGCCGTTGAGCCGGGCCTTGCCTTCACCCCTTTAATGACCTGCTATCTCACCGACACGCTCGACCCTCAGGAAGTTGAAAGGGGGTTCGAAGAGGGCGTATTTGCAGCCTGTAAGCTCTATCCTGCGAACGCCACAACAAATTCTGCTCACGGCGTCACGGATGTCCGACATCTGCATGGCGTTCTCGAGGTCATGCAGAAGATCGGCATGCCGCTCCTCATTCATGGGGAGGTCACGGATCGCCATATCGATATCTTTGACCGGGAAGCGGTCTTCATCGAGCGCATTCTGGTGAATCTCCTCGAGGGTTTTCCAGGACTGAAAGTTGTGTTCGAGCATATCACGACGGCGGAGGCCGTCGCCTTCGTTGAAGCCTCCGGGCCGAACCTGGCGGCCACGATCACGCCGCATCATCTGCACATCAATCGCAACGCCATGTTCGAAGGCGGAATTCGGCCGCACTTCTATTGCCTGCCGGTCGCAAAGCGGGAGCCTCATCGGCTCGCCCTGCGAAAGGCCGCTGTCTCCGGTTCGCCAAAGTTCTTTCTCGGGACTGACTCAGCGCCTCATCCTGTTGGCGACAAGGAGGCTGCGTGCGGGTGCGCCGGCATATTCAATGCGCCTTGTGCTCTGGAAAGTTACGCTGCGGTCTTTGAAGAGGAGGGAGCCCTCTCACGTCTGGAGGCCTTCGCGTCGGAAAACGGGCCGAGATTTTACGGCCTCCCGCTCAATGAAGATTTTGTGGAGCTGCAGCGTCGTCCCAATCCTGTTCTTGGCCGAATGTCGCTTGGCGAGCAGGACATCGTTCCATTTCATGGGGGAGAGACGCTGAGGTGGACGCTCTCCGGCTCTCTGACCGGCCAGTCGATCTAAGGTACAGTCCTGACCATGTTCGGCTGATATGTGGGGGATGCGTGGTCAGGACGTTTTCTCCAGGCGTCGAGCCGCCTGTGCGTGAGTGACTTACTCTGAGCGCCTCAACGGATCAGTTTGCCGATTGGGTCGTGATATCTCACGTACGCCTCGCAACCCGTTGGGCTCAGAGTGTTGGTGGTCAGAGGCTTGCGATCTCTGAACGATTTGTCGACGGTTACGTATCGTTTGTCGCCTTTGACGTGCGCGTGCGAGCGGCTCGATGAAGATCGTTGAGACCGATCCTTTAACTGGGATTTTCCTCATCGGGCATGGTGACGGGTATGGTCAATCCTCTGCAGCCAGGAATGCGGCCGCAGGCGGATGTCATCAGGGCCGCCAAAAACCGTTTGACCCGTGTCATTTCGGGACGTCTCTCCCGAGGGATGAACGACCTCGACGGTCGGCTTCCCTGTATGATTTAAGGGATATGGCAGGGCTTTTGCATGATCGTGCACAACGTGGCGGCCTGCTGACGGATCCGTTCAGGGGATTTGGCGCGGACCTCGTCAGGTTGTGATGCGGGATGCCTTTCCGGCGGCGATAGCGGGCGAGACCAGGCGCCAGTTAATGGGATTGAAGAAGATGCACGACGCCTCATTGCCGATGTCGGGACGAATGGCTTCTCTTCCCGCGATGCTGCTGGTCAAGGCCTTCAATCCGAGACGTCTCTTTGGGTTCGCCAAAGGCGTTTTCGGAGACATGAGGTTCCTGATGAGGACCTATGCGCCAGCAGGGGTGTTCATCAAGTATATTGAAGGACGATTGATCCGATCCAGAGTGATTGCGCGTCACGTCCACCAGGTCGAGGCCTTCACGGCGACGACCGCCCAGCTCAGTCTTTCCACCCGCTGGTTTATGGACAATGTAAGTCACTGGCTCGACATCTTCGACCAATATCGCCTCTCTGAGCGACCCGGTATCGAGGCTCTCGAAATCGGCAGCTGGGAGGGACTGTCCGCCTTCTTCCTTCTCAATCTTCTGCCGAAGGCCCGGATCACCTGCGTTGATACCTGGGAGGGGGCGGACGAACACAAGGCGGAGGATAGTGAAACCGGGCTGGACGCCCTCACTGGAAGCGAAGCGGCGTTTGACCGGAATCTTTCGAGATTTCAGGGGCGGGCCGAAAAGTTCAAGGGCACATCCTATCGGTACTTTCAGTCCATGACGGATCGTCAGCGGTTCGATCTCGTTTATGTTGATGGCTCTCATCACTGCGATGACGTGATTGTGGACGCTGTAAAGTCTTTCGAGGCCCTGAAGGTCGGCGGGCTTATGATTTTTGACGATTACTTCTGGTGTTATTATCCGCGCGTCATCGATAATCCGGCTGCGGCCATCAACGTCTTTCTCAGGCTGAAGTCGGGTTCGTACCGCCTTGTCAGCGTTTCGCAGCAACTCGTGATCGAGAAGACTGCCGACCGCTATTCAAATTGAGACGTCGTCCGGGGGCAGGGCAAGCCCAGTGCGGATCGCGCGAGGGTCAGGGTCTGTTCCAGATCGCCACCTGCGTCGATCTTTTCCCATAACCCGGACAGACGGGCCGGCTCCTCCTGGCGCCGCGCAACGGATGTATCCGCTTCAGACGCATCCATCGTTCTGATCTCGATGCGCTTCAGCCTCACATCGAGGGGCGCCTCCAGCCAGAGACCTTTCAGGTCGGGTCCTGCCGCCTCCTCTATCTGCAAGCGTCCTCCATCCGGAAGAAAGGTCGCATCGGCGATAACCGACGAGCGGGTGGAGACTGCCGCTTTCAGATGATGGGCGAGACACGCGTAAACGCGCTCGCGCGTCTTAAGAGCGTAGCGGTCGCCTTGGGAAGAAGTCGAGACGTCCGCATCTTTGTCCTGGATCCCGCGCAGCACATCTGTCCGAAGGATCCGCGCTCCCGCCGCTCCGCCCAGCTCCGGGGCCAGCCGTCGCGCCAGGGCCGACTTGCCTGTTCCGGACAGTCCTCCTATGGCGATTATCCTGGGGGAGTGCGGTTTCAGAATCTGAAAGGCCAAACTCCGGTAGCGCGAAGCGGCCTCAAGACGTCCGCGTTCGATTTCAACGGCAAGACGCACGCTGGCGCGAATGCTCATGAAGAGCGGAAGCAGCGACAGTCCCTCTTCATGCTCTTCCATCATGTCCCAGTATCGGTTCATCACAGAACACGCCTCTGACCTCCGCCCCATTCGGCGCAGGTCAGTCAGCAGAAAGGCCAGATCATACAGTCGGTCGGTTGTGGCCAGGCGATCGTCGAATTCGAGCGCATCAAACAGCGCCGGCTCTCCCCGGAACATGCAGATGTTGGCCAGATGGAGGTCTCCGTGCCCGCGTATCACGCACCCGTCCCGTCGGCGCGCCTCAATCAGCGGAGACAGCCTCGCCAGCGCACTCTCCTGTCGCTCTATCAGCTCGCTGCCGGCCGGAGAAAGTCCCAGACGGGAGGCTCCGTCCGCCTCGGTGCGGGCGAGCCCCTCGATCACCCCACGGTAGTCGACGGCATGTCCGGTCAGGTGATCGGGAGCGGCTGCACGATGGATCCGCACGATATCGGAGACGATCTTATCCCAATGCGCGGATGTGACTGCGTCTCGTGCGAGGGCTTCATCGAGTTGCTCGTCAAACCGCTGCATTTCGACCAGCCAGTCGATGATCCGTCCCTCTCCCCCAACAGAGAAGCGCTCCGTCGGAGACAGGACAAGCGGATGGACCTTCAGGTAGATCGGGCTGCCGAGCCGCCGATTGACAGACAGTTCAGCCTCACAGGCCTGACGACGCTGTTCCAGGGTGGAGAAGTCTACAAAGGGAAGACGAACGGGCTTCTTGAACTTGTACGCCCTGTCGCCCGTCAGGAAGATACGGCTGAGATGCGTCTCAATGCGGGTTGCGTTTCCCTCTACGCCTGTCACCTGACCATCGCGAAAGGCGCGCTCGACATCTTCGGAAACGATGTCCTGCGTCCTGACCGGTGCGGTCTGCAGGTCATCCAAAGTTCCTTCCTGACGGGCGTTTTCAGGTGTCACGGACTTGCGAGCACATGGACGGTGGAGGCCTGTGAGCGGCCATCGGTTTCAGACATCGAGATCCGTACGACGGTTCCCGCCCTGAGACGATCGAAGGTCTCATTGGTGAGGGCGTTACGATGAAAATAGACTTCAGGTCCGCCGTCGATCTCGATGAACCCAAAGCCGTCCGGGTTCAGGCTGACGACCCGACCTGCCGTCGCAGGCGCGTGGGTCTTCACCTGGCCGTCGCGTTTCAGTCGTCTTTCCCTCAGCTTCCTCCGGGCCGCCATGAAGGCGTCGCGGACTGCGACATAGGGATCCTCATGAGCGTGGTCCGCATCCGGATTGCGCCCGATGATGATGTCCTCGTCGCCGGGCGTCAGAACACGCAGGTGAACCGAGTAGAGGTCTCCGTGCCGCCTCCGCCCGCTTGGGCCTGACACCACGACGCGCAAGCCCATCAGCCGCGCATGAACGCGCTCGAGCTTGCGCGCCTCGGCCTCGATCCGCCGACGAAGAAACTCGCTGGGCTCGAGACCGGAATCGAAGGCGATATCCACCTGCATCGTCATCACCACCTCCCATGTCGGCGCGACTGTCAGACAGACGCCGAACTTTGAAAGCGATGAGTTCGGGGCCAAAGGGCCCTGTCGGTGTTGATCCGGCTCAAGGGTGCGAGCTTTCGCCTGATTGGCGCTGCTAAGAAGGCGTTGCGCTTCTCCTGGTCTGAAAGCCTTCGAGCGTTCTCTATGTCCCTGATCTCGTCGCTCCGCTCGAGACTTCGACCATCGAACGGCTGATTGGGTGACCTCTTAACTGTGAAGTACCCACCTGGGCCTCAGACACAGAAAAACCGCCCGCTTCGATCGAAGCGGGCGGCCTTCCGTATCTTAAGCCGAGAGGTCAGACCTCAGGCGGAGCGCACGGACTGGACGAAGCGAGACATCTCGCGACGCAGGCGCTCGCTGCTTTCCGCGAGCTCTGCAGCTGCGGTGAGCACCTCGCCGGACCCAGCGCTCGTCGCCTGGGAGGACTCGGTCACGCCGACGATGTTCTCTGCAACCGCCTTGGTTCCGGACGATGCGTCATGAACGTTGCGCGAGATCTGCTGGGTCGCGGCCGCCTGCTGCGATACGGCAGCCTGGATTGCGACGCCGATCTCGTGGACCCTGCCGATGGTGTTGGCGATCTCGTCAATCGCTGTCGCCGAATGCTGGGTTGCGTCCTGAATGTCGCGAACCTGAGCGGCGATCACTTCGGTGGCTTTGGCGGTCTGGTTCGCGAGGTTTTTCACCTCTGAGGCGACGACCGCGAAGCCCTTGCCCATTTCTCCGGCGCGAGCCGATTCAATCGTCGCGTTGAGAGCGAGGAGATTGGTCTGGCTGGCGATCTCGTTGATCAGGGTCACCACTTCGCCGATCTTGCGGCTTGTGTCGGCGAGCGCCTTCACCCGGGCGTTGGTCTTTTCGGCCTGGATCACCGCGCTCGAGATGATGTTCGAGGACTGGTTCACCTGATTGCCGATCTCATTGATCGAGGCGGACAGCTGCTCGGTGGCTGCGGCGACGGACTGAACGTTGTCAGTGGTCTGCTGTGAAGCGTCGGCGACAGCGGAGGTCTTGCGCGACGTGACTTCGGCGGTCGACTGGAGGGACTGAGCGGTGGCCTGAAGTTCGGTCGCAGCGGAGCTCACAGAGACGACGATGCCGCCCATGGAGGTTTCGAACATATCCGCGAGGTTTTCCATCATTTTCGCACGCTCGGCCGCCGCCACACGATCGGATTCCTCCTTCGCGGACTTCAGACGTTCGCTTTCGATCATTGAGTTCTTGAAGACCAGCACGGATGCGGCCATTGCGCCGATCTCGTCCTTACGGCTCGTTGCAGGGATCGCGACTGAGGTGTTGCCGCGCGCCAGGGTGTTCATGGCGTTCGACATCTCGTTGATCGGCGCCACGACTGCGCGGATGGTGAGGAAGGAGAAAAAGCCTACGATGGCGGCGGATCCGATGAGCGCGGCAAAGAGCAACAGCTGAAGCTGTCCTCTCTGTGCGGATGCAGTCGAGTTGATCGCCGTTGCAGCGGCCTGGATCTCGTCGGCGGCCGCTCCCATATCGGCCTCCAGCGTTTCAAACGACGTCATGAACTCCGGAAACTGGGCATTCGCAGACACGGGATCCTGTCCGGCTGTCGCGACGATGTTCTTGGCGGCGTTGATGTATGCGTCAAGGTTGGGTTTGATTGCTTCGAGCGTGGCGCGAACGTCCTCAGGAAGGGTCAGCTCTTCGTTGGCGGCGATCGCCTCGCGAAACGCGTTGGCGTGGTCAGCGACTTCCTGGTTGACCGCGTCCAGTTCAGCTGTGTCGCCCGCGGCGCTGGCCCGGAGCGCTAGCAAAACGTCGCCACGGAGCGCGTCATGCATCATGTCGCCTTCCATGTGATGACGGATCGATTCCGCGATCATCGTGACGCGGTCTGTGCTATTCCCCGCGACATTCATGCCGATCAGGCCCGTTCCGCCCGCAACGATCGAAGCCGCGATGGACACCGCTCCGGCGAGCAAAAGTCTTTGCGAGATTTTCATGTTAGCTTTCTCTTTAGGGCCCAACTGGTCTTTTTCACACGGGAAGGCCGGATAATCCCGGCATCTCGCTGTGTTAAAACCGGGTCTTACTGACCAACTCTTAGCGGACCGTGAACATTATAGGTCGAAGGGCGATCTTTTCCCTTGCGCGGCTATATATTGTGCGCGTGGGGTCGATCATTGGGCGTCTTGCCCAGGGTGTCGGTAAACGCTGGATTAACGATGGTCTTTTGGAGGCTTCGTTTTTGAAACGGTTCTAATATCCCGGGCCCATTCTCGAAGGTCGGTCACAAATGCGGAGGGGCATTCCATCGCTGCAAAGTGACCGCCAGCGGGCATGTCGATCCAGCGAACGATTTCGTAGGCCCGTTCCGCCCACGAGCGAGGAGGCGCCTGATAGAGGATGTCTCCGGGGTAATTGGCAAAGGCGGTAGGGGTCTCGCACCTTTGACCAGGGTCCAGTCGTCCGCCGCCGTCCTCCCGCCAGCCCCGATAATACCAGGCTGAGGAGGCGAATGAGCCGGTCATCACGTAGATCATGATATTGGTGAGGAGCTGGTCGCGACTATAGACCTCGAGCAGCTCCTTCGTTCGCAGGTCGGACCAGTCGTGGAACCGCTCGAGAATCCAGGCGGCCTGGCCGACCGGATTTCCTGCTCCCAGCCAGGCCAGAGACTGCGGACGACTGGATTGAAGCCGAAAATAGGCCCCCATCTCCTCCATCGCCGCCTGCGTGCGCCCGATCCATGCGATTTCCGCTTCGTCCTTCGGTCCTCCCGCCGGACGCAGGCCGATCATGTTCAGGTGAATGGCCGCGACGGAATCGGGATAGTCGAGCCCGAGCCAGGATGTGATCAGGCCGCCCCAGTCTCCCCCCTGGGCCAGGTAGGTCGAATACCCCAGGACTTCAGTCATGAGAGAGTTGAAGAGGCGCGCCGTTCGTCTCTGACCGATCGGGCGGTCCGGTTTTGAAGAAAATCCGAACCCGGGAAGCGAGGGGATCACCAGGTCGAAGGCGTCCCGGGTGTCGCCGCCATAGCGGGAGGGAAAGGCGAGCGGTCCGATCACGGACCAGAACTCGAAATGACTTCCCGGCCATCCGTGACTGAGAAGAAGCGGCCGACGACCGCCTGCCTCGCCGACCACATGAACGAAATGAATGTTCATGTCTTCGATCTGAACGCTGTGCTGATCGTAGGCGTTCAGCTGAGCCAGCGCAGCCCGCCAGTCGTACCCGCTGGTCCACCAGGCCATGAGGTCCCGCAGTGTCGTCTCGTCGGCGCCGAAGGACCATCCGTCCTGACCCTTCGGCGCTGCCGGCCATGGATAGGCGCGGACGAGATCAAGAACCCTTTCGACATCCTCTTGAGACCACGCGACGTGAAAGGCGGAGGCGGTCGGCATTCAGTCGGACCCTTTCTGTAGCTGTCGCCTCATGGCTTCGGCAGGAGCGCGCTCTGACGGATCTCGCCGCCATCCGTCGGGAGGTCTATCCGCAGTCCGTCGAAACCGATCACCCAGCCTGACGACGGCCGGACAGCCTCAACACCGGCGACAAACAGAGGTGAGCGCGCCTGAGCCGACGGGACGAGATGGGAGAAGACCAGAAGGCCGACCTCCGCGTCATTCGCTGTCTTCGCCGCCTCGACGGGCGACAAGTGATAGTCGGGAATATCCGCAAGGATCTTGGCGTTTCTCGAATTGCCGGCTCCGACAGCGGCTTTCTGAGCCTGACCGATGATGTTCGCCGCCAGGGTGTCGCTCACCAGCACATCCGCTCTGCGGGCGTTTTCGGTGAGATTTGAGGAGAGGGCGCTGTCGCCGGTCACAACCGCTGATCGTCCCTTCCAGTCGAAACGATAGCCGATCGCGGGCCGAACCGGGTCGTGATCAACCTCGAAGGCGGTTACCTTCAGTCCGTTTTTGTCGAGAATGATCTGCTCTTCACTCAGTCCGCCCCTGAACCCCCCGCCGATGGCTCTGGCCTCGAGATCGGCCGCCTTCAGGTTGATGATGTCGGCTCCGTGGTGGGCGAGGCGATGACGGGCGTCTTCGCGATACGCCAGATTAAACCCCTCGACCACCGACCTGATCCCCTTGGGGCCGAAGACCGGAAGCTTCTTATCGCGTCCGGCGACCATGGTCTGCATGCGGAACTCGCCGAGATCGCCGATATGATCGGAATGAAAGTGCGTCAGAAAGATCCCGGCTATACGCGTTCCCGGGATCCCCATGCGCGCGATCTGCTCCCATGATTCAGAGCCGGTATCGACGACATAGGCCTCTTCGCCTGCGATGATGAGGGTGCAGCTCTTGGCCCGTCCCGGATCCGGGAGCGGACCTGAGGTTCCGCACAGGACGACCCGCAGCGCCTGACCATCGAACAGGTCGGCTGGCGCCTGCGCCTGGGCCCATGCCGGCGAGGCGGCGAGGAGGGTGATGCAGGCGACGGCGGCGGATCTGAACATCGTGGGTCTCCTCGGTGGATCCAGCTCACCGACCGTCCCTTGCGACGGCCGAAGCGGGATCTGGAAAGCCCAAGGTTGGCCTGAATGGTCCGGGATCGCAATCCGCCGCCCATTATTCGGCGTAACAGGTTCTGGCTCGTCCCTTATCCCCTGAGGCGCGAGAATCCCCGGCGTCGAGCTCGCCCGAGAAGGCGGGTGGGTTGAAGACCGCCGCGGAATGGACCAAGGTTGATCAGGCGGGGCGGATCACGGGCAACGGGCGACATGAATACTTCGGAAAAGCTGAAATCCCTTTCCATCAACCGTCAGCCGGCCCCTCCCTCCGGACCGGGGCCCTGGCCGCTGGTTGCGGGGGTGGCGGGTCTGGTGGCTGCGGGCCTCGCAGGCTGGATCGTGTTTGGTCGGTCTCCGGAGCCCTCACAGCCTGCGGTTCCGGTCGAAGCGACGAGCCCTGTAACGCCGACCGCTTCTGCTGACAGGCCGCGGGGCGGATTGGTCGCATCAGGCTATGTGGTCGCCCGGCGGGCCGCCACGGTCTCGGTCGACATAACGGGCCGGTTGACCCAGGTTTTGTTTGAAGAGGGCGCGGTCGTTGAGATGGGGCAGCTCCTCGCACAGCTCGACGACAGGCTGGCGTCCTTCGATCTTCAGCTCGCCCGCGCGCGGTTTGCATCCTCGAAGGCCAATGTTCAGGCTCTCGAGGCGGAGATGGTTGAGGCGGAGGCGCAGCGCCGCCGGGCCGAGAAGCTTCTTGCATCCAACGCCGTGTCAGCGGCCAGCGCCGAGGCGGCCATCGCCAGAATCACGTCGCTCACGTCCCGTCACCAGGCCGCGATTTCTGACTCCCGCGTGGCGGAACTGGCGGTCGCCCGGCAAACTGAGTTCGTCGAACGACACAAGGTCCGCGCTCCGTTCGCGGGCGTGATCATCGCCAAGAACGCTCAGGCCGGGGAGATCCTGTCTCCCGCCGCAGGCGGCGGAGAGTTCACCCGAACCGGGGTTGCGACCCTGGTCGACATGGCCAGTCTCGAGGTCGAAGTCGACGTCAATGAGGGTCAGATCGCGGATGTGCGCGCAGGCCAGGCCGCAACCGTGGTTCTCGACGCCTATACGGACTGGGAGATCCCGGGAGAGGTGATCGCGATCATTCCGACCGCCAACCGCGATCGTGCGACCATTCAGGTCCGTGTCGGCTTCAAGGTCCGCGATCCTCGTATTCTTCCTCAGATGGCGGCCAAGGTGACATTCGACCGGAGCGCGGAGTGATTTCGTCCGGCTCCGGGCGCGTCTGAACTGTAGAGTAGAGTGACGGTATCAGAAATACGGTCGCCCGTGTGGGCCGCCGAGACAGAGGGCGGGCATGTCCGAACAGGCGCTGATCGAACTGACAAACGTCGCCAAGACCTATCGCAGGGGCGGGGAGACGCTGTCTATTTTCTCCGATCTTAATCTCACCATTCCCGCGGGCGATTTTGTGGCGGTGATGGGCCCTTCCGGTTCGGGCAAGACCACGCTCCTTAACATGCTGGGCGGGCTCGACCGGCCTTCAACAGGGGGCATTATGTTCGATGGGGCTCCGATTGAGCGGCTGTCGGAAAACCAGCTCTCGGCCTGGCGCGCTTCGAATGTCGGGTTCATCTTTCAGTTCTATAATCTGATGCCGACCATGAGCGCGGCTCGCAATGTCGAGCTCCCTCTTCTGCTTACGGGGCTGTCTGGACGCGACCGGCGCGAGCGGGTGCGCACGGCTCTCGAGATTGTCGGGCTGGCAGATCGCATGGGTCACCGTCCCAAGGAATTGTCGGGCGGTCAGCAGCAGAGGGTGGCGATCGCCCGGGCGATCGTCGCGGATCCCAAGCTGATCCTGGCCGACGAGCCAACGGGCGACCTGGACCGGGTGACCGCCCAGGAAATTCTCGAGATGCTGCAGCTTCTCAACCGCGAGCTGGGCAAGACCATCGTCATGGTCACCCATGACCCCGCGGCGGCCAAGTACGCTAAACGCGAACTCCACCTCGACAAAGGCACGTTCGAGGAGCGGCTGACATGACGGATCTCGGACTCATCCTGTCCGGGCTCGGACGCAAGTCCTTCCGGACGGCGCTTCTGGCGTTCGCCATCTTCATCGCTTTTCTGATCTATACCGTGCTTGGCGCTTTCCGTGTGTCTCTGGAGACGGCGGGGGACGCCTCAAGCGAGACGCGTCTCGCTGTCTCCAACCGCATCAACTTCACAGAGCCCCTGCCGCTGGCCTATCTCAATCGCATCCAGCAGGTCGAAGGGGTCCGGGACGCCAGTTATTCGATGTGGTTTGGAGGTTTCTTCCAGGAGGAGCGGAATTTTCTGCTGGCCTTCGCGGTGGAGCCTGACAGCTACACGCGCATCTACAGCGATCTCAACATTCCGGAGGATCAGCGCCAGGCCTTCGTCAACAGTCGCGACGGTCTGCTTGTGGGACGCCAGACGGCGGAACGCTTCGGCTGGACGCTCGGACAGCAAATTCCGATCTCGTCCAATATCTGGCGCCGGCGCGACGGCTCTAACACGTGGCCTGTGGTTATTCGGGCGATCTATGACGGCAGCGATACGCAGGGCGCCACCGCCGTTTACATCAATTACGAATACTTTGATGAGGCGCGAGCCTTCGCCAACGATACGGTGGGCAATTTCAACGTTCAGACCGTCAGTCCCGATGTGAACGACACGGTTATCCGCGCGATCGATGCTCAGTTCGCCAATTCGCGAGCCGAAACTGAAACCGTCACCGAGGCTGCTTTTCAGGCCGCCTTCATCGATCAGCAGGGCAATCTCGGACTCATTATTCTCGGAGTGACGGGCGCCGCCTTCAGCACGGTTCTGCTGATCGTCGGCAACGCCATGGTAGGGGCTGTGCGCGAGCGGACCGGCGAGATCGCGGTCATGAAAACGCTTGGGTTCTCCTCGGGCCGGATCGGACGGATCGTGGTGGGGGAGACCCTCCTTCTCTCCTTCATCGGAGGCGGACTGGGCCTCCTTATCGGATGGGTGCTGCTCACCGGGGGACGCGAGGTTCTTGGGGGCTTCTCTCCCTTCTTCGGGACGCTGCGTTTCTCGCCTGCCGTTTTGTGGCCGGCGCTCGGCTTCATGCTCGTGCTCGGCGGCGTGACGGGACTGGTCCCGGCCTGGAACGCCATGCGTGTCAATGTCATCACCGCCTTCCGGAGGATCTGATCCCATGATGTCTCTGATCAGGCAGGTCGTCGCCGTTGTGGATATGACCGTGTCGAGCATAGGGTCGCGTTTCTGGGCGTCCCTGACGACGATCGTATCCGTGGCGATGGTGGTCGCCACTCTTCTGGCGTTCCTCGCCATGGGCAACGGTTTTCGAAAGACGGTCGAAGGGACCGGCTCTGACGACATCGCCATGATCCTCGGCACCGGCTCTTCGGGTTCTGAGCTCAATTCCACCATGCCCACCTCAGCCGTTCGACTGCTTGAAGAGGCGCCCGGTATCGCCCGCGACGCTTCGGGAAAGCCGATCGTATCGCCCGAGACCTATGTGGCTGTCGGGGCCACGCGTCGTGGCGGCGGCGGCGAGGTCAATGTCTCTTTCCGGGGCGTGACCGCCAACGCTGCCGGCATGCGTCCGGGCTTCCGTATCGCGGAGGGTCGGATGTTCGAGGCTGGAACGAACGAGCTGATTGTCGGGGCGGGCGTGGCGCGGGAGTTTTCCGGGTTTGATGTCGGCAGCGAGATCCGCCTCGGGGCGAACACCTGGCGGGTGGTCGGGCTTTTCGAGGTCCCGGGAACCGTCTTCGACGGTGAGGTCTGGGCCGACCTGCCGGTGATCCAGACCGTTTTTGATCGTGGTCCGACGGTGGCGGCTCTCAGGGCGCGTCTTGAGCGGACAGGCGATCTCGAACCGATCAAGGCGTTCATCGCCAGTGAACCGCGGCTGCGGGTCGAGGTGAAGACGGAGAAGGAGCATTTCGCGGCCGGAGCGGGCAATATTCAAGGGCTGATCTCGATCGGTTCCGCGCTCGCCATCACGCTGTCTCTCGGCGCTCTCGCCGGCGCGCTGAACACGATGTATGCGGCTGTCGAGGCCCGAACAAAGGAAATGGCGACCCTGAGAGCGATCGGCTTTGGCGGGTTCCCGGCTTTTGTCGGAGCGATGACCGAGTCCATTCTTCTCGCTCTGGCAGGGGGGCTACTCGGCGTTCTTGCGGCCTACTTCATATTCAACGGCGTCAGCGCCTCGACGCTTGGAGACGGTTTCACGCAGGTCGTGTTCGATTTTTCAGTCGGACCCGGGCAGATGCTGGTGGGCTTTGTGATGGCTTTGATGCTTGGACTGATCGGAGGCATTTTCCCGGCGTTGAAGGCCGCCAGCGCACCCTTGCTGAAACTCGGGGCGGACTGAGAGCGCGGGGCTGGATGTCCGACCCGACGCAGGATGGAAGGATCGTCTCATGAAGGGAGTTGTCTGCTTGGCCGCGCTGATCGCTGCAGGCTGCAGCGGCGCTTCCTTAATAGCCGCAACCGGACCTCTGCGCGGTGAGTTCGTTATTGTCGAAGTCGATGGCGCAGCAGTCGGGACTCCTGTTTCGGCGACCGTGACGTTCGAGGATGACGGCGCCGTGACGGGCGATGCAGGGTGCAATCGTTTCGGCGGTTCGTTTCAGCAGGATGGCGGGGCGATCACCATAGGGCCTCTTATGTCCAGCCGGAGGGCGTGTGAGCCCCAGGTGATGGACGTCGAGCGCAGGATCCTCGCGAGCCTTCAGGCAAGCCGTTCACTGACGGTTGGCGACGACGGTGCGGTCCTGTTGTCCGGGGATGCGCCGCACCGGCTCCGACTTCAGCCCGTTGCGCGCTGATTGTCCTGCTGTCTCGCCCTGGAGGGCGAGGCGCTGCCGACGCACCTGAAACCGATGTGGACAGCTGAGGTGTCGGGCGTCGCAGACTGACGGGCTGCGATGTCGTATCCCCGACAGACATAAGGGTCGCAGAGGAAGGAGCCGCCCTTCAGCGCCTTCTGCGCGCCTTCAGGGCCAAGGCCAGGGTCGTTGCGGTCGTCCTGCATCCAGTTCCAGACATTCCCGGCCATGTCCGTCAGCCCCGTCGGGGTTAGGCCGGTCTCGCCAACCGGCACAGTTCCGATCGGACCGTTTCGGCCGTCATTGTGGAAGGGAAAGGCGCCCGACCAGATTTTCGCGAGAAAGACCCCGTCGCGTTCGATGTCCGACCCGACGGCGTAGGGGTCATCTTCCGGATGACCGCTCCGGGCGGCCAGGGTCCACTCCTCGACAGTGGGCAGTCTGCCTCCCGTCCACGAGCAGTAAGCGCTTGCATCGTTCCATGACACCTGAGTGACGGGATGATCTCCGGGAGCCATTTCGCCGGACCTGGACGCCCCCCACGGGCTCTTCCATGTCGCCTCAGGGTCGATCCGCCAGCGTCCGAGCGGGAACAGGATCACCTGTCCGCCGCCCAGGCGTTCGGCCTCGGTGACATGGCCCGTCTCCTCCACAAAGGCTGCGAACTGGTCGACTGTGACGGGTGACTTGTCCAGCCCCGTCCCGCCGTGAAGCGCCTCGCTCGGGCGCAGGCCTGCGCCCGACTGGCTCCAGAGCGTGAGGCCGACGAGACTTAAAACTATCAGGAGGCTGACGGCCGCCGGCGCCCACTTTCGGGCTTTGGTTGCGATACAGTCGGGCTGATCCACGTTTCGCAGTCCTTCATCCTTCGGGCGCGCCGACGCCCGTGAAGGCGAGCGCCCATCGATGCGAGGATGCACATTCTGTGTCTGCTCGAAAAGAGGGGCCTCGCCCCGCGGCGCGTATCTGAAAGCCATCTGCTCTTGTCGGGCCCGACGCCGGGCAATTATAGTTCCCCAAAAAAATGGCGCTCCGCTGCGATCGTATTCCTGCGGCAGGGCCAAGGGAGGTTCGGCATGATAAGATTTGGCGCATTTCTGGCGGCGGCAGCCGCATGTCTTGCAGGATGCAGCGGGGCGGATCCCGGCGCTCTCGGAGCTCAGGCGCCAGCGGCGAAAAAGCCAAATGTGATCGTCATTGTCGCGGATGATCTGGGCTATGCGGACGTCTCCGCTTATGGGGTGAGGCGTATCCCCACTCCGAATATCGACTCCATCGCATCCGGCGGGGTCATTTTTACCGACGGCTATGTCACGGCCCCGGTGTGCGGACCCTCGCGCGCCGGCCTCCAGACCGGACGACATCAGGACCGTTTCGGTTTCGAATACAATAATGGTCCTGCCCGACGGGATGTGGATGAAAATCTCGGTCTGCCGGTCGATGAGATAACGATCGCCGCTGCCCTGAAGCCTCTGGGATACCGAACCGGTCTGATCGGGAAGTGGCATCTGGGCGCTAATGACGACTATTATCCCACCCGGCGCGGTTATGACGAGTTCGTCGGTCTTCTGTCAGGCGCCACGATGCATATCGATCCTTCGGTTCCTGGCGTTCGCTGGGTGCGCGGCGATAACGCGGAAGGCGGCGGAGGAGCGCGTCGTACCCCCCTCACTCAGATCGTCGAGGGACCAGGCCGTCAGGTCGTGAACAATGAGAAGGAATATCTGACGGATTTCTTCGCGAAACGGGCGGTGGAGTTCATCTCCCGCAACGCCGCCTCAAAGGATCCCTTGTTTCTGTATCTCACGCCGACGACGCCTCATGATCCCCTGCAGGTCACGCAGGAATACTATGACCGGTTTCCGCAGATCGCCGATGAACAGAACCGTGTTTACGCCGCGATGGTCTCGTCTCTGGATGATCTCGTGGGTGACGTGCTGAAGGCTGTCGAGGCGTCCGGCGAGGCGGATGACACGATTGTCGTGTTTATGTCTGACAATGGGTGCGCCGCTTATTATCCGGGAATGTGCGCGTGCGAGCCCATGCGCGGTGGCAAGCTGACCCATTATGAGGGCGGGGTTCGCGTGCCGTTTCTTGTAAAGTGGCCGGCGCAGTTCGACGGCGGAACCGTCTACCGGAACATGATTTCCTCGCTGGACATTTTTCCGACCGTTCTGGCGGC
>CAIKWZ010000019.1 GCA_903831255.1 uncultured Alphaproteobacteria bacterium
CGCCGCAAACTTCATCAGGCCCGGGACAAGAAAATAGAGTCCGAGCAGACATCGTCCGGTGAGGATCATGGCGTTGGACATGTGGGCTTTCCTGTCAGGTCTGAGGCGGGATCGAGTTGGACGCAGCGCTCTTGAGCTCGCCGCTCGCCAGAGGGCAGGGTCTCTTTACGATCGCGTGAAATCAAGCGAATTCCATTTCGTGCAGCCCTTGGGGGGCGCGCGGCGCGTGCGCGGTGATCACAATTCAGAGTGCGGCGTCCTCGCAGGGGGGGGTAGGGTTCCGTCATGATCAGAGATGTTCATAGCGAAGTTTGGAGAGCGCTCGCCGCCCTGGCGTGGCTGGTGGGGGCGGCTGTCGCCGGTTTGTGTGCGGTTCGGATTTTGCTCGGCCCGACAACAGACCTGGCGGGATGGGTTTGGGCTTTGGCGTTTGCAGGCGTCGGGGCCTGGTTCGTGTGGCAGGCCTGGCGGGAATGGACGTCTTCCGAAGCGCTTCGCCGCCTGACGGGCGTTCCGCCGCAGCAGACGCCGGCGCAGGCGGCTGAATTCCCCGGCGCCTGGAAGGGCGGCCCGGTTCCGCTTGAAACGCAGATCGAAAAGCTCAGCGAAGCGGGACTGAGCATGGCCCCGGGGCGAACCATAGATGAGCTTTTGATCTCATACCCTCGCGCGGAATTCGAGGAAGGCGATCCTTATGGGCTCATTCTTTTCATGTACGGCGTTGAAGTGGAGGCTGAGCCCTGGGGTCGCGTGTTCTGTGAGCGCGGGTGGAATTTCGACATGGAGTGCCTCGAGGAGGCTGGCGATTATGTGCGCGCCTTCGAGAGCATTCTTCGGACAACCGGTCATCCTGAGCTGGCGACGGATATGCATGACGATTTTCGTCCTGGCGCGGAAACCTGCGAGATCCGATATTCGATCCGGGGCCGGAAACGGGTGCTGACGGCGAGGATCGACCATGACTGGGCGGACCCCGAGGCCATGGGCGCATTCTTCCGGGACATAGAAGGCGAACTTGCGGACGGCCGTCACTTCTGGGCGGCCGACAATGGGCAGTCCTCGGTCCTGTTTTTCCTCACAGACGCTGAGGCGGCCAAGATCAACGCACAGCGTGAAGATGTGCTTGTGCGGTTGCACTCCTAGACAAGTCGATGCCGATCCGTCTCGCGGACAGTCGAGGCGTTCGTCAAAATGGGTGAACCCTGTCGGGTCGAACGATGTGCGCCGTCTCCATGGGCGCTGAGAGGCTGCACAAGCGCCCCGTCCGTCGGGCGATCGGTGAGGGTCAGCCGAGCCGTTGATTGGATATATACCTTATTTATCCAAGTATATCGGACTATTTCTATACGGGCATAAACTTCTTATATATCGGCTATGGATCCAGTTCGTAATCCCTTCGTGCCCGGCGCCGGGTCCAAGCCCCCAGAGCTTGCGGGGCGCGATGTGATCCTTAACGAGGCGGCCATCGCCCTCCAGAGGGTCATCAATGGGCGTCACGACCGGTCGCAAATTCTTCTTGGCCTGCGCGGGACAGGGAAAACCGTTCTGTTGAACGCCATTGAGACCCTCGCGCAGGCGCATGGCCACATCACGTCGTTCATCGAGGCGCCCGAAACGGGTCGCCTCGCTGACCAGCTTTACCCTAAGGTGCATCAGGCGCTGCGTAAGCTTTCCGGTTTTGAAGCTGCGAAAGCCGCAGCGTATTCCGGTTTGCGCGCCCTCCGGGGCTTTGCCGGGGCGTTTAAGATCAAGATCGGCGATGTGGCGATTTCAGTGGATCCAGAGCCCGGAGTGGCTGACAGCGGCAATCTCGAGTTTGACCTCGTCGATTTGTTCCAGGCCGTCGGGCGGGCGGCGCAAGCGGCCGGAAGCGGGTGGAGCCTGTTCATTGACGAACTCCAGTATCTCAAGGAGCCGGAGCTCGCTGCTCTCATTGTCGCCATTCATCGCTCCAACCAGACGAACTTGCCGATCCTCCTGTTTGGAGCCGGACTGCCGCAGATCGCCGCCTTAAGCGGCAACGCCAAATCCTATGCCGGACGGCTCTTCAGCTTTCCTCCGATCGGCGCCCTTGACGATGCGTCCGCCCGCGCAGCCATCCGCCAGCCCATCCAGGAGGAAGGCGAAGACATTGAGGGCGTTGCGCTCGCCGCCATCGTACGGGTCACCCATGGGTTTCCCTATTTTCTTCAGGAATGGGGATATCAGGCGTGGAACGCGGCCGCGTCTTCCCCGATCGCTGAGGGGGATGTCGCGATGGCCTCCGTCAACGCCTTGAAACGCCTGGACGAGGGCTTTTTTCGGGTGCGTCTGGATCGGCTGACGCCAAAGGAGCGGGGCTATGTCGTTGCTATGGCCCGATTGGGCTCCGGCCCCTACCGCTCAGCGGATGTCGCCGACGCTTTGGGTGAAAGCGTGCAATCACTGGGTCCTCGCCGCGCCTCGATCATCAGCAAGGGAATGATCTATAGCCCTGCGCATGGCGACATCGCTTTCACTGTGCCGATGTTCGACGATTTTCTGAGACGAACCTTCTCCTGAGTCGACCTGTGATTTGGCCACGACAGGCGTTCCGGATCGCATCGGGGAGATAGGGGGGGGGGCTTCCCACTATTTGGGAAGTAGCTTGTGGGTTCGTCTGGCATGGTCGGGCGATCCCTCGACGCGCCTTGCTCTGAGGGCCTGGATCACAAAAGATCAAAAATGACACTTTATGAATAAATGAGCATTTAAAGGCTCATTTACGATTTGTTGTTGAATATTGACATCGTATCCATAACGCTTCATGTAAGATCCCTTAAAGCGTATTGGGCGACCCAAGAGATCGAAAATGAACCGAAATGAGATTTCAGATCTATCCTCGGTCGAGGCCTCCCTGCGGGTTGTGGGGGACAGGCTGTCGAGAATACGCCTGAGCCGAAACATGACCCAGGCGAACCTGGCCCGGGAGGCGGGCGCCTCCCTCAGCAGCGTCAAGCGGCTGGAGGCGGGGGAGAATGTCTCGCTCGACACCTTCATCCGCGTCCTGACGGCGCTCGGCCTGATCGGGCATCTGTCCGCCTTCCTGCCCGACCCCCAGGTCCGGCCCATCGAGCGGGTGAGGCGGGACGGCCGTGAACGACAGCGGGCGCGCGGCTCCGCGCCCATCGCCAGGGCGACGGATTGGGCCTGGGGTGAGGACGATCCGGCATGACGGATGCGACGGTCCGCCTGTGGGGCAAGGCTATTGGCGCGGTAAGCTGGCTGCCGGACCGAAACGTCGGCGTGTTCCAGTATATGCCGGATTTCGCTCAGAGCGGCATCGAGCTGGCGCCGGTCATGATGCCCCTTGGCCTCAATCCTTACGAGTTTCCCGGCCTGCCTCGGCCGGCGTTCAAAGGCCTGCCGGGCCTGCTGGCCGACTCGCTGCCGGACAAGTTCGGCAATGCGCTGATCGACGCCTGGCTGGTCTCGCAGGGGCGTGCGGCGGACAGTTTCAATCCGGTGGAGCGCCTCTGCTACATCGGCGCACGCGGCATGGGCGCGCTCGAATTTCATCCGGCGATCCTGAAAGGCGCGCGCACGTCCAGGCGTCTGGAGATTGATGCGCTCACGCGGCTCGCCAATCAGGTTCTGAACAATCGGACCCATCTGGCGGGTGTCCTCAGAGGCGACGACGACAGAGACACGCTTCAGGAGATCCTGCGGGTCGGGGTCTCGGCGGGCGGCGCGCGCGCCAAGGCGATCCTCGCCTGGAATGCGCAGACGAATGAATTCCGTTCAGGCCAGGTCGAGGCTGGCGAAGGCTTCGGCCACTGGCTTATGAAGTTTGACGGCGTCTCGAACAACAGCGACAGGGAGCTGGCCGATCCTCAGGGGTTCGGGCGGATCGAATATGCCTTTCATCTGCTCGCAATCGCCGCCGGGGTCGATATGAGCGAGTGCCGTCTCCACGAGGAGGGCGGTCGCGCGCATTTCATGACCCGCCGGTTTGATCGCAGCGCTGCAGGCCATAAGCTGCACATGCAGTCGCTGGCGGCGCTTCGCCATTACGATTTCAATTCCGGAGGCGCCTACTCCTACGAGCAGGCGGTAGAGACCGTGAGAATGCTGGGACTGCCCGCCTGCGACATCGAGCAACAATTCCGCCGGGCTGTCCTCAACGTGCTGATCCGCAACCAGGATGATCACGTCAAGAACATCGCCTTTCTGATGAACCGGAAGGGAGAGTGGCGCCTCTCCCCCGCCTTCGACGTGGCCTACGCCTACAACCCCGACGGACTGTGGACGAGCCAGCATCAGATGAGCCTGAACGGGAAACGGGATCATTTCGAGATGGCTGATCTCTTAGCCTTTGGCGGCTATTGCGGTCTGAAGCCTAAAAAGGCGGAAGGGATTATCCGCGACATGCGCGCAGAGGTCGATAAATGGCCGGGTTTCGCTGAACAGGCCGGCGTTCCGAAGAGCGAGGCGCTCCTGATACTCGAGGCCATGCGACGGGAGATCGTGATCCCGACCGGAGGATCATAGTTAAGGCCCGATCGGGCGGCCTCCAGTGCGCTGAGGGGGCCTCGCCAAAGCGCCTGATCCGCCAAGCCAGGGGCCGCTCCCCGCGCCTCATCAATCGGGTTTGCAGGGGAGGTCGCGAGGGTTAAGCTTGGATCGATTGTCGGTTGAGGATCGCACGCTTTACCTTTCAGCTCGGCCCGTCTAGGTCCCAACCCCGATGCGCCGTCGGCCCTCCGACTGGCGTTTGAAAGAGATGACGGCCATGTCCGGTTCGAGTTTGTTGGGGGCGACGCCTGCGACGGTCGCCCTCGATGCGTCCCTTGAGGCGTATGCGCGGCGCTTTCGCGAGCGGCCGGGACGGGCGAAGCCCTTATCGCCCCAGCTGCGCCGCCTCGAGGCGGAAAGCATCTTCATCATGCGAGAAGTCGCCGCCAGCTTTGAGAAGCCGGTGATGCTCTATTCGATCGGCAAGGATTCGAGCGTGATGCTTCATCTGGCGCTGAAGGCCTTCTGGCCTTCGCCGCCGCCCTTTTCCTTCCTGCATGTGGATACGACCTGGAAGTTTTCCGAGATGATCGTCTTCCGGGACCTGATCATGAAGAAGCTGGGGCTCAATCTTCTTGTTCACGTGAACGAGGAGGGATTGCGCCGGGGAATCAGCCCTTATGCATCGGGATCGGGACTGCACACTCAGGTGATGAAGACCGAAGGATTGCGTCAGGCGCTGGATGCGTACGGCTTCGATGCGGCCTTCGGCGGGGCGAGGCGCGACGAGGAGAAGTCGAGAGCCAAGGAGCGCATCTTCTCCTTTCGATCCCAGTCGCACGGGTGGGATCCGAAGAACCAGCGCCCCGAGCTCTGGACCCTCTACAACACCCGCAAGGCGCCGGGAGAATCGATCCGCGTCTTTCCGATCTCGAACTGGACCGAGCTCGATATCTGGTCCTACCTCGCCGAGGAGGAGATCCCGATCGTTCCGCTGTATTTCTCAGCCCAGAGGCCGACGATCGAGCGCGGGGGCCAGATCTTCATGGTCGACGATGATCGCACGCCCCTGGCGCCGGGAGAGGCGCCGCAAATGCGCGGCGTGCGTTTTCGCACGCTTGGCTGTTATCCCCTGACCGCTGCAGTCGAGAGCCCGGCGGCCGACATCGATGCGGTCATCGCGGAGATGCTGACGGCGACGACCTCCGAGCGCTCGGGTCGCCTCATCGATCATGACGAGAGCGGATCGATGGAGAAGAAGAAGCGCGAGGGGTATTTCTGATGACCTCGGCCGTCACCGCCCGCCATCTCGCCTCCGCTGAAAAAGGGCTTCTCCGCTTCATCACCTGCGGGTCGGTGGACGACGGCAAGTCGACCCTGATTGGGCGTCTGCTCTACGATACGCGTCTCATCTTCGAGGATCAGCTTGCAAGCCTCCAGGTCGAATCGGCGCGCCGGGGCGCGCGCGGCGGCGGCATCGACTTCTCCCTTCTTCTCGACGGCCTCGAGGCGGAACGCGAGCAGGGTATCACCATCGATGTGGCCTACCGCTTCTTCGCGACCGGCCGGCGTAAGTTCATCGTCGCCGACACGCCCGGTCATGAGCAGTACACCCGCAACATGGCCACCGGCGCCTCGACCGCCGATCTCGCCGTCATTCTCATCGATGCGCGCAAGGGCGTGCTCGTTCAGACGCGGCGCCACACCTTCATCAATCATCTCCTGGGCGTGCCGCGCATTGTTCTGGCGGTGAACAAGATGGATCTCGTCGGCTACTCTCAGGCCCGCTTCGAGGAGATCGTCGCTGACTATATGGCGATGGCCGCCGGTCTCGGTTTCAAGAGCGTGACCCCGATCCCTCTTTCGGCCCTTGAGGGGGAGAATGTGATCGCCCCGTCTGCGCTCATGCCCTGGTGGACGGGCGAGAGCCTTCTGGGTTTTCTCGAGGAAGTTGAGGTCGAGGATGCGCGCCTTGCCTCGGCGATGCGCTTTCCCGTGCAGTGGGTGAACCGGCCCCATCTCGATTTCCGGGGATTTTCCGGAACCCTCGCCTCGGGCGCCCTCGCGCCCGGAGATCCCGTGGTCGTCGCGCGGTCAGGCAAGACCTCAAAGATCCGCGCCGTCGTGACCGCGGACGGGGACCTTGAGCGGGCCGAGGCGGGCGACGCCGTCACGCTGGTCCTCGAGCACGAGATCGACATTTCGCGGGGCGATATTCTGTGCGCTCCCAGCGCACGACCGACAGTGGCGCGTCAGTTCCTCAGTCATGTGCTCTGGATGCATGAGGAGGAGCTTCAGCTGGGCCGCCCCTATCTTCTGAAGATGGGCGCGCAGAGCGTGCAGGCGGTTGTCTCGGCGATCCGTCACCGGCTGGACATCAACACCCTGTCGCCGGCGCCGGCCGAGACCCTTGAGCTCAACGGCATGGGGCTGTGCGAGATCACCACGCTGCAGCCGGTCGCCTTCGATCCCTACCGGGATAATCGTGAGACCGGCGCCTTCATTCTGATCGACCGCTTCACCCATCAGACGGTCGCCGCCGGGATGGTCGAGGCCTCGCTTCAGAAGGCGACCCATGTCTATTCCCAGGCCATGGATGTGGCCAAGCCCGCCCGCTCCGTTCTCAAGGGGCACAAGCCGGCCGTGCTCTGGTTTACCGGGCTGTCAGGGGCCGGCAAGTCGACGATCGCCAGTCTGGTCGAGCGTCGACTGTCGCTGATGGGCGCCCACACCTACTCCCTCGACGGGGACAATATGCGCCAGGGTCTCAACAAGGATCTCGGCTTCTCCGACGCGGATCGCGTGGAGAACATCCGGCGTATTGGCGAGGTGGCGCGCCTGTTCGTGGACGCAGGTCTGATCGTCACCGCCTCCTTCATCTCCCCCTTCCGGGCCGAGCGCGACATGGTCCGCTCCCTTCTTGAGCCAGGCGAGTTCATCGAGATTTTTGTCGATACGCCCCTTTCGGTCGCCGAACAGCGCGACCCCAAGGGGCTGTACCGTCGCGCCCGAACCGGCGAGATCGGAAACTTCACAGGCATTTCCTCGCCCTATGAGCCTCCGGTCGACCCCGAGATCCGCCTCCTGGCAGGCGAGGGCGATCCTGCCGTTCACGCGGCAACCGTGGTGGAGTACCTGAAAATGGCCGGCGTCCTCGCGCGTGCGGAGGACGCCCCGCTCGACTTCAGCATTTGATCGTCTGCGAGGCGCTTGCCTCGTTTCGCTGCATGATCTAACCGGGGCCTCCGCCGGAGGATCCGGCTGCCGCGGGACATTCCGGATGCTGAGCCCCGAAGCCGTGATTGTTGCGGGAGCGGCCGGGATGTCCGCCGCCGGGGCCCTGTTCGCCGCCCTTGCCGCCTCGCGCGCCCGCGCGCTCGCCGACTGGTTTGTTCTTCTGGCGGGCGTAGTGCTCTCTCTCGGCGTGCTCACACATCTGGCCCCTGAGGCGCTCAGCCTCAGGCCCGACGGATGGGCGTTCATTTGTCTCGGCGCGGCGTTCGGCGGCCTGGCGGAGCTTCTCGTTCAGAGGCGTAGGGAGAAGATGGCTGATCCTGCGCGTCTCGGCGCCTGGGTCTCTCTGGGCGCCCTGATGCTCCATTCCACTCTCGACGGGGCGGCTTATTCCGCCTCATTCGGGCATTCCGAAGTGTCCGGCATCGTGGCGGGAACCGGTCTTATCCTTCATGAGGCGCCGGAAGGTGTGGCCGCGATGCTGCTCGCCCTTCAGACGGGACTGAGATCCTCAATCGCCCCTCTGGCCGCCCTTGCCGCGTCTGCGGCGACAACCCCTCTCGGCTGGGCGCTCGCCCATGGTCTCGGCGAGCGCGCTCATGGTTCGATGGAGATCATGTTCGCTCTGTCAGCCGGATTGCTGACCTATGTGGGCCTTCGTCTGCTCGTCTCCGGCTGGCGCGCCGTCCGGGCGCGGACCTGAAGTCTCTCGCCTGTCGCAGAACAGGGGAAGGTGCTAGATCGGCGCCGTCGACGATGAAGGCGTCCTGTCGGGAGGATGAGGGTATGGAAGAGGTCGTTCTCTATGAGTACTGGCGTTCCTCGGCGAGTTATCGGGTCCGCATCGCCCTGAACCTCAAAGGGCTTGCCTGGCGCAGCGTCGACGTGTCCCTGCTCAAGGGCGACCAGACCCGTCCCGAGCATCTGGCGCGCCATCCCTCCGGTCGGGTGCCGATCCTTGAGATCGACGGGCGCCGGATCGGTCAGTCCATGGCCATGATCGCCTATCTGGACGAAACGCGTCCCGCCCCGCCGCTTCTGCCTCAGCATCCCGCCGATCGGGCGTATGTGCGCGATCTGACCGATCAGATCATCGCCGACATTCATCCCCTCAACAATCTCTCCGTCCTCGATCGTCTCCGCTCCCAGTTCGGCGCCGACGATGAGGCGATCGCCTCCTGGTACCGGCACTGGATTGTCCGCGGGTTCGGGGTTCTCGAGCAGATGCTGCCGTCCGCAGGCGGAGTGTGCTTCGGGGATGCCGTAACCCTCGCGGACATCGCCCTCGTTCCTCAGGTCGCCAATTCCCGTCGCTTTCATGTGGATCTGTCGGATTTTCCCAAAATCGCCCGCATCGACGCGGCGCTGCGGGCTCATCCTGCCTTTCAGGCGGCGTCTCCGGACGCTCATCCCGCAGCCCGGGCGCCAGGGTGAGATATCGGATCCTGCGGCATCCTCGATCCTCGCTCTCGCGCCGGCTCTCGGCTACACTTGAGGGTGTTCCTGTCGCGTGCGCGGATGACCGCGCCGCCCGATCCAGAAAGCCGGAAGTTCCGCGATGAAGCTCGCCTCTCTGAAGCATGGTCGTGACGGTCGTCTTGTGGTGGTCTCCCGAGACCTGACGCGCTATGTGGACGCCTCCCACATCGCCCCGTCCCTGCAGGCGGCGCTCGACACCTGGAAGCGCTCCGCTCCGCGTCTGGAGACGCTAGCCAGCGAGGTCGAGCTTGGCTCGGTCCCCACCGAGCGCTTCCGGGAGAAGGACTGCGCCTCTCCGCTACCGCGCGCCTATCAGTGGGCGGATGCGTCAGCCTACGTCAATCATGTCGACCTCGTGCGGCGGGCGAGGGGCGCTGAGATGCCGCCCGAGTACTGGACAGATCCGCTCATCTATCAGGGCGGCTCGGATGTTTTCCTGGGCCCGCGCGATCCCCTGCCGCTGGGCGCGGAAGACTGGGGCTGCGATATGGAGGCGGAAGTCGCGGTCGTCTGCGGGGATGTCCGCGCCGGCGCCGATCGGGATCAGGCGGCGCGTTCGATCCGTCTTGTCATGCTGGCCAACGATCTGACCTTCCGAAATCTCATTCCCGCCGAGCTCGCCAAGGGGTTCGGGTTTTTCCAGTCCAAGCCTCCGGGAAGCTTCTCGCCGGTGTGCGTGACCCCGGACGAGCTGGGGGAGGCCTGGGACGGGGCGCGTCTTCATGGAACGATGCATGTCAACCTCAACGGCCAGCCCTTCGGGCGGGCGCATACGGGGATCGACATGACGTTCGATTTTCCGACCCTGATCGCGCACGCGGCGCGCACGCGCGCGCTCAGCGCCGGCACAATCGTCGGTTCGGGCACGGTCTCCAATCGGGGACCTGAGGGAAGTCCGGGTCTGCCGGTCTCAAGGGGCGGTGTTGGCTATTCCTGCATCGCCGAGCAGCGCATGGTGGAGATCCTTCTCGACGGCGCGGCGCGCACATCCTTCCTGAGAGCGGGGGATCGTGTAGAAATCGAGATGCTTGACGAGCGGGGACGCTCCATTTTCGGACGCATCGATCAGACAGTCGAAGCCTGAGATCGTCTGCTGCGCGCAGGAAAGGGTTGATGATGGCGAACAAGGTCTATGCGGACGCCCGTTCGGCGCTTGAGGGCGCGCTCTTCGAGGGCATGACGGTGATGTCGGGCGGCTTTGGCCTCTGCGGCATTCCCGAGAACCTGATCGCCGAGATCCGCAGGTCCGGGGTCGGGGGCCTGACGGTGATCTCCAACAATGCCGGCGTGGACGGGTTTGGTCTCGGTCTGCTGCTCCAGTCGCGTCAGGTGAAGAAGATGATCGCCTCCTATGTGGGCGAGAACAAAGAGTTCGAACGGCAGTATCTCTCCGGAGAACTCGAGCTCGAGTTCAACCCGCAGGGCACTCTCGCCGAGCGATGCCGCGCCGGAGGGGCGGGCATTCCAGGTTTTTACACCCGCACCGGTGTCGGCACGATCGTCGCCGAAGGTAAGGAACATCGGGAGTTCGACGGAGAGACCTATATTCTTGAGACCGCGCTGCGCGCCGATCTCTCCATGGTCAAAGCCTGGCGGGGAGACGCTCAGGGCAATCTCGTTTTCCGCCGCACGTCGAGAAACTTCAATCCCGACATGGCGACGGCCGGTCGCATCTGTGTGGCCGAGGTCGAGGAGCTGGTTCCGGTCGGGACGCTGGATCCCGACCACATCCATCTTCCCGGCGTATTCGTGAACCGGATTTTCGAGGGCCGGTTCGAGAAGCGGATCGAGCAGAGGACGGTGCGTCCGCGCGGTTGAGAAATGGGTCGCCGCCGCGGCGGGGATAAGGCGGGACGGATCCGTCGGCGCGGGGTCGTCCGGGCGAGGAATGAGGAGACGGGCATGGCCTGGGACAGAGATGCAATGGCGGCGCGGGCCGCACAGGAGCTGCAGGACGGATTTTACGTCAACCTGGGCATCGGGATCCCGACCCTGGTGGCCAACCACATTCCCGAAGGCGTGGATGTGACCTTGCAATCCGAGAACGGCATGCTCGGCATGGGACCCTTTCCGCTCGAAGGGGAAGAGGATCCCGACCTCATCAACGCGGGCAAGCAGACCATCACGGAACTGGACCGTACGAGTTATTTCTCATCCTCGACCTCTTTTGCGATGATCCGCGGCGGTCATATCGACCTCGCCATTCTGGGCGCGATGGAGGTCTCGGAGACCGGGGATCTCGCCAACTGGATGATACCGGGCCGCCTCGTGAAGGGCATGGGCGGGGCGATGGATCTCGTCGCGGGCGTCAAGCGCGTCGTGGTGATCATGGACCACACCAATAAGGCCGGAGAGAGCAAGCTCCTGCGGGCGTGCGAGCTGCCGCTGACCGGACGCGGCGTGGTCGATCGCGTGATCACCAATCTCGGCGTCTTCGATGTCGTCGAGGGTGGTCTGACAGTGGTCGAGCTGGCCCCGGGCGTTTCGATGGATGATGTCCGCGCAGCGACACAGGCCCGTCTCGTCTGACTTAAGCCGGGCGTCTTCAGTACCGTGACAGGCACGTCCCGGCGAGGCTGAGGGAACGCACCCGGAGGGCCTCAAAGCGCTCGGAGTTGTCGAGTTCGGGGCGATGAGCGAGCCATCCGATGAGGGCGAGCGCGCGCATCAGCCGGAAGAGCGCCAGGAGATCGGTCTCGAGCCGGACAGCGCCGGCGCTGTCATATCCCTCAAGGAACGCCCTCTCAGCTTCCGGCGCGTCCGCATGGAAGAGGGCGGCGGCGATATCGTAAAGTCGCCAGCCAAAGCCCGCATCATCGAAATCGATGACCGCCGGGCCTTCGTCCTGAACGATGACGTTGCCCGGATGCAGATCCGCGTGAATGAGCCCGAAAGTGTCGGGGGTGCGCTCGCATGCGGAGAGGCGGCGCATGAGCCTGCGGCCCGCGGCGGCGAGGAGACGCTGGTCGGCGCGCGACAGACGCGGGTGACGCCAGAACCCGCCCCAGCTTGAGGTTGACGCCAGCAGGGTCTCGACCTCCAGCGAGCGTCTCGAAAACCCCTCTGGCGGACGCCAGGCCCGGGTCTGGTCGTGAAGGCGGGCGGTAAGGGCCCCAAGGCCGCGCAGCGCCTCGAGGGTCTCGTCGGCCCGCACGGCGCGCTCGATGCGGGTCGAGAGAAGATCGCCGCCGATCCACCGTGTGAGGCCTGCGAGGCGGGAGGTCTCCTCCCCTGAGCCGACCGCCACAAAGCTGTCCCCATTGCCGGCGGTCATATCCTCCGGGGTTCGGATACCCGCCTCGCGAAGGGCGCGCGTCCACATGCGCTCGGAGAGGAGTTCGGCGCGGGTATTGTAGCCGGGTCTGTGAAGGCGCAGCGCGTAGGTCTCTTCAGGCGATGTGGTTTCAACACGGAAGGTCACATTCTCGGAGAGCGAGACGAGCTCGAGGCGCGTTGGTCTTACGCCAAACGCTTCGAGCGCCTCAGCGGCGTGAGGCGTGAAGAGGGCGGCGGCCTCAGCGCGCTCCATCGCTCTGCGCCAGACTATCGTCAAAGGCCTCGAGGAAGGCGTCGGCATGAGCGTGCGAGAAGGGAAGCGGCGGTCGCAGTTTGAGGGTTGCGCCCCTGAAGCCCGCATTGTTGGCGAGGAAGCCCCGGTCCTTGAGCCGGTTGACGACGCGCGAGGCGAAGGCCGGATCGGGTCTCCCTTCGGAGGAGAGGAGTTCGACCCCGATGAACAGGCCGTGTCCAAGAACGGCGCCGACCGGACCACCGAGACGGCTGGAGAGCTGATCCTTGAGATAGGCGCCGACCTCGGCGGCATTCTCCTTAAGGCGTTCATCCTCGATGATGTCGAGGACGGCGAGGCCGGCGGCGGCCTGGAGAGGGCTTGAGGAGAAGGTGTTGAAATACCGCGTCCGCGCCCGAAACACTTCTACGAGCGCGCGGCTCGCAGCTGTCGCGGCGAGGGGGACGCCCGCGCCCATCGGCTTGCCTGTCACGACAATGTCCGGGGTGAACCCCGCGCCCTCATAGCCCCACCAGCGACCGGTGCGGCCATAGCCGGACTGCACCTCGTCGGCGATCACCAGCCCGCCGCGGGCGCGAACCCGGCCTGCGAGATCGGCGAGATATCCTTCAGGAATAAGCGGCAGGCCTTCATTGGCGAAGATGGGGCAGAGGATGAGGGCGGCGAGGCCGTGGCCGGACGCATCGAGCGCCTCAAGGCTCGCCTCGAGGCTGAGAAGGCTCGCCTGCGCCTGCGCCTCGAGGCTCAGACCTGCCGACGACGGAGCGTAAGGATCGGGCCAGGCGAAGGCGCATGCGCCCTCCGCGCTGACCTCGAGCGGCGTGCGTCCGGTGAGGGACCCTACAAGCTCGGTATTGCCGTGATAGGTTCCGTGAGCGCACACGATCCCGCGTCGGCCCGTCGCCATGCGCGCCATGCGCAGGGCGATCTCGTTGGCCTCGCTTCCCGAGCAGCTGAAGATGACCGCCTCCATGCCTGACGGATGAAGGGCTGTCAGACGTTCAGCGAGGCGCACGATGTCTTCATGAAGGTAGCGGGAATGAACGTTGAGCCGTCCCATCTGGCGGGAGACGGCCTCCTGAACTCGCGGGTGGGCGTGACCGACGCAGGGAACGTTGTTGTACATGTCGACATAAGCGCGTCCGTCGGCGTCGTAGAGCATCACCCCTTCGCCACGCACGATATGGAGGGGAGAGGCGTAGAACAGCGCGGTCCCGGCTCCCAGAGCCGCATCGCGTCTGGCTTTCAGTTCCGCGGGCGTCATCAGACCTGTCCTTTGGGAAGAAAGGAGACGAGGTTACCTTGCCCGGGCGCGAAACATCGTCAAGCGTCGCCTCGGTGCGCCCGTGAGCCTGACGCTCAGGCCAGCTTGCTGCGGGCTATCGCAAACGAAAGGCGCTCAAAGCGACCGATCTCGACATCATCCGTTTGCGCCATGTCATCGAAACCGAGAATGGCCCCGAGCTCGCCTTCCTGGCGCCGGAAGGCTGCGGCGCCGACCAGAGTGCCGCCCAGTCGGAATATGCCTGCCTTTGAGCCGGACGCAGACGTCCTGAAGCTCCAGGCGCTTATCGTTCCTGGAGCGGTCTTTTCCTCCGTTCGCACTGAGGGCGGACGAGGGTCAGGCGAAGTCTTCGGCCAGCTCCCGGCGCGAGGCGGGCGAGAGGATCGCCACATGGCCGTAGTGCTCATGATCGACGCCGGCGAGGACCTGGATGCCGGGGTCGCGGAAGACCTTTTTCTGCTCGGCCGTCAGCGCGAAGCGGACGAAGTGAACGGACGACGCCTTGCCGTCCTCATTGGTGCGGTCGGTGTCGCCTTCCGGCTTACCCATCACGCGGGCATCCCCGATCTGGAGGAAGAAGCGCTCTTCGACCCCGCCGAGGCGACCCAGTATGCTGGCGCGACGTCTCGGGTCATCGATCTCGAACATGATCGTCGCCACCAGCTCAGAGCCCTGCGGGATCAGAGGATTGTAAGCGGTGAGTTCGTCGGCGAGCTGCGCGTCTCCGCCTTTTTCGATGAGCAGCATCTCCTGGACCTGGAACAGCATCGTCTCGAAGGTCTCGAAATAGAAGGTGCATACAGGCCCGACCTCGATCCGGCGCAGCTTCTTCATCGGCAGCAGCGCCTTGCGGCGCTCTGCGCGCTCACGGCCGAAGGTGCGCGCGTCGATGATATCCTGAGGGGTGATGCGGCGAAGCGAGGCGGGCATGTCGGGAGCTCTCTTCAGCAGGAGGAGGGGGGGAGGATCAGGTAAGACCGCAGGCGGCGGCGAAGATCTCGATCGGATGCTCGGCGCGCGGAGCGGGGGCCCCGGCGAGATCAAGCTCCTGGGAGATGTGCTTGCACGCCAGCGGGCAGTCGGAGCAGACATGGGCGTTAGCCGCCTTCTTGGCTGCGTTGACGGCGTTGCGGGCGACCTTGCGGGCGAGCGGGCGCGTGGCCTTCATGACCCCGAAAGTGCCGCCATGGCCTGAGCAGCGCTCGATCACATCGACGCGCGTGTCGGGAATGAGTTTGAGCATCTCGGCGGACTTCGGTCCGAGGTTTTGCGCCCGGGCGTGGCAGGCAAGATGGGCCGTGACCCCGCCTTCGACTGGCTGGGGTTGAACCTTGAGGCCTTCTTTCTTGGCGATGTCGACGACGTACTGACAGACATCGCGGGTCGCCGCTGCGAGAACCTTCACATCCTCATTGTCGGGCAGGATGAGCGGCCACTCGAATTTGAGCATGAGGCCGCAGGAAGCGGTCGGCGCGATGACGTCGTAGCCCTTGTCGACATAGGGTCGGAACGCCTTCGCCACCTTGGCGGCCTGACGGGCGACCGACTTGAGATCGCCGTGCTCAAAATACGGCATGCCGCAGCAGGCCGGATAGAGGATCTCTGTCTGGACTCCGTTGGCTTCGAGAACCGCCTTGGTCGCCATGCCGGTGGACGGGGCGTTATATTCCACAATGCAGGTCGAGTAGATGACGGCCTTGCGGGCGGCGGCCGGCGCCGAGGCGTCGCGCACCCGGTCGTCCTGTCGGGCCTGAACGGTGAAGGTCTGCGAATGATACTTCGGCAGCTCCACCTCCCGATCGATCCCGGCGAGGGATTCAAGCAGGCCTCGCGAGACCGTGTTGGAGCTTGAGGAGAAGAGGTTGGCGATCGGGGCGACCGGCTGGGCGAGGCGGCCGTTGCGATCGGTCTGCGCCAGCTGGCGCTCGACCTTCGGCGCACCGTCGCGGCGCGTTTCTGCGGCGCGGTAGCGCAGCATCAGGTGCGGAAAATCCAGATTGAAATCGTGGGGCGGAACATAGGGGCACTTCGTCATGAAGCACATGTCGCAGAGCGTGCAGGCGTCCACGACCGGCTTATAGTGTTCTTCAGGTTTCAGGCTGTCGACTTCCCCGGTCGCGCTTTCATCGATCATGTCGAAGAGGCGGGGGAAGCTGTCGCACAGATTGAAGCAGCGCCGGCAGCCGTGACAGATATCGAAGACCCGCTCCATCTCGGTGTGGATCTGGTCGAAATCGTAAAAGGATTCCTCCTTCCAGGGCAGGGGATGGCGGATGGGGGCTTGAAGGCTGCCTTCGGACGACATCGCCGGTCTCCGTCTGGATGGATCGGTGTGGGAAAGTAGCGCCGGAGGAGGCTCGAGGCCTCCTCCGGTCGCGGGGTGTCGATCAGGCGCCCAGCGTATCGAGCGTGCGCTGGAACTTGCCGGCGTGGGACTTCTCAGCTTTCGCGAGCGTCTCGAACCAGTCGGCGATCTCGTCGAAGCCTTCTTCACGCGCCGTGCGAGCCATGCCCGGGTACATGTCGGTGTACTCGTGCGTCTCGCCAGCGATAGCCGCCTTCAAGTTGTCGGCGGTCGATCCGATCGGCTTGCCGGTAGCGGGGTCGCCGACCGCTTCCAGGAATTCCAGGTGGCCGTGGGCGTGGCCGGTTTCGCCTTCGGCCGTGGAGCGGAACACCGCAGCGGCGTCATTATAGCCTTCGATGTCGGCTTTCTGGGCGAAGTAGAGGTAGCGGCGGTTCGCCTGGCTCTCGCCGGCGAAGGCTTCCTTCAGATTCTCGACGGTCTTGCTGTTCTTGAGTTCCATAAGAGCTCTCCTTGTGGCCAAGCGGTCCGGCGGAAACGAATGCTTCCACCGGGCGTGCCCGTTGACTTAGCAAGGTCTCCGACGATTTCAAGAATTATTTTAGAACAATTCTACACTGGGCTGAGTCAGCCGGCTGTGCTGCCGATGGATACGGGTGTTCCGCTCATTCGGATCACGACCTCCACGGCTCTGACCCTGGCGCCTTCGGGCGCCGCCGGCAGGCCTTCGATCCTCAGGCTGTCGCCAGGAACATCGAGCAGGTCGCCGCTGGTTTCGTAAAACAGGTGATGATGGTCTGAGACATTGGTGTCGAAATACGTCCTGTCCGTATCCAGGATGATTCGCTTGAGGATGCCTGCGGCGACGAACTGGTTGAGCGTATTGTAGACGGTGGCGAGGGAGACCTTGATCCCTGCCTTACGCGCCATGTCGGCGACGTCGTCCGCTGTGACGTGCCGGTCCACGCCGTCGAACAGAAGGCCTCCGATCGCAATCCTCTTGGGGGTTGCGCGAAGGCCGGCGGTCTGAAGCTGAGTGAGCAGGGGCATGGGACGAACTCATTCTAGACGCCCCTTATATTAGAATGAATTTAACTCGCGTCAACGGCGGCAGTGCGCGTCAGCCTCCCGAGCTCGGGGAGACGGGCGGGGGCGAGGGCCTCGGGAGCGCCGCCAGCGGCTTTTTCGATGAAGGGTCTCTTGCCTTGTCGCCGACGCGGCCCGTAAGCAGAAACCCCAAGGGCGGCCATGCGTCCGGCCCCGTGCAAGGGAGATGCGCCGTGACCCAGCCTGCCGCCGGCCCGTTGTCGGGTGTGACCATTCTTGACCTGTCCACCGTGGTCCTGGGCCCCTACGCCACCCAGCTGCTCGGCGATATGGGCGCGGAGGTGATCAAGGTCGAGACCGGCGCCGGGGACATCATGCGTCATGCGGGGCCCGCGCCCGCCCCGGGCATGGGCGCGATCTATATGGGCCTCAACCGCAACAAGAAGTCTGTCGTTCTCGATCTCAAGAGCGCCTCGGGCATGGAGGCGATGCGCCGTCTTGCAGCCCGCTCGCAGGTCTTTTTCACCAACGTCCGGATGGACGGCCTCAGGCGCATGGGCCTCGCCTATGAAGATGTCAGAGCCCTTCGCGAGGACGTCGTTTATGTCCACTGCGCCGGATACAGCGCCAAGGGACCTTATGCGGGAAAGCCTGCCTATGATGATCTCATCCAGGCCGGTTCCGGCGTCGCCGACCTCTTCGCCATCCGGGAAGGCGGGCCGCCGCGCTACATGCCCGCCCTCATGGCCGACAAGGTCTCAGGCCTTCACGCCGCCTATGCGACCCTCGCCGGCCTCTTCGCGCTGGCGCGGACAGGTGAGGGACAGTTCATCGAGGCGCCCATGCTTGAAAGCTTCACCGCTTTCAACATGGTCGAGAACCTGTATGGCCGCACATTCATTCCGCCTCTGGCCCAGATGGCCTACACCCGGTCTGTCAGCGCCAGCCGGATGCCTTATCCGACCCGGGACGGCTATATCGGCATCATGCCCTATTCGGACACGCAATGGGTCACCTTCTTTGAGCTTGGTGGTCGCCCCGAGATCATGACCGAGGATCCCCGGTTTTCGACCTATGCGGCGCGCACCCAGAACATTGCGGCGCTCTATCAGCTGGTGGCGGAGGTGGCCGCGACCCGCACCACCGGAGAGTGGCTTGAGCTTCTCGCCAAGGCCGATATTCCCTCCATGCGCTGCAACACCCTCGAGGACGTCCTCGACGACCCGCACCTTCGCGCGACCGGCTTCCTTCACGAACGCCAGCATCCGGTGGTCGGGCCGTATGTCGCCATGGAGCACCCGGTGCGCTTCACCGGAACGCCCGCCGATATCCGTCTGGAGCCCCCGACCCTGGGGCAGCATACGCGCGAAGTGCTCGAAGCTCTGGGGTTCGCCGGGGACGAGCTCGAGGCCATGCTCTCCGCGTCCTGAGCCTTCAGGCGACCCGGCGGATGAGGGTGAAGGCGCGTCGGGGGCGCTCAGCTTGGGCGGTCTCGGAAATCTCGTGGAAGGTGGTCCGCGTCTCGAGGCCGAAGGTATCGAGGGCGTTCATGGCGGCCTCGAGATCTCCAAGGGCGAGACGCCAGACCGGCACGCCCTCGATGCGTTCATCGGGGTCTTCCCCGACCAGAGCGCAGTAGCGGCGCGCCAGCTGCTCATAGGCGTTCATCGGCGTGACCCTTCAACCCCATGGACACACAATGCCTGAGACTCGCGTGTCTTCCGTGAGTTTTTGGTTAACGCGGTCGCTTTGCAGGGAGGGCGTTTAAAAGCAAACGCCGGCCCCGAGAGGGGCCGGCGTCGCAGGATCGTTCGGCGAGGAGGAGAGGGGAGCCTGAGCGACCCTCTCCGCCGCCTTGCATCAGAAGCGAAGCTGCAGTTCGACCCCGTAGGTGCGGGGCGGACGCAGGGTTTCGGACGAAGCATAGCAGGATTCCGCGCGGATCGCGCCCGGCGTTGGCGTCGTCGCCACGGAGGTGTCGCAGCGCTGCGGCGCCACGTTTTTCTTCGTGCCTTCGATCAGGCCCGAACCGAAGCTGTCATACACGATCTCGTCGAAGAGATTGCGGACGAAGCCGATGATCTGGATGTTGCCATCCGAGTTGGTCCAGGTGAGGCGCGCATCCGTCTGATCCCAGGCCGGGATCTCCGAATACGGACGGTTGAAGATCGAAGAATAAGCCACATCCTGCCAGAAATAGCTGGCGGACGCATCGATCGTAGCGCCGTCCTCGAGGTCCCACGTGTAGGTGCCGTTGAGGGCGAGCTTGTTCTTCGGGCTGAACGGCAGGAGGTTGCCCGCCAGAGACTGACCCTGCAGGCCGTTCGAGGCAGCCGCGCCGAGCTTTTTCGCCAGAGGATCAAGCGCGAAGGGGTCAAGCGAGTGGATGAGCGAGGGCGATTCCTTGATCTCCGGGTTCGTCCAGCCATAGTTGAACAGAACGCGGAAATTGTCGGTAGGCCGCCAGATCGTCTCGAGCTCGAAGCCCGAGGTCTGGGTCTTCGGCAGGTTGACGTAGGCCGTGTAGGGAAGCGGACGAACCGCGCCCGGCGTCGTGGGCTCTTCCGGGTTGACCAGGTTGGAGACCTGATAACCAGCGTAATCGTAGAGGAACGCCACCACGTTCGTCGTCAGATTGAGCGTCGGCCACTCGCGCTTGAGACCGAGTTCGAACGCATCCACGATCTCCTGGTCAGTGTAAGGCGTCGGCAGGAGAACGCCGAAGACTTCAGCCGCGCCGAGACCGCCGGGCTTATAGCCGCGATTGTACTTTCCGTAGATCAGCGTGTCGGTGTCCGGCGTCCAGTCGATGCCGACGACCCCGGTCACTTCTTCCCAGGACGCGTACAGATCGCGATAGCCATTGCCGGTCACGGCGTCATAGTAGATGCCGAGCGGGTTGGTGACGGTGGCGTTAATGACGCCCTTGCCCACCTTGCCGGTCGCCGGGTCGACGCCGCCAAGGTTGCGGGTCACGTCGATCCGAGCCGGAAGCAGGGCTGCTGCGGGGCCGAAGAGCGGAGCGAGAGCTGCCTGCAGGACGTAGTGGTTGACGATGCGCGCGTATTCGCGGCCGTCAGAGATGTCCTTAGACCAGCGAAGGCCTCCGGTGACTTTCCACTGATCGTTGAACTCATAGTCGGTCTGCAGGAACACGCCATAGGCGTTGTTCACGGCCTGGTTGTTGGTGTGGAACACCAGCGAAGCGCCCGGAATGGGCGAGCCGGAATAAGAGCTGCGTCCCGTGCCCGAGGGCAGGATCGCCAGCGGGTTGGTGAAGCGTCCAGCGAGAAGATCGCCCAGAGCGAGGACCGAGCCGCCTGGATTGGCGAGCTGGGAAACGAAGACCGTCTGGTTGTAATTTTCCTGGTACTGATAGGCCCCCATGACCCACTGGAAGGGGCCATCGCCCGTCGAGATCAGGTTGATCTCGTTGGAGAACCAGGTGCGGTTCTCGTTATAGTCCGACACGCGCTCAAGGTTGATTGTGCGGGCTCCGAGCTTCGCCGACTTGATCGGCGAACCGTCATGGTCCTGCTGGAGGTTGTAGTTGTAGGAGACGTAACCGCCGAGATACTTGATGTCGAATTCGTCGGCATGCCAGACGGCTTCGATCACGGCTTCTTCTGTCGGACGCAGATGCGCGACGTTGGTGAAGTCGGTGTTGAACTTGTAGCGGTCGGTGATGGTCGGGTTGGTGACCTGATTTCCGACCTGAACGCGGGTCGGATCGAGCAGGCCGTAGAACGCGTTCGGAGCGATGTCCGAGGTCGCAGCAAAGAAGCGTGTGTCATAGATCGCCGTGTTGCCGGCGCTGGTGCGCGCGCCGGGCGAGCCCACGCGGCTCCACTGAAGGCGTGCAAGGCGCGTCCACCATTCAAAGCGGTCGCCGATCTCGCCTTCGAGCTGGCCTTCGAAATAATAGCCGTCATTGCGACCGGCTTCCGATTCAAGACCGGATGCGTTGGTCAGGTAGCCTTCCTGCTGCAGGGTGCGTGAGGCGGCGAGGCTGTAACGCAGCGTGTCGGTGATCGGGCCCGAGAAGCGCGTCTCGACCTTGCTGCTGTCGAAATTGCCATAACCGATGTTGAACTGGCCTTCGAAATCCGACGAGGGGCGCTTGGAGAGCACGTTGAGCGCGCCGCCGATCGAGTCGCGACCGTAGAGCGTGCCCTGCGGTCCGCGCACAACCTCGACGCGGTCGACGAAGATTGGCTCGCGGCTGGCCGGGATGGCGGAGGAGAAGTAGACGCCGTCGACATAGTTCGAGATACCCGAGCGGATACCGAAGTTGTTCGAGGTCCTCGTGACGCCGCGCATGCCGAGGCGGTCGTTGGAGGTCGAATAGCTGAGGCCGGGGGCGAAGTTGGTGTAGTCCTGGACCGTCGTGAGACCGATCTCGTCGCGCAGCTCGTCGGTGATAGCGGTCACGGCGACCGCGATATCCTGAACGGTTTCCTCGCGCTTCGAGGCGGTCACGACCACCACGTCGCGGCTCATGCGGTCGCCTTCCTGAGGCGCTGCTGCGGCCGGGGCCTGCTGAGCGAGGGCCGGCATGGCCATTCCGAGAGCCATCAGGCTCACTAGTGTAAGACGGTTCTTGGGCGCCATCAGACGCAACCTCCCTATGAAACGATCCTCTCCGTCGACGCGTTGTCTCTGCATGGAGCTCAGCGCCGCAGCCGGTGGGCAAACACCCGCGCGATGGGACTACACGCATCTGGATCCCGTTCGCAACGTCAACCTTCGTTTAGGGGAGTTTCCCGATGCGGAAACCTTCAAGGCGAGACCAAAAGGTCACGCGGCCGTGAAAAGTGTGCCTTTTAGGTATCATGTCCTGGCCCTCTTCGTCCCTCATACGAGGGGGCGCCGTAGCGGCATGCCGAGACAAAAACGCCGGCCCCTTGAGGGGCCGGCGCATGTTGAGGCGTACCGGACCGGCCGGAAGACCGGCCAGCGGGTTAGAACTTGTACTGAAGCTCGACCCCGTAGGTGCGGGGCGGACGGTAGCTTTCAGAGATCGTCAGGCAGTCCTGCGCCAGCACGCCGGTCGGGTTGACCGCATGGCTGACCGTCGTTGCGGCAGACGATCCGCACATCTGGAGCGGCACGTCGCGCGTGTTGCCGATCCGGCGTCCGCCGCCGCGGCCGTCAAAGATCACATCGTCAAAGAGGTTCCGGACGAACCCGATGAGTGTGATGTTCTGATCGGCGTTGGTCCATGTCACCCGTGCGTCGGTCTGCACCCAGGACGGGATCTTCGTCGCCCAGCGGTTGAACACGGAGCTGTAGGCGACGTCCTGCCAGGAGGAGGAGGCCGTGAAGTTGAGCTCTGCGCCGTCTTCCATATCGACGGTGTAGGTCCCAACCAGGGCGGCCTTATTCTTCGGGTTGAACGGCAGCATGTTGCCGTTCAGGTTCTGGCCGGCGATGCAGGCGGTGGCGCTGCTGCCGCAAGGTCCGTTCGTTCGGGAGATCACGTTCGCTGCGGGATCGCGGCCGAACGGGTCGAGCGCGTGCACGAGAGCGGGCGTGTCTCCGATCTCCGGGTTGGCGTAGCCGTAGTTGAACAGGATCCGCAGGGCGTCCGTCGGTCGCCAGATCGTTTCAAGTTCAAACCCGGTCGTCACCGTCGACGGCAGGTTGATGTAAGAGACATAGGTCGGCGGCCGCACGCCGGAGGCGTTGATGTCCGGCACGATCGTGTTGGAGACCTGATAGCCCTGATAGTCGTAGTAGAACGCCACCGCGTTGGTCGTGAGGTTGGCCGCCGGCCACTCCCGCTTGAGGCCCAGTTCGAAGGCGTCGACAAGTTCCTTGTCCGTGTAGGGCGTCGCCGTGAGGTTGCAGTTCGTGTCCGCACAGCCAAGACCGCCGGGCTTGTAGCCCCGGTTGTACTTCGCATAGACGAGGGTGTCGGTATCCGGCGTCCAGTCGACGCCCAGAACGCCTGTGACCTCGTTCCACGAGGCGGCGAGCTGGCGGCGGGCGATGCCCGTCACCGGGTCGAGGTAGATGCCGTACCGGCTCTTGTCGAGCCCGCCGCAACCCGCCGCGCTGTTCGCCGTCGTCACATTGGTGTTGACAATGCCGAGGCCCGCGAAGCCGCAGGGATTGCTCGCCGTGACCGTCGTCGGATCGGGCCCGCCGAAGAAGGCCGAGGTCCCGTCGACCCGCGGAGCGCCCAGAGCGTAATGCGAGATATATCGCACCTGATCGGCGCCGTTCATCACGTCCTTCGACCAGCGGATGCCGCCGGTGATCTTCCAGGCGTCATTGATCTGATAATCGCCCTGGAAGAAGGCGCCGTAGGCGTGGTTCAGGCCCTGGTTGTTGGAGAAGTACCAGAGATCTCCGCCCTGCGGCGACCCTGAGCTCGCATTACGGCCCGTGAAATCGGGAAGATCGACCGTGGGGGTGTAGGTCGGGAAGCGCAGAACCGTTCCGCCAATGCCCGGATGCGAGGAGACATAGATCGGCTGGGTGTAGTTTTCCTGGTATTGATAGATGCCGGTCGCCCACTGGAAGGGACCCGATCCGGTCGAGATCAGGTTGATCTCGTTCGAGAACCAGGCGCGGTTCTCGTTATAGTCCGTGATGCGGCCGACGGAGATGTTATTGCCAGCCGGCACGCCGCCGAGAGCGAAGGGCAGCTTGAATGCGCTGACCGGTCCGCCGTCATTGTCGATCTGAAGATTGTAGTGATACCAGACATAACCGCCCAGATATTTCAGGTCGAAATTGTCGAAGCTGTAGACCGCCTCAAGCGCGCCTTCCGTTGTGGGGAAGAGGTCGGTGAACTGCGTGAAGTCGGCGTTGAACTGGAGTTGGGTGTTCGCGCCGATATTGGGGTTCGTGGTCTGCGTGCCGGCCTGCGTAAGTCCCGAGGCGACGCCGCTGAAGCCGTAGAAGCTGTTGATGTTGGCCGAGCCGCCCGGGAACAGGCGGGTGTCGTAAGGGGAGGAATCCCCGGCGCCGGTCCGGCCGCCGGGAGACCCGACGCGGTGCCAGCTCAGCGAGCCAAGGCGGGCCCACCAGCTGAACCGGTCGCCGATATCGCCTTCGAGCTGACCTTCGATATACGTGTCGTCGCGGCGGTTCGCCTCTGTTTCAAGGCCGGCCACGTTGGTGAGGAAACCCTCCCCGCGGAAGAAGCGGTTGCCCGCCAGCGAGAAGCGGATGTCGTCCGTAATCGGGCCGGAGATCCGGGCCTCGAGCTTGCGCTCGTCGAAATTGGCGAAGCCGATATGCACCTCGCCTTCGAACTCGTTCGAAGGTCTCTTGGAGATAACGTTGAGCGCGCCGCCGATGGAGTCGCGTCCATAGAGCGTGCCCTGCGGTCCGCGCACGACCTCGACGCGGTCGACGAAGATGGTTTCGCGGCTGGCGGGAATGGCGGAGGAGAAGTAAACGCCGTCGACATAGTTCGAGATACCCGAACGGATACCGAAGTTGTTCGAGGTCCTCGTGACCCCGCGCATGCCGAGACGGTCGTTCGCGGTCGAATAGCTGAGGCCCGGTGCGAAGTTGGTGTAGTCCTGCACCGTCGACAGACCGATCTCGTCGCGAAGCTCCGAGGAGATGGCCGTCACGGCCACGGCGATGTCCTGAACGGTCTCCTCCCGCTTGGAGGCCGTCACGACGACGACATCATTGCTTGAGCGGTCGGCCTTGGCCGCCGGTTCTGCCGGCGGCGTTTGCTGCGCCAGCGCCGGCATGGCCATGCTAAGGGCCATAAGACTGACGACGGTAAAACGGTTTTTGGGCGCCATTGGACGCGGTCTCCCTCTAAGACGTTGACTTCCCCATGTGACGGGCGCCGGAAGGATGAGCCCGTCTCTATCAATCGGCGGATGTTGTCTCCGCCTTACGTGAGATGAGGCTGACTCCCGGGATGTCTGCGGTCAAGCGACGCAGGGCCGCTTCTGCGGCAAATCAGCCGGAAAACGACAAAAAAGTCACATCTGCGTGACCTAAGGTGAGGCTGACGCGGGTCCGGCGGGAGCTGGATTTGGGTTTCCCTTGCGTCATAAATCGCCTGCGCCGAGCGGCTGAGTCGCTGGCCCGCCTCCTCAGGAACGGGGCTTCGCGCGGCTGGTCGGAAGCGCTGCGGCGGGATTTTCGGGCCAGTCATGTTTGGGATAGCGCCCGCGCATGTCCTTCCTCATGTCGGCATACCCGCCTGTCCAGAACCCGGGCAGGTCCCGTGTGAGCGCAACCGGCCTCATCGCGGGCGAGAGGAGGGCGAGGGTCAGGCGGACACGGCCGTCCGCCACTGTCGGGTGCTCCCCGGGCCCGAAGGCCTCCTGGACCTTGCACTCGGCCCGCGGACCTCCCTCGGCGGCGTAGTCGACCGCGATCCGGCGCCCGGCCGGGGTCGTCCAAAGGCTCGGCGCCAGACGGTCGAGTTCCCGCGCCAGGGGCCAGTCCAGGAGCGTCATCGCCGCCTGCGCCAGGGCGGGGCTTTCAATATCCCTGAGCGAACGCGTCGTCTCGAGAAGGGGCGCAAGCCAGTCCTCCAGCCGCTCGGTGAGGGTTTTTGGAAAATCCTCCGGCCAAGGGTCCCCGAACGTCGCCCTCAGAAAGGCGAGGCGGGCGATAAGGCGGGCGAGGTCCTCTCCCGCGGGCAGGAGACTGAGGCCGCCCTCGCGTACGGCGTTGAGCAGCGCCCCGGCGACCAGTCGTCGGGGCGGCTGGGGCAAGGGGGTCTCCTCCAGCACGATCCCCCCGAGCCGACGGATCCGTCGCGCCCGCACGCTCATCGTCGCCGGATCATAAATCGCCTCCTCTGACTGGCTGGCCCCGCCGGCAAGAAGGGCGTCCGCCTCGCTGATCCGGGCGGCGAGCGTGATCCTGAGTTCGGCCCCCGATCCGGTCAGATCCGCCGCGACCAGCCAGCGTTCGCGCGCCATGGGATCGGTCTCATCGAGGCGCCCGCCCCGGCCGCCCGCAAGCAGGAAGCGGCCGGTTGCGCCGGGGCGGCTCATGGCGATGCGCTCGGGAAACCCAAGGCCGAGCACATAGCCGGCCGCCTCGTCTCCGGTCTCCGGGTCAGCCTGCGGCCCGCCCCAGCGCCGGGCGAGATCGCGCATCGCCCGCGCCCGGTCGCCCGTATCCCGGCGGAAGCGGTTGAGCCGCTCTCCAAGATCGCTCGAGCGTCCCCCCAGATCGCGTTCGCTGAGGAGGGCTGCGATCTCCCCGGCGAGACGTCCGAGACCCTTCTCACGCGCCCGCATGACCATGAGGCCCAGCCGGGGCGGCAGGGCAAGTTCGCTCACTTTCGCGCCCAGAGGCGTGGGCTCGCCCTCGGGCGTGAGCGCGCCGGCGAGGGTCAGCCTCTCCCCCGCCAGCCGCCACGGGGTCTCCCGGGGCGGGTTGAGCCATTTCAGGTCCTGAACCGATCGGGCCCCCCAGCGCGCCGCATCCAGACGCAGCCCCGTCAGGTCGGCATTGTCGATTTCAGGAGACGGCGCCGGCGCGAACCCCCGCATCTCCGCCTCCCGCCACAACCGGTAGCACACCCCTGGCGCGGTGCGGCCGGCGCGTCCGCGTCGCTGATCGGCGTTCGCGACCGAGATCCGCACCGTCTCCAGTCGCGTCGCGCCGGTCGCAACGTCATGTCGGGGAACGCGCGCGAGCCCGCCATCCACCACCACCCGCACCCCTTCGATCGTGAGGGCGCTTTCGGCAAGATCGGTCGCAAGCACCACCTTTCGCCGGCCGGGCGATGGCGGCGCGATGGCGGCGCTCTGATCGGCCGGAGAGAGGCTTCCATGAAGCGGAACCACATCGATGGGGCCCGCCAGATCGCTCAGCGCATCAGAAGTGCGCGCGATCTCGGCCATCCCCGGAAGGAAGGCGAGGATGGATCCCTCCTGTTCTCGAAGGGCGCGTCGGATGACGAGGGCGACGTCGGTCTCGATGCGCCCGCGCGGATCACGTTCGACATAGAGGGTCTCGACGGGATAGGCCCGCCCGGCGCTGGACACCACCTCGGCGCCGAACGTCGCCGGGGTGAGATTGGGCGGCAGCGTCGCCGACATCACCAGGATCCTCAGGTCTTCGCGAAGGACGCTCTGCGCATCCAGCGCGAAGGCGAGACCCGCCTCCGCCTCAAGCGAGCGCTCATGAAACTCGTCGAAGATCACCGCCGACACGCCCTCGAGACCGGGGTCCGAAAGGATCATGCGTGTAAACACCCCTTCGGTCAGAACCTCGATGCGTGCGCGCGCAGAGGTGCGGACATCGAGGCGCGTGCGAAGGCCGATCCTCTCCCCCACGCGTTCCCCAAGGCTCGCGGCCAGGCGTTCTGCAGCCGCCCTCGCCGCGATCCGGCGTGGCTCGAGGAGGAGGATCCGCCCCGTCGCCGCCCAGGGCTGGGTCATCAGGGCGAGAGGCGTACGTGTGGTTTTTCCCGCACCCGGCGGCGCCTCGATGATGAGGCGCCGGGCCGTCTCAAGGCGCTTCAGGATCTCCGGCAGAACGTCGTCGATCGGCAGGTCGAATTCAGCGGTCATAGGCCCAGCCATAGGCGCTCGCCGGCGGCTACCGCAAGATCTCACGCCTGTTGATATCCAGTCTGTTGCTCAGTCTCGCTCCGGATTAGGATGTCGGGACCACGCAGAAGCCTGAGCCGCTGGCGCCGGGGAGGTTCGATATGATCACAGATCCGGATGCCCCGATGCGGACGGGTGGTTGTCATTGCGGGGCTGTCCGGTTCGAGGTCGATCTGGTCGACGGCCTGCATACAGCGCGCCGATGCGACTGCTCCTTTTGCCGGATGCGCGGCGCTGTGGCGGTATCAGGCAGACCCGGAGGCCTCAGGATCCTGTCAGGCGCGGACCAGCTGACCTGCTATCGCTTCAACACCGGCGCGGCGCGTCACTTTTTTTGTTCATGCTGCGGGATTTACACCCATCATGAGCGCCGGTCGCGTCCAGGCGAGTATGGGGTGAACCTTGCCTGTCTCGACGGGCTGAGCCCGTTCGATCTCCTCTCGGTCGATGTTCTCGACGGTGTCCGTCACCCCATGGATCTGCCGCCGGGCGAGGGGCCGCGGATCGCCGGACGGCTGGTCTTTATTCTGACCGATCCGGTGACGCCCGACTGACGGCAGTCCCCAAAGGCGCGAGGAAGCCCGCGCGCGGCGCCCTGAGCTCAGTTATCCGTAACGCGCTCCCATGGCGCGCACCGTCTCGTGGAACTCGGCCATGGTCTCGGCGATGATCTCGGCAACCGGCTTGACGCCCGAGATGCGGCCGGCGACCTGCCCGGTCAGGGCGATCGAGGATTCCATGTCGCCACCGAAGTAAAGATCCTTCGCCGATCCGAACTCGGTCGTGATCGGCGGGCCGGAATAATCCGGCCCGAGCTCCCTCTCGAGGCGCTCCGTCTTGCGGGTTCTGAGTGCGCGCAGCGCCGGCCTCGAGAACTGGTTGAGGAAAAGCGTGTCGGTTTCCTCCGCATCGATGATGGCCTGCTTCCAGTTCATGTGAACCGGGCTCTCGGCGGCCGAGACCATGCGGGTGCCCATCTGCACCCCCTCGGCCCCAAGGGCGAAGGCGGCCGCCATTGTGCGCCCGCAGGTGATCCCGCCGGCGCCCACGATCGGGACATTGACCCGTTCGGCCACCAGAGGAAGGAGCACCATCGTCATGACGGGCTGGGGATTCTTGAACCCGCCTCCCTCTCCGCCCTCGACGATCAGGCCGTCCACGCCCGCCTCGATGGCCTTGAGGGCGGCCTTGAGGGTAGGAACCACATGGTAGACCGTGAGGCCCGCTGCTTTGAGAACACCGCAGAACTTGGCGGGATCGCCTGCGCTGGTGCTGACGAAGCGCACGCCCTGATCGATCACGAAATTGGCGATGCCGGGATCCCTTACAAAGGCCTGGGCGATGTTCACGCCGAAGGGCTTGTCGGTCAGAGTGCGCATCCGGGCGATTTCGCCCTTGATCGTATCAAGCTCTCCCGAAGAGGTTTCGATGATCCCCATGCCGCCGGCGTTCGAGACGGCGGAGGCCAGGGGCGCGCGGGCAATCCATCCCATCGGCGCCTGAATGATCGGATACTCCACCCCAAGGGCTTCGGTGACGCGATTGCGGACGGCCATGATCGTTTGTCTCCTTCGAAACGTCAGTCGGTCTCTCATGCTCCCCCCTCAGCCGGCAAGGGCTTCGGACGCAGGCGGGACCGGATCATTGAACAAGAGCGCGACAGGCCCCTGGCCGTGCTGCTAGGGTCGACCTTCGCCCCATCAGGAGGGCGAGGTCGATTTTGGTATGGGAGCACGTCATGTTTGCAGTCAGGTTGGCAGGCGTAGCCCTGGCCCTCGGACTTCTGGCCTCGATCCTCTGGGCGTCCTTTGCAGGCGCCATTTTTGAGGAGGGCGGGGCCATTCTGGCGCTCCCCTGGGGGATCGTGACTTTTCTGGATCTCTATGCGGGATTTCTGTTCGCAGCGCTGGTCATGCTTGTGTGCGAGCCGCGCCGTCCCCTCGGGGCAGTCCTGGCGATCAGCGTGTTTGTTCTGGGGAACGTTGTGACCCTCCTCTGGCTGGCGGTCAGGGCGCCGCTCTTCCTCCGCCGTCTGCGGGGCGAGTGAAGACCTGACGTCTGGCTGGGGTGTCGGGTCCGTCAACGCGCGGAGCCGGCCGCCTTCGGCCTCTCAACGAGCGGGCGTTCATGACGCCTCAGGCCTGATCCGGTCCGCTGACCTTGAGCATCTTGCGCACGCTGTCAGCCGACCAGTTGCGCCCTGTCGCCGTGGGGACGCCCCGTTCATTGAGGGTCCTGGCGATCGCTGCGAAGGTCTGGCCGGACTGTCTGAGCGGCAGGATGTCCGATAGCGCGCGCCGGATGCGTTCGGCTTTCCCCTCCCGCCATTCGTCTGTCCGTCGCCTCCAGTCGGAGAAGTGAAGACCTGGATCGAATATCTGGCCGTCGATCAGGATCTCGTCGGGGAAAAGTGTTTCGACGCGGACATGGCGGGCCGTCCACCAGCCGTTGAGCACGGAGTGGTCGCGCCATCTCGAGACGGCTGAAAAGTCCACGATCAGCAGACGCGCATCATGCGCTCGGCAGACCTCCGCCACCTTGTCCAGAGCCGGCAGGATGTATTCGCTTCCCCTGTCCGGCTCGATCTCGAGAAAGACCTCTTCAGCGATCAGACGATAGCCTTCCTCCTTCGCGTATCGACGGATCCGCTCGCACTGATAGCGGATCGTCAGGCTCGACCGGGCCGCCGCCTCGATCCCGTCGGGAAGTCGGGTGAACCCGGCCCAGGGCGCAGGAAGCGTCCAGTAAAAGCCGACCGCATGGATCATGGGAGGGTCCTTCGGAAGCCGATCCGGCAGACGGAAAATCCCGAGGGATCAGACGAAGGCCGAACTTGCGATTATCCAGATCGTCGAACATGCGGAGACGCGATCGATGACCTTACCCCATACCAGATCCGATGAGACGCTCAATCGTCTTCACGGGATCATTCGGGAGGCAGGGGCCATGATCCGCGCAGAGTTTCACAGGGGGGACGGGCCGCGACGGCGGGGCGCCTCGGCGCTGATCGACCTAGAGGTCGAAAGAGTGCTGAGGCGTCGTCTTCTGGATCTCTGTCCGGGAGGCTGGCTTGGCGAGGAGACCGGCGTCGCGAAGGGGCCGGGGGACCATCTCTGGGTGGTTGATCCTCATGATGGGACGCACGACTTTCTCTCCGGCCATCGCGGGTCTTCGATATCCGTCGCGCTTCTCTGTGAGGGCGAACCCATTCTCTCTGTGGTTTATGCGCCTCTTTATCCCGACGACGACGGAGACATGATTTCATGGAGGCGGGGCGCGCCCATCCGGCGCAATGGCCGTCCGATCGAAGTCGATCCGCAGGCCGCAGAGGGGGTTCTGGCGATGAGCCTCGAGGCCAGGGAACGGGCCGCTGAGGATGGACGATATCTCGAGAGGATGCGGATCCGCGCCCTTCCGAGCCCGGCCTACCGGCTCGCCCTTGCCGCTGCCGGAGAAGTGGAGGCGGGCGTCAGTCTCACCTCCGCTCTCTCTGCCTGGGACCTCGCGGCAGGCGCGGCGCTTCTAGCGGCCTCGGGCCGCACGCTTGTCGATCTCCAGGGGCGCCGGATCGGTCCGTGCGAGGGCGCCGACGGCTGTATCGGCGCGGCTCCCGCGCTGGCGGAAAGGCTCGTTCACGTGCTCGGTAGCGCCTCGGCGGGACGTCGGCGCCGATCAGAATCGGTGCGAACCGGTCCCTTCGCAGCGGATGCCCGGCGGCTCGATCGGGCTCAGGGATGCCTTCTTGGTCAGCTGGCGGGAGATGCGCTGGGATCCATGGTCGAGTTCATGTCCGCTTCAGAAATCCTGAGGCGTCATCCTTCCGGTATTCGTCGCCTCGCCGACGGAGGCGTCTGGTCGCTGATCGCCGGTCAGCCCACGGACGACAGCGAGATGGCGCTCGCACTGGCGCGTTCCCTTTCCGATCAGGGCGCCTGGGACCGGGCGCAGGTCTCGGCGGCCTATCTGCGCTGGCGGACCTCTGGTCCGTTCGATGTCGGATCGACCACAGCCAGAGGTCTGGCCGCCCTTGCCGGCAAGGGATCCCCGGATGAGGACAGTCAGTCGAACGGCGCCCTGATGCGGGTCAGTCCGATCGGTGTTTTCGCGCACGCAGATCCGGGTCTCGCAGCGGATCTGGCGGCTGAGGATGCGCGCCTCACTCATCCCCATCCGGTCTGTCAGGCGGCGAACCGGGCGTTTGCGGCCGCGATCGCGGTCGGGGTCTCGGGAGCGGACGCAAGGGAGATGCTCGAGACCGCTCTGGCGGTCGCCGGCGACGGCGAGGGTGCCGAGACCGTACGTCGACGGCTCCGCGCATCGCGGCGCGACGCGCCCGCCGATCTCGGCGCATCCATGGGCTGGACCCCTCCGGCGCTGCAGAATGCCTTTCATCAGCTCCTGCGCGGGGTGTCGCTCGAGGAGGCGGTGGTCGACACTGTCGGCATGGGTGGAGACACGGACACCAATGGCGCGATCTGCGGAGCGCTCATCGGCGCCCTGCAGGGTCGTGAGAGCATCCCCCTTCAATGGCGAAACCGGATTTTGACCTGTCGGCCGGTTCGCGCCCCCAACGTCACTCATCCAAGGCCTCGCGAGTACTGGCCGGACGATGCCCTTGAGCTCGCCGGGGATTTGCTGACCGCTCGCATGAGGGGCGGCGGAGGCGCGCCCGTAATGCGCGAACCCGGCGCCCTCGGGTCGGGGGAGCGATCCGGTCGGGGAATGGACAAAGCCGGCCCGGGCGTGTCCAGACGGAGCGATGGCTTGTCAGGACAGACAAAGGAGGGATGAACATGGGCCCAGTGCCGAAGGCGGACGCTTATGGCGCCGTCCTGATCAACGCATCGGGGGAGGTTCTCTTGCGGGAGCCCTCCGGGCATTTCGGAGGCTATGTCTGGACCTTCGCCAAGGGGAGATCCGATCCGGGCGAGACCCCGGCTCAGACCGCGCTCCGAGAGGTTCGGGAGGAGACCGGGTATGACGCCGAGATCCTCGCCGTCATTCCGACCGCGTTTCCGGGAACGACGACCGTCACCGCCTTCTTTCTGGCCGCCCCAATCGGAGAGCCGGGCGCATTCAGTCGCGAGACCGCATCGATCAGATGGGTAAGCTTTGAGGCGGCGGCTGGTCTCATCGCTTTGACCAAAACGAGTTATGGCCGCCAGCGCGACCTCGATATCCTCAAGGCGGCGCGGGTCCTTCACGCGACCCTCGACAGAGGCTGAGAGTTCGGGGCCGGGGCGTCCTAGCCGAATGCGTGATGATCGAACAGCACCCGAATGCCGATCGCGATGAGGATGACGCCTCCCGCCGCTTCAGCCCGCGAGCCCAGAGAATCGCCCGAGAGGCGTCCGATGAACACGCCCGCCGCCGAGGCTATGAAAGTGATGCCTCCGATCGCCGCGACGCTGACAAGGATCGGCGCGCCAAGCGCCGGCAGGGTGAAACCGGCGGCGGCTGCATCGATGCTGACCGCGACGGCGAGCGCGAACAGAGCCCATCCTGTTGCAGAACGCTCCCCGCGCTCAGGCTCCTCTCCGGGCGGATCATGGCTTAGTCCCTCCCAGATCATCTTGGCGCCGACGACGCTCAGCAGGCCGAACGCAATCCAGTGATCGACACGTTCGATGGTCGAGGCGAACAGCATGCCGAGCGACCATCCCACAAGAGGCGCCAGCGCCTGGGCGAGACCAAAGGCGCCTCCGATCATCAGCGCCTCCCGCCAGGGTTTCCGCGAGGCGACCGCTCCCTGGCACAGCGAGACGGCGAAGGCGTCAGCCGCCAGAGCGAGGGACAGAAACACAATGGACAGAACAATGCTCATGGACGGCCTTTGCGCGATCGACCGGGCGACCGCCGGGAGAGACAGGCGACGATCTCGATATGATGGGAATAGGTGAACTGATCAATCGGGACGACCCGGTCGATCCGGTAGCCGCCGGCGGTGAGGATGGCGAGGTCCCGGGCGAAGGTCTGCGCATCGCACGAGACGGATACGATGCGTCCCGGGCCTCCCTCAGCCAGACGCCTCGCCTGCGCTTCGGCGCCGGCCCTCGGCGGGTCCATCACGACGCCGTCATAGGCTGCCAGATCGCTGGCGGTGAGGGGGCGGGTGAAGAGGTCGCGGCGTTCAGTGGTCACCGGCTTGAGCCCGGCGGCGCTTCGCGCCGCAGCTGTGAGCGCCTTGAGGGCGTCGGCCTGGCTTTCGATCGCATGAACCCGCGTTCCGGCGGCGGCGAGGGGCAGGCTGAACGTCCCTGAGCCAGCGAACAGATCGGCCACATGTCGCGCGCCTGAGAGGGCCTCGAGAACAAGCGAGATCATCTCGCCTTCCGATGCGGACGTCGCCTGAAGGAAGCCGCCCGGCGGGGGCGTCAGGAAGACGCCTCCCACCTTGATCGCGGGAGGGGCTCGTTCGAGTATGATCTCTCCCTCGACCGACAGCCGCGCGATGCGGGGGTCGCCTGCCCGGGCGACAAGCGCGGCGCGCTCATCTGCGGGCAGGTCGCGCCCGAGTCCGGTAAGGGCGACATCGTATCCGGTCAGCGTCTCGATGACGGTCAGGGTGAGGCCGCCCTTGCGAGGCGCGCACACGCGCGCGAGGGCTTCGAGCACTGGAAGAAAGGCGGCAAGGCCAGGCGTGATGACGGTGCAGCCGGTGATCGCTTCGATCCGCCAGCTCTTGCGCCCGTGAAAGCCGAAGCGCACCGCCCCGTCCTGTCTTGCCGCGGCAAAGGCGGCGCGTCGGCGGGTTCCGGGTCCGGCGCTTCGCGGCGCCTCGACCTCCGGATGAAGTCCCGCCGAGGCGAGCGCCCGAACCACGAGTGAGCGTTTGAACTCGAGATAGTCGGGCGTGGCGAGATGCTGCAGAGAGCATCCCCCGCAGGTCTGGAAGTTGGGACAGGCCGGCGAGACCCGAAGGGCGGAGGCCGTCAGCACGTCGAGAATGCGCGCGCGGTCTCCCTCAAGCTCTGCAAGGACCCGGTCTCCGGGAAGGCCGAACGGGACAAAAATGCGTCGCCCGTCGATCTCAGCGAGGCCGTCGCCCCTGGCCCCGAGCTGGAGGACGTCAAGGACAACGCGCTCGCGCCCCTCGCTCTCGGGTCTGTTTGGCGGATGGTCGGCGGTCATGGGCCCGCTTCAAGCAGGTTCCCTCTCCCTGCGCCAGAGGGGAGCGGACTGGACCAGCGTTATGTTTCCCGGCATATAACGCTTCACAGAGACAAGAAACGGCGTGGCGGTGAGGCGGGCGTGCTGACGAACGAGGAGTGGTCGATCCTGCTCGTGAGCCTTGGTGTGGCCGGCCGCGCGACCCTGGCCTCCCTTCCGCTGGCGATCGCGGCGGCCTACGCGCTGTCGAGGCCGAACCTGCCGGGACGGAGCATTCTGAACGCGGCCGTCCATCTGCCTCTGGTTCTCCCGCCGGTTCTCGTCGGCTTCCTCCTTCTGCTGGTGTTTGGTCGCCGGGGGCCGGTTGGCGGATTTCTGGAGGAGGCCTTCGGGATCCAGCTGGCCTTCTCCTCGGCCGGCGCGGCCCTCGCGACAGCCGTGATGAGTTTCCCGCTCCAGGTGCGGGCGCTGCGTCTGTCGTTCGAGGCGACCGACCCGGCGCTGTTTCAGGCCGCAGCCGTCCTCGGAGCGGGACCCTGGGATCGGTTTTTCTCCCTCGCCCTGCCTCTCGCCGCGCCGGGAATTCTCGCCGGCGCCGTTACGGCCTTTGCGGCGGGTCTGGGAGAGTTCGGGGCCGTGATCACCTTCGCCTCGAGCATTCCCGGCGAGACGCAGACGCTTCCCCTCGCGATCTACGCCGCCCTTCAGACCCCCGGTGGTGAAAGCGCCGCTCTGAGGCTTGCGGGCATTTCGATGGTCGCGGCCGTCTCTGGTCTTGCTCTGGCGGAGATCCTTCAGACCCTCGCGCGTCGGAGGCTGGGCGGATGAGCCCGTATTCCTCTTCCGGTCTCGAGGTACGTGATCTCAGTGTGACCCGTGGGGCGTTCACGCTTGAGGTGGATTTCGCCCTTCCGCCAGCCGGGGTGACGGTCCTGTTCGGCCCGTCGGGAGCCGGAAAGTCGCTTCTCCTGTCGGCCATCGCCGGCCTCACCCCGCTGCGATCGGGAGGGGTGCGCCTCGATGGTCGCTGGCTTGAGGGACCGGACGCCCCGGTCCGCGCGGCGGCTCACGAGCGTCGCATTGGTCTTGTGTTCCAGGAGGCGCGGCTTTTCCCCCATCTCTCCGTCCGGGATAATCTCCGGTATGCGCAGGCCCGCGCGGGCGTGTCGGCTGCGCCCATGGGGTTTGATGAAGTCGTCGCCGAGTTCGGCCTTGGGGATCTGCTCGGGCGGTCCGTCCGGGGCCTGTCAGGCGGAGAAAAAAGCCGCATCGCCATCGCCCGGGCTTTGCTTGCGGCCCCGCGCTGGCTTCTGCTCGACGAGCCTTTCGCCGCACTCGACGGCCGTCGTCGCCGGGAGCGTCTCGTGCATCTGCGGGACCTTTCGGCGCGGGCGGATCTGCCGATGATCGTCGTCACCCATCTGGTGGAGGATGTCGTGGACCTCGCCGATCATGTTGTGGCGCTTCGCGCCGGGCGATGCGTGATATCCGGAGATGTCGCCGGGGCGATGGCTGGCGAGGACTTTCTCTCTCTTCTGGAGGACCGCGATGTCGGGGCCCGTATCGACCGGCCGTCCGTTCGGAGCGGCGGGACGCAGGCGCGTGGAGGGGCGGTCTGGGTCCGCGCCGACACAGTCATTCTCGCCTCCAGCGCGCCGTCGGGACTTTCCGCACGCCATGTCTGGGCAGGACGAGTGCGCTCGATGCGGCGTGAGGCGGAAGGCTCGTGTCTGGTCCGGCTGGAGACCGAAGCGGGGGATTTGCTCTCGCGGATCACGCAGGAGGCGGCTGAGGAGCTCAGCCTGTCGCCCGGAGGCGCCGTCTGGGCGGTGGTGAAGACGCATGCGTTCTGAAAAGCTCGACCGAACGATTGGCTCGTCAGGGCTTGCGAGGAGCGGTTTGGCCAGCCTTGCTCTCCTGCTTGTCTCCGCCTGCGAGGCGCCCTCGACGTCCGAAGGCGTGCGCATTTTCGCCGCTTCAAGCCTTCAGGGCGTTCTGGAGCGGGTCGTGCAGAGGGCCTGCCCTGGCCAGACGCCAGCCTACAGCTTCGCCTCCAGCGCCGAGCTCGCACGGCAGATCGAACAGGGCGCCCGGGCGGACCTCTTCTGGAGCGCCGATGGAGAGTGGATGGACTATCTCGCAGACCGGTCTCTGGTTGACAGCGCGCAGAGGATTGAGTTTCCGGGAAACGCTCTGGTCCTGATCGCTCCGGCTGATCGTCCCTTGAATCTGGAGCTGTCGCCGGGAGCTGATCTGGTCCCGGCGCTCAAAGGCGGGCGTCTCGCGCTCGCCGATCCGGACAGCGTTCCGGCTGGCCGTTACGCGCGCGAAGCGCTGACTTATCTGGGAGCCTGGGACGCGCTCGCCTCCACGGCGGCCCGGGCCCCCAATGTCCGCGCCGCTCTGCGCTTTGTGGAGACGGGGGAGGCGGCCGCCGGCGTGGTCTATGCGACCGACGCCCGCGCTGCAGGCGGCAGGATCGCGCTCGTCGGTCAGTTTCCGGCCGAGGCTCATCGTCCGATTCGCTACGCCCTGGCTCCGATCCGCAGCTCCGCCGCGGGCGGGGAGCTGGCGCGCTGCCTCACCTCTCCGCAGGCCCGACTGGAGCTTGAGAGCGCCGGCTTCGACGTAACGGAGACTGTAGTCAGTCGATGAGCCGGTTTTGGAGGCGTCCTCGCTGGAAATTTACCCGAGGGCGCCCTTAGGGCGCCCTGTTGCCGTTTGCGGAAAGCGTGCGCAGTTTGTCGCATCATGACTGGTTGTGGAGCCTGATGATGAAACTTCGTCTCCTTTCGAAAGCCTCCGCCGGCGTTCTCTCGGCAGGGCTGGTGCTGGCCGTCTCGGCCCTTGCCCTGGCCGCCAACGGCGCGCCGTCCCGGACCGAGCCCGGTCCGGTCAGCGGCGACAGGGTCGATAACTTCATGCTCGCCGATCAGTTCGGCGTCGGGCACGAGCTCTTCTATCACGCCGCCCAGCCTGCGATCGTGATCGTCACGACGGCCATCGGCGATCCGGCATCCTTCCGCGCGATCGAGGAAGTCTCGAGACTGCGCGAGAGCTACGCAGCGAAGGGAGTGGAGTTCTTCTTCCTCAACTCAAAGCTCGGCGACGACCGGTTCGAGATCGAGAAGGCGTTCGCGTCCGTTCAGATCCCGGTTCTCTCTGACGATTTGCAGCTCGTCGGCCGCTCCATGGGCGTGACCTCGACCGCCGAGGCCTTCGTGATCAACCCGAAGACCTGGACCGTCGCCTATCACGGACCGGTGGACGCCTCCTTCGCAAAGAAGAAGGTCAAGGGCGCAAGTCTCCAGGCGGCTCTCGACGCCGTGCTCGCCGGCCGTCAGGTTCAGGCCACTGACATCGCCGTGAAGGGGGAGACCCTTGCTTTCCCGGATCGCGCCAAAGTCGCTCAGTTCTCGAAGATCTCGTATTCGACCGAGGTGGCCCCCATTCTCGCGGAGAAGTGCGTCGTCTGTCACACCGAGGGCGGGCTCGCTCCCTTCGCCATGAACAACTACACGACGGTGAAGGGCTTCGCGCCCATGATCCGTGAATCCATTCGCACCAAGCGCATGCCTCCCTTCCACGCTGACCCGCACTGGGGAAGTTGGGAGAATGACATGAACCTCACCGACAGCCAGGTGAAGACGATTGTGAACTGGGTTGAGGCGGGCGCCCCGCGCGGCGAGGGTCCCGATCCGCTCCCGTCCGCCGCTAAGCCGGCCCCTGAGTGGCCTCTCGGCGAGCCCGACCTGATCGTGAAGATCCCGGGATATGATGTTCCTGCGACAGGGCTGGTGGACTATCAGGACTGGTCGATCCCCACGGGTCTGACCGAAGGCAAATGGCTGAAGGCCACCTCCTGGCGCGCCGGCGCCGTGCCGACGGTTCACCACGTGCTGGCGGGCTGGATGCCTGAGGTGCGCGCGGACGGGCGAGGGTTCAGCTGGAACACCTCGCTGGGCGGTTATGGCCCGGGCGGGGAATCCAACCTCTCGCCGGACGCCACCGGCACCTACATCCCGCCGGGCGGATCCTTCTCCTTCCAGATGCACTACACTCCGGTCGGGAAGCCGATGAGAGATGACACCCGCGTCGGTCTCTATTTCCACAAGGACGATCCCAAATACATCCTCCGTCAGGCGAGCGTCACCGACTTCTCGCTGGAGATCCCCGCCGGCGCCGCTCGTCACAAGGAGCGCGCCTATCTCGAGTTTCCGCATGACGCCCTGATCTACGGCACGCAGCCCCACTGCCATTCGCGCTGCTACGCCACGAAGCTGACCATCCGCTATCCGGACGGCGCTGAGAAGGTTCTCCTGACCCAGCCTCGCTACGACTTCGGATGGCAGAGGGAGTACATTTTCGAGGACCTTCTCGAAGTTCCGGCCGGCTCGAAACTGATCGCGGATTATGTCTTCGACAACTCCGACGCCAACAAGTCCAATCCGGACCCGAGCAAGGACGTGACCTTCGGCGAGCAGACCTCCGAAGAAATGCTGTTCACCTTCGTTCGCTACCGCTGGAAGGACGAGACCTCGACGACGCGCAAGGACGATTATCAGCGCAATCTCCAGAACAACATCATGTTCGGCGCTCTCGATGACAACATCGACGGCAAGCTCGAGGTTGCCGAGTTCCGGAATTCTCCGCGCTTTGCGCCCTTCAAGCAGTTCCTGCCGATGGTCGATAAGAACAAGGACGGCGGCCTGGACAAGGTTGAACTCGCCTCCGCCATGGAGATGATGCAGAAGATGCGTCGTCCCGGAGCGGCTGCGGCGCCGGCGCCGGATAAGGGCACGGCGGCCATGACCGGCGAGAGCCGGTGATCGGTTCCTGAACAGAAATCGGACCTGACGAACAGACAAGCGCCCGCCCGGTTTCGGGCGGGCGTTTTCTGTTGCAAGCGCCCGGGAGCGGGCGCGACGTTCAGACGGACAGGGGATCGTGAAGCAGAGCCTCTCCCGCCATGGCGGGATCCGAGATTGAAGGCCGCCCGGTTTCAATTCGTCCGGCGAAGCGCCGGAGGAAAGACGGCGTCTCGCCGGATGATACGGCCAGATCATACCATCCGCCGGTCTCCGCGAGACGCCAGGTTCGTCGCGCGCTCCGTCCGGGTTCGAGAACGAGGCGGACCGATCGATGCTGGCCTTTGTAGGCGAGCGGATCAATCACGAGACGGAGCGGGCGCTCAGTCGGGTTTGAGAGCATGAGGGTGAGGCTGCGTCTGTCGCGCGAGGTCTCGACATCGATCGACGGTCCGCTCTCGCCCGTCTGCCGGATGCGCCGATGAAACCCGTTGGGGCCGAGGATAAAGAGATCGTGCTTCTCTCCGCTCCAGTCCCCATCCAGACGAGCGCCCGGGACGACTGTGTAGCGTCGCGGCGTCTTTAGGGGATTGAGCTGATCATAGACATGGAACACAGCCCCCGCGCGTCCCTCATTGGTAAAGGCGAGACGAAGGCCGGAGGGGATGCGCGTCTCTTGGACGTCGAGCCGATAGGGCAGCGGCCTCGAGGGGCGCACGCCCGCCTCCTGACGCGGAGCAGTGGGGCCTGAAGGGATAGGAGGCCGTGTGCGCTTGGGCAGCTGTCCCGCCCGTTCGGCGGTCTGGAGCGTCTCAGGCAGGTCGCCTCGAAACGAGGCGTCGTTCGGGGTGGCGAAGTCGAAGGCGCCCGTGAGGTCGCCGCAAACCGACCGCCGCCAGGCCGAGATATTGGGCTCGGGCACGCCGAAGCGGGTCTCGAGAAACCGGATGACGGACGTGTGGTCGAACACCTCGGAATTCACCCACCCGCCCCGGCTCCAGGGCGAGATCACATACATCGGCACGCGCGGACCGAGGCCGTAGGGCTTGCCCATCAGCGCATCGCGGTCCGCCGAGGCCTCCGAGGGGGCCCTCACGAGATGATACTCCCCCGTCGTATCGATCGAGGAGGCGCCGACCGGCCCCTCCGTCCCCATGGACGGGGGCGCGGGCGGCGGGACATGATCGAAGAAGCCGTCATTCTCGTCGAACATCACGAACAGGACGGTCTTCGCCCAGACCTTCGGATCGGATGTCAGCGCATCGAGCACGCGGGCCGTGTAATCTGCGCCCTGCGCGGGCGAGGACGGCATCGGATGCTCGGAGTCTTTGGCGGGCGCGATGATGTAGGAGACCGACGGCAGCGCGCCGGCGAGGACATCCTCCTTCAAGCCGTCGAGCAGACGCGTCGTGTGAGCGAGCTCGGCGAGCCTGGGGTCAGACCCAGGCGCTTTCGCGAAACTGTCCCGGAAGGCCTGGAAGCCGGCGAGAGGATTGTCTTCGAAATTGTCGGCCATGTCCTGATAGATGCGCCAGGAGACCCCCGCCGCCAGCAGGCGCTCGACATAGCTGGTCCATGTATAGCCCTCTTTCGCGCCCCCCCTGGTCGCGAAGTTGTCATGCGAGTTGGAGATGCCAGGTCCTCCGAAGCGACCGGAGGGGTCGTTGGTTCCGGTCCAGAGGAAGAGGCGGTTAGGGTTCGTGCCCCCCTGAAATGAGCAGTGATAGGCGTCGCAGACCGTGAAGGCGTCGGCGAGAGCGTACTGGAAGGGCAGGTCTGAGCGCTCGTAATATCCCATCGAGTGAGCTGTCTTATGATGAGGCCACCGGCTCATGCGTCCGTCGTCCCAGGCGAACTGGGCGTCCGCCCATACGTGGGGCGTGCCCTCGACGCGCATATGGGCGAAGGTCTCATCGGTCTTCAGCGCAAAGGGCGCAATGCAGGCCTCGGGCGTAACCGCCCCTGGGGTCGGCTGCAGCCAGCAGGTGGTCCCTCGACCCATGTCTCCGTTTGAGGGGATGACGAAGCGGTCCGCAAAGCCCCTGACCCCGTTCATCGCTCCGAAATAATGGTCGAAGGATCGGTTCTCCTGCATCAGGATCACCACGTGCTCGACATCCGTGATGTCGCCCTTACGGACATCGGCGGGAATGGCGCGGGCGCGGGCGATCGCCGGCGGGAGGGCGAGGCTGGCGGCCCCGCCGGCGGCGGCGATCATCATGGCGCGGCGGCTGAGCTGGGTCATGAGCGGAGATCCTCGTCGATCAGGGGTCATCAGGCCACACTTCGCCGGAAACGCCAAGGCGAGGCGCCCGGTCGCCGGGACGGTTACGCTCCTTGCGTGACACTCCGACGACATGGCGACTGATCCCGAACAAGTGCGCCGGCTGCAGAGGGTGCGACATGACACCCCCCGTCGTCTCAATCTGGAGGAGCGCTCCAATGCTGAAACGCAGTATCGTTTGTGTTGTCGCGGCTCTGAACCTGGTCGCCTGCATTCACGTCGAAGCGTCTCGACCGAATGGACCTTCGCCGGGAGCTTCGGCGGCCCACGCCGCACACCGCTCTGGAGCCTCGCCTGCCGGAATGGCGAGCATGGGGGGCGATAAACCGATGGCTATGGCCTCCGGCGAGGCGATGGTGTGCCCGATGGGGCGTCTCGCCCCGGCAGGCGGTCGCGAGACGATGGCGGCGCGACTTGCTCTCTCCCCGGATCAGGACGCCGCGTTCAGCGAGTTCATGACGGCGCTCGAGGGCTTCCGTCTTATGCGGCATGAGAGCATGGCCGCATCCCCGCCCGTGACAACGAGCCTTCCGGAGCGGCTGCTCGCGCACGAGATGATGATGGAGGCCCATCTTCTGCGTCTCAGGGCCTTCAGGCGCTCAGGCGAGGCCTTCTATGAACGTCTGACCCCCGATCAGCGATCAAAGGCGGAAGCGCTTCTCTGCCAAGGCAGATAGCGAGCCGCAGGTGCGTCTTCGCCTTTATCGTCACATTTAGGGAGCTGGACGGAGCGCTATCGCTCCCGAATTCAACCCGCGGTCAGCAATCATACTCGGTTCCGGTGAGCTGGACCGAGGGCGATGTGTAGAAGAAGTCGCTGACCTCCCCGCCGCCCAGATAGACCGGTGTCTTGAGGCCCGAATTGTAGAGGATGACAAACTCGCGGCTCTCATCGGTCATATTGACGATTCTGACGTAGAATTGGTTGTTGGCGATGCCGAAGTCTGTCCGGAACGGGCAGCCCTCCTGCTCTCCGCCCATATCCGAGACGTGCTTGTCTTCCCAATAGATGCCCTGTTCCATCTCCATGGCGTCATTGAGATACATCAGACTGGTCCCAAGCTCCGCGCATCCCGTCGTCAGCAGGGCGGCTGCAAGGATGGCGCTGCGAATGAGCATGGGAACGTCTCCATTGAGAGAGGCCGCAGCGGATCAGACAAGATCCCCACAGAAAACGGATGGGTATCCTGCAGATCAGACTTGCGCCAGCGTTATTGTCGCCGGGCCTCTGAGCGGGCCCTTCGACACAGGTCTTCAGGCCGCGGGCGCCAAAGATGCGGGCAGCAGGATCGGAATATCGAGCAGTTGCTGAGCCTTGGCCTTGGCCAGAGCATCCAGGCGGAGGCTCGAGAACTGGCCTCCGCCCAGGGCTTCCATGAAGTGCAGATTGACCGCCGACAGTCCTGGGAGGTCGTAGAGAATGACCCTCGGAGCCTTCGCCCCTTCGAATTCATGGGCGAACCACGCCTTCATACGCTCTTCCGAAAGCCCCTCCCGGATCCATGGCAGGAAGGCGGGATCCCGGGCGATGACCCCGATATTGAACGCATCGCCCTTATCCCCGGATCTTGCCCAGGCGAGGGCGATGAGCGGTCGCTCCACCATGTCTCCCGACGCGGGCGCGCAGGACGGGGGCGAGGGCCTGATTACCGTCTCCGGATCAAAGACTTCGGTGAGCGAAGCCGCCTCCTGAAGGAACGTGTCCTCTCCCAGGGAAATCCTTGCCGGACACTCCTGACGATCGAGGAGAACCGAAAACACGCGTGAGACGGGCGTGATGGTGGGAGGTCCCCCAAACCAGCCCGTCGTGCCCACGCTCATGGATGTCGTGGGCGAATTGAACTCCCGCATCATCAGTTTGAGGGCGTCGGCGTCGACATGTTCCGCTCCGATCCGGGCGACGACCTCTCGGCTCGCCTGCGCCTCGGGCCGCGCGTGAGCGCCGTAACTCGCCTCCGCGCCCAGAATTTCAATTCTGTGATCTCTCAGGGGCGGAAGGTTCCGGTCCCTCAGCATCTCTGACAGGCGTTCGATGAGCGCACGCGCCTGTCGCGCCGCCTTCTGCGCCGCCTCGCGCCCCACCACCGGCATGGCGCCTATAAAGCGATAGCCGTCTCCCCATGTCAGACAGACCTTGTAGCGTCCGCTTGGAGGATAGCCCCGCGCGCCGGACACCCGGACGCGTTCCGGCCCGGCTTCGGAGACCTCGACCTGCGTGAAGTCGCAGACGACATCCGGCAGCGCATAGCCCTGCGGATCTCCCACCTCATAGAGAATCTGTTCGGCGACGGCGGCCGGCGAGACCAGTCCCCCCGTTCCGGGAGGTTTCTCGACGAAGAACGTTCCATCCGGCAGGCATTCGACGACGGGATAGCCGATATGGGTCCAGTCGGGCACGTCTTCCCAGTCGGTGAAGAGGCCTCCGGTCGCCTGGGCGCCGCATTCGATGACATGCCCTGCCAGCGATCCCGCAGAGAGAAGATCATAGGCGTCCGCTCCCCAGCCGAACTCATGCATCAGGGGCCCGAGCGTGAGGGCGCTGTCGACCACCCGACCTGTGATGACCATGTCAGCCCCCGCCGCCAGGGCTGCAGCGATCGGCGCCGCCCCGAAATAGGCGTTGGCCGTGAACACCGCCTCTGGAGAAGGCATCTCCGCGCCCGTGAACATTTCACGCAGGCCGCGCGACTTCAGGTCCGGAAGGCGCTCAGAAAGATCGTCTCCCTCGACGATGGCGATCCGGAATGACAGTCCCGCCGCGCGCGCATGCGCCATCATACGCTCGCGGCAGGCCCGCGGGTTGAGACCCCCGGCGTTGGTGACGACCTTGACGCCCTGCGCCTTGAACTCGCGGAGATTGTCCTTCCACACCCAGTCGGTGAAATCGCGCGCATACCCCTGATCCGGACGCGCAGCCCGAAGCTGACCGAGCGAGGACATCGTCGCCTCGGCGAGATAGTCGAGGATCATGTAGTCGAGCCGACCGCCCTTGAGCAGCTGCGGGGCCGCCAGCGAGCTGTCGCCAAGGAAGCCGCCGGCCCCGCCGATCCGAACCGAAGATTTCGTCATGCAGAATGTCCTTGTCGGTCCGATCGCCTGGCGGGGCGAGATCGATCAGGCGGCCTGCGCCTGCAGCTGTTCGAACAGGTCCGCCGGGAAAGGCGAGGCGTAGGGCGTCACGCCAAGACGCTGGCGCACCGCATCGGCCGAGAGGTCCCACAAGGACGGCCAGTCGGCGCCGAGGAGCTGCGGCGTGTTGCGGGCGTGACGCCAGGCCGTCAGGATGACGTCGAAAAGCAGCGGGATACCCTCGGGGCGCACGAGCGAGGCCTTGGCGGTCACGACAGCGAGGAACTGGGCGGAGTAATTGTGCCCGAACTGCCCAAGCTGAAACCCGGAGATCGCGACCTCATGAAGGGACGTCGTGCGATATCCCCCGATGATATGCCACAGATCATGGCATTGCAGGATCCTGACATTGAGATAGTCGAGCGGAGGCGTCAGCCTGGCGAGACCCAGAGCGTCCCGGTCGAGCACCTCGAGATCAAACCCGTTCTTCACGATCAGCTCGTGAAACTCCCATCCCAGCGAGCCTTCCGGGCAGCGCGCCAGATCTTCGATGCGGAAGCGTTCCGGCCATCCCTGCGCAGCGGCCTCGCGCACGCCGTTGAATTGGAGGCTGGCGGCGATCGCTCTGGTCTCGAACCCGGCGTCGAGCCGTCCTCCGAGCGCCGCGGTCCGCATCGTAAAGCCTCCGGCGTCAGTCGGAGTGTCATCCTCAAGGAAGTCCCAGAAATCCTTCCACAGCTGGGCCGGCGCTTCGAGCACGCCGGCTTGCGAGGCGTCTTCAGGGGTGGCGACCTGATCGATCCATCCGGCGGCCGCCGCATCATAGACCGAGGCAATGACGCCCGGATCGATGAACCCGGCCCGGGCGAACAGGGCGGCCAGATCGCGGGCGGCCGAGACGTCTCCGCCGCGGGCGGCCTTCGCCAGCGCTCCCGGGCTCGCCGCGCCGCTGCTGGCAAGCGCCTCGAAACGGGATCGTACGCTCATCTCGATCATGGGAAACTCCCTGTCCGCAGTCTGTTCCGGAGCCTAGGCCCGGTCCCGGCCCGGTTCAAGATCGCCTGATCCCCTGCGCGAAGCGAGGAGATCCAGATTGGACTGATGGCTCTGACGGGTGAGGGTGTAGCCCAGCAGGACGAGGGGCGTCGCCAGCCTGAGAAGAAGGATAAGGGGGATGTAGGCCGTCCCCAGCCGCATCAGGGCGTCCTCTCCGACATCCGAGGGCTGGGCGCCGACCGGGAAGCCGGCGAAGTTCAGCACCTGAGCGGCAGCCATCACCCCAAGCCCCGTGACCAGCTTGGCGATGAAGGTGTTGGCGGAGAAGAAAAGCCCTTCCGATCTGCGGCCCGTTCGCGTTTCGGAATCCTCGGCGATGTCCGCCATCATCGAGACGACAAGCACCTGAAGGCACACCACCAGACAGACGTCGATCTGCCCGAACGCGAACACGACCCAGAACGTCGTTTCGTCGTTTCCGCCGGTAAGGACCCCGGACAGGCGCAGGGCGATCGGGATCGGCGATATGAGCGCTGAGAGGACGCCCAGAGCGACGGCGGCGTTTCGCTTGCCCAGTTTCCTCGTCGCCATCGGTGCAAGCGCGGCGCCGAGGAAGGCGGAGAAAAAGATCGCCAGGGTCAGAAGCGCGATGCGCTCGGAGGAAAAACCCCAGAAATAAGTCGAGAAATAGACGGAAAGGGACGAGGCAAGCCCGGCGCCGACAGCCGCGATGATCGCCGCGAGCAGAAGCGCGACGAAAGACCGGTTGGCGAGGGTCTCGCGGATGTCCTTCGCAATGGACCCGAGCGATGCCCGCGGCCCGACCTCCGGGCGGATCAGCCGCGGGATCTGCCCGTGGGTCCCGAGAGCGGAGGCCAGCATGGCCACGGCCATCAGCGCTCCGGCGACGATCCCATAAACACTGTAGGCGTCCCGATTGAACTGTCCGTTCGGGATCGCTTCGGTCACGAAGGCTGGAAAAAGAAAGAAGAACATCATCACCGTCATGGCGTTCCCGCCGGTCCAGCCGAAGAAACTGCGGTAGGACAGGAGCGAGCTGCGTTCGTCGTAGTCAGAGGTCAGTTCCGGAGCGAGCGCAGCGCTTGGGGTCTCGAAAAAGGTGATGAAGGTTCGCGTCAGAATGGCGAGGACGAGCACGTAGAAGAATAGGGCCGTTTCGCTCCATCCGGCGGGCGGAATCCAGAGCAGCGTGAACCAGAGCGCCGTCGGGGCGATGGCGAAATACATGAACGGATGGCGTCGTCCCCAGCGTGACCGGAACCGATCCGACCAGTATCCGACGATCGGGTCGGAGACCGCATCCAGGATCAGCGCCAGAGTGAGAGCCAGCCCAACGAGGCGGGCGTCGACGCCGATCACCTGACTGTAGAAGATGAGGAGGAAGTAGCTGAACCCGGCATCCTTGACCCCGAACGCAGCCGAGCCGGCGCCGTAGGCCGTCTTGAGGCCGAAGGGCAGGCGCGGCTTTTTCGGCCCGGGCGTGGTGTCGGCCGATGCGGGGGTCTCCGTCATCGATGGGCCCTTTCCTTGGGGTCTGGCAGGCAGTTGAGGGGAGGCGGGGAGATTTCGCAAGGGCCCATGATCGGCGAAAGGAGGGGGCTGTCCGAACCGGCAGGCGCGGCCGGCGGGTCTCGATCCCTGCGGTCCGTCCCGGGGCGGTTGGCCGGGCCTGCGTCGCCCGCCCCGGTCGGGGCTTACATCTTGCCGGGAAATATCGTTATCTCAGTCCTCGACACGAAGCGTGGTTCGCTGCGCTTTTCGCCATGAGCGGACATGACGCCGGAACTCAGGGGATGAGACCTGACCGGCTTCGTGTCCATGATCGTAAAGCAAGACGGAGCCGACATGAGCCAGCATCTGATCGAGACGTTTGAAGACGGCGTCGCCACCCTGACCCTGAACCGTCCGGAGGCGCGCAACGCCCTCACCGGAGAGATGCTCGCCGCCATGACCGCGGCGGCTCAGAGACTGGCGCTCGATCCGGCAGTTCGCGTGGTGGTGGTCACCGGAGCGGGCGGCGCCTTCTGCGCCGGCGGAGACGTCAAAGGCTTTGCGGCCGACACGGGCCGCGGACCGGATGGCGCCGCGGGTCCAAGCTTCGAACAGCGGCATCAGGGTTTGCGTAGCGGAATGGAGCTGAGCCGCATCCTTCACGAGATGCCGAAGCCGACCCTTGCCGTCATCCCGGGGCCCGCCGCCGGCGCCGGTCTGTCCATTGCGCTCGCATGCGACATGCGGATCGCCTCGGCCGAGGCCAAGCTTACAACGGCCTTCTCGAAGATCGGTGTCTCCGGCGATTACGGCGGGAGCTATTTCCTGACCCATCTCGTGGGCGCCGCCAAGGCGAGAGAACTCTACTTCACCGCGGACGTCATCACGGGCGCAGAGGCGGCGGAGCTCGGCATCGTGAACCGGGCTGTCCCGGCCGCCGAACTTCCTCAGGCGGCCGCAGCGCTCACGGCCAGACTTGCGGCGATGCCCACGATCGCTCTCGGCTACATCAAGCGCAATCTTAACATCGCGGCCCACGGCCCCCTGTCGGATGTCCTCGATGCGGAGGCGGTGCACATGGTTCGCACCATGATGACGGAGGATCACAAGGCCGCCTCGGTGGCCTTCGTCGAGAAGCGTCCGCCCGTGTTCAAGGGTCGCTAAGTTTCCCGTCGCGCCTCGCGTACCGATCCCGGATCATCGGTTTGAGAGACCGGAGGGCGCAGGGGGAGCGCCGTTTCGGGTGCGCGCGTCACGCGAGCGCCGCACGAGAGTTGGGACTGCAGGAGTGGCCATGGGGCTCTTTGAATTCTACACGGTGCTGCTCTCCATCGTGATCTCGATCGGCCTCGCCTCACTTCTGGGAACGGCCATGCGTCTCATCCAGGACGCGGACCGTGTGACCTTCAGCGCAACCCATGCGCTGTGGGCGGTGGCGATCTTCCTGCAGCAGCTCGGCTTCTGGCTGAAAAGCTGGGACTATCACGCTCTCACCGATCTCACGCCGGTCATCTTCTTCACGCCTCTCGCCCTCGCCATTCTGGCCTATGCGTGTTCGGCATTGGTGACGCCTCACATTCCCGAACATGGACCGATCGATCTGAAAGCCTTTCACGCCCGTCAGTCCCCCAGATACGCTGTGGCGATGGCGGCGTATCTTCTGATGGCGATCGTTCAGGCGATCATGATGGATCCGATGACCGCAGACCTTCAGATCGACGCTCTGGTGATGGGCCTGATGGCGACTGTGATCCTGGTTTCGGTGCGATGGCCGCGCATCGCCTGGCTCCAGGTCCTGACGCCGTGTCTTATCATGCTGGCGCAGGTGCGCTTCATTATCGACCGTCTTCTCGCCTGAGGCGCAGGCAGGATCCCTGGTCCGTCTGAAGCCTTATGATGGGTGATGTGAGCCGATCGCCCTGGGAGGGGTCTGAGGCGTTCAGGCGGGTGCGTTCCTCTCGCAGAAGGGGGTCGGGACGACATGCCTTCATTCGTCGTCAGGGGGTCATCAGCTTGCAAGGCCCGCCTGCCTGCCCGTCGAGCCTGTTGCGTCGAGCGGACGCGAGAGCAGGCTGGCGATCCTCCATGCCCTGAGTTAGGCTTGCCTTTAGCCGGCGACAAAGACCGGTGAGTGGGAACGTTCATACGAGGGGAGACGAACGAGATGACGACTGAACTGACAATGCTGGTTTATGCAGCCAGCCTGTTGATCGTGCTTATCGGCATACAGGCGTCCGTCGGCGTGCGGGCGATGGGATTTAAAACGGCGGCCGGGCCGAGGGACGAGACGCCGCCTCCCACCGCCTTTCAGGCGCGTACCAAGCGAGTGGTGGATAATCACCGCGAAGGTCTGACCGTCTTCGCGCCGATTGTGCTTGCGGCCGCTGTCGCCGGCGTGTCGAATGAATGGACGGTCCTCGGCGCTCAGCTGTTCTTCTATTCCCGCGTGGCCCACGCGGTTATCTATCTGGCCGGCCTGCCCATGGTGAGGCCCCTCGCTTACTTTATTGGTCTTGCGGGAACGATCATGGTTCTTCTGGCCGCTCTTGGCGTGATCTGAGGCGAAATCATCTCCCGGTCATGAGCCTCGCCTTGGCGCAGGCCTCATGGCCGGGACCGCGCTGCGCCGCAGTCAAACTTTCTGGGATGGGGATATGAGCGGATCGAGCAGGAGAGATCGCGACCTTCGGGAGCGCGCTCGAGAGGTTATCCCGGGAGGGATGTACGGTCACATGTCGACCGCCCTGCTGCCTCCGGAATATCCGCAGTTCTTTTCCCGGGCCGCGGGCGCGCGGATCTGGGATGCGGATGGCAACCCTTATATCGACTATATGTGCGCATTCGGCCCCTGCCTTTTTGGATATGGGCACGCGCCGGTCGAAGAGGCGGTTCGCGGGCAGTTGGCCCTCGGCGATATCATGACCGGGCCCTCGGAGATTATGGTCGATCTTGCCGAAGCCTTCGTCAGCATGATCAGCCACGCGCAATGGGCGATGTTCTGCAAGAACGGGACGGACGCGACCACCATGGCGCTCGTGGTCGCCCGCGCTGCGACCGGCCGCAGCGTGATTCTTTGTGCGCGAGGATCCTACCACGGATCTGCGCCCTGGTGCACGCCGCGGCCTGCAGGCGTGCTGCCGAGCGACCGGGCCGGCGTGACCTATTTCGAGTATGGGGATGCGGAAAGTCTGGAGGCGGCCTTCCGCGCGCATGCCGGCGATGTGGCGGGCGTATTCGCGACGCCCTTCCGGCACGAGACCTTCGCCGATCAGAGTCTTCCCTCCCGGGAGTACGCGCTCGCCGCAAGGCGATTGTGCGATGAATATGGCGCGCTTCTGATCGTAGACGATGTGCGCGCGGGTTTCCGCCTGGCGCGCGATTGCAGCTGGTCCGCCCTCGGGGTCCAGCCGGACCTCAGCGCCTGGGGCAAGTGCATCGCGAACGGCCATCCGATCTCCGCCCTGCTGGGGTCGAACTCCGCCCGCGCCGGCGCGGAGCGTGTCTTCGTGACGGGATCTTTCTGGTTTTCCGCAGCGCCTATGGCCGCAGCTCTCGCGGCCCTCAGAGAGATCCGGGAAAGCTCCTATCTGGAAGACCTGATCGAGGCGGGAGAGGGTCTCAGAAAAGGCCTCGGAGCGCTTTGCGCCGCGCATGATTTTGGCGTCCGTCAGACCGGTCCGGCTCAGATGCCTCAGGTTATCTTTGAAGACGACCCTGACTTCCGTCTGGGCTATGCGTTCGCCGCCGAATGCGTCAAACGCGGCGTCTATGTGCACCCCTACCATAACATGTTCCTGTCCTCGGCTCACAAACCCGAGGATGTCGCCCTGACCCTCGAGGCGATGGATTGGGCGCTTTCGGGGGTGCGGGCGCGTCGATCGGACCTCCAGCCTCACCCAGGCGTGGCGGCCAGGCTGGGGCTTCGCTGATCGGGCGGCCCCTGAAACCACGCACTTGTGACCGGCGAGACGGCCACGGCGGGCGCTGCGTCGAGACCTGCGCCATTGATCCGCCGGGAGGTTGACCCTAAGTAGGGTCCAAAGGTCCGCCGCTGTCGTGCGGTCCGCGAAACCGGAGGTCCGCCTTGCGTCGATCCCTTATTCTGGCTCTGGGAGCCGCCCTTGTCACTTTGCCGGCCATGGTCTCCGTTCAGGCGGATGCTTGGGCGCAGGCCGCTCCCGCCCCTTATAAGGCGCCCCGTCTGGCGATCGGTCAGCCGGATATCGGGGGATACTGGAGCAATTCGACCCTGACGCCGATGACCCGTCCGGCCGCCGTTCGTGATCGCCTCGTCTACACCGAAGAAGAGGTCAAGAAGCTGGAGGGCGCCGTTCAGATCGAGATCGAGGAAGGCAATCAGCCGACCGATCCTGACGCTCCGGCTGAGTATCGCAACCCCACCAGCGTCAACCGCCCGGAATTCACCGCCGCCGGCGGCGCTGTGGGCGGTTATAACCGTGGCTGGCTTGACCCCGGCAATCTCGTCATGCGGGTCAATGGCGAGCCGCGCACCTCAATCATCACCACCGCCAACGGGCTGGCACCTCCGCGCAAGCCTCAGCCTGCGGCGCCTGCGGCGGCCCGGGGCGGCGGCGATTCTTACGACAGCTACGAGACGCGCTCCCTCGGCGAGCGCTGCATTATCGGGTTCGGCCGCAATGCGGGTCCGCCCATGTTCCCGAACGGTTTCTACAACAACAACTACCACATCGTTCAGTCGCCTGATGCGGTGATGATCGAGGTGGAGATGAACCACGACGCCCGCATCATCCGTCTCAACAGCAAGCATCGCACCGACAATGTTCGGCCGTATTTCGGCGATGCGATCGGCTGGTGGGAGGGCGATACTCTGGTCGTTGAGACCACGCACATTCCGCGAAGCCAGGCCTTCATGGGATCGTGGGAGAACCTCAAGGTGACCGAGCGCTTCACCCGCGTGGCGGATGACCGTCTTCACTATCGCTTCTCTGTTGAGGATCCGACCGTCTGGAATGAGGCCTGGGGCGGCGAATACGAGTTCTCGCCTCTGAACGGTCAGATCTACGAGTATGCCTGCCATGAGGGCAATTACGCACTCCCTGGCATTCTGATGGGCGCGCGCGTCCAGGAGGCCAGAGAGGTCAGCGCCAAGGCGTCGGCCAAGGCTAAGCCCTGAGATAGGGACGGGGTCTGAACGTCAGGCTCTGAAAGCAGGCCGGAAAGGGAAACCTTTCCGGCCTCTCTTTTCATGGGCGGCCGAGCGCTCGGGCGAGTGCGGCCAGGCGCGCCTGTCGGAAACGTCGTGAAACGCCCGCCTCGGGCGCGAGAACGTCGAAACCGTGATAGGCGCCGGGAACGACCAGCAGTTCGGCGGCGACGCCGGCTGCGGTCAGTCGGCGGGCGTATTCGATGTCCTCCTCGAGGAAGAGGTCGAGGCCGCCGACGCCGATGAACGCCGGCGGCAGTCCGCTGAGGTCTTCGATGCGCGCTGGAACCGCCCCTTCGGGCGGACGATCGCCCCCGGCCGTCTGTCCGAGAAGCGCGCTCCAGCCGAACCGGTTCGAGGCGGCGTTCCATCGCACGCGCCCGGTATGAGCCGCAGCGACCCGTGAGCTGCCGGTCCGATCGTCGAGCATCGGATAGGTCAGCAGCTGAAAGGCGATCTGATACTCGCCGCGCTTGCGGGCGGCGATGGCGAGCATGGCGGCATGTCCCCCGCCGGCGCTCTCTCCCCCGATCAGGATCCGATCGGTATCCACCCTCAGTCGGTTCGCCTCCCGATTGAGCCAGCGCAGCGCCGCATAATTGTCTTCAAGCGAGCCCGGAAACGCTGTCTCCGGCGCCAGACGGTATCCGACCGAGGCCACCACGCACCCCAGCTCCGAGGCGACTGTCTGAAGGAAGGCCGGGTTTCGACCGGCCGCCCCCGCCACGAACCCTCCGCCGTGCATGTGCAGGAAGACCGGCCTGCGATCATCGTCTCCGCCGGGATCGATCAGCTGAACAAGAACCTCAGGAGCGCCGGGAGGCCCGGGGATCATGACCCTCTGCAGCTGGGGCGCCGGCGGCGGCAGTGGTCCCGGGGTCGGCCGCGCCCGAACTGAGGCGAGAGTCTCGGCGGTGATGGGTTCGTCGGGAAGGTTCGCAACCGCGGCCAGAAGCTCAGGGTCGATTCCTTCCAGTCTCGTATCTGCGGGCATGGATGGGGCTCCCGGAGCCTGTTGAGCGGATGCGATGGGCGCGGCCGCTGCGGCCGCCAGAAGGCCCAGACTGAGCCGTCTGCGAGTGGGCTGGGGCATGCGTCAGTCTCCATCCTGGCGCCTGCGGAACGGGCGCGTCGGCTTAAGGCCGGCTGGGCGTTGGGATGATATTTCACCCTTTTGTGGGGAGAGGAAAGATCGGGAGGCGTTTCCTTACGGCAGGCGCCGCGCTAGGAGAGGCGTGGACATGCGCCCGGTCGGGGTGCGCGTGCGAACGGGAGCCGTCTCAGTGTCGGACCGCCGGAGCCGTCTTCGTGACGCTGTTCTCGAGCTGGCGGCTCGTCGCACGCTGTTGATGGGCATCGTCAATCTGACGCCGGATTCGTTTTCGGATGGTGGACGGGTTGAGGGGGCTGAAGCGGCTCTTCAGGCGGCCCTCGACCTGGCGCGGGAAGGCGCCGACATCATTGATCTCGGAGGAGAATCGACGCGCCCCGGAGCCCCGCCCGTATCGCAGGATGAGGAGCTCGCCCGTGTTATTGAACCGGTCCGTCTGATCTGCGAGACCCTGGATCATCCGGTCTCGATCGATACCTATAAAGCGGCTGTCGCCCGGAAGGCGGCGGCTCTCGGCGCCGTGATCATCAACGACATCTGGGGCGCGACGCGAGACGAGGACATGATGCGCGCGGCCGCCGAGACGAGATCGGCCATCTGCGTCACGTACAACCGGGGCGTCGCTGATCCGACCCTCTCCGTTCTCGACGACATGCGCGCCTTCTTCGATGAGGCCCTGGCGCGATCGCTCGCCGCCGGCGTCCCTCGACAGCATGTGATCCTCGATCCGGGTCTTGGCTTCGGCAAGACCTATGAACAGAACTACGTCCTCATGGCTCGTCTCGACGTTCTGCTCGATTACCGCCTGCCCGTGCTGGTGGGCGCCTCGCGTAAGTCGTTCGTTGGCCGGCGTCTGGATCGTCCGGTCGACCAGCGTCTGGCGGGGTCTCTCGCCTGCGGGCTTTTGTCGGCCATGAACGGAGCATCGATACTCCGGGTGCATGATGTCGCCGCCCATCGCGATGCGCTCGACATCGCCCGGGCGTTCAGGGAGGCCGGATGACTGACCGTGTGTTCGTGACCAATCTGTGCATTCACGGCTTTCACGGCGTCGCAAAAGCCGAGAAGTCGCTGGGGCAGAAATTCTATGTCGACATCGATTGCTGGGTGGAGAGAGCCGATCCGGACAGCGACCATATGGACGATACCGTCTGCTATGGCTCTCTGTGCGATATCGCCGAACAGTTGTCGGCCCGGACGACGTTCAATCTGATCGAGACCTTCGCGCATCGCATCGCGGGTGAGGTTCTCGACCGGTTTCCGGCGGTGTCGGCGATCCGGGTGAGGATCCGCAAGCCTTCAGCGCCCATTCGCCATGCCGTCGATCATGTTGGGGTCGAGATCGAGCAGCGGCGGAATGGCTGAGGTCGGCCTTGGTCTCGGCGCCAATCTCGGCGATCGCGGCGCAGCGATCATCTCCGCGCTTCAGGCTCTGGACGCGATGGCGTCCGTGCGGCTGACGGCTCTGTCAGGAGTTTACCGTAGCGCTCCGTGGGGGATAACGGACCAGCCGGATTTTCTGAATATGGCCGCCCTCATTGAGACCGACCTTCCGCCTCTCGAGGCGCTGCGAACGGTCAAGGCGCTTGAACTCGCTTCCGGTCGGAGGGTGCGTGAGCGCTGGGGCCCCCGCGAGATCGATATCGACCTTCTTTTCTATGATGATCTGGAGCTCGCCTCTGGTGAGCTCATCCTGCCCCATCCCGGTCTCTTCCAGCGCCGTTTCGTGCTCGCGCCTCTGGTCGAGATAAGTCCCGATCGTCTGATCCGCGGGCGGACGCCCCTGCAGGGTCTTTTGGAACTCCCCGGGGAGGATAAAGGCGACGTCGTCCTCGATCTCCTGGAAACTCATCATCTTGCTCTCGCCTTTCCGGGCCGCGCCGCCCCCACGAGAGCAGGCGATCGCCAGTCGACGCGTCCGACGGCGTGGGACGGGTCGGAGCCTTAGTCGGTTCCCTGCTGTGCGGGCGAGGTCTAACCCCGCGCCCTTGAATAGACCGTCCGGCCACAGATCGCACCGTCCGGCAGCGGAGCCAGCATGACCCCTGAGGCGGTCTCCTCGCCCTCGAAGGCAGTGATCGTAAGGCCTGTCATCACCAGCTCGCCTCCAGCGGTCTCATGGAGAGCGAGGCTCGAGGGCCCGTCGGGGGCGCAGATCAGAGGCGTCCCCGCACTTGCCCCGATCCGCAGGAAGAGCGGCGATGTCCCCGCCGGGGCGCCGATGGCTGAGGCAAGAGGCCCATCCGCCGCCTGCGCGGTCAGATCGAAGGGCGTGTGGTTCGCTTCGGTCAGTTCGAGATACTGCTCCGGCCCCGCTTCAAGGCGCACGGTCGCCACAGGGTCCATGCCCTCAGCAGCCGCGGCCTCGTCAACCCGGCGCGTAAAGGTCAGCGGCGGCGCTTCGGCGGGCGTCGTCGCGATCAGGGCGACCGATCCCGTGCCCGTGAGAAGGCTGTCGAGGGATGCCGGGGCGGGCGAAGTCTCTGCAACCGGTCCTGCTGATGGCGTCTGCGGCTCGCACGCCATGAACAGGACGAGAGCCGCCGTCGTCAGGATAGTGCGTTTCATCCGGGGCGTCCTTCGTTTGTCGGGCCGGAGGACAGCTCGACTCATTTGTCCTGTGAAACGGTCAGAGACGGACAAGCGGCTGACCGGCGAGGGCCTGAAGAAAGAGACCCGTCACGACCAGAACGCTGAGCGCCGCTCCGCCGATCACGATCGACCGGGCCTGACCCGGCGCGAGGCGATCGGCGATCAGGCCGAGCAGCGGAACCGCCTGCATGGTGTGGGTCGCGAAGAAATGCGGCACGCGCAGATCCCCGCCGGTTGCCGACCATCCGACCAGAGGCAGCCCGTTCGCGTCCGAGCGGACCCCGCCCACCCAGTGGCCGGGCCCGTCGATGGCGCCGGAGGACATCAGGCCTGCGATCACGAGGGTCATGATCGAACCCAGAGTGAGACCCAGGCCGACCCCGAGGCGTGTGCCCGGGCCGGTGGTGTCCGATGCGCGACGCCAGACCATGACGCCCCAGATGAAGGAGCAGATCACCAGCGAGACGGCGCCGACGCCCATAATGCTGTACATGATCGATTCAACGGGGGTCTCGGTATTGAAGTGCGAGGCCCGACCCCGGGCGGACTGGATAACAAGATAGAGCACTTCCGTGAGAGCGAAGAACGCTGTCGTCAGCGCGAGGCCGCGGCTGAGGCGGCCGTCCCTGCGCTCAGACGGCAGCGTGCGCAGGACAAGAACCATCGTGACGAGGTGCACGATCAGGGAAGCTTCGAACTTCAGCGGTTTGTCCCACACGCTCACCTCATTGAGCATCCGGGGATCGAGACCCTGCGCCAGGGCCGAAGGGATCATCAGTGCGGCCATCGAGGCCGCCGTCATCAGCAGAAGCTCGGCCGGATCGGCGCGGCGTCGGGCGATCGGGGTTGAGAGAGATGGCGCTGGGGTCATTGGCCGGCCTCCGCGGCTGCGGGCTTGCGGAACCGAGGCACGGCCTCCATCGAGGCATAGATGAGATACCCGACCGGACCGAACATGAAGGTTCCCAGAAGGATAGGGGCCTGCATCAGGCGGGACATGCCGCGCGCATCGGCGCGTTCAGCGATCCAGACGCCCACCAGAAGATCGAAGGCGAGATAATGGACCCATCCGGCGAGGAGGCCGGGGCGGCTCGAGAACAGGGCGGCGACCTGGTCGAGGGACCCGAACCCTCCGCCCTCGACGGTGAAAAAGGACGTGAACACCAGTGTGGCGTAGAGGGCTGATAGGGCGAAAATCACCCCAAACCGCAGCGCAGCGATGATCCAGCGCCACCGGGGAAGAGCGATGAGGACGAGCCAGGACGCCGCCGCAGCCGAGCTCGCCAAACTGAAGGTCTGATCAAGATCCATGTCCGAGGGCCCCCTCGTTTGCCTGGATCCTTATCTCACAAAGTCCCTGTCCTGTCATCGCGCGGGGCTGAGCGTCTCCCGTCGGATGACCTTCCGAGAATGGGGCTGGACGAAAGTCGATACGGGGAGAACACTTCGCGAGATCGTAAGGATGGTTCAGGAGACCTGACGTGACAGGATGGAGATCTCGAGACGAAGGCTTTGCTGTTCGTCTCGGAAGGCTGGCTCTCTGGGCGGGTATCACCCTCTTCGGCCTCGTCGGACCCGTCATGGCCTCGCCCGCCGATCGTCTCGTCCCGGCGCCGCTTGAGGCGACGCTCTCTGGCGAGCGGACCCCGGGTCGCGACCGGTTCGTTGTCTATCCGCCCAGTCGCTCGGGGCCTGTGATGAAGGCGTCGGTCGCCCGTTTTGAGACGCGCATGAAAAAGGCTTTTGCGCTCGGCGATGCAGGGCGGGCGATATCGGTTCGTATCGAGTGCGCCTGCGCGCCCGGATCAGGGTTCGGTCTTGGGGAGGATGAAGGCTACGAGGTGTCGATCACGCGCTCGCGCGTGCGGATCCGCGCGACAACTGAGGTGGGGGTGATGAGGGCGTTGGCGACCCTGTTTCAGCTCGCGCAGCGGGACGAAGCGGGTCTGTCCTGGCCGCTTGGAGACATCAGGGACGAGCCGCGTTTCGCATGGCGCGGACTGATGATTGATGTCGCACGGCATTTTCAGCCGATCGACGCCTTGCAACGACAGATCGACGCCATGGAGCTCACGAAGCTCAACGTTCTCCATCTGCACCTGAGCGATTCCGAGGCGTTTCGCGTCGAGAGCCGGCTTTATCCGCGCCTTCACGAGGTGGGATCCTTCGGCCAGTTCTATTCGCAGGCCGACATCCGTCGCCTTGTCGATTATGCCAGAGAAAGGGGCGTGAGGATCATTCCGGAGTTCGATCTGCCAGGCCACAGCCTTGCGATGATTTACGCTTATCCCATGCTGGCGAGCGCTCCGGTTCCTGATCCGCCCTGGAGTCTTCCTGTCCGCCGGAACGCGGTGATCGATCCGACCCGGGAAGAGGTATACGCCCTTCTGGATGACCTGATCGGAGAGATGACGGCTCTTTTTCCCGATCCTCATTTCCACACCGGCGCTGATGAAGTGAACGGGATTGAGTGGAGCGCCAGCGCCCCGATCGCAGCCTTCATGAAGCAGAAGGGGTTCGAAACTCCCGAAGACCTGCAGGCGTATTTCAGCGGCCGCATGCATGGAATCGTCTCGCGACATGGAAAGACGATGATCGGCTGGGATGAAATCCTCGCCCCCGATCTTCCGAAGGATGTGCTTGTTCAGAGCTGGACCAGCTCCAAGATGACGGGACTGGCGGCGCGCGCCGGCCACAAGGTGGTCGTCTCGGCAGGCTACTATCTCGACTGGCTGACACCCTCCTCCTTTCTTCACGTTCGCGACCCTCTGGATCTCACGGCTCAGGGCGTCACGCCGGAGGGATTTGCACGTGTCAGGGGATCGCCCCTCGAGCGCCTGATCAGCGAGCGGTTCGTCATCGACCCGAGCCTGCGTCTCAGCCCTGAGGAAGAAGCGCGTATTCTTGGGGGTGAAGCAGCGATGTGGACGGA
>CAIKWZ010000020.1 GCA_903831255.1 uncultured Alphaproteobacteria bacterium
TCCGTCACCCCGGAAACATGAGCAATCCCCCAGTCGTCGCGGACGATCTCGACCCGCGAGGCAATCTGAGTAAGACGCGCCGCCTCCTCTTCAGCGAAGGCTGGCGCCGCACACAGCGCAGCGAGCCACAGGACCAGGAGCCGGATCATCGTCATTCGTCTTGCTCCGACTTTCAGGTCAGCGCCTGAGAACCATAGAAAACCGGACGGGTGAGGAACGCGGACACGGCGTCAAACCCGACCGCACAAGAGGTTTCCCCAAAAACCGCCGGCTCTGCGCGCGAGGGCGACTATCAGCGACCCGACGCGAGCTTGGTCCACTCGTCTTCAGACAGGAAGCCATCCTTGTCGCGATCGATGTAGGTCTTGAAGACGAAGGCGTGATAGCCGAGGAACTCGCGCTGGGTAAGACGCTTGCGCTGCTCTTCATTGTCAAAGGCCTCGAAGCTGCGCTCAGCATTGCGCCTCGCGGGAGCATCCAGCGACTCCTTGAACTCCTTGTAGGAAAGCGCCCCGTCGCCGTCGGCGTCAAACTGGACCAGCTTGGCCAACTGCCGGGTCAGATAATCGTTCAGGCTGACCTGCCCGTCCTTGTCCGCATCAAGATAGGCGAGCACCATCGCGGGAGGAAGTGTCGAGGGATCCGGCGCCGACGCCTCCTGGGCCAGAACGGGCGCCCCAACCGACAGACACAGTCCAACGATCGGAATAATCCTGCTTAACCGCATAACGCCCGCCTCCTGATATGATTGCAAACTCACGGAAGATTATCTGCGACAAACCGTGACGCTGGCAAGACGTGGGGGGCCGAGTGAAGTCTCAGCGTTTCGTCAGGACCTGAACCGGACGGGACGTCATGGGCGGGGCGTGGGACCATCAGGACCGCGTCGCCTTGAAAGCGAGGGCACGCCTTTAATGATCGGAGCGGGAGATGGACCAGGCAGGCCCCGCCCGCCAGCATCGGGTTGTGAACAGACTGTCAGGTCATCGATGAATGGCCCGCCATCAGGCGGACGGTAAGGCGCACTGCGAAGACACGTGATCGATCGACAACAGTCGATCTTACCCACCACCAGGGGTTGCCCCGGAGCTTCCGGGCGCGAAGGGAGGGCCTCACTGTCCGGAGGCCCCCAGCACGTGAGACTGTCTACTTTCTGCCCACGCGCTGAAGCGACGGCGATGGATTGAAACAAAGAGATGACGGAGCAGCGCGGGGCCTGCGGGCGAAGACTATCTATGATCCCTTTAGTTTTCGACCGGCAAGGCCGGTCGCGACATATCTCCGACGGAACAGACCCGTCGCGGAGAGAAGCGGCCCGCTCTCACCGCTCCGGATCGCCCGTCTCTTCGTCTGACAACATGACTGTCGAGCGCAGCGCTGCGCCCCTTCAGACGACGAAAGGTCTCATCGGTCTTAGGGCCGCTGATGAAAACAACGGCGGCGAAGGGCTCAACACCTTCACCTGATAAGACCCGGCGGCCCGGCGCCGCCCTATCATTACTGAGCGGGCGGGCGGTAATCCGGATTGATCCAGTTCCAGTAGTATTCCGGGGTCGGCTTGAGCCCGACGTTCTCCGGACGCCGGAAACGGCCCAGGCTATGGCCTTGCGCCGCAAGCCAGACGAGACGCCGCGCGGCCTTTGGATCGGACTGAGCACGAGCAAGTTTTTCAAGGCGGCCGATTTCCGCGTAAGCCTTCTGACCGGTGAACTGGCCCTTATCTTCCGCCCACGCGGCGTCAATCAGCATGGCTATCGAGCGCTGGACATAAACTGAATCGGCGTTCTCAGGCAGGAACCAATCCGCCTCCGGAACAGCCGGAAGAACGCCCATCAGAAACTCGTCCATCTGTCTTCGGTCAGCAGGCTTCATCAGAAGGAGGCTCACGCCATCCGGCCGCAACTGGAAAGCGCGCTGAAGATGCGCCTTTGCGACCGCCGCTGTGGCGATCCTGTCATCGGGCGCAGGCGTCCATTTGTTCTTCAGGGCCTCCACGCGTATCTGCGCACTCTGGGCGAGAAGAGTGACCAGACCCTGTGGAGCAACCTTTCCCTCGCAGGCGGCGATGTTCCGATCCAGCATGGCGAGCACTATTTTCCAGTCAGGCCGACCATTGGCTGGAATCGCAAGTCCGTAATAGGTGGCGAGAGAATAGTCAGCGAGTTCACAGCTTGCCGCCGGATCGCCGGGACGTACAGCGCGGCTGAACTCTGATGGCTTTCCGGTCAGAGCTTCCGCCTGCGCCATGAGGTCGATGATCGCTTTGGCTAAGTCGCCGTTTGCATAGCTCACGCCGGATTTCACCATCGCACGGTAGGCGCGCCAGGCGAGAACAGTCTGCGCCTGTGCGTCCGACGGTGCAGCCGCCTTGAGGGCGAGATTGCCATGAAGATTGACGAGGACCCGGTTCACTTCGGGATTGTCCGGACAGGCCGCCGA
>CAIKWZ010000021.1 GCA_903831255.1 uncultured Alphaproteobacteria bacterium
GACAAGCCGATGATCTACTATCCGCTCTCGACGCTCATGCTCGCGGGGATACGCGAGATTCTCATCATCTCAACGCCCCGCGACACCCCACTATTCCAGCAGGCGCTGGGCGATGGCTCCCAGTGGGGCATTTCTCTGTCCTACGCCGTTCAGCCCGAACCGCGCGGCATCGCCCAGGCCTTTCTCATCGGAGAGACATTTATCGGGTCGGATCCTTGCGCGCTTATCCTGGGGGACAATCTCTTCTTCGGGTCGGCATTGACCGAGTCCCTGCGCCGGGCCGCTGCACGAACGCATGGGGCGAGCGTCTTCGCCTATCGCGTCAGCGATCCGGAGCGCTATGGCGTCGTCGAGTTCGACGCTGAGGCGAAGGCGATCAGTCTTGAAGAGAAGCCGCTTCAACCGAAGTCCGACTGGGCGGTGACGGGCGTTTATTTCTATGACGGCTCGGTGGTCGAACGCGCCCGGAGTTTGCGGCCGTCGGCTCGCAATGAGCTTGAGATCACGGACCTGAACCGGCTTTATCTTGAAGACGGCATCCTGCATGTGGAGAGAATGGGGCGGGGCCTCGCCTGGCTCGATACAGGCACGCATGACAGCCTTCACGAGGCCTCGACCTTCATCAAGGTCATCGAGACGCGTCAGGGACTTAAAGTGGCCTGTCCCGAAGAGATCGCTTTCAACCTTGGCTATATCGACGCCAGCGCCGTGAGGCGCCTCGCCCAGGATCTCGGCAAGACGGAGTATGCCCGCTACCTGCTCGATATCGTCGAGTCCGCGCCCGCGCCGGATCAGATCGGCTGAGGCGCCCCATGACGCGTCTTCTCCTCACGGGAGCAAGCGGACAGACAGGGCGGGAGTGTCTTCGCCTCGCGCCCGCACGCGGGTTTGATCTTCTGACCCCCTCCCGTTCTGAGCTCGATCTCGAGGTCCCTGACCTTATTGGTGAACAGCTGATGCGCCTTGCGCCGGACGCCGTTCTCAACTGCGCCGCGTTCACCGCCGTCGATGCGGCGGAGGGCGAACCCGAGCGGGCCTTCCGCATCAACGCTGACGCTCCGCGCGCGCTGGGAGAGGCGGCGCGCCGTCTCGGCGTTCCCATGGTTCATATCTCGACCGATTATGTCTTCGACGGAACGAAGACAGGCGCCTATGTTGAGACCGATCCGATCGCTCCCCTCGGCGTTTATGGACGCTCGAAGGCCGAGGGCGAGGCAGGGCTCCTCGCTTCAGGCGCCCGCGCCGCTATCGTGCGGACCTCCTGGGTCTATTCGCCCCATCGCAGCAATTTTGTGAAGACCATGCTGCGTCTGGCTGAAACGCGCGAAGAGATCGGCGTCGTCGACGATCAATGGGGACGGCCCACGTCAGCAGCCGATCTTGCGGACGCCTCTCTCGGCCTTGTCACCCGCCTTCTGTCCGGCGAGGACCTCGCCTCCGGGATCTTTCACTATGCTGGGGCGGGAGACACATGCTGGGCCGGGTTCGCCGAGGCGGTCTTTGAAGGGTCTGCGCAGCGCGGAGGGCCCCTCGCCCGCGTGAGGCGCATCCCGACCTCAGAGTATCCCACGCCTGCGCGACGGCCGGCGAACTCGCGTCTCGACACCTCGAAGATCGAGGCGATCGGTATCGGGGTCAGGCCCTGGGGGGACCAGCTGGCGACCTGCCTCGACGAGCTGCTCGGGCCTCCTTCGATCAGAACGGGGATCTGAACGCTTCGAAGGACGGCCAGGCGGCGTCCCGCTCAGAGACGATGGCGTCGGCAGGAGCTACCGGCCAGTCAATGCCGAGGGCAGGATCCGACCAGAGCAGTCCCCCTTCTTCCGCCGGCCCGTACTCCGCGCTCACCTTGTAGAGAACCTCGGTCTCATCGGTCAGCGTGCAGAACCCGTGGGCGAACCCTGCAGGCACATAGATCTGCAGACCCGTCTCGGCGCTGAGCTCGACGGCGACATGTCGGCCATAGGTCGGCGAGCCGCTGCGGATGTCCACCGCCACATCGAGGATGGCGCCCCGGGTCACGCGCACAAGCTTGACCTGCGCTTTCGGGTGGGACTGGAAGTGAAGTCCTCGCACCACACCCCTGCGCGAGGAGTAAGAGTGATTGTCCTGAATGAAGTTTGTTTCGACCCCGGCCTCGCTGAGGGCGGAGGCCTTATAAGTCTCGGAGAAAAACCCGCGATGATCGCCGTGGCGACGTGGACGGATGAGCAGGACCTCTGAGAGGGCTGTCGGGGTAATCTCCATCACGGACTCCCGCGCAGACCCAGACGGGCGCCGAGCCCCTGCTTCTCCTGAAGCGGTCCCCACCAGTCCCGGCGATCGATATACCACTGAACGGTCCGTCGCAGGCCCGTCTCGAAGGTCTCGGTGCGCCGCCAGCCGAGCTCGGTCTCGATGCGGGTCGAATCGATCGCATAGCGCCGGTCATGGCCCGGCCGGTCGGTGACGAAGCGGATCTCAGAGCGCGGGGTTCCGCGGTTCGGGGCGAGCTCGTCAACGAGGTCGAGAATAGCGGAGACGACTTCGATGTTACGCCGCTCGCTGCGTCCGCCCACCGCATAGGTCTCTCCGATGCGCCCATGGGTGATGATGCGCTCGAGGGCGGAGGCATGGTCCCCCACATAAAGCCAGTCGCGGATGTTTGCCCCATCGCCATAGACCGGCAAGGGCTCTCCGGCGAGGGCTTTGAGGATGATCACCGGGATCAGCTTCTCGGGAAACTGGTAGGGCCCGTAATTGTTTGAGCAGTTGGAGATCAGCACCGGCAGGCCGAAGGTATGCCCCCAGGCGCTCACAAGATGATCGGAGGCCGCCTTGCTCGCAGAATAGGGCGAGCGGGGATCATAGGCGGTCGTCTCGCTGAAAAACCCCGTCTCGCCGAGCGAGCCGAACACTTCGTCGGTTGAGACATGCAGAAAGCGGAACGCCTCACGCCGCCCCGCATCCCGGATCCCCTCCCAATAGCTGAGCGCGGCCTCAAGGAGGGTATGGGTTCCCACGACGTTGGTGCGCACGAACTCGGCCGATCCGGTGATCGAACGGTCGACATGGCTTTCAGCCGCCAGATGCATCACCGCATCCGGTTCGAAGCCCGAGAACAACTGGTTGAGAAGGTCCCGATCGCAGATATCCCCATGGACAAAGCGGTAATGATCGCTTGAAGCGATATCAGCCAGAGATTCAAGGCTCGCCGCATAGGTCAGCGCGTCGAGATTAAGGACGCTCCAGCCGGTCTCGCCGACCAGACGCCGGCAGAGCGCCGAACCGATGAACCCGGCCCCGCCCGTCACCAAGACCCTCATCGCCACGGCCCTTTCTGTCCCATCCGA
>CAIKWZ010000022.1 GCA_903831255.1 uncultured Alphaproteobacteria bacterium
CGACAGCCGCTTCGCGAGACATCTTGGAGCCGTTCGACTGGCTCATGATGACGATCGCCGGAGCGTACTTGAAATAGTGAAGCTCGTGAGCCAGCCGGGTGTGGTCCGTCAGCTGAAAGTTGTCAGCGCGGGTCGCAACCTTTACCGGGGCGCTCATCGTCGGAGCGGCGACGCCGGACTGAACCGCTACGATCCCCATTCCCCCGAGCACCGCGACCGCCACAGCAGACGCCAGCAGTTTCGTTTTCATGACCGCCTCTCCCTCAACGTTTTCGTTGTTTGGGCGAAGTTATCGACCCGTGAGAACAGGCCGTCAATGCAGACAGATCAATCCGCCTGCAGGGAAAAGCGTTCTATGAGCACAATTTCTTGAGCGGAGCCGGGCTGAGGTTTACGCGCCCGTAAAGCGGGGCTCGCGTTTTTCGAGGATGGCGGCGACGCCTTCCTCGTGATCCCGCGTATGATGCATCAGCGCCTGAGCAGCCGCGGACATCTCCATCACCGTCGAGTAGCTCGCCGTCTGCCCCTGCCGAAGGAGGGTCTTCGCCAGGCGGAGCGCTCCAGGGGGCTGCTTTGAGATCTTTTCAGCCAGCGCCATAGCTTCAGGCATCAGCTGGTCTGGCGCCACGACACGCGAGACCAGCCCCCACTCGAGGGCGGTCGCCGCATCGATCACGTCGCCAGTGAAGAGAAGCTCGCATGCGCGGGAGAAGCCGACCACACGCGGCAGGAGCCATGCGCCGCCGTCGCCCGGAATGAGACCCAGCTTCAGGAATGTCACGCCAAACTTTGCCGTATTCGAGGAAATGCGAATGTCGGCCATGCACGCGACATCACACCCAAGGCCGATCGCCGCCCCGTTAACCGCCGCAATCAGCGGCGTTTCGAGGTTGAAGAGCGCGTTCACGATCATATGAACGTTGCCGCGATAACCATTGCGAACCGTCGCCGGATCGCCTCCGAAGGCGCCCGTGCGGTTTTGCATGGCTTTAACGTTTCCACCCGCAGAGAACCCCTTGCCGGCTCCGGTCAGGATCGCGCAGCGGATGGACGGATCAGCATTGATCTCCGCGCACGCGGCCGTCACAGCCTCCCCGTCGCCAGGTTCTCCCAGAGCGTTCATCGCGTCCGGACGGTTCAGAGTGAGCACAGCGATCGGGCCGTGCTTATCGAGGCGGATCATGAAACCTCCATCAGAAGAGCCCGGCGCCCGATAAGGCGCCTAAGGCGAACAGCCGGACGACGCAGGAACGCAGCTCAGCTGTTGGACAGCTCAGTAAACCGCCGCAGATGCCAGTCGGTATTGCCGAACTGAGATTCGATCATGGTGAGACGCTTGAAGAAATGACCGACATTGAGTTCGTCCGTCATGCCCATGCCGCCATGGATCTGAACCGCCTCCTGAGAGACGAGCCGGCCCGCCTTGCCGATCTGCACCTTGGCCGCCGAAGCCGCCATTTTGCGAGCGGTCTCCGGCTCGCCAAGCTTCAGCGTGACCATGTAGGTCATCGAAACAGACTGCTCATAAGCCATGAACATGTCGGCCAGGCGATGCTGGAGCACCTGGAAATTGCCGATCGGCTGCCCGAATTGCTTGCGGGTCTTGGAGTAGTCGAGCGTCGTCTGATTGAGCACCTTCATCGCGCCATGAGCTTCGGCGCACAGGGCCGCGATCGCCTCATCGACAACCGCTTCGACCAGGGGGAAACCATGATCCGCCGCACCGATAAGATCGGAGGCCGGAACATGTACGTTCTCGAAATAGACTTCCGACGCCCTCAGACCATCCACGGTGGGATAATCCCGGGTCGAGACGCCCTTGGCGGCTTTCGGAACGATAAACACGCTCACACCGCCCTTGTCGCGCTGGGCGCCTGAGGTCCGGGCCGTCACGATGAGGTGGCTGGCGAACGGGGCGGCAAGCACGACCGCCTTGTGCCCGTTCAGCACATAACCGTCTCCCTCGCGCCGGGCTGTGGTCGACACGTCGTTGAGATCAAACCGGCTCTTGGGCTCAGAATAGGCAAACGCAAAAACCCGCTCCCCGCCGATGATGGAAGCGAGGTGATCCTCCTTCTGGGCGGCCGATCCTGCGTGGCGGAGAAATCCTCCCGCGATAACAACAGTTTGCAGATAAGGTTCAATGACCAGACCCTTACCGAACTCCTCCATGACGATCATCGACTCGACGACGGACCCTCCAAACCCGCCGTCCTCCTCACTGAACGGGGCCCCCAGAAGACCGAGCTCGGCGAACTGGGACCACAGCGCCGGGCGCCAGCCCGGCTCTGAGCGCGACACCTTACGACGGGTGTCAAAGTCGTTCTGGTCCCGGACGAGACGGGCGATCTGATCGCGGAGCGTGTCCTGCTCAGGCGTAAAATTGAAATCCATGGATAATGTCTCCCTGTCTTCTTTCTAGGCGCGTTTCGCCCCTGCGCAAGACGCCGCCGTGCGAGAGTTTGTCGCCGGCGGCCTCTCGCCGGACAAAAAAGTGCGCCCCCCGGGCCAGCCAGGGGGCGCACGATCGTTAGGTCAGCCTGTCAAAGCCCAAGAACCATCTTGGCGATGATGTTTCGCTGAATCTCATTCGACCCCCCGTAGATCGAGGTCTTGCGCATGTTGGCGTAAGCGGGGGCGGAATGGTGAGCATAATCCGGCCCGATCGGGAACTGATTGCCCCCCTCCATCGGGAAACCGCGGAAGTAAGGCGCGCCATAGACGCCCACGGCCTCAAGCGTGAGTTCCGTGAGGCGCTGCTGGATTTCGGTCCCCTTGATCTTGAGGACGGAGCTTTCCGGACCCGCGCCCTTGCCCTGGGCCTCCCGGGCCAGCGTTCGAAGTTCGGTGAACTCAAGAGCCGTCAGGTCGATCTCAAGTTCGGCGACCTTGCGGGCGAAATCCGCATTGCGGATGATCGGCTCACCGCGATCGAGCTCGATTGACGCGATGTGTTTCAGGCGCTCGACAGCCTTCTTGGAGCGGGCGACCCCGGCGATCCCGGAACGCTCATGCACCAGCAGGTACTTGGCGTAGGTCCAGCCCTGGTTCTCTTCACCCACGATATTTTCAAGGGGAACTCGGACATCCGTGAACCAGGTCTCATTCACCTCGTGACCGCCATCCATGGTGATGATCGGACGCACTTCGACCCCGGGGGTCTTTATGTTCACCAGGATAAAGGAGATGCCCTCCTGCGGCTTGCGCGCCGTCGGGTCGGTCCGGCAGAGTACGAAGATCCAGTCTGCAAAATGAGCGAGCGTCGTCCAGGTCTTCTGGCCGTTGATCACCCAGCTGTCGCCATCCTTCTCCGCACGGGTCTTGAGCGAAGCAAGATCCGATCCCGCGCCGGGCTCTGAATAGCCCTGGCACCAGAAATCCGTCCCATCGAGGATGCGGGGGAGATAATAGGACTTCTGCTTCTCGTTCGCGAAGGCCATCAGCACAGGCGCGAGCATCGACATGCCGAAGGGCGGGACGCCCAGCGTCTCGGCGCGGGCGCATTCTTCCTGAAAGATGTATTTCTGGGTGGAGGACCAGCCGGTGCCGCCATATTCCTTCGGCCAGGCTGGCGCCCCCCAGCCCCTGTTGTAGAGGATCTTCTGCCAGTCGAGAAAATCCTGCTTGGTGACTTCATCGCGCGAGGCGCGCGAACGGAGATGGTCGGGATAGCTGGTTTCGAGAAAGCTTCGAACTTCATCCCGAAAGGCGAGATCTTCGGCGGAATAGTGCAGATCCATGAAAGGCTCCGGCTTAAAAAGGTTTCCGTAACGGAAGGTGGCGTTGCGTCAAATTATGATGGTCTACGTAAAGGGCGCCGGGGCGGATGATGCAAGACCCGCAACAGGGGAGCGCGGAGCCCCGGACGGTTCGTCGCAGATCGATCGGGGCGGACTGGACCACGAGCCTCCCCACCCTGTAGACCAGAGACATGACCAGCCCCGTGAAATCCCCTTGCGTCAAGGTTTGCGTCGTCGACGGCCAGTCCGGCTTCTGTCTGGGCTGCGGTCGGACGCTGAATGAGATCGCCCGCTGGATCAAGCTGACAGACGCTGAACGAATGACAGTCTGGCAGCGCCTGCCGCAGCGACTTGATCAGCTGAAATCCGCAGGGAAGCTGACCTGACGCCTCAGGACGACGCCCGACGCACGGCGTCCAGAGCGTCGTCAAAGATCGAGATTGCAGCGCCCCCGCGCGCGCCCGGAGCGCGTTCCGACAGGATGCGGCGCCACGTCCGCGCACCCGGCGCGCCAGCAAAGAGCCCAAGCATGTGCCGGGTCATGGCGTGAAGGGGCGCTCCTGCCTCGAGGCTCCGGACGAGAACCTCCCGAAACTCCTCGCCCGCCCGGATCGGACTGCGAGAAGGCTGGTCGTCCCCGTACACCTCGCGATCGACATCGAGAAGGAGCGCCGGGGTATGATAGGCGGCGCGACCGAGCATGACCCCGTCAAATCGCTGCAGCTCCCTCTTACACGCCTCCAGGTCGACCAGACCGCCGTTCAGAATGATCGCAAGGTCTGGATAGGAGCGCTTCAGCTCCGCCACCAGCTCGTAATCCAGAGGCGGAATATCCCGGTTCTGTTTCGGGCTGAGGCCCGTCAGCCAGGCCTTTCGGGCGTGAACAATGAAGATTTTGACCCCGGACCTGACCAGAACGTCAACAAAGCCGAACAAGGACTCCCGCGGATCGTCGTCATCGACCCCCAGACGATGCTTGACGGTCACTGGACGGTCAGTGGCCTCCGCCATCGCGGCAAGGCATTCGGAGACAAGAGAAGGCTCCCTCATCAGGCAGGCCCCGAACGACCCCGCCTTCACCCGTTCGGACGGACACCCCACGTTAAGATTGAACTCGTCGTAATCCCAATCCCTGGCCAGTCTGACGGCGCGGGCGAGAGTTTCCGGATCAGACCCTCCAAGCTGAAGAGCGACGGGATGCTGTTCGGGGTCGTATCCGAGAAGATGATCCCGATTGCCGCGGACCACCGCGTCCGCCGTCACCATCTCCGAATAGAGGAGAGAATGCCGCGTCAACGAACGATGGAACGACCGGCACTGCCGGTCGGTCCAGTCCATCATGGGCGCAATGCAGAACCTATGCGATTGAAACTGGGTCACTTTTCGTGCACACTCAAAGTGTTGGCGCAGCAATTTGCACCAAGAAGTTCGACAGACGTTCCGGGTCTTTCCGGTGGTTTCCGGACGCGGTGCACCAGATTTGCACCAGGCTCAAGGCCCGAGCCCTGCCGCAGCGATGGAGCGACCCTTGGCGACGTACGCGAAACGCGGGGAGAGATGGCGGGCGCAGGTCCGGCGCAACGGCCATACCCTGTCGAAGTCGTTCCGGCTGAAGACGGACGCTGAGATCTGGGCGCGCGACACCGAGCGTGCCATTGATCGTGATCTTGATCCGACACTGAGGCGTATGGGCCGGACGGATACGTTCGGCAGCCTAATCGATCTTCACATCGCTGACCTCGCTGCCGTGAGCAAACCACTCCGTCGCTCGAAGCGTGCTGTCCTGGAACGTCTCGACGCTGAGCTCGGATCAACGCCGTTGGGCCAGATGACGCGACAGAAGCTCATCAGCTTTGGGCGCGACCGCGCCAAAGACGGCGCTGGCCCAGCCACACTCGCAATCGATATCTCCTTCATCGGCACTGTCCTCACCCATGCTGCTGCTGTGCATGGCTATCGTGTCGACACTGAAGCCGTCAGGCTCGCCCGCATCGGCCTGAGACGGCTGGGTCTGGTTGGCGCCTCCCGCGAACGGGACCGCCGCCCGACAGATGATGAGCTCTCGCGCCTGTTCGCGTACTTCGACGCCATGATCGGCCCCCACCGAGTGGTCCAAGTCGATTGTTAGTTCATCATCAGGTCTGACGCTAGCCGTGGCATGGCCGGCGGAGCGCTTGCG
>CAIKWZ010000023.1 GCA_903831255.1 uncultured Alphaproteobacteria bacterium
ATGGAATCGTCTCGCGACATGGAAAGACGATGATCGGCTGGGATGAAATCCTCGCCCCCGATCTTCCGAAGGATGTGCTTGTTCAGAGCTGGACCAGCTCGAAGATGACGGGACTGGCGGCACGCGCGGGCCACAAGGTGATCGTCTCGGCGGGCTATTATCTCGACTGGCTGACGCCCTCTTCCTTCCTCCACGCTCGCGACCCTCTGGATCTCACCGCTCAGGGCCTCACTCCGGAAGGATTTGATCGGGTCAGGGGATCTCCCCTTGAGCGGCTGATCAGCGAGCGGTTCGTCATTGACCCGACCCTTCGTATGACACCTGAGGAGGAAGGTCGCATCCTGGGAGGCGAGGCGGCGATGTGGACCGAACTTGTGACGCCTGAGAAGCTCGACGCCACGATTTGGCCTCGCGCCGCCGCTGTCGCTGACCGTCTCTGGTCGCGGCCGGAGGCGACGGTCGTCCCGCTCGATGAACGGCTGGAGGCTGTCTCTGAACGTCTGGAGAGCGCCGGTCTCCGGCATGTTGCCTCGCCGCAGGCGATGCAGGGGCGGTTGACGCCGGAGGGCGGGAAGGTCGTCGCCACCCTGCTGGAGGCGCTCGAGCCTGTGAAATTCTACGCGCACAATCATGAGTCGCGAAGCGGCGGACGCGCGCCTCTGCAGTCCTTTGCGGATCTTGCCGATGCGCTGCCCCCCGAGACCCTGCCGGCTCGTCGGTTTAATCGCCAGGTCGCGGAGTATCTGGCGGGCGACCGGAGCCTTGCTGACGTGCTGACGGACAGACTGACAAGGTGGAGGGACAATGATGCATCGTTTCAGGCGCTGCTTGCGCGCAACCCCGCCCTGAAGGATGCGGCGTCCGCATCCTCAGATCTCGCCCGATTGTCGGAAGCAGCGCTGGAGGCCCTGGGACGTCTTCAGGATCGGAGCCTTCGCGCAGGCGGACGTGACGCAAGGATCGATGAGCTCCTGCGCACCCATCTGGCTCACCAGGCGGCGTCCGCCGACGCCATCGCATCGTTCATTCGACCCCAGCCGCCTGGAGACGTCCTCCTTGCGCCCTTTGACGGGTTGAGGGCTCTGATCGAGGCGGGAGGCTAGCCGGCGACGGGTCAGAAGGTGCGTCGCAGGCTCGCAGACAGGCTTGCAAACCCGTCGGCCGCCGATCTCGCCAGATAGAGCGGCGCGCCCGTGTTTCGCGGCGCGTCGTAGAACACCGACCAGCTGCGCCGACCCGTCGCAAGGACGTTGTTGAGGCCGGCGCCGAAGGTCCACCCTGGGGAGGGTTTCCAGCTCAGATTGCCGCCAATGTAGGGCAGGGAGATCTGACGTCCGAAGCTGCGAGGGGAGAAGACATCGAAATTAGAGTCGTCTCTCACATAGACCGACCAGACAAACCGGCCCGCATCGCGGATCTGCTGAAGATTGAAAGAGAGCGAGACGGGACGATCGCCCGAAGCGCTGCGTGAAACCTGAGTGACGGGATCGGTGGTTTCCGAACGCCGAAGGACCGCTCCAAGGCTCAGTATGCCGCCTTCGAAGCCGAGACCGTCCAGTTCAACGTCTCCGGACAGATCAATGGCGCTGCGGGTTTCACGGCCGGCGTTTCGCGTGATCTCGAGCACCTGAGCGGCCCCGCCTGAGGAGGAGGGAACGCTGAGCACTCCGCGACCGAGGACATTCTCGGTGAGTTCATGGGTGACCTTCGCCACCAGTGTTGTCTGCCCGCCATATTGTCGTTCATAGCGGCCTTCCATCCGCCAGGATTTCTCCGGTTCAATGCTCTCATTTCCAATACCAAAGACGCTGTCCTCAAAGGAGGCCCGCGAAGCGAAGCCGTTGAAGCTGAGCTGGTCGACGCGCCGTTCGAGAAGAAAATTGTAGAGCCGTCCGCGTTCTGGCGACCAGGACAGGTTCGCCCTCGGTTTGAGATAGCTGAATGTCTTCTCCGAAGTCGAGGGGCCGACCTCCGCCGTGATGCGCGACCACTCATACCGGGCGCCCAGCTCGACATTGAGCGTTGGGGTGGGTTTCCAGTTGAGGGTGCCGAAGCCTTCGAGCCGCAATTCGTCCGCTTCGAAGGAATCTCCGGCCAGCGTGAAGGCCGTGCCGTTAAAGGTGTTGGACGACTGAGACTGGGTCCAGTTGTAGACGGCTTCTCCCCCCGCTTCGATCTGCGAGGTCTCCGCCCCGGGCATGCGGACAATGGCGCGTGCGATGGTTTCTCCCGCTGACCCCTCGGCCTTCGCGGCGGAGGAGTAGGTCGTGGCCTCATCGAGATTGGAGCCGCTCGTGTCCCTGAGAGACTGAAAGGCCACAAGCTCAAGGTCGTATCCCGAGACGAGACCCGTATATCGCCCTCCCAGCTCTGCGTAGAGAGAACGATTGTCATTCCTGGAGAACTGACGGCCGCCGACCGGTATGCTCTGGGTCTCGAGGGCATGCGAGCGGCCCGAGGCGAGGTCGACCTTCGCATTGAGCCGGAACTTGCCGCCAAGAGCGGGCGTCTCGACAGATCCCGTCGCCGAGAGGGTCTCGTTGGCGGCTTCGCCGGTTGAAACACCGTCGAGAAGCTTCTGGCTTGAAGGAGCGATCCTGTCCCTCTGGCTGCGGATGTCGCTCTGACCGGCGTCAAGCCTCAAGCCTGCCTCAAGGCGACGTCCGTTCGAGGGGGTCTGGAACTGAAGCTGAAGGTTCCCGCCTCCCCATCCGGTTTCGTTGAGGCTCGCTCCCCCTCCCACTGCGCCTGTGGCGCGCGCATCGACCTTTCGGACAACATTGGCGATGATCGGCTTGCCCTGCATGTCGACACCCTCGGCGCCGCCTCGAATGACCTCGATCCGCTCAACGGAGGACGAGGCGATGCGCGAGAGGACAGCCGCGAGTGAATCGCTCCGGGACGGCGGTCGCGATCCGTCGATCAGCACATTGCCCCCCGTGCCGGAGAAACCGCGTCCCGACGACCCGCCATCGAAGGCGAACCCCGGTATCCGGAAAATCATGTCCAGGGCAGTGTCCGGATTGAAGCCGGCAAAGTAGGCCGCCGGATAGGAGGCGATATTGCTTCCGGCCTCTCCGGCAATCTCGCCCGGCTCGAGGAGGATGGTCTCAGCTGGTGGCTCCGCCGGCGGCGCCTGAGCGAAGGCGGGGGCGCAGGCGGCCGCCATCGCCATCGCGCTCAGTCCGGCGCCGCGTACGGTGCGTGTCAGGGCCTGAGGATGGGTCGGCATGGAAACGGCCCGATACGCGTGAAACCAGGATGGATAACAAGAGTTCACTCTGCGTCGCTGGCGGATGCAAGCAGCTTTTGTAGGGGAATTAACTCTTGGAGCCGGCGAGGGTCTCGAAATCCCCGATCTCTGGGGCCCTTTGCCTGACCGATGACGCATTCGTGTGCGCCGCGCGCCGCTCCCTGAAGTTCCCGGCCCGAGCCGATGAGGTGAGGGCGTCGTTGTGTCAGACGTCTTGCGGGCGGCTTGCCTTGGAGCGCGCAATCACGTCTCCTGCGTGACAGGCAATACGACGGGAGAGGTTCATGAACCGGTTCATTGGCGCAGCGGCGCTCGGCGCCATTCTGGGACTTGGCGCCTGTTCCGCCGACGCGCCGCTTCCGGCGGCGAAGGAGTTCGCAGCGATCCGCCCGGATCCGGCGATGGGAGACGGCGGCGTTTCCGACTTCTACGTCTGGACGGACGCCATGCCCGCAAAGCCGGGCCGACTTCTCCGGTCCGAGGCGCTCGGCGTCGAACAGTCGCTTTCGTCGGCTGGCACCGGGGTTCGCATCCTATACGCTTCGACGGACGGTCTGGGCGGGACCTCTCCTGTGATTGTATCGGGCGCCCTCTTCCTGCCGAAGGGAGACGCGCCCAGGGGCGGCTGGCCGCTTCTGGCCTGGGCTCATGGAACTGTGGGCGTCGCCGACATCTGCGCGCCCTCATGGACGGCGCGCTCGGAAAGGGACGCGACCTATCTCGGCTACTGGCTGTCCCAGGGGTATGCTGTCGTTGCATCCGACTATCAGGGACTTGGAACCGCGGGAGGCCATCCGTATCTGGCGACCCGTCCGGCAGCCTTCAGCGTGCTCGACAGCGTGCGCGCCGTTCAGGGCGGCGCGTTTCCCGTGTCGCGAGAAGTGGTCCTGATCGGTCAGTCGCAGGGCGGCGGGGCGGCCTTCGCAACAGGCGCTTATGCCCCCACTTACGCGCCTGAGCTGGATATCCGCGCTGTTGTGGCGACGGGCACGCCGTACTTCTCGCCCAAGGCCCAGGCCGCTCTTGAGGCGGCGCGTCCGCGAGATGCGGTCGATCCGCTCCTCGCCTACAACTTTCTCGCCATGTCTCTTGTGGAACAGACGGACAAGGCCTTCCGCGTAGAGGACTATATCTCCGCCGAAACGCTGCCGACGGCTCGCTCGATCCGGAATACGTGTTTCCGCGATCAGGCCCAGCGGGTCATGGCGGAGAAAATCACCTATAACCGCGCCTATATCCGTGAACCGGCCGACCAGCTCGTGAAGGCCTATGAGCTCATGGGCTATCCGAATCTGGATCTTCGTATGCCCGTGTTCATGGGCGCCGGCGGGCGCGATCGCGACGTGCCGCCCGCCATGCAGCTCAGCCTTGCCTCCGACGCGTGCAAGGCGGGCGCGGTCATCGAGGCGCACCTCTATCCGGCCCTCGATCATAGCGGCACGGTCAATGGTTCGACGGGGGAAAGCTCCGTCTTCATCCGCAAGGCGTTCGCAGGCGAGAGGATCATCGGCAATTGCAGCTCTCTGCCTGCTCTCTCTCCGCCTTCTTAGGTTTTGAACGCCTCCAGCGGAGTTATGGAAGACGCGCATGAACCGCTATTGGACACTCGCCGATGGGCCGCTTCCGCGATGGCCGAGGCCGGACACCTTCGCTCTCAGGACATCGGATATTCCCGTCCCAGGTCCTGGCCAGGCTCTGACCCGGACGATCTACGTGTCTCTGGATCCCTATCAGTGGGGCTATAAGCGCCGCGGGGCCGAGCCGCGTGGCGGTCCCTGCCACGCGCGCACCGTCTCAGAGGTCCTCGAGAGCCGGATGGACGGGTTTAAGGCGGGCGATTACGTCTTCAACACCAATGGCTGGAGCGAGTATGCTCTCATGGGCGAGGGCGTAGCCTATCCCTCGTATATGATCCCGCGTCGTCTCGATCCGACGAAGGGGAAGATCTCGCATGCTGTCGGCGTGCTCGGCATGCTGGGCCTCACGGCCTATGCCGGCCTGACGGTCCTGGCTTATCCGCGGGCCGGAGAGACCGTCGTGGTCTCCGCCGCATCGGGCGGCGTGGGGCAGATCGCTGGCCAGCTCGCACGGATCGCCGGCGCCCGTGTCGTCGGCGTCGCGGGGCGCCGGGAGAAGTGCGACTACGTGGTCAAGGAGCTCGGGTTCGACGCCTGTGTCTCGCATCTAGGGGACGATCTGGCGACAAGCCTGGCTGAGGCATGTCCCGATGGTGTCGACGTCTATTTCGAGAATGTCGGCGGCGCTGTGTTCGAGGCCGTTCTGCCGCTCTTCAATCCGGGCGCACGCATGACCATCTGCGGCCTCATCGCGCATTACGGCGATGAGGACGGCGCGGACGCCCGCGGCGACCTGATGAAGCGGGGACAGAAGATCTTTGCGGACAGAAACGTCAATGTGTCCGACCTGTTTGTCGGGGACTTTGTCGCCTCGCATCAGGACCGGTTTTTTGAAGAGATCGGTCCGCTTGTCGCCTCCGGCGCTGTCCGTTACCGCGAGGATGTGAGGGAGGGTTTTGAGACGATCCCCGAGGCCTTCATCGAAATGCTGGACGGCCGGAACTTCGGGAAGATCCTCGTACGTGTCAGCGATGATCGGACGGGAAGCGGCTGAGGCGCGCGCGCGTCTCCCGCGTCCTTACGCAATGGTTCGTGTTTACTTCACGGAGCTCGGCGCCTCGCCTGGAGCGCGATGCTCCAGATCGAGCCCCATCGCCGAACGCGCCTGAAACCCCCGCCAATAACGCGGCTGGCCGTCTCCGGCGGTCGCCCCGCTTACCTGCGCCCCGGGCGACTGCGTCCACACCCCGTCCTCCGAGCGTTCCGTTGCGGGAGAGAGGTAGGGGCGGCGCGAGCTGTCCCCTTTGAGATTGAGGTCGAGGAAGGCGGTGATGAAGTGCTGGTTGATCGCGTTCATCCTGTCGCCCCTCCAGATGGGATCGGCGAAGAACTCCCAGGTCGAGAACGGACCGTCGAAATCCGGCGGCGCCGGATTGTTTCCGACATTGTGCCGGGCGCCGCGGAAGACGAGGAGGTGGCGCTCTGAGGTGAGAGCGTCGAATATGCCTCTCACCCCGCGCCGATAATCGACCACATCGTCCTGGTCGCCGTCGATCATCAGAACTGGCGCGCGAATAGGGCCGCGCGCGGCCGTGCTCCAGGTGCGATTGGCTGGCTGACCTCCCCACGGGGCGATGGCGACCAGAGCTTTGATCGAGCCGCTCACATCCGGGCCAGGCGCCTCGAAGGGCAGCTTGCGTCCGGACGCTGGGATCAGCCGAACCGTCGGACTTTCCGGATCGATATCGGCGCCGGCGGTGGTGAGCGCTCCATATCCGCCCATCGAGTAGCCGATCAGGCCTACAGCGCCCGGATCGATCAGAGCGGCCCAGCCGGCCTTTTTTTCTGAAGCCGCTGAAATCAGCTGGCTGATCGCCTCTCTCTGGTCGCGTGAGCGATCGATGAGCACGTTCGCGAAGTCGAGCGATGCATTCGTCTTGCCGCCTGGCGGCCGGTCCAGATGGTCGATCGCGGCGACGACATATCCCTTCGAGGCCAGGTTCTCGGTAAGATAGCTCATCGAGGCGCTCCACCCGCCATAGCCGTGCGAGACGAACACCAGGGGGAAGCGTTCCCCCGCCGCCGGCGGCGCATCCTTCCGGGCGATGCCCGGCGTCAGGAGCTCCATGTCCGCAACCCCGGGACGTCGCAGCGTATAGGGATAGCTGGTCGCCTCTGCTCCGGCCGCTGGCTGCGCCGGATACCAGATGCGGATGGGAAGGCGTCGCTCCGTTCGCTCAAGCTGACCGCTCGCCACCCCTTCGATGGTGAGACCGGGACGCTCGGGAAGGACCATGACCTCCTCGCTCACTCCGACCGCATAGCTGCCGAGACGGGCGAGTTCCGGGGCGTCGATCCCCGGAGAGGAGGGGGCGCGCGCAGCAGCCGGCCTTTTGGCCTCCGCCGCCATCGTTTCCACGGGCTCAGGCGCTCCGGCGCATGAGACGAGACCTGCCAGAAGCAGACTGACCGAGACGGATCGCAGAGGTGTGTGTGTCATGTATCGGGCCTTGCACGCCCCGTTCGCACTCGTCAACATGATCCCTCCTTCAGACCTCTGTGTCCTCAGCCTTCATCCGATGGGTCGGTCTCGTCCGTGATCCCCATCTCCTCGTCGGTCGCTATCTCCGGGGGACGATCAAGGTCGCGCAGGGTTTCGCGTGCAATATCGCTCCATCCTGTCGGAACCAGGATCCGTCTCTGAAAGGCCGATATCCCTCCCTCTACCGAGGACATGTGGCCGTCAGCGCAGAAACACGGACAGCCGGCGGCCTCGAGAAGGCGCATCGCATAGTCCAGTCGGATAAGATCGTTGGTCCGCAGGACTTCAATCATGATCGCAGCTTTCGGACTGGAGGCGACGGCAGGGAAGGGAATACAGGTTTTCAGGACGATGTGAGACGTTCAGATCTCAGGGATTTTCGACGAACCTTCCCGGCCTCATCCCGCAGCGGCTCGCTGACATGTTCGAATGAGCGGGGGATTTTGTAGGTGACGAGGCGCTCAGCGAGGTGGGCGAGGAGGGCCTCGCGATCAGCCGGCCCCTCGGGTCGGTCTATGATGGCGTGAAGGCGCGATCCCTTGTCCTCGTCCGGCAGGCCGATCACGGCGGATGAGCGCACGCCCGGAAACGCGTCAAGCGCCGCCTCCACTTCCGCCGGATAGACGTTGGCGCCGCCGACCAGGATCATATCCGACAGACGGTCCGCGAGATAGAGAAACCCCTCGTCGTCCATCCATCCGAGGTCGCCAAGGCTCTCCCATCCCCCTTCGATCGCGCGGGCCTCGGCGCCGATGTATCGGTAGGTCGTTCCAGGACCCTCCTTCGGGCGTAGAAACACTTCTCCGATTTCTCCGGCGGGAAGGTCCCGTCCGTCCTCTCCGACGATCTTCATTTCGCAGGTCTCAACCGGACGTCCGACCGATCCTCTGTGGGTCAGCCAGTCTCCTCCCTGAATCTGTGTCGAGCCCTGGCCCTCCGTTCCGCCATAGAGCTCCCAGATCACGTCAGGGCCAAGCCAGTCGATGAACTTCTCCTTGAGCCAGGCCGGGCAGGGTTCGGCGAGATGCCAGAGGGTTCTGAGGCTCGAGAGATCGTATCGCTGTCGTACATCTTCAGGCAGGGCCCAGATCCGCCGCATCATTGTCGGCACCAGATAGGCTGTGTCCACTTTCAGCCGTTCTATGGTTCGCAACGTCTCCTCGGCGTCGAAGCGGGTGGTCACAGCGACGGTGCAGCCCTTGAACAACGCCATCATCGCCCACACGAACGGTCCGTTGTGATAGAGCGGACCGGGGATCAGCATCACGCCGGACATCGGGATCTGAAGGATCTCGGTATCGGGATCATAGGCGCCGGGATTTTTGGAGACGATCAGCTTGGGCCGTCCGGTCGAGCCGCCCGAGGTCATCGCCTTGAGGGAGACAGCGGTGCGCTCGGGCAACGGGGTGTCGGGCAGATCCGGATCGGGACGGTATGTCTCCGGCAGACAGGGAATGTCTCCATACTCGCCCTGCGCGCACCCTGCGATCAGGGTAGGCTGCGCCAGTTCGATGATCTGATCACGCTCCAGCTTCGGCAGGCGGGAGGACACAGGCTGCGGCGTGGCGCCGAGTTTCCAGGCGGCGAAGCATGCCTCGAAGAAGGCGGCGCCGTTCGGAAGCGCGATGGTCACGAAATCATCCTGTCGCACGCCCAGGCGCTCATAGGCCCGGGCGAGACGATTGGTGGACGCCTCGAACTCCCTCCATGTCACGCTGGCGCCATGGTGGTCGAGAGCGGCCTTGTCTCCCTGAAGGGCGGCCCAGTGGGCGATCATGCGGGAGAGCGAGATGATCGCCATGAGAGGGACCTCCGGACAGGCGCAGGACATTGTGTGCGCGGGCCAAGGACAGCGCTTTGCATGATCCTTGGCAAGAGCCCGATCGTCTCGGTGAGGCCGGCTGGCCGGCGGGCCAGGGGCGGCGGCTCATTCGAGAAAGGTCATTCCCTCCACCGGCCTCTCTGGACATGGGGCCAGACATGTCGAAGATGCGTCCGTTGGCTGGGCGCGAAGATCGGGAGACGCGTCCGGGGCGGTCGGCTTCGCTCAGAAGCTCGCGCGTCATTCAAACTCCGGGAGGACTGAAACCATGTTAAAAAGATCGTGTTCGGCTGTCGCGCTGGCGGCCGTTTTTCTGGCGGCCTGCGCCCAGATGCCCGCCTCGGGTCAGGCGCCTGCCGTTGCGCCCGCGAAGTCAGCCGCGGTCGCTGCCGGCCTGACGCCGGCCGCGAGCCCTGAATCGGTCGGCTTTGATTCTGCGCGTCTGAAGAAGCTGGATGATTACATGGCCAAGGTTGTCTCCGACGGTCGCGTGGCCGGGATGACGACCCTTCTGGCGCGTCACGGAAAAATTGTCGGGTTCAAGACCTACGGCAAGGCGGATCTCGATAAGAACAAGCCGATGACGGAAGACACGATCTTCCGCATCTACTCCATGACCAAGCCCGTGACCGGCGTCGCGATGATGATCCTGTTCGAGGAGGGTAAGTGGCGTCTTGACGATCCGGTGACGCGCTACATTCCTGAGTTCAAGGCGCTGAAGGTGGTCAAGTCGATCAACGCGGACGGGTCGCTGGTTCTTGAGGACATGAAGCGACCGCCTACCATGCGCGAGATCATGAGCCATACCGCGGGCTTTGGGTATGGCCTCGCCGAGGAGCATCCGGTCGACAAGATGTTCCGCGAGCAGCAGGTCCTCTCCTCGACCAGCCTCAAGGAGATGATCGATCGCACCGCTCAGATCCCGCTCATGTATCAGCCGGGCACGAACTGGTATTACTCCTCGGCCGTCGACATTCAGGGCTACCTTGTCGAGAAGCTGTCCGGTCAGAAGTTCGGCGACTTCCTCGCCGAGCGCGTCTTCAAGCCGCTGAAGATGAACGATACGGGTTTCTATACCGGAGCCGATAAGGCTGACCGCCTTGCGGCGGTCTATGTATTCGATCGCGACCAGGGCAAGATTGTCGAGGCCAAGGCCCTCTTCGGTGTCGCCATGCCGGACTATACCAAGCCGCCGGTGGCGGAGAGCGGTGGCGGCGGTGTGGTCTCCACGACCATGGACTACGCCCGTTTCAGTCAGATGGTGCTCAACGGGGGAGTGCTCGAGGGCGTTCGTCTCCTGTCGCCGGCGACGGTGGAACTGATGGGAACCAACGTCATACCCAAGAGTGTTCTGGTCTCCAGCAACGGCACCACGGCGGCGCAGTTCAACGAGGCGGTTGGCTTCGGTCTCGACTTTCAGGTTGTGAACGATGCGCGCGCCGCCGGCAGTCTCCAGGGCGACGGATCGATCAGCTGGGGAGGAGCGGCCGGAACCTGGTTCTGGATCGACCCCACCAATGATCTCATCTTCGTGGGCATGATCCAGCGTATGGGCGGCACCGGCGGAGATGATCTGGGAACGATGGCGCGGACCCTGACCTATCAGGCGCTCGTTGAGCCCGGCAAATAGGACATAGGCGCCATGGGGCTTCGGCCCGGTGTCTGAAGGATGAGGAGGGGGGGCGGATGAAGATCCGCCCCCTCTTTTTTATCGAATCCGGACGGCCCTGTCTGTCCGCAGGTCTGTTGAAACGCCTGCGGACACGATTGTCGGGAGCTGACGCGAAAACACGCATCAATGCGGTTCCAACCTGAATTTGCGGGAACGGCCCAGGCAGGGCCTATCTGGCTTGGTGGCGGAGTGACCCGGTCGCAGACAGCCCGCGCCCCTGACATTCGGTGATCGGGCTGGAGAGCCAGCGTCAACCCGCCGACCGCTGCCTCGTGTCTCGGTGCGTCGATCAAACCGCTATGGCGAGGCGGCTCACCCGCGCATCGCCGCCACCCAGTCCCGCAGCGTCCCACAGGCCTCATCGAGCGGGATCCGCGGCCCCCAGAACATCGGGGCGATTCGGTCGTATGCCTGCTCCACAGCGGCGCGCTTCGCTGGGTCGTCGAGCACCAGCGAGGGATCATAGGCGCTCGGCAGCGCCGCGACGTCCTTCTGCGCGAGCATGTCGTCGGCGAGCGTTCGTGCAGAGATCTCGGAGGGCGGCAGCCGATCGAGCGCCCGCACGATGCGCGCCGCGTCCTCGTAGTGCCGCACGAAGGTGTCGGCCTCGATCGTCTCGCGGCCGTAGCGTCGCGATAGTGCATCGAGCTTCTCGAGGAGCGTCACCAGCGGGTGCACGCACCGCACGGCGTGGGGACGGTTGTCGGTGAACTCGCCCAGCATCCCAATACGGTCGAGGTAGTCATGGACGAACGAGGTCACCGGCCGCTCCACGAACGGCGCCACCCGCGCGCGCCCGACCTCGAAGCGAACCGAAGGGCTCATCGCGCCCGGGAGGTTGGCCACGAACACCCCGGGATATTGGCCGAGGTAGTCGGCGCCGCGGCCGTACTTGTCTTCGCGGGTGTTGTCCCGGTCCACTGGGACCGCCGGAATCACGAACCTCTCGGTGAGCGCGCGGTAAAACGCCTGGCGCTGCGCGACCGGGCCCTTGTTCAGGCTCGTCCAGCTGCTGACTTCGGGGAGCGCCGTGACGCGACCGGGCTCCACCATCAAGTCGAGGTCCTCCGAGAAGCGGTCGATGATCCCGAAGCCCTTCGACAGGCTGGTGCCGCCCTTGAACCAGAGGTCGAGCCTGGTCTCGTGGAGCGCCCAGAGCGCGTGGGTGATCCAGTAGTCCTTCTCGACCAACGCGGGGGCGATCCGGGTCTGGTCGGCGACCTGCGTCAGCAACGGCGCGAAGCCCGGTTCGTCGTGGACGAAACTCATGCAGCGCTCGCCTCTGTCTCAAGGAGGGCCTCGTCGACCAAAGCCAGCGTCGTCTTCGTGCCGTATGTCTCGGCCATCTCGCGCAACCGCATGCTATTCCAACGCCCGCTCCGCAGCGTCGCGACCAGCCCCTCGCGCAGCACGCTTAGCCCGACGCCGGCCATGTCGTGGTGCTGTAGCAGGTCGACGATGAACCACTCGGCGGTCGGCTGCTCGGGGAAGAACACGCGCCGCAGCAGGAAGCGACGGCCGCCGAGCTGGAACTCGCCGCTTCGCCGCGTGTTGTAGACCAGCGTGACCGCGAACATCGCCGTGGAACCCAGGCCGAGGGCATTCCAGCAGGGCGGGCCGGTCACGAGGAACCGTTCGCCGCCGAGAAACGCGTGCAGGAGCGCCTCGTCGGACGCGGGCGCTGGCCCGAAGCGTGTAGGAAGCGGCGCGTAGTAGAGCCCGTGGGCGGCCTCGCGGAGCTTGCCCTCGTCGACCAGCCGCCGCGCGAGCCGGGTGGGATTCGCGCTCCACGGGCGTAGATCGCGCGTCCGGTAGGCGCGGCCGGGCTCGAGCTCGGGCTGGGCGGGAGGGTTCATGGAGACCTCGCGTAGAAATCTACTGGAGAAAACATACGGCGCGATGCGGCCGAAGGCAAGACCGACCCTCCCAGACGAAAGCCGAGGCCGTCCGTTCGGTTCCAGGCGCCCGGGATCCGTTACGAACGGCGCTGCGGCTCGTGATGCAGAGGGCCGACGAAGGCGCCCGCTGATGACCCGACGCCGTACAACGCCGCCGTCGGCTCGCCCCGATGCTGCGCCTACGACGTACACCGCCGGCGGCCGACCGGTCGTCCGCTGCGTGATCTGCACGCGGCAGTCGGCGCCGCGCGGGTCCTGCGAAGCCCAGCGCGAAGCGTAGCTCGACCGGGACCGACCCGGCGGAGGGAGGTGGATACTCGTCACGTCTCGGGGGGGGGGGGGGGGCACAGCGAGTCGGCTCTCAAGGAGCCCCGCAGACCTCCAGAGCCACCCGCCGGGGCTGTCGCGCCAGACGCTGCGGCTCTGACGCAGGGCATGGCGCGGCGCGCGCTCGGACCGCCATCTCGCGGACCCCCTCGTTCTCACAGGCCAAAACAGCGAAAGCCCCGGTGGGGTGACCACCCCGGATCTCTGTTGCCCGCCGACGCTCGCGGATTTTACTGGAAGAAAATGGCTCCGCGGGTTGGACTCGAACCAACGACCAGTCGATTAACAGTCGACTGCTCTACCAACTGAGCTACCGCGGAACTCGGTGGAAGCGGGGTCTATAGCGTTCCGTTTCGAGCGCGGCAATCCCCGGCGGGGCGAGTTTCTTGGGGGTTGTGGAAAGATCCGCGCTACCGAGCATCGCCGCAAAAAGAAACGGGAGCCAGAGGCTCCCGCAAAGGCGTTTGGGTGATGGTAGGGTGTCTTCAAGGAAGACGAGTGAACAATCCCGTTGATCGGTTAATGGCGGGTTAATGTTAGCGGCTTGTTCAAGAGTCTTTCGCAATTTTCATGAATTTCCAGTCCGGTCCTGACGCCGGACACGATGCGATGCTGGAGGCGCGCCGGATCGCGTTTGACCGCTCGCCTCGGGACAGGGGTCGAGGACGCGGTCGAGGACGCCGAAGTCCGGTTGGAGGTGTCAAAGTCCGGGAAGTTGGAGGCCACGCCCGGAATCGAACCGGGGTACGCGGATTTGCAGTCCGATGCGTCACCACTCCGCCACGTGGCCTCGCTGATAACCTCGTCGCCTGGCGGAGCGACGGAGGGGCGCGTTGCGCACGGACACGCCTATGCTAAGAGGCCGGGGCGCACAAGTGCCTTGAGTCCCGCAAAACCGAGGGGTCCGCAGTGGATATGGAAACGGCCCGACTTGCCCTGATCGATAGTCAGGTGCGACCCAATGATGTGACGGATCGCCGTCTCATCTCCGCAATGGCGTCTCTGCCGCGGGAGGCTTTCCTGCCCGAAGCGCGTCAGGCTCTCGCCTACGCTGATGCGGTCGTTGAGACAGGGCCAGGCCGGTATCTCTGGGCTGCGCGCGATTTCTCGAAGGTCGTGAACGCCGCCGCTGTCGCGCCGGGCGATCGTGTTCTCGATATCGCCCCGGGAACGGGATATTCGTCAGCGGTCCTGGCGAAACTTGCCGGAAAAGTGATCGCTCTCGAGCAGACGCCGCAGGCCGCCGAGCTTCTCTCTGCGACCCTGAAAAAGGTAGGCGCGGTCGGGGTCGAGGTGATTTCGGGCGATCTGGCGACCGCGGCTGCGGGCAAGGGGCCTTTCGACGTGATTTTCGTCAATGGCGCGGTCGAAACGCCGGCGCCGGCGTGGATCGAGGCCCTGGCCGAGGGCGGCAGGCTGGCCGTCGTGGTGTCCGAAGGTCCGGTCCGCCGGGCCCGGATCTACACGCGTTCGGGCGGAGTGACGGCGTTTCGTTCGCCCTTTGAGACGGCCGCCCCGTCATTGGCCGGGTTCGAAGCGCCGGTCCGGTTTGAGTTCTGAGCGGTCAGCCACCCCTGATCCCTGGGGGTGCCGATCATGACTCTAAGGCTAGTTGACACTGTCAGGTCGCGCTGGAACTGTGGTGTCAGCCGCATCCTTGGAAGGATTTTGGACATGAGACGCATCGCCGCTGCTGGCTTCCTCGCCCTTCTGTCGGTCCCGGCGAGCGCCCAGGCCGCCCGCGAGACCCTGGCGGAGGCGGTCGCGTCCGCCCTGTCGGCCAATCCCTCGCTCCAGGCTGAACGTCGGACCCGGGAAGGGGCGGCCGAGCGGGTCGAGCAGGCCAGAGCTGCCGGCCGGCCTTCGCTTGCCCTGAACGGCTCCTATTCGGCTCAGAAGACTGAAGTTGGACAGACCTTCACCATCGGAGGGCTCACCTTTCCCTCCGACGGCCAGGGCCGTCAGGCGACGGCTGGTCTTGAAGCCCGTCAGACCCTTTACGCCGGCGGCGCCGTCGCCGCGCAGAGACGTCAGGCAGAAGCCGGTTCCGAAGCTTCGGGCGAGCGCCTCAGATCCTATGAGCAGGGTCTTATTCTGGATGTCGTCGCGGCCTATGTGGACGTTCGCAGGAGCGAGCGCGAGCTCGCGATACGCGAGGACAATGTCGCCTCGCTGAAGCAGCAGGTGCAGGCAGCCCGCGATCGGTTTGATGTCGGCGAGGTGACCCGCACCGATATTGCTCAGGCTGAGGCTCGTCTTGCAGGCGCGGAGGCCAATCTCGCCGGGGCCCGCGCGGGACTGGAGGCCTCGCGCGCAGCTTTTGAACGGCTGGTGGGCCGTGCGCCGGTTCAGCTCGCTGAGCCGCCGACCCCGCCGGCGATGCCGGCCAGTCTCGATGACGCCCTGGCGGAGGCGTTGCGGGCCAATCCGGACGTGGTCGCTGCGCGGGCCGCGGCGTCAGCCGCCGAGGCCGGGGTCGATATCGCTCGCGGCGCCCTGCGCCCTCGGCTCGGTCTTGTCGGTCGGGCGGGAGTTCAGGAAACGAGGCAGGATCAGACCTTCCGCGACACCAGCCTCGCAGTGTCGGCGGAACTGTCCATTCCCCTCTACACCGGCGGCTTCGCCGGTTCGAAGACACGCGAATCGCGCCTCGATGCGGACAGGGCGCGTTTTGAGGCCGCGGCGATCGAACGCGCCGTGACGGCGCAGGTTGCGAGCCTTTGGCATTCCGTAACCGCGGCCCGCCAGTCCATAGCCGCCTCGCGAAGCCAGGTTGCGGCCGCTGAAATCGCTCTCGAGGGCGCCAAGCAGGAGCTCGCCGTGGGAACCCGAATCACTCTCGACGTTCTCGACCAGGAACGTGAGCTGCGCGAGGCGCAGCTCGGGCTGATCAATGCCGAGCGATCGGAATACGTCGCGATCCACGAATTCGTGGCCTCTCTGGGGCGTCTGACCCCCGAGTTGATCGCGCGTTAACCTTCCCTTAGTTCAACCCCTGTCCTAGTAGAGCGGACATTGGCGGTGGGAAATCCGTCAGGGTGAGGACAGGGGCAGTCATGTCGGCCGATCAAGCGCAGCGAGAACCGACAATGGAGGAGATTCTCTCCTCGATCCGTCGGATCATCGAGGAAGACGAAGGAACCCCGCTGTCGGCCGCTGCGGCGGCTCCGGAACTTCCGCTCAAGTCCGCCGAGCCTGCGATGACGCTCAGGCCGGCTGGCGAGGACGCTCCGATTTTCAAGCCGGCCGCGGCGAAGGCGCCAGCGCCGGAGCCCGATCAGGATTTTGAACTCATCGACGTGCCGGGAGACGATTCCAACCCCTTCGACGACATCATCATTCCCGCCGAAGACTTCGAAGATGAGCCCGAGGCGGGGGTTGAAGAAGCCAGCTTCGCCGCCGACCTCGCCGCGCGCAGCGATAGACATGATCCTCCGCCGGCGCCCGCCATGCCAGAGGCGTCCATCTATTCCGAGGCGCCTCTTGTGGGAGAGCCGGTCGCCGCCAAGGCCGCCGGCGCTCTGGGGCGTCTTATGGGCGCGATGACCGTCACCCCCAACCAGACCCTTGATGGGATTGTGCGTGAGCTTCTGAAGCCCATGCTGAAGGAGTGGCTGGATGAGCGCCTGCCGGAGCTCGTCGAGGCGGAGGTCGCTCGCGAGATCGATCGCATTCGCCGTATGAGCCGCTGAGGCGAGGCACGCCGGCTCAGTGTTTTGGGCCGTTCCTCCGCAACTCCAGGCGATAAGGTCCCGGCGGGATGACACGAGCGTTGCGAAGAGCTAGTTCTCCTCGCCCCATGTGCACAAAGCCGCGCCGGATCCGATGATTGACCCGCATTTCGACCACAAGACTGCAGAGCCGCGCCTTTACGAGGCCTGGGAAGCGTCCGGCGCGTTTCATCCCCAAGGCGAGGGCGAGCCCTACGCCATCGTGATTCCCCCGCCCAACGTAACGGGCGTGCTTCACATGGGTCACGCCCTCAACAATACGCTCCAGGACATTCTGGTGCGCCACCACCGCATGCGCGGACGTAAGGTGCTCTGGCAGCCTGGCACCGACCATGCGGGTATCGCGACCCAGATGGTCGTTGAGCGAGAGCTTGCCAAAACCCGGAACGTGACCCGCCGCGAGCTGGGTCGGGAGGCGTTCCTGGCCGAGGTCTGGAAGTGGAAGGAGCAGTCGGGCGGAGCGATCGGCGGTCAGCTGCGGCGCCTCGGCGCGAGCTGCGACTGGAGCCGGGAGCGCTTCACGCTCGATGACGGCCTCTCCGCGGCGGTCACGAAGGTGTTCGTCGAACTGTACCGACAGGGGCTCATCTATCGCGACAAGCGCCTGGTGAACTGGGATGTGCAGTTCCAGTCAGCGGTGTCTGACCTCGAGGTCGAGAACCGGGAGGTCAAGGGTCAGTTCTGGCATATCCGCTATCCCCTTGAGGACGGCGAGACCTATCGCTTCCCCATCGCGTTCAATGAGGCGGGAGAAGCTGTCGAGTGGGAAGATCGCGACTACATCGCCATCGCCACGACCCGCCCCGAAACCATGCTCGGCGACGGAGCTGTGGCGGTTCACACAGACGATGAGCGCTATTCCAGCGTGGTTGGAAAGCGCGTCCGTCTTCCGCTGGCCGAGCGCTCCATCCCGATCATCGCCGATCCCTATCCGGACCCGGATTTCGGATCGGGCGCCGTCAAGATCACCGGCGCCCATGACTTCAACGACTATCAGGTCGCACGTCGTCACGGCATTGAACTGTTCATCCTGCTCGACGAGCAGGGGCGTATGCGCCCTGACGACTACATCCCCGAGGCCTATCGGGGGCTCGATCGTTTTGAGGCCCGCCGTCGCATTGTCGCCGATCTTGAAGCGGCGGGTCTTCTCGACCGCGTCGAGGACAAGACGATCATGCAGCCCTTCGGAGACCGGTCGGGCGTGGTCATCGAGCCGATGCTCACCGATCAGTGGTATGTCGACGCTGCGACGCTGGCCCGTCCGGCGATCGAGGCTGTCGAGACCGGCCGCACGCGCTTTGTTCCCGAGCAGTGGGAGCGGACCTATTTCGAGTGGATGCGGAACATCGAGCCCTGGTGCGTCTCGCGCCAGCTCTGGTGGGGGCATCGCATTCCGGCCTGGTACGGGCCGGATGGCGCGATCTTCGTCGCCTATGACGAGGCTGAGGCCGCCGCTCAGGCCGAGGCCCATTACGGCGCGTCCCAGCCGCTCCGGCGCGATGAGGATGTGCTCGACACCTGGTTCTCCTCCGCGCTCTGGCCGTTTTCCACCATGGGCTGGCCAGACGAGCAGGATCCGGCGCTGAAGACCTTCTACCCGGGCGCCGTGCTTGTGACCGGCTTCGACATCATCTTCTTCTGGGTTGCGCGGATGATGATGCAGGGCCTTCATTTCATGAAGGAGGTCCCCTTCCGGGATGTCTACATTCACGCTCTGGTCCGCGACGAGAAGGGCCAGAAGATGTCGAAGTCGAAAGGCAACGTCATCGATCCTCTCGAGCTGATCGACGCCTATGGCGCCGATGCGCTGCGCTTCACGCTGGCAGCGATGGCCGCACAGGGGCGCGACATCAAGCTCGCCCGCCAGCGTGTGGAAGGTTACCGAAATTTCTCGACCAAGCTGTGGAACGCGGCCCGCTTCACGCAGATGAACGAGTGCGTGCGCGATCCCTCTTTTGATCCCTCGCGTGTTCGCCATACCCTGAACCGATGGATTGTCTCTGAGAGCGTCCGGGCCGTGCAGGCTGTGACCGAAGGGCTCGCCGGCTACAGGTTCAATGAGGCGGCTGCGGCGGCCTACCGCTTCACGTGGAACGTCTTCTGCGACTGGTATCTTGAACTGACCAAGCCCCTGCTTTCGGGCGATGACGAGGCGTTGAAGGCTGAGACGCGGGCGACCGCCGCCTGGGCCTTTGAGCGCATTATCACCCTCCTTCATCCCTTCATGCCCTTTGTCACGGAGGAATTGTTCGGGCGTCTGTGCGGAGAGGGTCGCGGGCTCCTGATTTCCGCCAGCTGGCCTGAGGCGGACGCCTCCCTGATCGATGAGGCGGCCGAAGCGGAGGTTGACTGGGCGATACGTCTCATCACGGCCATCCGGTCGGCGCGGGCCGATCTCAACGTACCTGTGGCGGCGCGAACCCCGCTCTTCCTCTGCGGGGCCTCTGAGGAAAGTCGCAACCGGCTGGGTCTTTATCGCACCCTGATCGAGCGTCTGGCGCGCCTCGAAAATGTCGAGCTGCGAGACGAGCCGCCGCCGGGCGCCATTCGTATCGTTCATGATGAGGCGATCGCCGCCCTGTCGGTGTCCGGGGTCATCGATCTCGCCGCCGAGGCGGCTCGCCTGCGCAAGGAGGTGGCGCGCTGTGAGGCGGACATCACCGCCATCGACCGCAAGCTCTCCAACGCCCAGTTCGTCGCCAAGGCGCCGCCTGAGGTGGTCGAAGAGCAGCATGAGCGCCGCTCTGCGGCTGAGGCGGCCCGGGCGAAGTTTTCTGACTCCCTCCGTCAGCTCGAGGCGGTCGGCGGGCAGGGGTAACCTGATTGTGCGCGTCCGCGCGGTTGGGGATTGTGTAGGTTGTTCTGGCGCGGGGTCCCCCCGCATTTTCGACGGATCGGTGACGACATGGCCAAGACCTGGGACAAGTCCAAAATGCCCTCGCGGCATGTCACGATCGGCCCCGAGCGCGCGCCGCATCGTTCATACTATTATGCGATGGGGCTTGGGACCCGAGAGATCGAGGCGCCGTTCGTCGGCGTCGCGTCCTGCTGGAATGAGGCGGCGCCCTGCAACACGGCGCTGATGCGTCAGGCGCACCATGTCTCCGACGGCGTCAAGCAGGCGGGCGGAACGCCGAGGGAGTTCTGCACGATTACCGTGACCGACGGCATCGCCATGGGTCATGAGGGCATGAAATCCTCCCTGGCCTCGAGGGATGTCATCGCCGACAGCGTCGAACTCACCATGCGGGGGCACTGCTATGACGCGCTTGTGGGGCTTGCCGGGTGCGACAAGTCTCTCCCGGGGATGATGATGGCGATGCTGCGTCTGAACGTGCCCAGCGTGTTCTTTTATGGCGGCTCGATCATGCCGGGACGCTGGCGCGGCGAGGACGTCTCGGTGGTGAACGTCTTTGAGGGCGTGGGAAGTCATGCCGCGGGGCGGATGAGTTTTGAGGATCTTTGCGATCTCGAGCGGCATGCCTGCCCGGGCGACGGGGCCTGCGGCGGACAGTTTACGGCCAACACCATGGCCTGCGTGGCGGAGGCGATCGGCCTTGCCCTTCCGCTGTCCTCCGCCTTGCCCGCCGTTTATGAGAGCCGGAACGATTACGCGGTCGCGAGCGGTCGCGCGGTGATGAACCTGATCGAGAAGAACCTCCGTCCGCGGGACATCTGCACCCGCGAGGCGTTTGAGAATGCTGCGATCGTTGTGGCGGCGACCGGAGGGTCGACCAATGCGGCGCTTCATCTGCCCGCCATGGCGCATGAGTGCGGCGTCCGTTTCACGATGCAGGACATGGCTGAAGTTTTCCGTCGCACGCCCTGGCTCACCGACCTGAAGCCGGGGGGACGTTTCCTCGCCAAGGACATGGGGCTCGCCGGGGGCATGCCTGCGCTGTTGCGGGTTCTTCTGGACGCCGGGCTCATCCATGGCGATGTGATGACCGTGACCGGCCGCACCATGCGGGAGAACCTCGAAGGCGTGACGCTTCGGGAGGATCAGGATGTGATCCGTCCGTTCAGTCGTCCCCTCTCAGTCAATGGCGGAGTGGTCGGTCTGTGGGGCAGCCTCGCTCCGGATGGCGCGATCGTGAAGATCGCGGGCATGGAGAAGATTGATTTCCGGGGTCCTGCGCGGGTGTTTGACGGGGAGGACGCCTGCTTTGAGGCGGTGACCCAGGGTCGTTATCGCGAAGGTGAGGTTCTGGTCATCCGCTATGAGGGTCCGCGCGGCGGTCCGGGGATGAGGGAGATGCTGTCGACGACAGCGGCGATTTACGGGCAGGGCATGGGCGATAAGGTCGCGCTGATCACCGACGGCCGCTTCTCCGGGGCCACTCGTGGGTTCTGCATCGGCCACGTCGGTCCGGAGGCTCAGGCCGGCGGGCCGATCGCTCTCGTCCGGGACGGGGACATGATTGCCATCGACGCGGCCTCGGGACGCATCGATCTTGAGGTTTCCGAGGCCGAGCTTGCCGAACGCCGCGCGTCCTGGACGCCACGGGTCACACGCTATGGTTCGGGAGTGCTCTGGAAATACGCCCAGCTCGTCGGCCCGGCCTCGGGCGGGGCGGTGACGCATCCGGGCTTCGACGGCGAGACGGAAATCTTCGCCGACATCTAGCGATCTTCCCCGACCTTCGGGGAGGGGGATCTCCGCTCGTTCCCGCCCCCTGCTTTCATGGAGCCGGCCTTTGTCGGAGCCGCTCTGCGTCCTGAGAGACGGCGCGGGGAGGCGCGCCTTTGCGCCTGCGCAGACCCCCGCCGCGCCGATGTGCGAGAGCCGATGGGAGCCCACTTCAGGGGACTGTCGGCGCGGAAGCCATTGAAGGCGTCCCCAGTTGACTTAAATTAGAATTATTCTAATTATAGTCACTGGAAGACGCGGCGACCCGCCTGGGTCAGGCCCCGAGACACGAAAGCAGGAGATCCTATGTCCAGAGAAGCCAGATGCCCGGTGATGGGCGCCAGTCGCAAAACCCTCGAGGCAAGCTGGTCGGGCAACGCCCAGTGGTGGCCCAACCAGCTCGATCTCGACATTCTTGATCAGCACGATTCCAAGACCAACCCGCTGGATCCGGGGTTCCGCTACCGGGAGGCCGTGAAGGCCCTCGATGTGGACGCGCTGAAATCGGACCTGCGCGCGCTCATGACCGACAGTCAGGCCTGGTGGCCGGCGGACTGGGGTCATTATGGCGGGCTGATGATCCGGATGGCCTGGCACGCGGCCGGGACCTACCGCATCGCCGACGGGCGCGGCGGGGCTGGAACGGGAAACCAGCGTTTCGCACCCCTCAACAGCTGGCCGGACAACGCCAACCTCGACAAGGCGCGCCGTCTGCTCTGGCCGATCAAGAAGAAACACGGCGACCGGATCTCGTGGGCGGACCTCATCATCCTCGCCGGAAACATCGCCTACGAGACCATGGGCCTTAAGACGTTCGGCTTCGCGTTCGGCCGCGAGGACATCTGGCGTCCGGAGAAGGATATCTACTGGGGTTCCGAGAAGGAGTGGCTGGGCTCGAACCGTTATGTTGGCGAGGATCGCCTCAGCCTCGAAAATCCCCTCGCAGCCGTTCAGATGGGATTGATCTATGTGACCCCGCAGGGCGTGAACGGGCAGCCTGACCCGCTGCGCACCGCCCGGGATGTCCGCATCACCTTCGCCCGGATGGCGATGAACGATGAGGAGACCTGTGCGCTGGTCGCTGGCGGGCATACGGTGGGCAAGGCCCATGGAAACGGAGACCCTGCACGCCTCGGTCCTGCGCCCGAGGGCGCGCCTTTAGAGGAGCAGGGGCTGGGCTGGATGAACCATGCCGGTCGTGGGATCGGGCGCGATACCGTGACCAGCGGTCTGGAAGGGGCATGGACGACCCATCCGACCCGCTGGGACAATGGCTATTTTCACCTGCTTCTCAACTATGAGTGGGAGCTGAAGAAGAGCCCGGCTGGCGCCTGGCAGTGGGAGCCGGTGGATCTGAAGGAGGAGGACAGGCCGGCGGATGTCGAGGACCCGTCAAGCCGTCGCAACCTGATCATGACCGACGCCGACATGGCGATGAAGATCGATCCGGACTATCGCAGGATCTCGGAGCGCTTCTATCGGGATCCGGCTTATTTCTCCGACGTCTTCGCACGCGCCTGGTTCAAGCTGACCCACCGCGACATGGGGCCGAGGGCTCGCTATCTCGGGCCGGACGTGCCCGCAGAGGAGCTGATCTGGCAGGATCCCGTGCCCGCGGGCGCGACCGGCTATGATGTCGAGGCGCTCCGGGCGAAAATCCGGGCGAGCGGCCTCAGCATCGCTGACCGGGTGGTCGTCGCCTGGGACAGCGCGCGCACATACCGCGGCTCCGACCACAGGGGCGGCGCCAATGGCGCGCGTATCCGGCTGGCGCCTCAGAGAAGCTGGGAGGGCAATGAACCTGAGCGTCTCTCACGTGTTCTGTCTGTGCTCGAGCCGATCGCCGCCTCGAGCGGCGCAAGCCTTGCCGACGTGATCGTTCTGGCCGGAAATCTCGGCGTCGAGGATGCGGCTCGGGCGGCCGGCGTTGAAGTCCGCGTCCCCTTCGCGCCCGGCAGGGGGGATGCAGCCGCTGAGATGACGGATCCGGAAAGCTTTGCAGTCCTTGAGCCTCTGGCGGACGGATATCGCAACTGGGTGAAGGCGAAGTATGTCTGCACGCCCGAGGAAATGCTGCTCGACCGCACCCAGCTCATGGGGCTGACGGCCCCGGAGATGACCGTGCTCGTCGGCGGCCTGCGGGTGATCGGCGCCAATTTCGGGGGCTCATCCCATGGCGTGTTCACAGATCGGGTCGGTCAGCTGACGAACGATTTTTTCGTCAACCTGACGGACATGGCCTTCGCCTGGCGCCCGATCGGCGACAACCTCTATGAGGGGGTCGACCGCAGGACCGGAGCGAGGCGCTGGACCGCAACGCGTATTGATCTTGTCTTCGGCTCCAACTCGATCCTCCGGGCCTGCGCCGAGGTCTATGCGCAGGACGATCATCGCGAAAAGTTCGTACGCGATTTCATCGCGGCCTGGACCCAGGTGATGAACGCAGACCGCTACGATCTCATCGTCTGAGATCAGGAGCAGCCGACAGACGGGCTCAGTCGCAGCGTGATGCGACTGAGCCTGATTGTCGGGCTTGTCTGTGACGATGAAGACAATCGACCAGATGTCTGCGGGCGGATTGTCGCCGAGCCGTACATGAAGGGGTCTCATGTCTTCTGTCGGCGTCGTGAGCTCCCGGGCGCTCACCATCCCTGGTGGCTCCTTTTTGAGTTGTCGGCGGTCGCTGGAGGGCGACCGGCTGGCGTACGCGTCTTTCTCCCGAACTCTGGCTCATGCTGAGATCCCGGCAGCTTCACGGACGCGCCGCCTTCCTGGGAAGGAAGGCGGCGAGCGACCTCTTCCCCCGGCTTGCGCCGGGTCTGGGAAGGGGAGATGCTCGTTGCGTGCTGGCCCGGAGGTTCGAAGCGTCGGGCGTCGCGTCGGGAGGAGAAGGCGATCATGAGCGGCCGAGAACCCGAGGCGCTGACCCTTGAAGGCCTTCTGGCCGAGCTCCCGGATGATTTCTCCTTTTTTGGGGATCGCTACGCCTCAGAGATCGCTCCGGCCCTCACGGCGCGTGAAGGCGAGAGGCTGGCCGCAATCGGGACAAGAAACCGTTTTCGACTGGGCGCTGTCGCCGGCCTCGCTCTGGCCGGCGTCTCTCTGGCGTTCGCCCCGCCCCTCGTCGCCATGCTGGCCCTGGCCGGCGCTGCAGGCCTGTTGGCGTGGGGGGAGGCGACGCTCGAGCCGATACGCAGGCAGACCAAGGCGCTTCTTGTCGAGCCCGTGAGCCGTCAGTTCGGCCTGGGCTTCGAGACCGATCCGCCGCGTCCTGCGGAGATAGACCTGTGTCGTGAGCTCGGTCTCACGCCCTCCTATGACCGGGCGAAGTTCGAGGATCGACTGTCGGGCGAACGCGGCGGGGCGCCTTTCGTGCTCTTCGAGGCCCATCTCGAGGAGCGTCGCACCACCACCGACAGCAAGGGGCGCACCACCACGACCTGGGTGACAGTCTTCAGAGGGCAGTGCCTGAAGGTCAGGTTTTCCAAGCCGTTTTCCGGCGTGACCCGGGTCTATCGCGATGCGGGCCTGTTCAACGGCTTTCTCTCCATTGGTCGCGGGAATGAGCGGGTGCGTCTTGAGGATCCCGAATTTGAAAAGGCGTTTCAGGTTTTCTCAACCGACCAGATCGAGGCGCGCTACATCCTCACGCCCGACTTCATGGAGCGCCTGCTCGGTCTCGAGAGCGCTTTTGGGGGGCGCTCCCTGCGATGCGCCTTCTCGGGCGGGGACATGGTGCTCGCCGTCGAGGGGCGGCGCCTCTTTGAAGCGGGATCGATGAGCAAGCCTCTGAAAGACCTGAACCGGATTCGGACCATTCTGCAGGATTTCGCGGCGGTTTTTCTTCTGATAGACGCAGTCTCCCGGCGCGCTGGCGCGACGCCGTCCTCGCGTGCGACCTGAAGTCTGGGTGAAGATCGATGTCCAAGAAGCCGCTTCTCGAAGATCTGCTCGAGCATGGTCTGTTTGCGTCGCGCTGGCTCATGGCGCCGTTCTATGTGGGCCTTGTCGGGGCGCTGCTCGCCCTGATGGTCGTCTTCTTTCAGGAGATGGTTCACGAGCTTCCCCATGTCTTCGAGATGAACGCCGACAGCGCCATTCTTCTGGCGCTCGGCCTCATCGATCTGTCCCTTGCCGCCAACCTCGTGCTGATTGTCATCTTTTCCGGATACGAGAACTTCGTCTCCAAGCTCGATGTCGGACGCCCCGAAGATCGTCCAGAGTGGATGGGGACAGTGGATTTCTCGGCCCTCAAACTGAAGCTGATCGCCTCGATCGTCGCCATTTCCGGCATCGCGCTTCTCAAGACCTTCCTCAAGCTGGGCGAGAGCGACAACTTTGGGCCCGCGGAGCAGGATCGCATCATGTGGCAGGTGATCGTGCACCTGACCTTCGTGGTCTCAGGCGTTCTGCTCGCCCTCATGGACTGGCTGACCGGCCACCAGAAGGGCCACTAGAAAAAAGGCCCCGCAGGAAACCTGCAGGGCCTTGAGGCGTATTTCTCAGGGAGAGAAGTCCCGACCATCGGAGGCCGGCAGGGCCGAAGCGAGGTCTCCATAAGGCGAAGGTGAGATCATTTGTGGCCTGAACAAGGCGGGGCGGTTTGTCCCTAGTCGGCGAACTCGCCGATCACAGGAACATGGTCGGAAGGTTTCTCGCCCCCGCGCACATGTCGGAGAATTTCGAGCGAGCAAAGCCGGTCCGCGGCCTGCGGCGAACACAGGAGGTGATCGATCCGCACCCCGTGGTCTTTGGGCCAGCACCCGGCCTGATAATCCCAGAAGGTGTAGCGTCCCGACCGTCCGTCCCGCTCCATGAAGGCGTCGCGATAGCCCGACCAGAGCAGCTTGCGGAAAGCCGCCCTCGTGTCGGGAAAGGCAAGGGCGTCGTTCGCCCAGACCGCACCGTCCCAGCAATCCTCATCCCGCGGAATGCAGTTGTAATCACCCGCGAGCACGACGCGTTCCTCCAGCGCGAGGAGCTCCCGGGCCCGCGCCGTCAGTCTCTCCATCCACCTGAGCTTGTAATCGTACTTCTCTCCGGGGCGCGGATTCCCATTGGGCAGATAGATCGAGGCCACCCGGACCGGATGGGGCGCCTCGATGAGCGCCTCGATATAGCGTGACTGTCCGTCTTCCGGTTCGCCGGGGAGATGCCGGATCACCTCTGCGATTGGATGACGCGAGAGGATCGCAACCCCGTTATAGGTCTTCTGTCCGAAGACCGCGCAGTTGAACCCCAGTTCGGCGATCGCAGCCTCCGGAAAGGCCTCGTCCTGGCATTTCAGCTCCTGGAGGCACCACACATCCGCCGGCGACGCCTTCAGCGTCTCCAGGACCGCCGCCAGACGGGCGTTGATCGAGTTGACGTTCCAGGTTGCGATCTTCATGGCCGCGGGCGTCCTCTCTCAGATCTTCGGTTCGCCCCGATCCGGCGTCGTCTCAGAACCCGTCGAAGCGTACGACCTCGGAGGGCTCAGCGCGCTCAGCGTAAAGCGTATTCACCGGCGCCGAGCGGTCCGGGCATCCGATCGACATCCCCGAATAGAGCATGTCCGTCTCTGAAAGGCCGAAATGGGCGTGCAGCTCCACCCGCAGGCGGGCCCAGCACTCCTGCATGCACGTTCCCCATCCGCGCTCCTCGGCCAGCAGGGCGATGGTTTGCATATACATGCCCATGTGGGCCCACTGGCCGTACCCCATGCGGGTGTCGATGATGAAGAACAGGCCGACCGGGGCGCCGAAGAACTGGTAGTTCCGGAAGAACCACGCCATGCGGGCCGCCTTATCCTCCTTGGGGATGCCGAGGGTATCGTACATCATCTCGCCGACGCGGCGGCGGCGTACGTCGTAGACCGGATCGATCTGCTTGAAGTCCGGATAGACCGGCCGTTCCTGGGGAACCACCGCCATCGGATCGGCGAGCAGGACCTTATTGGCGATCTCGATCACGGCGTCCCGGGCGGCGCCGGCGACCGCGATCGTCCGCCAGGGCTGGAGATTGCCTCCTGACGGAGAACGCTGAGCGGTCGCGAGGAGATCGCCCAGGTCTTCCTGGCTGATCGGAGTGTCGAGAAAAGCCCGGGTGGAGATACGCTGGCGGACGGCTTGCGTGACGTTCATGGTCGGCTTCTCCATCTCAAGGCGGGAGGCGCCCGCAGGCGCCTGGCGTCGTCTCTATGCCCAACCTTGACGGTCTGCGCCAGACGCTCGCGCTCTCAGATAGAGAAGGATGTTCCGCATCCGCATCCGGACTTGGCGTTGGGATTGCGGACCTGGAAGGAGGATCCGATCAGCTCTTCCGTGAAATCGACCTCCGATCCGGCGAGGAAGGGCAGGCTCGCCTCGTCGACCGCGAGCCTCGCCCCGTCCCGTTCGATGAGGACATCGTCAGAATTCGGCCCGGGGGCGAGACCGAAGCGGTAGGAGAAGCCCGAGCATCCCCCGCCGATCACTTCCAGTCGGAGGAGGGTGCCTTCCGGCTGACCCGAGCAGATCCGTCCGATGCGCCGCGCCGCACGCTCGCTGAGCCGGACGGCTCCGTCCGTTCCGTCTGTAGGGGTGGAGTGCGGCGACATGGTCACGACCGTACATGAGCTGCTAATACACACCTGAGATAGGGGGTCGTTGCGATGAAGGGAAGGCTGGTCATGCGCGATCGTCATCAAGCCACGGGCCGGGCGCCCTACGCCAGCGACCCTGACGCGTCCCGGGGGCGGCTCCATCCCGAGCCTCCAAGCCGTTCCAGGACGGATTTTCAGCGCGACCGGGACCGGATTATTCACGCGGACGCCTTCCGTCGCCTCAAGCAGAAGACCCAGGTCTTCGTCGCCCATGAGGGCGATCATTACCGGACCCGTCTTACGCATTCCCTTGAGGTCGCCCAGATCGCCCGCTCGGCCGCCCGCACGCTCGGCCTGGACGAGGATCTCACCGAAGCCCTGGCTCTGGCCCACGATATTGGCCATCCGCCTTTCGGACACGCCGGAGAAAGCGCGCTGGACGCGGTGATGGCCCCTTATGGCGGGTTTGATCACAACGCGCAGGCGCTGCGCGTGCTGACGCGCCTCGAGCACAAATATCCCGCCTTCGACGGTCTGAACCTCACCTGGGAGACGCTGGAGGGCGTGATCAAGCATAACGGTCCGTTACTGCGTCCCGGCGAGGAGGTGTCTCGTCTGCCGGTCGCCTTTCGCGATTATGAGGCTCTGCAGTCGCTCGAGCTGCAGTCCTTCGCGGGCCCCGAGGCCCAGATCGCCGCTCTCGCCGACGATATCGCCTACAATAACCATGATATCGAGGATGGACTGAGGGCGGGCCTGTTCACCCTTCCTGATCTGATGGACGTTCCGCTGGCGAGAGAGGCGTTCGCCTCCGTGACAGCGGATTATCCCAACCTGGAGCTTTCGCGTCTGATCGCCGAGGCGGTCAGGCGTCTGATAGGGGTCTGGATCGGCGATCTCACGGCGGAGTTCACCCGGCGCGCGGCCCGGGCGGCCCCTTCAAGCGTCGCCGAGGTCAGGGCGCTCGATCACCCGCTTGCCGCCTTCTCCGAGGAGATCGACGCGCGGCAGAAGCCGTTGCGCGCGTTTCTGTTCGAGCGAATGTATCGTCATCACCGCGTCAACCGCATGATGAGCCAGGCGCGCCGCATTGTCCGCGATCTCTTCCATCTGTTTCTCGAAGAGCCCGAGACCCTGCCTCCGCCCTGGCGGGACCGGGCGCGGCTCTGTGAGGGCGACATGCTTCTGAGGGCGAGGGTGGTCTGCGATTATATCGCGGGAATGACCGACACCTACGCCATCGAGGAGCATCGTCGTCTGTTCAATCTCGAGCGCTGGGACTGACCGGCGAAACTTTGGCTGGGCCGTTAGTCATTCATTAAGCATTGCGGTCCTTCCTCCGAATCGGATGAGTGCGGCCGCGAAGCGCGCACCGTGTGTCGCAGGCTCACCGGCGCCGGGACCTGCGATCATTGAGGCGGACCTACGGCGCCGCTAGTCGGGGTGGGACAGATATGACCGTCACCTATGGGGCCGGCCCGTCCGGAAAGAAGCGACCGCCGAGCCGTCCGTCTGGTCGCGATCTTGACCGGATGGTGTTCGGGCCCGCCGATGATGAGCCCGACGACGTCGAGCCCGAACCCCGCTCCCGGTCGCGACAGCCTCGCGAGGACGCCGGATACGCCGGCGCGGGTCGCGCAGGTCGGGACTACTCCCGATTGCCTGAAGGCTCGGGCGTTTATCCGCGTGTCGAAGATAATCGCCGGGGGCCGCTCATTCTCGCCGCCGCCCTGGCCCTGGTGCTGGTGTTCGGTCTTGTCGTGTGGAACGCCTACCGGGACGGCGTGCGGCCCGCGGATGGGGAGGCCGCCCCTCAGCTTGCCGAGGCGGGCCCGTTCAAGAGCCGGCCAGACCCTTCCCTGGAGCCTGCCGATCCCGTCGCGGAGGCCAGCGTTTTCGACACCGTCGAGCCGTCGTCTCCGGATCCTGAAGCCTCGGAGACGAGCGCCTCCCCGCTTGAGTCCGCTGACCCGGCAGCCCCGGGCGTCGCTGTTCCCAGCGCCACAGAGGTGAGGCCGGAGCCGCCTCCTGCGGCTGCATCCGCCACGGCGCAGCCGTCGGCTGCGGTCCAGTCTGGCCCCGCTTCCGCCTCCCCGAAGAGCGCGCCTTCGCCAGCCTCCGCGCCCGCTCCTGTCGCCTCGGCGCCCCCTCCGCCGGCGACAGTCTCAGCACCGGCAGCGCCAGCCCGTGCCGCTGTAGCCGGCGGGCCGGCTTTCTCCGCAGGAGGAAAATACGTGGTTCAGCTCGGCGCCCCGAGCTCCGAGGCGGCCGCCCAGGCGGAATGGGATCGGCGTCGTCGGGCCATGCCCGAGTTGCTCGGCGGGGCGGAACGGTTCATTGTCCGGGCGGACGTCAATGGTCGGACCGTTTACAGGGTGCGCGCCGGATCCTTCGCCACCGCAGCGGATGCGGATGCATTTTGCGGCATGATCAAGGCTCGCGGAGGGGATTGTTTCAGGACGGAGAAATGACAGAGCGCGCCTGCATACTGAGTTGCTCGGGACCGGAGCTGACTGCGGGCGAGGCGGCGCTGCTGGCTGACGCGCAGCCCTGGGGGATGATCCTCATGGGCCGGTCTTGCCGGAGCCGGGCTCAGGTCCGCGATCTGACGGCGTCCATCTGCGCGATCCTCGGCGAGGATGTTCTGATTTTCATCGATCAGGAAGGCGGACGGGTGCGTCGCCTGCGTCCCCCGGAGTGGCCGGATTTCCCTGCGGCCGCGGTTTTTGGCGACCTTTACAGGGCGGACCCGGCCCTGGGCCTCGAGGCGGCCTGGCTCGGCCACAGGCTGATCGCCGCCGAACTGGTGTCCATGGGCGTGCGGGCGAACTGCTCGCCGGTCGTCGATGTCCGCCATGCGGGCGCTCACGATATCGTCGGCGATCGGGCTTTCGGCAGTGAGCCTGAGCAGGTGTCGGCCCTCGCCCGGGCGGCGCTTTCAGGTCTGGCCGCCGGCGGCGTCGCCGGAGTGATCAAACACATTCCCGGTCATGGCCGCGCTGAGTTGGACAGTCATGAAGCTCTCCCGGTGGTCAGAGCATCGCGCGAAGAGCTCTCGCGCGATGCGAGCGCATTTGCAGCCCTGAAGGACGCCCCGATGGCCATGACCGCTCATGTGGCGTATGCGGTCTGGGATGATCAGGCCTGCGCCACTCATTCGCCGACGGTGATCGGCGGAGTGATCCGGGGCGAGATCGGTTTCAACGGGCTCCTGATGAGCGACGATCTCGGGATGAAGGCGCTGGGCGGTCCCCTGGCGAGCCGCGCCGGGCGGGCTTTTGCAGCCGGCTGCGATGTCGCGCTTCATTGTTCGGGATTTGTGAGCGATCCTTCGATCGTTCTGGCCGAGATGACCGAGGTCGCATCCGCATCCCCCCTTCTGTCCGGCGCCGCTCTTGAGCGCGCCAGGGCCGCCCGGAAGGCGGCCGGGCCCGCTGAACCGTTTGATCTCGCCGCGGGACGGGCCCATCTGGATCACATTCTGTCAGGTCTCGCGCGCTCATGAGGCCCCCTGTGCGGGATGAGCTGCTCGATCAGGCGTCCGCCGATGCGCAGGACGCCGACGCCCGCAATCGCTTCGTGGTCGACCTTGAGGGGTATGAAGGGCCACTTCATCTGCTCCTCGATCTGGCGCGCCGTCAGAAGGTCGATTTGCGGCGGATCTCCATTCTGGAGCTGGCCGATCAGTATCTCGCCTTTGTCCGGGACGTTCAGGATCGCCGCATGGATCTGGCGGCGGACTATCTTCTGATGGCCGCGTGGCTGGCCTACCTGAAGTCGCGCCTGCTCCTTCCCGAGAAGGTCGAGGATGAGGCTGAGGGGATGGGCGGCGGGGAGGGCATGGCCCAGCGTCTCGCCTTCCGCCTGGCGCGTCTTGCGGCGATGAGGGAGGCTGCATCCGACCTGTTTCAGGGGCGGCTGGATGGACGGGATGTCTTTGCCCGGGGCGATCCGCAGCTTCCCAACATTGTGCGAACCAGCGTCTGGACCACATCCCTTTATGAGCTGATGAAGGCCTTCGGCGACATCAACGGCCGCAAAGTCCGGCGCCGCGCCCATCTGGTCCGTCGCCAGCCCGTTCTTCCGCTCGAGGCCGCGCGGCGTCGTCTCGCAGCGATCCTGCCCGAGCTTGACGACTGGACGACGGTGGAGGCGATCCGCACCCGCGTGGACGCGGCCCCGGAGGCGCCGGTGCGTTCGGTCGTGGCGAGCGTGTTTTCCGCCGCGCTGGAGCTGACCCGTGAACGCGCGCTGGAGCTTCGTCAGGATGCGCCCTATCGGGATCTTTATCTTCGCCGCATCCGGTCCGCCGAGGCCCGTACGGAGGAAACCGGATGATTGAAGGCGACCCTTCCGGAGACGAGGACGCGGATATCGGCCTGGATCCGGCCGCCATTCGCGAAGCGGTCGCCCGTCTCGCCCGTTCCCCGGCGCGTCCGGGACCGTCGCGATCTGGCGATCCCTCCCCGCCGGCGGTCGAGGCGCCTCTTGTCCAGGAGACGACCGCTCCGGCGCCGGAGCTGGATGAGGAACGTCTCGCCGACGCCCTGCGGCGGGCCGAAGCGGTGCTCTTCGCCTCCGCCGAACCGATCGATGCCGCCTCGCTCGCCGGGGCGCTGCCCCCGGGCGTGGAGGCGGGCGATGTTCTCATGCGCCTGAAGGCGCAGTATCGCGATCGGGGCGTGCAGCTTGTCGAGGTCGCCGGAAAATGGCGCTTCCAGACCGCCGCCGATCTCGCCTTTCTCTTCGAGGAGACCCGGCAGCAGCCCCGCGCCCTGTCGAGGGCGGCGCTCGAGACGCTGGCGATCATCGCCTATTGCCAGCCCACAACCCGCGCCGAGATCGAGGATGTGAGGGGAGTAGCCGTGTCGCGGGGCACTCTCGACGTTTTGATGGAAGCCGGCTGGGTGAAGCCGCGCGGACGGCGTCGGGCGCCCGGCCGACCGGTCACCTATGGGACCACTGAGGCGTTCCTGGTTCACTTCGGACTTGATTCGCTGGAGGCTCTGCCCGGACGGGAGGATTTGCGCGCGGCGGGCCTTCTGGCGGCCGATCTGCCGCGGGATTTCGAGATCGCGGGTCCGCCCCGCGACCCGGAGACGGGCGAGCGGCTTGAGGAGCTGCCGCTCGAAGAGCCTGAATTCCAGACTGATTTCATGGCGGGAGCCGATGATCGGCCCTGAGCATTTGCCTCAGCGCCCGGCAGGCGTTACGCTGGGGTATAGATGGATCCTGTCGGATGAAAGGGCGTCGTCTGGACGTTCGGCCGGCGGGGAAGCGGAGTAGCTGCGATGTTCGGACGCCTCGGTCCCGTCGAGATCATTGTCATTCTCGCCGTCATTCTTCTGTTCTTTGGAGGTCGCGGAAAGATTTCCGCGATGATGGGCGACATGGCGAAGGGTATCAAAAGCTTTCGCAAGGGCATGAAGGACGGCGATCAGGCGGAGGAGGCGACGCCTCCGGCGATGATCGGCGAGCCGATCAACGTGACCCCGGAAAAGGAAAAGTCGAAGGCCTGAGCGTCTCGTTCATGGCCCTCTGCGCGCCGGGAGGAGCGAAACCGTCATGATGCCGGGAGTCGGTTTCGCCGAGATGGTGGTTCTCGTTCTGGTGGCGATCGTCGTGATCGGCCCCAAGGACCTGCCGCTGATGATGCGCAAGTTCGGGCGCTTCACCGGAAAGATGCGCGCGATGGCGTTCGAGTTTCGTCAGGGTTTCGAGGAGCTTGGCCGTCAGGCCGAACTGGAGGAGCTCCGGCGCGAGGTGGCGGATCTCAAGCGTCACACGGGCATGGAGGAGTTCACCCGTGAGATGGAGAAGGATCGCTCCGATATGGAGCGCGACCTTCGCGAGGCGGCGTCGGCCTCTGAGACCCCTGTCAGCGCTCCGGGACCTCAGGCGACCGGGGAGGCGCCGCCGGTCCTCGCCGCCGCCGCCGGGCCGACCGATGAGCCCAGCCTGCTTCCGCCCGAGGCGATCGCCGCCCTGAACGCCCGGCTCGGCGATTATCACGAAGGTGAGGATCACGGCCCCCCGCCCGCGCCCATCGCTGCGATCGAGGGGGCCGAGACCCTCTCATCCGATCGCCTGCCCTCTCAGAGACAGGGCGCCCCCGCGTGACCGCCAAGGCTCTCCCCCCCCCTGAGGATGAGGTCGAGGCGAGCCGCGCGCCGCTGATGGATCATCTTGTCGAGCTCAGGCAAAGGCTGACCCGCATCCTCATCGCGATCGGGGTGGTGTTCTGCGCAGGCTGGTTCGTCTCTCAGAAGGGCCTCGATATCCTCCTTGTTCCCTTCAGCGATTCGGCTCTGCGTCATGGTCGGGAAGGCACCGAGGTGGTTTTCACAGCCCCTCTCGAGCTTCTGTTCATCAAGCTCAAACTGTCTTTTCTCATCGCGATAGCGGTGACATTTCCCTTTATCGCCTATCAGGTTTACGCGTTCGTGGCGCCCGGCCTCTACCGGCAGGAGCGGGCCGCGGTGCTTCCGTTTCTGGTCGTCATGCCCGTCCTGTTCGTGGGCGGAGCCTCGCTCGTCTATTTCTCCGTCCTGCCGATCTTCATGGATCTCTCCTTCGATCAGGAGTTCGCCGGCGCCGCCGCGCGGGTCGTCTATCTGCCCAAGGTGAAGGAGTATTACGATCTCGCCATATCCCTTCTGACCGCCTTCGGCCTCGCCTTCCAGCTGCCGGTTGTGCTGGCGCTTCTCGCACGCGCGGGCGTCGTTTCCGCCTCAGGACTGCGAAAGGGACGAAAATACGCAGTGATCGTGATTTTCATTGTCGCTGCGATCATGACCCCGCCGGATCCGTTCAGTCAGTTCATTCTGGGGATCCCCCTCATCGGACTTTATGAGGCGGGCATCATATCGGCCGCCCTCATCGAGCGCGGGAGGCGTCGTCGGGAGGCGGCTGAGGCTGCGGCGGAGGCCGCCGAGGCGGGAGAAGCCCGGACCGCCTGACGCCCGAACCGCCCGGGCAGGATTGGCCGGATGGCGGGATCGTGGGGCAGGGGGGCTCTGTGCGGACGCCCAAGGCGTGCTAGATGTCCCGCCGCCCCGTCGCTCCCGAACCACAGGCCAGCCCCATGCATGACATCAAAGCCATTCGCGAGACGTCCGAGACCTACGCTCAGGCCTGGTCGCGCCGTCCGGGCCTCGACGGCCAAGCGGTTGTCGAGCAGGTGCTGGCTCTTGATGCGGCGGTGAGGTCGGCCATTCGCGAGAAAGAGCAGGCCGAGCAGACGCGCAACGCCCGTTCCCGCGAAATCGGCCGCGCCAAGGCCTCTGGCGACGAGGCCCTGTTCAATAGCCTGCGCGCTGAGGTGGAGGAGGCCAAGGCCGTCATCGAGAGCGCCGGGGCGCGTGAGATCATCGCCCTTCGCGAGCGCGACGATCTTCTGGCGCGTCTGCCCAATCTGCCTCTGTCCTCGGTCCCCGACGGGACTGATGAGACAGGCAATAAAGAGGTCCGCAGAGCCGGAGAGCCCCGGACCTTCTCCTTCCCGGTCCGGGATCATGCCGACCTCGGCGAAGCCCTGCGGGGGCCGGGCGGGATGATGATGGATTTCGAGGCGGCGGCCCGGATGTCCGGGGCCCGTTTCGTCGTTCTCAGGGGCGCTATGGCGCGTCTTGAGCGCGCCCTTGCCGCCTTCATGCTCGACATTCAGACCGGAGAGCACGGCTATTGCGAAACGGCGGTTCCTCTCATGGTCCGCGACCCGGCCATGTTCGGGACCGGACAGCTTCCGAAATTCCGGGAGGATCTCTTCAGCGCGGGTCCGCGCGATCCGGACGGGTTCCTCGAGGCGGTGTCCGCGAGCGCTCCGCGCGGGCCGGACGGGGCGGTGACCGCCCCTCCCGGCGATTTTACGACCCTTTACGCGGAGGCGGCCGCGCGTCGGGAGCTCGCCTCCGAGCGGTACCTGATTCCGACCGCAGAGGTCTCCCTGACCAACCTCGTGCGCGAGCAGATCCTGGACGGGACCTCCCTGCCGATGCGGATGACCGCAGCCACGCCGTGTTTCCGCTCCGAGGCCGGATCCGGCGGCCGCGATATTCGGGGAATGATCCGCCAGCACCAGTTCATCAAGGTGGAGCTCGTCTCGATCGTCCGGCCCGAAGAGTCTGAAGGCGAGCTCGATCGCATGACCGGGTGCGCGGAGGAAATCCTGCGTCGTCTCGGTCTACCGTTCCGGACCATGCTTCTGTGCGCAGGCGACATGGGGTTCGGGGCGCGCAAGACCTATGACATCGAGGTCTGGCTGCCGAGCCAGGGTTGCTATCGCGAGATATCCTCCTGTTCGGATTGCGGAGACTTTCAGGCGCGACGGATGGATGCGCGTTTCCGCCGGGCGCCGGGGGAGAAGCCTGAATTCGTGCACACCCTGAACGGGTCAGGTCTCGCCGTCGGCCGCACCCTTGTGGCCGTGCTCGAGAACTATCAGGAGGCGGACGGATCGATCCGCGTGCCTGAGGCGCTCAGACCCTATATGGGCGGGCTGGAGGCGATCGGCCCCTAGAGGCGAGCCGGATCGAACGAGCCTGCGCGCGGACGCAGGTTCGCTGCGGCTCAACGGACTTTCGGATAAGGAACATGCCGATGCGAATCATGCTCACCAATGACGACGGGATCGACGCCCCGGGCCTCGCCGTCCTTGAGGATATCGCGCGCAATCTCTCGGACGATGTCTGGGTCGTTGCCCCCCAGGAAGAGCAGTCCGGCCAGGCCCGGGCTGTGACCCTGACCGCGCCCGTGCGCGTGCGCGAGGAGGGGACCAAGCGATATTCGGTATCCGGCACGCCCTCAGACGCCGTGCTCCTTGGGGTGCTCGAGATTTTGAAGGATCACCGTCCGGATCTCATCCTGTCGGGGGTCAATCGCGGTCAGAATCTCGCAGAGGACACCAGCCAGTCCGGCACTGTGGCCGCCGCCATCGAGGGTATGCATCTCGGCGTGCCCTCGATAGCTCTCTCCCAGTCCCGGAACTTTCGCCGGGGCGAGACGATCCCGTGGGAGACCTCTCGCGTGTGGGGGCCGCGCGTCGTTCGCGAGCTGCTGAAAACCGGCTGGCCCCGGGCCGTCGTCATGAACGTCAATTTTCCAGACCGCCCGCCCGAGGACGTCGCCGGCGTCGAGGTCACCCGACAGGGGTTTCGCGACGAGGCGATCTCGCATCTGGATAAGCGCATGGACCTGCGCGGGGGCGAGTATTTCTGGATCGGTTATGTCGGCAAGCTCTCTGAGCCCGCGGATGGAACCGATCTGCGCGCGATCTATGACGGCCGGATCTCGGTCACTCCGCTCAATATCGACATGACCGATCACGGGTTTCGGGACCAGCTGGCTCGAACCTTTGTTCCGCCACGGCTCGGATGAGCCTCGATCACGACGCTTTCCGGGCCGCCCGGCTCGTTCTCTCTCTCCGCCGGGCGGGCGTGAGCGATCAGCGTCTTGTCGAGGCGATCGAGACGACCCCCCGGGAGCTTTTCGTGCCGCGAGCCTTCGTTGAGAACGCATGGGACGATATCGAACTTCCGATCGATTGCGGCCAGTCGCTGACCCGCCCCCTTATGGCCGGAGTGATGATCCAGGCCCTCGGCCCGCGCTCTCATCATCGGGTGCTCGAGATCGGCTGCGGTTCGGGCTACTGCACCGCCCTGCTGAGCCGGCTGTCCAACGCTGTTTTTTCGATGGACCGCTACCGGACCCTTGTCGCAAAGGCCGGCGAGACCCTCGAGAGGCTGGGCGCCTCCGGGGTCGTTCTCGCGCTCGGGGACGGGCGCCTGGGATGGCCCGAGGAGGCCCCCTTCGACCGGATCATCGTGATGGGCGCCCTCGAGGAGCCGCCCGACCGGCTTCTCGCTCAGCTGGCGCCGCTTGGCGTGGGTGTGATCCCGCTGGTGCGAGATGGCGAGCAGCGCCTTGTGCGCTTCGAGCGAACAGGGGAGGGAGACCTTTCGGAAACGGTTCTGGTCCGCACCCGCTTCACCCCGCTTGAGGCGGGTTTTGCCCGGGAGCTTTGAGAGGCGATCGGGGGCCTTGGCCTGAAGTCTGGCTGGGGTCTGGTTCCCGGTGCGGGAACGTGGATAACTGGCGCGGTGATCAGGTGCGGATTCGCGGGAGGCGAGGGCGTGGCGGTTCCGGGACTTCGGATCTGGCTCGTTGCAGCGGGGCTCGGGCTTTCGGGCTGCGCGGCGGATCCCGATCCGCGCGCCGGATCGGCCCCGGCGGTGCGACCGGCGCCGATCGCCTCGGGTGAGACGCCTGTCCCCAGGGCGCGACCGGAGGCTCGCACCGCCTCGCCGGCCGTCGCCGAGGCCGCAGGGCTGGCGCCAGAGCGGGGCGTGCGCCCGGGCGGATCCCTGCGCCGGCCTCCTGACGATCCGGCCGCCCGTCGCATCGTTGTCAGACGCGGTGAGAGCCTGTCCGGCTTGTCCCGTCGCCACGGCGTCAGCCTCGAGGCCCTGATAGAAAGCAATCGGCTGGAGGCGCCTTATCGCCTGGAGGTGGGTCAGATGATCGTTCTGCCCCCTCCAAACATTCATCGCATTGAGCCCGGAGAGACGCTTTATTCTGTCTCCCGCCGCTTCAGCGTCGACACACGATCGCTGGCGGTCATGAACGGCCTGGAGAGGCCATGGAGGGTGTGGCCGGGCGACGAGATCCTCCTGCCGCCCATGGCGCGTGAGGGGTCCCGAACGAGCCTCGCCCAGGGCGGTTCAGCGCGCGCGCGCGCGCCGTCCTCTCCGGCTGCCAGCGGGACGCAGCCATCCTTCCTGTGGCCGGTTTCAGGGCCTGTCGTCTCCGGTTTCGGTCTCCGTGCAGACGGCACCCGTAATGAGGGCCTGGATTTCTCGGTTCCTGCGGGCGGGGAGGTTTTAGCCTCAGCCGGGGGGGAGGTCGCCTATGCCGGCGACGATCTGGCGGGGCTTGGAAATCTGATCCTGATCCGCCACGAGGGCGGGTGGGTGTCCGCCTACGCCCGTCTGGGCTCGCCTCTGGTGAAGGAGGGCGACCGCATCCGGCAGGGTCAGGCCCTGGCCCGGGGCGCCGAGGGCCCGGATGGCGGCGTCCATTTCGAGATCCGCAAGGGCGGTCAGCCCGTGGATCCTGCGCTTTATCTGCCCCGCCGGCCGTCCTGAGACGGCGTCGGGCGGGATCGGGTTTCGATCTGTCCGCCGCTCCCGCCTCGCGGACGATTGCATTGCCCCCCTCGACCGGTATAGTTCTGCGCGATGCGGCTCCCGCTTATCGGCGGGAGCTTTTGATTGTTTTGACGGAGCGATGATGCTGTCGAATGTGATGTTTCAGGCTGCAGGCGCCGGGGCTGCGGGTGCGGCCGGAGGCGGCGCGACCGCGCTGATCATGAACCTTCTGCCCATGGTCGGTATAATCGCGATCTTCTATTTTCTGCTGATCCGACCCCAGAACAAGCGCCAGAAGGCCCATCGCGAAATGCTCGCCGCCCTGAAGAAGGGCGACACGGTGATCACCTCCGGGGGCATCATCGGCAGGGTGTTCAAGCTCTCGGATGATGAGGTGGTTCTCGACACCCTCGAGGGCGGAAAGCTCCGCATCGTCCGGGCGATGGTGATGGATGTGAAGACGAAGGGCGAACCCGCCCCGGCTAATGACGCCAAGGAAGGCTGAGCCTCCATGCTGTTGCGTTTCCCGCCCTGGAAGATCGTTCTCGTCCTGGTGACGCTGGTGATCGGGGCGGCCATGTGTCTGCCCAACTTCTCCTCGCTGGATCGATATTTCGGGTGGGTGCCGACCGGTCCGGTCAAGCTCGGCCTTGACCTTAGGGGAGGGGCCTCGATCCTCCTCGAAGTGGATCCGGCGGATCTGCAGACCAACAAGATCAGGTCCCTGTCTCGGGATGTGCGCTCAGCCCTCAGCCAGCGGCCGGGCGTGATCACCTCGCAGAGGGAGGCGGTGGGCTCGGAGCTTCACGTCCGGACGCGCGATCCTGGCGATGCGGAAGAGGCGATGCGCCGGATCCGCAAGCTGGGCGATCCGCCGGTCGGCGCGATCGGTGCGGCCAACACCCTGTCCGTGACCCAGCGTGGCGATGGAACGATCATCGTGTCGCTGACGCCGGAGGCGGTTCAGAAGCTTCAGGCCGAAGCCCTCAGCAACTCGATGGAATCGGTTCGTCGTCGTGTCGACAACTCCGGAACGGTCGAACCCAACATCCAGATGCAGGGCGAGAACCGGATCATCGTCGAGGTCCCGGGCCTCGACGACCCCACCCAGCTGATCGACGTCATCACCAAGACGGGGGTGCTGACCTTCAATCTGGTCGATGTTCAGGCCAATGCGGCCGATTATGAGGTGGGCGTTCCCCGAAATGGGCGGATCGCGCTTCCCGACGCCAGTCAGGACGGCCGCATCCAGGTCATTTTTGAGGATCCGATCATTAACGGATCCGATCTTCAGACCGCCTCGCAGAGCTTTGACCAGAGCAATCGGCCGAACATCAGCTTCCAGCTTCGTCCGGCGGGAGCTCAGCGTTTCGGGAAGGCCACAACCGAGAACATCGGCAAGCCCTTCGCCATCGTTCTCGATAACTCGATCGTGTCGGCGCCGAACATCATCAGCCCGATCACCGGCGGATCCGGCCAGATCACGGGCAGCTTCACCCTTGAAGAGGCGCAGGCTCTCGCCATCGTTCTGAAGTCCGGAGAACTGCCGGCCAAGCTTCAGGTGGCCGAACGCCGCGTCGTCGGAGCCGGCCTCGGCGCCGATTCGATCCGCATGGGCGTGATGGCGTCTGTGGTCGGGATCGCTCTGGTCTGCGTGTTCATGATGGCCTCCTACGGCCTTCTCGGGATCTTCTCGGTCATAGCCCTTCTGTGCAACCTGTTCATGATGATGGGGGTCCTTTCGGGCTTCGGCGCGACCCTGACCTTGCCCGGCATTGCCGGCATTCTGCTCACCATGGGTATGGCTGTCGACTATAACGTCCTGATTTTTGAAAGAATTCGGGAAGAGAAGCGGCATGGGCGGGGCGCGGTCTCGTCGGTGGATGTCGGCTACAACGAAGCGATGGGCACGATCATCGACGCCAACGTCACCCACCTGATCGCGGCGCTCGTGATGTTTAATCTCGGCTCCGGTCCGGTCCGGGGCTTTGCTCTGACCCTTGCCATCGGCATTCTCACGTCCTTCTTCACGGCCGTGATTGTCGCCCGTCTGGTGATGTCGGGATGGCTGATGTGGGCTCGACCGAAGGCGATCCCGATCTGATCTGGTCGATGAGTGAGGGTCTTTGGCATAATTTCCCGCATCCGGCATGGACGGCGGGCGAAGGATGCCTTAGACGCACCCGTTCGAATAACGCTGAACTCCCGAATGAGCCCCGCCGGTAATGTCTGAGACCAAGAAACGCGTCGGACCGCTGACCTTTTTCGCGCAGGTGCGCTCAGAGGCCAGAAAAGTCACCTGGACCAGCCGAAAGGAGACGGTCGCCGCCACGATCATGGTGCTGGTGATGGTCGTTGTCGCCGCTGTCTTTTTTTTCATTACGGATCAGCTGGTGCGTCTGGCGGTTCAGTTCATCACGCAGGTGGGGTCGATCTGATGGCTGAGGCCAAGTGGTACATTGTCCACGCCTACTCGAATTTCGAGAAGAAGGTGGCGGCGACGATCCGGGAACAGGCCGATATGCAGGGTCTGACGGAGCTGATTGAGGACATCGAGGTTCCGACAGAGGAAGTGGTGGAGGTCGTTCGCGGACGCAAGCGGACGGTCGAGAAGCGTCACATGCCCGGTTATGTCCTCGTCAAGATGAAATTGACCGATGAGGCGTATCACCTCGTCAAGAACACTCCGAAAGTGACCGGATTTCTGGGCGCTGAAGGGGGGAAGAAGCCGCTTCCCGTTCCCGAGATCGAGGTCAAGCGCATACTGGGTCAGGCCAGCGACGCAGAGAAGCGGCCGCGCACCCTGATCGCCTTCGAGATCGGTGAGAAGGTCAAGGTGACCGACGGTCCCTTCGCCTCCTTTGAAGGTTCGGTGGAGGACATCGACGAGGCGGCGGGCCGCCTCAAGGTGTCGGTCTCCATCTTCGGCCGGGCGACCCCGGTCGATCTGGAATACGGTCAGGTCGAGAAGGTCTGATCGTAACTTGGCGTGGGAGGCGGGCCGCAAGTCCATGGCCTGGCCGCACCACGCAACCCTGGGCGTCCGGAGCGATCCGCCGCCCGCCCCGACGGGGTGGTCCCGCCGGGAGTCAGTCTGAGAGGGACATATGGCTAAGAAACTGCTGGGGAGCCTGAAGCTTCAGGTTCCCGCCGGAGCGGCGAACCCGTCTCCGCCCATCGGTCCCGCGCTGGGTCAGCGCGGCATCAACATCATGGAATTCTGCAAGGCGTTCAACGCCCGCACGCAGGAGCAGGTGAAGGGCATGCCCCTTCCCGTCGTGATCACTTATTACCAGGACAAGTCCTTCACCTTCGAGATCAAGACCCCGCCGGCGAGCTATCTGCTGAAGCAGGCGGCCAAAATCCAGGGCGGCTCCAAGCTCCCCGGGCGTGACCGGGCCGGTAAGGTGTCGATGGATCAGTGCCGCGAGATCGCCAAGATCAAGCTCAAGGATCTGAACACGGACGATCTCGATGCGGGCGCTCGCATCATCGCCGGCTCGGCCCGTGCGATGGGCCTGGAAGTGACGGAGTAACGGTCATGGCGAATTTGGGAAAGAGAACGACCGCGGCGCGCGCTAAGGTGGATCCGGAGAAGCTCTATCCGGTCGCGCAGGCGATTCAGATCGTGAAGGGCAACGCCAAGGCGAAGTTCGATGAGACCATCGAAATCGCCGTGAATCTGGGCGTGGACCCTAAGCATGCGGACCAGATGGTTCGCGGCGTGTGCCTGTTGCCGAACGGAACGGGTCGAACCGTTCGCGTCGCGGTGTTTGCGCGCGACAAGAAGGCCGACGAGGCCCGGGCGGCGGGCGCTGACGTTGTCGGCGCTGAGGACCTGTTTGAGACGGTTAATGGCGGCAAGATCGATTTTGATCGCGTCATCGCCACCCCTGACATGATGGGTCTGGTTGGTCGTCTCGGTAAGGTGCTGGGTCCCAAGGGCCTGATGCCGAACCCGAAAGTGGGCTCTGTGACCATGAACGTCGCTCAGGCGGTCAAGGAAGCCAAGGGTGGATCCGTCGAGTTTCGCGTTGAAAAGGCCGGGATTATCCACGCTGGCGTGGGTAAGGCGAGTTTCAGCGAGGCGGCTCTTGAACAGAACGTCCGCGCGTTTGTGACGGCGCTGATCAAGGCCAAGCCCTCGGGCGCCAAGGGAACCTATGTTCGCAAGGTGGCCCTGTCCTCCACCATGGGGCCGGGCGTGGGAGTGGATACGCAGACAGTGCTTGCCAGCGCTGAATAAGACTTCTATATGGACTGTTTGGCGCGGAGAGTCGTCACCCGACGACTCTCCCGCCTGCTCGTCCGTGATTGCAGGCGGCGTCCCTCGGGAGGCCGTAATTTTGCCTGCATGAGACGGGGTGTGACGGGACTTGGATCCTCCGGGCCGTTTCAGGCGGTCAAGAGGGCGACTGGATTCGTTTCTGCCCTGGGACGGGGGCGCATGGGGTCGTCGGGACCGCAGCGTTCTCCGGAGCCGAGATCCGACCGAGAGGTCGGGGAGGCGGCTGCGAAGGGCGATGCGGGTCGAGGGTCCTGCGTGCGCATCCTGGGATGGCTGGATTGTCCGGCTGTCCGCTATGGAGACCGCAATGGATAAAGCTGGAAAAGCCGAAGCTCTGGAGATGCTCAAGGGCGTCTTTGAAGCCTCGGGCGTGGTTGTTGTCACGCAATACGCCGGTCTGACCGTCGCGGAAATGACGGATCTGCGTGTCAAGCTGAAAGGCGAGGGCGCGAAACTCAAGGTCATCAAGAACCGCCTCGCGGTCATCGCCCTGAACGGAAGGGGCGGAGATGGTGCGGCGAAGCTGTTCTCGGGGCCTGTCGCCATCGCCTATTCCCCTGACCCGGTCGCCGCCCCCAAGGTGGTCGCCGAGTACGCCAAGAAGAACGAGAAGCTCGTTCTTGTGGGCGGGGTGATGGGCGAGACGGTGCTGGATCAGGACGGAGTGAAGGTTCTCGCCTCGCTTCCTTCCCTCGACCAGCTCCGCGGCAAGATCATCGGCCTTGTCCAGGCGCCCGCGACCAAGATCGCCGGCGTGCTGCAGGCGCCGGGTGGTCAGCTGGCCCGCGTGGTCGGCGCTTACGCCGCGAAGGACGCCGCCTGACAGTCGTCAATTCCGAAAGACGGGCCTCCGGTCCGTTAACCAAGTCGCAAACGTTCACACATCATCCAATCTAAGGAACGCCTTTTATGTCGAAACTCGAAAAGATCGTCGAGGACCTGTCCTCGCTCACCGTCCTTGAGGCCGCCGAGCTCGCCAAGATGCTCGAAGAGAAGTGGGGCGTTTCCGCCGCTGCTCCCGTGGCCGTCGCCGCCCCCGCCGCTGGCGCTGCAGCTGCTCCGGTCGAGGCCCAGACCGAATTCACCGTCATCCTGAAGGATGCCGGCGACAAGAAGATCAACGTCATCAAGGTTGTCCGCGAAGTCGTTCCGAGCCTTGGCCTGAAAGAGGCGAAGGACCTGGTCGAAGCGGCTCCCAAGGCGGTCAAGGAAGCTGTTTCCAAGGAAGAAGCCGAGACCATCAAGAAAAAGCTGGAAGAGGCTGGCGCGAAGGTCGAACTCAAGTAGACCTGCGTGCCTGGCGGTTTCGGGGCCGTTCCGTTTCGGAACGGTCCCGGCGTCCGCCCGGAGCCTGTCCTTCCGCGCGGAAGGGACGAGGCTGACGAGTTTTAGAGTCTTGCTGCACCGGGGCGTTCCGGTACGGCATGCGCGCACCGGATACTGGCCTGCTGCTGGCGCTGCGCCCGGAACGAAGCCGGGAAGGCGAGGCGGCCCCTGAATGAAGAGACTGAGAGCATGGCTCTGTCGTTTACGGCGAAGAAGCGTATTCGGAAGTCCTACGGCGAGATCCCTGAAACGGTGCAGATGCCGAACCTCATTGAGGTTCAGCGATCCTCCTACGAGCAGTTCCTGCAGATGCACACCCGGCCGTCGGCTCGCGACCCGGATGGGCTGGAGGCCGTTTTCAAGTCGGTGTTCCCCATCAAGGACTTCTCGGATCGGGCGACCCTCGAATACATTTCCTACGAGTTCGAGCAGCCGAAGTTCGACGTTCAGGAGTGCATGCAGCGCGATCTCAATTTCGCCGCGCCTCTGAAGGTCAAGCTGCGCCTCATCGTGTTCGAAACCGACGAGGAGACGGGCGCTCGCTCGATCAAGGACATCAAGGAGCAGGACGTCTATCTCGGCGACATTCCGCTGATGACCGACAAGGGCACGTTCATCGTCAACGGCACCGAGCGCGTGATCGTCTCGCAGATGCACCGTTCGCCGGGCGTGTTCTTCGATCATGACAAGGGCAAGACCCACGCGTCGGGCAAGCTGCTGTTCGCAGCCCGCGTCATCCCCTATCGCGGCTCCTGGCTGGATTTCGAGTTCGACGCCAAGGACATTCTGTTCGTCCGCATCGACCGCAAGCGGAAGCTTCCGGCGACCGTCCTGCTGCAGGCTCTGGGCTATTCCAGCTCGAAGATCCTTGAGACCTTCTACAACAAGGTCGCCTTCAAGCTCGACAAGTCCGGCTGGATCACCGGCTTCTCGGCCGAGCGCTGGAAGGGCGCGCGTCCGGATTTCGACCTCATCGACCGCAAGACCGGAAAGGTTGTCTTCCCGGCGGGCAAGAAGATCACTCCGGTCCGGGCCAAGAAGGCCGAGGCTGACGGGCTTGAGGAAATCCTCGTGCCGTCGAGCTTCCTCGAAGGACGCTTCATCGGCGAGGACCTCGTCAATCCGGCGACCGGCGAGATTTACGCCGAGGCCGGAGAGGAGCTCACCGAGGACACGGTCGCGGCTCTGCGTGAAGCCAAGATCAAGATCGTCAATCTTCTCGACACCGACGGCGACAACGCACGGGGCCCCTGGCTCCGCAACACCCTCAAGGCCGATAAGGCCGAGAGCCGCATTGATGCGCTGTCCGATATCTATCGCGTCATGCGTCCGGGCGAGCCCCCGACCCTTGAGGCGGGCGAGGCGCTCTTCAGCCAGCTCTTCTTCGACTCTGAACGCTACGATCTCTCGGGGGTTGGTCGCGTGAAGATGAACATGCGCCTCGGTATCGAGGCGCCGGACACTCAGCGCACGCTCCGCGAAGAGGATATCGTCTCGGTCATGCGCACTGTCCTTGATCTCAAGGACGGCAAGGGTGAAGTCGACGATATCGACAACCTCGGCAACCGTCGTGTGCGTTCCGTCGGCGAGCTCCTCGAGAACTCCTTCCGCGTCGGTCTGGTCCGCATGGAAAGAGCGATTAAGGAGCGCATGAGCTCGGTCGACATCGACACCGTGATGCCGCACGACCTGATCAACGCCAAGCCGGTGGTCGCCGCTGTGCGGGAGTTCTTCGGATCCTCACAGCTCTCCCAGTTCATGGATCAGACCAATCCGCTCTCGGAGATCACCCACAAGCGTCGTCTCTCGGCTCTCGGGCCGGGAGGTCTGACCCGTGAGCGCGCTGGCTTCGAGGTGCGCGACGTTCATCCGACGCATTATGGCAGGATCTGCCCGATCGAAACGCCTGAGGGGCCGAATATCGGTCTCATCAACTCGCTGGCGACCCATGCCCGGATCAACAAGTACGGGTTCATCGAGAGCCCCTACCGGAAGGTCAAGGACGGCCGGCTGACGAACGAGGTGAAGTATCTCTCCGCCATGGAGGAGCAGCGCTACTCGATCGCCCAGGCTAACGCCGTAGTGGACGCCAAGGGTGCGCTGACCAGCGAATTCGTGACCGCGCGCGTCGGTCCGGCTCGCGACGCCATGCTCGTGGCGCGGGAAAACATCGATTACATCGACGTTTCGCCCAAGCAGGTCGTGTCCGTGGCGGCGGCCCTCATTCCATTCCTCGAGAATGACGACGCCAACCGCGCCCTCATGGGATCGAACATGCAGCGTCAGGCGGTTCCTCTGGTCCGCACAGAAGCGCCGCTGGTGGGAACCGGCATGGAGCAGGTGGTCGCCCGCGACAGCCGCGCCGCCGTCTCGGCGCGTCGCGCCGGGGTCGTGGAGCAGGTCGACTCCATGCGTATCGTCGTTCGGGCGACGGAAGATATGGAAGGGGCCCGGTCGGGCGTCGACATCTACCGCCTGTCGAAATTCCAGCGTTCCAATCAGAACTCCTGCATCAACCAGCGTCCGATCGTGAAGGTCGGCGACAAGGTGGAGAAGGGCGACATCATCGCCGACGGTCCTTCGACCGACCTTGGAGAACTGGCTCTCGGCCGCAACGTGCTGGTCGCGTTCATGCCTTGGAACGGCTACAACTTCGAGGACTCGATCCTCATCTCCGAGCGGATCGTGCGCGACGACGTGTTCACCTCGATCCACATCGAGGAGTTCGAGGTCGCGGCCCGCGACACCAAGCTGGGGCCTGAAGAAATCACCCGCGACATTCCCAATGTCGGCGAGGAGGCTCTGCGCAACCTCGACGAGGCCGGCATTGTCGCCGTCGGCGCCGAAGTGCAGGCAGGAGATATCCTGGTCGGCAAGGTGACGCCGAAGGGCGAGAGCCCGATGACGCCGGAGGAAAAACTCCTGCGCGCGATCTTCGGCGAGAAGGCCTCCGATGTTCGCGACACCTCGCTGCGCATGCCTCCGGGCGCGACCGGCACGGTCGTCGAAGTCCGGGTGTTCAACCGTCACGGGGTCGAGAAGGACCAGCGCGCCCTCCAGATCGAGCGCGAGCAGATCGATCAGCTGATGACCGACCGCGACGACGAGCTGGCGATTATCCAGCGCGACGCCGGCAACCGCCTCCGGACGCTCCTCAGGGGGCAGACCGCAGTGGCTCGCGGCGGCAAGAAGACGGAGATCACGGAGGAGTTCCTCGACAATCTCACCCAGATTGAAATGTGGAAGGTGGCGGTGGACGATGAGGCGGTCGACGCCTCAGTCCGCGCTCTCAAGGGCTCCTTCGACGAGAGCGTCTCGTTGATCGAGGCGCGGATCTCCGACAAGATCGAGAAGGTTCAGCGCGGGGACGATCTCCCCCCGGGCGTCATGAAGGTGGTCAAGGTGTTCGTTGCGGTGAAGCGCAAGCTTCAGCCCGGCGACAAGATGGCCGGCCGTCACGGCAACAAAGGGGTCATCTCGAAGATCAACCCGCTTGAGGACATGCCGTATCTCGAAGACGGCACCATCGTGGACATCGTTCTCAATCCGCTGGGCGTGCCTTCGCGCATGAACGTCGGTCAGATCCTCGAGACGCACCTCGGCTGGGCGTGCGCCGGGGTGGGCCGGATGATCGACGAGGCTCTGCAGTCCTATCGCCGGAGCCACGACGTCAAGGCGCTCACGCGGTCCCTTCGCGACGCCTATGGCGAGGATGAGGAGCTGCCCAAGAGCGCCGACGAGCTCGAGGAACTGGCCTCCAACCTCACCCGTGGGGTTCCCGTGGCCACGCCGGTCTTCGACGGTGCGGACGAGGATGATATCGCAGCCATGCTCACGCGCGCCGGTCTCGACACTTCCGGCCAGGTCTACCTGGTCGACGGACGAACCGGGGACCGTTTCACCCGCAAGGTGACGGTGGGCTACAAGTATCTTCTGAAGCTGCATCACCTGGTCGACGACAAGATCCACGCCCGTTCGACCGGTCCCTACTCGCTGGTCACCCAGCAGCCGCTGGGCGGAAAGGCGCAGTTCGGAGGTCAGCGTTTCGGGGAGATGGAGGTCTGGGCTCTCGAAGCCTATGGCGCCGCCTACACCCTGCAGGAGATGCTCACCGTCAAGTCGGACGACACAGCCGGCCGGGCCAAGGTCTACGAGGCGATCGTCCGCGGGGACGACACGTTCGAGGCCGGAATTCCGGAGAGCTTCAACGTTCTTCTCAAGGAAATGCGTTCGCTGGGTCTCAACGTCGAGCTTCTGGAGGCGGACGAGAAGCCCGCTGACGAAGCGCTCTGACCGAGACCCGAAACCATATCGCCCAGAATATTCCGTCGGCCCTGAACAGGCCGACGGATCACCCTAAAAGGGAGACAGCGTCAGGATGAGCCAGGAAATCAGCAATCTGTTCAGTCCCAACGCGCCGGCCCCGACTTTCGAGGCCATCCGCATTGCGATCGCGAGCCCGGAGGAGATCCGGAAATGGTCTTCGGGCGAAATCAAGAAGCCTGAAACGATCAACTACCGGACGTTCAAGCCGGAGCGCGACGGCTTGTTCTGCGCCCGGATTTTCGGGCCCATCAAGGATTATGAGTGCCTTTGCGGCAAGTATAAGCGCATCAAGTATCGCGGCGTCACATGTGAGAAGTGCGGCGTCGAGGTGACCCTGGCCCGCGTGCGGCGCGAGCGTATGGGTCATATCGATCTGGCTGCGCCGGTGGCTCACATCTGGTTCCTGAAATCGCTTCCGAGCCGCATCTCCCTGATGCTCGACATGGCCCTCAAGGATGTCGAACGTGTCCTTTATTTCGAGAGCTACATCGTCACTGAGCCGGGGCTGACCTCGCTCAAGGAAAAGCAGCTTCTGACCGAGGAGGAGTATATCCAGGCTCAGGAGCAGCATGGCGAGGATTCCTTCACCGCCATGATCGGCGCTGAGGCGATCCGTGAACTCCTGAAGGCCTTTGAACTCGAATCGCTTGCCGAGCAGCTTCGCATCGACCTGAGCGAGGCCACTGGCGAGCTCAAGCCGAAGAAGATCGCCAAGAGACTGAAGCTCGTGGAAAGCTTCCTCCAGTCGGGATGCCGCCCGGAGTGGATGATCCTGACCATCGTGCCGGTCATTCCTCCTGATCTGAGGCCGCTGGTGCCGCTGGACGGGGGACGGTTCGCCACCTCCGACCTCAACGATCTCTATCGCCGGGTGATCAACCGGAACAATCGTCTCAAGCGCCTGATGGAGCTGCGGGCGCCGGACATCATCATCCGTAACGAGAAGCGCATGCTTCAGGAATCGGTCGACGCCCTGTTCGACAATGGTCGTCGGGGCCGGGTCATCACCGGCACCAACAAGCGTCCGCTGAAGTCTCTCTCCGATATGCTGAAGGGCAAGCAGGGCCGGTTCCGTCAGAACCTGCTCGGCAAGCGCGTGGACTACTCCGGCCGTTCGGTGATCGTCGTCGGGCCTGAGCTGAAGCTTCATCAGTGCGGCCTGCCCAAGAAGATGGCTCTCGAGCTCTTCAAGCCGTTCATCTACGCCCGTCTGGACGCCAAGGGTCTTGCCGGAACCGTGAAGGCGGCCAAGAAGCTCGTCGAGAAGGAAAAGCCTGAAGTCTGGGATATCCTTGAGGAAGTGATCCGCGAGCATCCCGTGATGCTCAACCGGGCGCCGACCCTCCACCGTCTCGGCATCCAGGCCTTCGAGCCCAAGCTCATTGAGGGCAAGGCCATCCAGCTTCATCCTCTGGTCTGCGCTGCGTTCAACGCGGACTTCGACGGAGACCAGATGGCGGTTCACGTGCCGCTGAGCCTCGAGGCTCAGCTTGAGGCGCGGGTTCTGATGATGTCGACAAACAACATCCTCTCCCCGGCCAACGGTCGCCCGATCATCGTTCCCAGCCAGGACATCGTTCTGGGACTGTATTACGTATCGATCGAGCGCGAGAATGAGCCGGGCGAGGGCATGTCCTTCGCCGATCTTGCCGAGATCGAGCATGCTCTGGCTTCGAACGTCATCACGCTTCATACCAAGATCAAGGCGCGGTTCGAGACGCGTGACGCGGAAGGTCGGAAGATCTCCAGGATCTATTCGACAACGCCGGGCCGCATGATGGTTGCGGACTGTCTGCCGCGCGAGTTCGGAATGGATCCGACCGTCACCAACGAGCTGATGACCAAGAAGGCGGTCGGAAAGCTGATCGACACAGTCTACCGGAACTGCGGTCAGAAGGCGACGGTCATCTTCTGCGACCGGATCATGGCTCTGGGCTTCCGCGAGGCCGCCAAGGCCGGCATCTCCTTCGGCAAGGACGACATGGTCGTGCCGGTCGCCAAGGACAAGCTGGTCGGCGAGACCCGCAAGCTGGTGGCGGAGTATGAGCGTCAGTACGCAGACGGTCTGATCACCCGCGGCGAGAAGTTCAACAAGGTGGTCGACGCCTGGTCGGCCTGCACCGACAAGGTCGCAGACGCGATGATGGAGGCGGCCGGCAGCCCGACGATCGATCGTGAAAGCGGTCGGACGGGCGAGCTGAACTCCGTGTTCATGATGGCCCACTCCGGCGCCCGCGGCTCGAAGAACCAGATGAAGCAGCTGGCCGGCATGCGCGGTCTCATGGCCAAGCCTTCGGGCGAGATCATCGAGACCCCGATCGTGTCGAACTTCAAGGAGGGTCTCTCGGTCCTCGAGTACTTCAACTCCACGCACGGCGCCCGCAAGGGTCTGGCCGATACGGCTCTGAAAACGGCGAACTCCGGCTACCTCACCCGCCGTCTGGTGGATGTGGCGCAGGACTGCATCATCACTGAGGAAGACTGCGGCACCGACAAGGGCATCACCCTGTCGGCGGTCATGGAGGGCGCGGACGTCATCGTCTCGCTGGGCGACCGGATCCTCGGGCGCACCACCGGGGAGGACGTCAAGCATCCTCTGACCGGAGAGATCATCGCGCCCGCCAACACCTATGTTGATGAAGACGTGTCGGCTGCGTTCGAGAAGGCTGGCGTCGACCGGGTCAAGGTCAGGTCCGTCCTGACCTGCGAGACCCGCAACGGGGTCTGCGCGAGCTGCTATGGCCGCGATCTTGCGCGCGGGACGAGGGTCAATGTCGGTGAAGCGGTGGGCGTCATCGCCGCCCAGTCCATCGGCGAGCCGGGAACCCAGCTCACCATGCGAACCTTCCACATCGGCGGCGCGGCTCAGGTCGCCAACGACTCCTCGATCGATGCGGCGTTCGACAGCGAGGTCCGCTTCGAGAACGCGTCCGTCGTGCAGCGTGCGGACGGCACCTACGTGGTCGTCGGGCGCTCGATGGAGGTCAAGCTCTTTGACGCCGAAGGTCGTATGCGGCAGTCCTTCAAGCCGGTTTACGGCGCGAGGGTCCGTTTTGGGGACGGCGCCAAGGTGCGGCGCGGCGAGCGCGTCGCAGACTGGGATCCCTTCGCGACGCCGATCGTCACCGATCTGGCCGGCCGGGTGCGGTTCGAGGATCTGGTCGAGGGACTTTCCACCCGCGACGAGACCGACGAGGCGACCGGCATTGCGAGCAAGGTCGTCATTGACGGCCGGACGTCCTCCCGTCAGGCCGAGCTCAAGCCGGCGATCGTGCTGGTCGATGCGGCCGGCGAGATCATCCGTCATCCCGGCGGGGCAGAGGCCCGCTACTTCCTGTCGATCGACTCGATCCTGTCCGTCGCCGAAGGCGATGAGGTGCGGCCGGGCGACACGCTCGCCAGGGTTCAGACGGGCGGCGCCATGACCCGCGACATCACGGGCGGTCTGCCGCGCGTTGCTGAGCTCTTCGAGGCGCGTCGACCCAAGGATCACGCGATCATCGCGGAGATGACCGGTCGGGTCGAGTTCGGACGGGACTACAAGAACAAGCGCCGCGTGCGCCTGGTTCCCGAGGACGAGACGATCGAGCCGATGGAGTACCTGGTTCCCAAGACCAAGCACCTCATGGTTCAGGAAGGCGACATTCTCAAGCAGGGCGAGTACCTGCTCGAGGGCAATCCCGCGCCGCAGGACATCCTGACCATCCTCGGCGTCGAGGCGCTGGCCGATTATCTGGTGAACGAAATCCAGAAGGTCTACCGCCTTCAGGGCGTGCCGATCGACGACAAGCACATCGAGGTTATCGTCCGTCAGATGCTGCAGAAGGTGGAGATCACCGACTCAGGCTCGACCACCATGCTGGCGGGCGAGCATGTCGATGCGCTTGACTTTGAGGAAGCCAACGCGGCGGCGCGTCGGGCCGGTCGCGAGGAGGCCAAGGGGATCCGGGTTCTGCTCGGGATCACCAAAGCCTCGCTCCAGACCCGGTCCTTCTTCTCGGCGGCCTCCTTCCAGGAGACCACACGGGTGCTCACCGAGGCGGCCATTCAGGGCAAGGTGGATCTCCTCGAGGGTCTCAAGGAGAACGTGATTGTGGGCCGTCTTATTCCGGCCGGAACGGGCGGGGCGCTCCGGCGCTATCGTCGGATCGCCGGGGAGCGGGATACGCGTCTCAAGGAACAGAGGCGGGTCAATCCGCCCCTGCCGGCTCTCGCGGCCCCCGAATCGGGGTCCTGAGGTTAGAAGTCCGCCTCGCGGCGGAGGACGTCTAGGCTCGCGCGGGATCCGGTAAGGGTCCCGCGCGATGTGTTTTTAGGAGACAGAAGGGAAAGAGGGGGCTGGAAGCGTAAATTCGGGGGAATGCGACACTTGACCCCGCGCGGCCCTCCCTTTATGACCGCGCTTCACATCGGCGGGCGGGCCGTGGGGCTCCAGGGTTCCAGACGCCGTCGTTCCGATGCGACCAGTATAGAGCGAAAGCTTCACGAAGATTTCGGCCGGGGCGGGCGGTAGGTCTGTCGCGGCGAACGGTTTTGGAAAAACAGCGCTCCGGGCCTTTAGGGGTCGACGGGGCGCCAGATGAGACGAGCGAGGGCTGATGCCTACGATTCAACAGCTGATCCGCAAGCCGCGGACTGATAAGCCGAAGCGGAACAAGGTTCCGGCTCTCAAGGCCTGTCCTCAGCGGCGCGGGGTGTGCACGCGCGTCTACACGACCACGCCGAAGAAGCCGAACTCGGCTCTCCGGAAGGTGGCGAAGGTTCGCCTGACCACTCAGCACGAGGCGGTCTGCTATATCCCGGGCGAGGGTCACAATCTTCAGGAGCACTCTGTGGTCCTGATTCGCGGCGGCCGCGTGAAAGACCTTCCCGGCGTTCGTTACCATATTCTCCGCGGCGTCCTCGATACCCAGGGCGTCAAAGACCGTAAGAAGCGCCGTTCGCATTACGGCGTGAAGCGTCCGAAATAAGCAGGTCCAAACATGTCCCGTCGTCACCGCGCAGAAAAACGCCAGGTCCTTCCCGACGCCCAGTATGGCGATCAGGTCATCACCCGGTTCATGAACCAGGTTATGTACGAAGGAAAGAAATCCGTCGCCGAGCAGATCGTTTACGGCGCCCTCGAGACGGTCGCCCAGCGCGGCAAGCGTCCCGCGGTTGAGCTGTTCCACGAAGCCCTGGGCAATGTGGCGCCTTCGGTCGAAGTTCGCTCCCGCCGGGTTGGCGGCGCGACCTATCAGGTGCCGGTCGAGGTTCGTCCCGAGCGCCGTCAGGCTCTCGCCATCCGCTGGCTGATCACGGCCGCCCGCGCTCGGTCTGAGAACACGATGCGCGAGCGTCTGGCCGCTGAGCTGCTGGATGCGGCCAATGGTCGGGGCACAGCGGTCAAGAAGCGTGAAGACACGCACCGCATGGCTGAAGCCAACAGGGCCTTCTCGCACTACCGCTGGTAATTCGGCGGACCGGACACACAGACAAGACAGGGCGCTCCCCATGCCTCGGACTCACCAGCTCTCCGACTACCGAAATTTCGGAATCATGGCGCATATCGACGCCGGCAAGACCACGACCACTGAGCGCGTGCTCTATTACAGCGGCAAGTCCCACAAGATCGGGGAAGTGCACGACGGCGCAGCGACCATGGACTGGATGGAGCAGGAGCAGGAGCGGGGCATCACGATCACGTCGGCCGCCACCACCTGCTTCTGGCAGGACAAGCGTCTGAACATCATCGATACCCCAGGTCACGTGGACTTCACGATCGAGGTGGAGCGCTCGCTTCGCGTTCTCGACGGCGCCGTAGCGGTTCTGGACGGAAACCAGGGCGTTGAGCCTCAGACCGAGACAGTCTGGCGTCAGGCTGACAAGTACAAGGTTCCGCGGATCGTCTTCGCCAACAAAATGGACAAGATCGGGGCCGATTTCTACAATTGCGTCAACGATCTGGTGAAGCGTCTGGGCGTGAAGCCGGTTCCGCTTCAGCTTCCCATCGGCATCGAGAACACTTTCCGCGGCGTCGTGGACCTTGTTGAGATGCGCGGCATCGTCTGGCATGACGAGAGCCTGGGTGCGAAGTACGACATCGTCGAAATTCCCGAAGACATGGTCGAGCAGGCGGCGGATTACCGCGCCAAGCTCATCGAGGCGGTTGTCGAGCTCGATGACGAGGTTATGGCGGCCTATTTCGAGGGGCAGGAGCCTGACATCGCCACCATCAAGCGGCTGATCCGCAAGGCGGTGCTGACAGGCGCTTTCTATCCGGTGCTCTGCGGTTCGGCGTTCAAGAACAAGGGCGTTCAGCCCCTTCTCGACGCGGTTGTGGACTATCTGCCCTCTCCTCTCGACGTGCCTGCCATTCGCGGGACCGACCCCAAGACTGAGGCTGAGGTCGATCGTCTTCCGACCGACGACGCCCCGCTTTCGATGCTCGCATTCAAGATCATGGACGACCCGTTCGTCGGTTCGATCACGTTCTGCCGGATCTACTCGGGCACGCTCAATTCAGGCACGACGCTCCTCAACTCCACGAAGGAGAAGAAAGAGCGCATTGGCCGCATGCTGCTGATGCACGCCAACAGCCGTGAGGACATCAAGGAAGCGTTCGCCGGCGATATCGTCGCTGTGGCCTCGCTGAAGGAATCGACCACGGGCGATACGCTCTGCGACCCCGCCAAGCCGGTCATTCTCGAGAAGATGGAGTTCCCTGAGCCCGTCATCGAGATCGCGATCGAGCCCAAGTCCAAGGCGGACCAGGAGAAGCTGGCCCTCGCGCTGCAGCGTCTTGCCGCCGAGGACCCGTCGTTCCGCGTGTCCACGGATCACGAGAGCGGTCAGACCCTTCTGAAGGGGATGGGAGAACTCCACCTTGACATCAAGGTCGACATCCTCCGCCGCACCTACAAGGTCGACGCCAATATCGGTCAGCCGCAGGTCGCCTATCGCGAAACCCTCGGCGTTCCCACAGAGATCGACTACACCCACAAGAAGCAGACCGGCGGTACCGGTCAGTTCGCGCGGGTGAAGATCCGGTTCGAACCGCAGGCTCCCGGCTCGGGGTACGAATTCGAGAGCGCCATCGTCGGCGGTTCTATCCCGAAGGAATACATCCCCGGGGTCGAGAAGGGCATCAAGAGCGTTATGGCGTCTGGTCCGCTGGTCGGCTTCCCGGTCATCGACTTCAAGGCGACCCTGCTGGACGGGGCTTTCCACGACGTCGACTCCAGCGTTCTGGCCTTCGAGATTGCGGCGCGAGCCGCGTTCCGTGAGGCTTCGCAGAAGGCGCAGATGAAACTCCTCGAACCGGTCATGAAGGTCGAGGTTGTCAGCCCAGAAGATTTCGTCGGGACCGTCATCGGCGACCTCAACTCCCGTCGCGGAATGATCCAGGGGCAGGAGATGAGAGGCAACGCCACGGTGGTCAACGCCATGGTGCCGCTGGCCAACATGTTCGGATATGTGAACAACCTGCGCTCGGCCACGCAGGGTAGGGCGAACTACACCATGCAGTTCGATCATTACGAGGCGGTGCCGAACGCCGTCGCCAAGGACGTCATTGAAAAACTGAGCGGGTGAGATAGTTGGGCGATTGAGCCCCTCGTCCGAAAACGAAGCTACGGAGTGGAAGAAGAGACATGGGTAAGGAAAAATTCGCGCGCAATAAGCCGCACGTCAACATCGGCACCATTGGTCACGTCGACCATGGCAAGACCACGCTGACCGCCGCCATCACGATCGTGCTGGCCAAGTCGGGCGGGGCAACCGCCAAGAAGTATGACGAGATCGACGCGGCCCCTGAAGAAAAGGCCCGCGGCATCACGATCAACACCGCTCACGTCGAGTACGAGACGGCCGCGCGTCACTATGCGCACGTCGACTGCCCCGGCCACGCGGACTATGTGAAGAACATGATCACGGGCGCCGCCCAGATGGACGGCGGCATCCTCGTGGTCTCCGCCGCCGACGGTCCGATGCCTCAGACCCGCGAGCACATCCTGCTCGCCCGTCAGGTTGGCGTTCCCGCTCTGGTGGTCTTCCTGAACAAGGTCGACATGGTTGACGACAAAGAGCTCCTCGAACTCGTCGAGCTCGAAGTTCGTGAACTTCTGACCTCGTACAACATCCCTGGCGACGACATTCCGATCATCCCCGGCTCCGCGCTGGCGGCGGTCGAAGGTCGTGACGCCGAAATCGGCGAGAGCGCCATTCTCAAGCTGATGGCTGCGGTTGACGAGTACATCCCGACCCCTGCCCGTCCGCTGGACCAGCCCTTCCTGATGCCGATCGAGGACGTGTTCTCGATCTCCGGCCGCGGAACGGTGGTCACCGGTCGTGTGGAGCGCGGGATCGTCAAGGTCGGCGAAGAACTCGAGATCGTCGGCATCCGCGACACCCAGAAGACGACCTGCACCGGCGTCGAGATGTTCCGCAAGCTGCTCGATCAGGGCCAGGCCGGCGACAACATCGGCGCTCTTCTGCGCGGTATCGACCGCGAGCAGGTCGAGCGTGGTCAGGTTCTCTGCAAGCCGGGTTCGGTGAAGCCGCACAAGAAGTTCGAGGCTGAGGTCTACATCCTCACCAAGGAAGAAGGCGGACGTCACACGCCGTTCTTCGCGAACTATCGTCCCCAGTTCTACTTCCGCACGACGGACGTGACCGGGATCGTCGAGCTGCCTTCGGGCACTGAGATGGTGATGCCGGGCGACAACCTGAAGCTCAAGGTCGAGCTCATCTCGCCGATCGCGATGGAGGAAAAGCTCCGTTTCGCTATCCGTGAAGGCGGCCGCACCGTCGGCTCGGGCGTCGTGGCGAAGATCCTCGACTAATCGTCCCTCTGAGGGATGGCCGAATAGAGCGGGCGCCAGGGAAACCTGGCGCCCGCTTTCTTTTAGGCCGCCTGCGCCTGCGAGGAGGGCTCGGCGCTTCGGTGGGGGGCTGGGCGATCGATGAGCGGAGCGTTCAGGACGGCGACTCGCCTGATCGCGAGGCGTAAGAAACCGGGGATCTCATGCGTGAGGCGGGCGGCTAGCTCTGCGGGTGGTCAGGAGGGGCAGCCCCGTCTCGCCGGGCCAGGAGGAGGTAGAGGGCCCCTGAGAGGCCTGCGCCGAGTATAAGAAGCCATGAGGAGAGAGTGTTGAACTCATTGGCGGGATGGTTTCTGTAGATCCAGTGAAGCCCCACGTGCGCGATCGAGAAGACCGCCACACTCGCTCTGACGGCCCGGCGTTCGCCGCCCAGCAGCAGGCCGGCGAACAGCGGAACATGCGCCCAGATGAATGTCTCGCGTCCGGCATCCTCCGGCATAAAGCTCGTCAGAGGCAGAACACGCCATTCGTGCCGAAAGGCGGCGTCGACCTCGTGTGAGAACAGACAGGCGAGGACGATCAGATAGGCGGATTTGGAGCGCATGAGACACCTCGCTCAGAGCCTACAGGAGGCCGCGACGTACCGGCAAGAACGCCGCACCCTCCCTGCCGCGGTCAAACACGCGGTGGATCGATCGAAGGGGCCTTGCAGGTCGAGGGGGCATTCCGCCTGGCGGGGGGGCCGGCCTACAAATACCGAAAGCCGCCAATGACTGAAGGCAAGAGAAGGTGACGCAGGGTAGGGTCCCTTCCCGGGGTCCTTTCGGGCTGTGCGAATCTCTGTGACCACCTTCATGGCCGCCCGCTCGCGCCGGACCGGCCGGGATCGTTACAGTCGGTCAGTCGGAGGTGACAGACGGGTTTATAGGTATCAATTGGGGCCGATTCTGTCCCGATAGGGGGTCTGGAGGCGGTCGTCGGGCCCTGAAACGCCGCCCTTTCAGCCCTTGAGGTCGAAATGACTTTAAGAAATTAGGCCTATTCCTCTCCAGCGCGCTTGACGCATCCGAGTCGCGGATCTAGAACCCCCGCTCGCTCCAAGGCGCTGGCAGTGGCGTTGCCAAACGTAGCGTCCGGTTCGAAAAGGCAAAATTCATCCCGCACGACGACCGCAGGGGAAAGTTTCCCCGGTTGGGCGTCTCGTGTTTTGTTTCGGTGGACCCGATGGACAGACAGAACATTCGCATTCGGCTGAAAGCCTTCGACCACCGGGCTCTCGACCTGTCGGCTCGGGAGATCGTGTCGACGGCCAAGCGCACTGGCGCACAGGTTCGTGGCCCCGTGCCGCTGCCGACGCGTATTGAGAAATTCACCGTCAACCGCTCGCCCCATATCGACAAGACGTCGCGCGAGCAGTTCGAAATCCGCACGCACAAGCGCGTCCTGGACATCGTGGATCCCACCCCGCAGACCGTCGACGCGCTCATGAAGCTCGATCTTTCGGCCGGCGTCGCCGTCGAGATCAAACTCGAAGGGAGGGGCGGCTGATGCGTACCGGCGTCGTAGCCAGAAAAGTTGGGATGACCCGGGTGTTCGGAGCGGACGGCTCGCACATCCCCGTCACCGTTCTCGCCCTCGAAGGGTGCCAGGTTGTCGGTGTTCGTACGCGCGCTGACCGTGAAGTTGAAGTCCGCAAGCGCGGCGAAGTCGTCGGTCGCGTCACCCGCAATGACGGCTACACGGCGGTCGTTCTCGGCGCCGGGACCCGTAAGGCGAAAAACGTCTCCAAGCCGCTCCGCGGCCAGTTCGCCCGGGCGAATGTCGAGCCCAAGGCGGTGGTCCGCGAGTTCCGCGTTGCGGACGACATGCTGCTCGAAGTGGGCGCGCATATCTCCGCCGACCATTTTGTTCCGGGCCAGCTGGTCGATATTTCGGGCGTGTCCAAGGGTAAGGGCTTCGCCGGCGCCATCAAGCGCTGGAATTTCGGCGGGATGAGAGCCTCTCACGGGGTCTCGATCACGCACCGCGCCCATGGTTCGACCGGTCAGCGTCAGGATCCGGGCAAGGTGTTCAAGGGCAAGAAGATGGCCGGTCACTACGGCGTCGAGAAGCTCACCACTCAGAATCTTGAAATTGTGCGCACCGATCCGGAGCGCGGCCTCATCCTCGTCAAGGGCGCTGTGATCGGCGCCGAGAACGGCTGGGTTGAAGTCCGTGACGCGGTCAAGGCCAAGCGTCCCGAGGCGGCGCCCACGCCTGCGGGTCTGCGCGTCAGGGAAGGGCAAGGCTGATGAAACTCGCAGTCACCAAGCTGGATTCCAAGCCGGCAGGCGAAGTCGAACTCGACGACGCCGTGTTCGGAATCTCGGAGATCCGCACCGACATCCTTCAGCGCATGGTTCGCTACCAGCTCTCGAAGCGTCAGGCTGGCACCCACTCCACGAAGTCGCGTTCGAATGTGGCCAGGACCACCAAGAAGTTCGGCAACCAGAAGGGTTCGGGCGGCGCGCGTCACGGATCGCGCAATGCGCCGATCTTCGTCGGCGGCGGCACGGCCCACGGCCCGCATCCTCACAGCCACGCCCACAGCCTTCCCAAGCGCGTACGCGCTCTGGCTTTGCGCCACGCTCTGTCGGCCAAGGTCAAGGATGCGTCGCTCATCGTCCTCGATACGGACAAGATGGACGCCCCGCGCACGAAGGATCTGACCGCGAGCCTCCAGGCTCTGGGCATCACCAATGCGCTGGTCATCAGCGGAACCGAGGTTGATTCGAACTTCGCCCGCGCCGCCAGCAACATCCCCAACATCGACGTGCTGCCGCTGGCGGGTCTCAATGTGTACGACGTCCTGCGTCGTCGCACGCTTGTCCTGACCCGCGAGGCTGTTGAGGGCGTTCATGCCCGCTTCGCCGCGGCTGAGAAGGCGTAAGATCATGGCCGAACCCAAGACCATTCACTACGGGCTGATCACCTCGCCCATCATCACCGAGAAGTCGACCATTCTCTCGGAATTCAACAAGGTTGTGTTCCGCGTCCCCCTGACGGCCACGAAGCCGCAGATCAAGGAGGCCGTGGAGGCTCTGTTCAAGGTGAACGTCGTCTCGGTCAATACCCTCGTTCAAAAGGGTAAGACCAAGAACTTCCGCGGTGTGGCGGGGCGTCGTTCGGACATCAAGAAGGCGATCGTGACGTTGAAGGACGGCCAGTCCATCGACGTGGCGACCGGCCTCTAGGATCGGGATCCCACCATGGCTCTCAAGCATTACAACCCGACCTCTCCCGGCCGTCGTCAGCTCGTCCTGATCGACCGCTCTGGTTTGCACAAGGGTCGTCCGGTCAAGGCGCTTACCGAAGGCCTGACCTCCAAGGGCGGACGCAACAACCTGGGTCGCGTGACCGCCCGCCGTATCGGCGGCGGCGCAAAGAAGCTTTATCGCATCATCGACTTCAAGCGTCGGAAGTGGGACATCCCTGCGACGATCGAGCGTCTTGAGTACGATCCCAACCGGACGGCGTTCATCGCGCTGGTGACCTATGCCGACGGCGAGCAGTCCTACATCATCGCTCCGCAGCGCGTGGCGGTTGGCGATGTGGTGATCGCGGGTGAAGCGGTCGACATCAAGCCGGGCAACGCCCTTCCCCTTCGCAACATCCCTGTCGGGACCATCATTCACAACGTGGAGATGAAGCCTCTCAAGGGCGCTCAGATGGCGCGCTCCGCCGGAGCTTATGCGCAGCTGGTCGGTCGTGCGGACGGTTACGCTCAGATCAAGATGGGCTCCGGTGAAGTGCGCCTGGTGCCCGAGCAGTGCATGGCCACGATTGGCGCGGTGTCGAACCCCGACAACGCCAACGTGATCCTGGGCAAGGCCGGTCGCAAGCGCCACCTTGGCAAGCGCCCGTCCGTTCGCGGCGTCGCCATGAACCCGGTCGACCACCCTCACGGGGGCGGTGAGGGTAAGACCTCAGGCGGCCGTCATCCCGTCACCCCGTGGGGTAAGAAGACCCGCGGTCCCAAGACTCGCCGGAACAAGTCGACCGATCGCCTGATCGTTCGTCGTCGGCACAAGAAATAACGGAGAGAGGAAGTTATGTCGCGCTCCGTCTGGAAAGGCCCGTTCGTCGATGGCTATCTGCTCAAGAAGGCAGATGCCGCTACGGGGGCCGCTCGTCCGACGCCGATCAAGACCTGGTCGCGTCGCTCCACCGTTCTGCCCCAGTTCGTCGGGCTCACCTTCCAGGTTCACAACGGCAAGACCTTCGTGCCGGTCAATGTGAGCGAAGAGATGGTGGGTCACAAGCTGGGCGAATTCGCTCCCACGCGGACCTACTACGGTCACGGCGCGGACAAGAAAGTGAAGAGGAAGTAAGATGGGCAAGCCCAAGGCTCCTCCGAAGCAGGCCTCCAATGAATCGCGCGCGGTTCTGAAGATGGCTCGCATCAGCCCTCAGAAGCTGAACCTGCTGGCTCAGCTCATCCGCGGCCATAAGGTCGAAAAGGCGATGGCTGAACTCGAGTTTTCGCGCAAGCGTGCGGCGGCTGATGTTCTCAAGCTGCTCAAGTCTGCCGTCGCCAATGCGGACAACAACCACGGTCTCGACATCGACAGTCTGGTCGTCGCTGAGGCCCATGTGGGCAAGAACCTCGTGATGAAGCGGATGCATGCCCGGGCGCGCGGACGCGGCGCTCGCATTGAAAAGCCCTTCTCGCAGATCACCATCGTCCTTCGCGACACCTCCGTGGTGGCGCAAACGTCCGAGGCCGCATAATGGGTCAGAAGATCAATCCCGTTGGTTTCCGCCTCGGCGTGAACCGCACCGCCGACAGCCGCTGGTTTGCTGACAGCGCTGACTACGGTCGTCTCCTTCATGAAGACATCAAGATCCGGAAGTACATCAAGGAACGCCTGAAACAGTCTGGCGTGTCGCGCGTCATCATTGAGCGTCCGCACCGCAAGTGCCGCGTCACCGTTCACACCGCTCGTCCTGGAATGGTCATCGGCAAGAAGGGCGCGGACATCGAGACGCTGCGCAAGGACCTCTCCAAGCTGGTCTCCGACGAGGTGTTCGTGAACCTCGTGGAGGTTCGCAAGCCGGAGATCGATGCAGGTCTTGTGGCTGAAGACGTCGCCCGTCAGCTCGAGCGTCGGGTCTCATTCCGCCGCGCTATGAAGCGGGCGATGCAGACCACGATGAGAATGGGCGCTCAGGGCATCCGTCTGACTGTCGCCGGTCGACTGGGCGGCGCCGAGATCGCGCGGACCGAATGGTACCGCGAAGGTCGCGTCCCGCTTCACACGCTTCGCGCCGATATCGATTACGGTACGGCTGAGGCCACCACCACCTACGGCATCATCGGCATCAAGTGCTGGATCTTCAAAGGCGAGATCATGGAGCACGATCCGATGGCGCTTGACCGCAAGCATGAGGCAGCCGGCGACAGCCGTCCGCGTCAGGCTCGCCAGGCCGCCAACGGTTAAGTTTGAGGATCCAGGTCGATGCTGCAACCCAAACGGACCAAGTTCCGCAAGGCCTTCAAAGGGCGCATCAAAGGCGCCGCGAAGGCCGGATTCTCTCTGTCCTTCGGCTCCTACGGGCTGAAGGCTCTCGAGCCTGAGCGCGTCACGGCGCGTCAGATCGAAGCCTCACGTCGTGCGATCACGCGCGAGATGAAGCGCGTCGGGAAGGTGTGGATCCGCGTATTCCCCGATGTTCCCGTTTCCAAGAAGCCCAATGAAGTGCGAATGGGTTCGGGCAAGGGCGCTCCCGAATTCTGGGCGTGCCGTGTGAAGCCGGGCCGCATCATGTTCGAGATTGACGGCGTTCCGGATGCGGTCGCCCGTGAGGCGCTGCGTCTCGGCGCGGCCAAGCTTCCGATCAAGACGAAAATCGTCTCGCGCGTGGGAGGCGTCTGATGGCCGGCATGAAGATTGAAGATATCCGTTTGAAGACGGTCGACCAGCTCAGGGACGATCTGGCGCGCCTGAAGAAGGAGCAGTTCAACCTGCGCTTCCAGAAGGCCACGGGTCAGCTTGAGAAGACCTCCCGCGTTCGCCAGGTGCGTCGCGACATCGCCAGGATCGAGACGATCCTTTCTGAAAAAGCCAAAGCTGCAGCCGCGGCCTGAAGCAGGGAACACAGTCATGCCCAGGCGAATAATGGAAGGCGTGGTCGTCTCCAACAAGATGGACAAGACGGTCGTCGTGCTCATCGAGCGGACCTTCATGCACCCCCTGTTTAAGAAGATCGTGCGACGTTCGAAAAAGTATCATGCCCACGACGAGACCAATTCGGCGGTCGAGGGTCAGCTGGTGGCCATTCGTGAGTGCCCGCCGCGCTCGAAACTGAAGCACTGGGAAATCGTCCCGAGAGATGGAGACGCAGCATGATCCAGATGCAGACAAACCTCGAGGTCGCTGATAACTCGGGCGCGCGTCGCGTCCAGTGCATCAAGGTTCTCGGCGGTTCCCACAGACGTTATGCGAGCGTAGGCGATGTGATCGTGGTCTCGGTCAAGGAAGCCGCTCCCAAAGGACGCGTGAAGAAGGGCGATGTTCGCCGCGCCGTTGTCGTTCGGGTCGCGAAAGACATTCAGCGTCGCGACGGCTCGGTTATCCGCTTCGACAGCAACGCTGCGGTCCTGGTCAACAACTCGAACGAGCCCGTTGGAACCCGTATCTTTGGGCCGGTTCCCCGCGAGCTTCGTGCGAAAAATCACATGAAGATCATCTCGCTTGCGCCGGAGGTCCTGTAATGGCCGCCAAGATCAAAAAGGGCGACAAGGTCGTTGTCCTGACAGGCAAGGACAAGGGGAAAACGGGCGAAGTGATCCGTTCCATCCCGGATGAAAATCGTGTCGTGGTGTCCGGCGTGAACATCGCCGTCAAGCATCAGAAGCCCTCGCAGTTTGAGCAGGGCGGCATCAAGCGCATCGAGGCGCCGATTCACGTTTCCAACGTTGCGCATGTTGATCCGCGCGACGGCAAGCCGACCCGCGTGGGGTTCAAGACTGACGACAAGGGTCGCAAGGTGCGTTTCGCCAAGCGGTCCGGGGAGAATATCGATGCCTGAGGCGCAATATGAACCGCGGCTCAAGACGCTGTATCGCGGATCGATCCGCGATCGTCTGACCGAACAGTTCAAGTACACGAACCCGATGCAGGTTCCGGCCCTCGAGAAGGTCGTGATCAACATGGGCGTGGGCGAGGCTGTCTCCGACAGCAAGAAAATTCGCACGGCCCTGGCCGAGCTGGCCTCGATCAGTGGTCAGAAGCCGATCGAGACCAAGGCTCGCAAGTCGATTGCGACGTTCAAGGTCCGCGAAGGCATGACGGTTGGGTGCAAGGTCACTCTTCGCCGGGACCGGATGTTTGAATTTGTCGACCGGCTCACCACGATCGCTCTTCCGCGGGTCAAGGACTTCCGCGGACTGAACGGCAAGAGCTTCGACGGTCGCGGGAACTACGCGATGGGCATGAAAGAGCACATCGTGTTCCCCGAGATCAACTATGACCAGGTCGATCAGATCTGGGGTATGGATATCATTGTGTGCACGACGGCGCGCACGAACGAAGAGGCGAAAGCGCTCCTGACGGAGTTTGGCTTTCCCTTCCGCAACTAGGCGCGCTGGAGAGACGAGATGGCGAAGAAGAGTTCAATAGAGAAGAACAACCGCCGCCGGCGCCTCGCCGAGCAGTATGCGGACAAGCGCGCCGAGCTGAAGGCGCAGGCGCTTGACGAGAGCCGATCCCTTGAGGAGCGCTTCGAGGCGCGCCTCAAGCTGGCGAAGCTCCCGCGCAACTCTGCGCCGAACCGGGTTCGTAGCCGCTGTGAGATCACAGGGCGTCCCCGTGCGGTCTACCGGAAGTTCAAGATGTCGCGCATTGCGCTTCGTGAGTACGGCGCGGCGGGGATGATCCCCGGCCTCGTCAAGTCGAGCTGGTAAGGGAGATCGCGACGATGATGATGAACGATCCCCTTGGCGATCTGCTCACCCGGATCCGGAACGCCCAGCAGCGGGGCCGCTCGTCGGTCTCCTCTCCGGCCTCGAAGCTTCGCATGCGCGTGCTGGATGTTCTCCAGCGCGAGGGCTACATCCGTGGGTATTCGGAAGTTGAGAAGGAAGGCCGCAAGGAGCTCGATATCGAGCTCAAGTATTACGACGGCGCTCCGGTCATTTCCGAAATCCGCCGCATTTCGAAGCCTGGCCGCAGGGTTTACTCTTCGGTCGGCGACCTTCCGCTGGTCCGTAACGGTCTTGGTATCTCGATCCTCTCCACGCCGAAGGGCGTGATGTCGGATAACGACGCCCGCAGCCAGAACGTCGGCGGCGAAATTCTTTGCCGTGTCTCGTAAGGGGCCGGAGGAGCAAGTATGTCACGTATTGGAAAATTAGCAGTGGCCGCGCCGGCCGGGGTGGATGTCAAGATCTCGCCCCAGTCGATCACGGTGAAGGGCCCGAAGGGTGAGCTCTCGATGGCGTTGACCGATCTTGTCTCGGTTCGTCTTGAGAAGGGTGAAGTCATCGTGACCCCCCGCGACGCCGATGACCGGCGCTCGAAGGCGATGTGGGGCACCACGCGCGCCAACATTCAGAACATGGTCAAGGGTGTGACCGTCGGTTTCGTCCGCGATCTCGAGCTTCAGGGCGTCGGCTACAGGGCCGCTCTGAAGAGCGGCGATCTCGAGTTGAGCCTCGGTTACTCTCATCCCGTCGTCTACAAGGCCCCTCCGGGCATCACCTTCGCCTCAGCCAAGCCGACCGAGATCAAGATTTCGGGCGCTGACAAGCAGGCGGTTGGTCAGGTGGCTGCTGAGATCCGCAGTTACCGTCCGCCGGAGCCTTACAAGGGCAAGGGCGTTCGGAAGGTGGGCGAGTTTGTTCGCCGCAAGGAAGGCAAGAAGAAGTAAGCCATGCTGTCCCAGCGAGAAAAACAAGCCCGTCGCGCTCAGCGCGTTCGCACCCAGATCCGCAGGAAGGGTGGTGGGAAGCCCCGCCTCTCTGTCGCGCGGTCCTCAAAGCATATTTCTGTCCAGGTCATCGACGACGTGGCGGGGGTCACCCTCGCCAGCGCGTCCACCCTCGAGAAGGACTTCCGGGCGACCGGCAAGACCGGGGCGGACACGGCGGCGGCCGGGGCGGTTGGAAAACTCATCGCCGAGCGGGCGAAGAAAGCTGGCGTCTCCGACGTCGTTTTCGACCGCGGCGGCTACCTGTTTCATGGCCGCGTGAAAGCGCTCGCCGAAGCCGCCCGCGAGGGCGGACTGAATTTCTAGGGAGAGGCTCATGGCGCGCGAAAGAGGCGAGCGGGGCGGCCGCAAGAATCGTGAAGAGGAACGCGAGCAGTCCGAGCTTGTGGACAAGCTCGTTGCGATCAACCGCGTCGCGAAGGTGGTGAAGGGCGGTAAGAACTTCGGTTTCGCCGCGCTGGTGGTGGTCGGCGACCAGAAGGGCCGGATCGGCTTTGGTCACGGCAAAGCCCGTGAGGTGCCTGAGGCGATCCGCAAGGCGACCGAGGAAGCGAAGAAGTCCATGATCCGCGTGCCGCTTCGCGAGGGTCGGACGCTTCATCATGACGGCAGCGGTCGCTGGGGCGCAGGCAAGGTGTTTCTGCGGTCCGCTCCGGCCGGTACCGGGGTGATCGCGGGCGGTCCGATGCGCGCCGTGCTCGAAGTTCTCGGGATTCAGGATGTGGTGGCCAAGTCGATCGGCTCCTCCAATCCTTACAACATGGTTCGCGCGACCGTGGACGCTCTTCGTCGTCAGGCTTCGCCCCGTCAGGTCGCCTCCAAGCGCGGCCTGAAGGTTCAGGACATCCTGGCGCGCCGCACCGACGGCGCCGGCGTCGCCGAAGTCGTGCAGTAAGCTCAGGCAGGAATGGGAGACCGCCTCATGGCGACCAAGAAAACTCTCAGGGTCCGTCAGATCCGCAGCCCCCAGCGTCGCGAGGCCTCGCAGCGCTCGACGCTGATCGGTCTGGGTCTGAACCGTATCCGCCGCGAGCGCGAGCTCGAGGACACGGCAGCCGTGCGCGGCATGATCGCCAAGGTTGCCCATCTTGTGGAAG
>CAIKWZ010000024.1 GCA_903831255.1 uncultured Alphaproteobacteria bacterium
GTGGTCGGCCTGTTCGGCGGCAAGTTCAATGCGCCGATCCCCTCGTTCCCAAGCCGCCCTTTCTCCATCATCGGCTCATTCACGGGCCCGCTTGGCGAGACCGTGGAAATGATGGAGCTCGTCAAGGCGGGACGTATTTCCCCGATCCCGATTGAAATGCGTGCCCTGGACCAGGCCGACCGAACGCTTAATCAGCTCCGCGAAGGAAGCGTCGTGGGGCGGGTGGTTCTGCGCCCCTGACGCTTCCGGGGGGGCTGGCTCTATCCCGAGGTGACGGCTCCAACAGCCATCGGACGTTGGAGCCCACCCATTCCGATCTCCGCCGCACGTGCGATGAAACGCGCGTCGGTTGAGGCGAAATACTCTCTCGATTTCACGGTCGAAACCTTGATGAATTCGGCCTCGACCGCATCGGAACGAAGCGTGAGCAGCGTGTAGCCCTTGTCGAAGGCGTTGTAATAGACGACCTCATCATTGGCCTCCGCCATCAGCCAGTTCAGCTCCTTGATAGGCAGACTGTCGCCGGCCCCGTTCGAGGTGACGGATGTGCACCCGAACTCGACACCGATGCGCCATCCTTTTTCGTCATGAAGCTCGTTGGCCCAAGCGGTGTGAGTGTCTCCGGTCAGGGTAACCAGGCGGGCGCCAGCCGCCCGCGCCGCCGCGTAAAGCCGCTCGCGAGCTTGCGGGTAACCGCCCCAGGCATCCAGGTTCCAGGGTAGTCCGTAGCGGGCTGTGGAGTAGAAGCGCCGGGCCGAGGGAGAGAGCGTCGCATAGGCCTCTGCGCTCAGGGCCGTCTCCAGATCTGGGTTTCGGGCCTTGGCCATCGTCACCTGATTGCCAAGAACCTGCCACTTGCGTCCGCCTGCAACCGACGCCTTCATCCCCTCAGCGAGCCAGGCCTCCTGCTCAAAACCGAGCATTGTCCGAGCGGGGTCGTTGACCTTGGCCATGATCGCGTCCGCCGCCTTCTGCTTCTCCGTCTCCGGCGCGAGCCCGATCGGGTCGATCGTCAGATCCTCGCCCCGGCCGATGAGCCGACTTTCAAGGAGAAACAGGCTCGCCAGATCCCCGATATCGAACCTGCGCCACAACGCCTCGCGCACCTGCCCTGACGCCGGATCACGCACAGGCATCCATTCAAGATAGGCCTGAACCGCCTGGGCCTTTCGGTCGCTCCATACACCCTCGGTGTCCGGCTGATGGTTCTCAGCCCCGGTCCGGTAAGCATTGTTGGCCGTTTCGTGATCGTCCCAGGTACAGAACCACGGCGCCGCCGCATGGGCCGCCTGGAGGTCCGGATCAGATTTGTACTGTGCGTGACGGAGCCTGTAATCCGCCAGGGTCAGACACTCGCCCGCGGGTTCGTGATTGCGTCCGAGCTGCCGCCCCACCTCGCCGCCATAGCCGTTGCGACCGTATTCGTAGAGGTAATCGCCCGCGTGAAAGACCGCATGAGCATCGCCCCGACTGGCGATCTCCCGATAGGCGTTGAAATAGCCGAAGGGGAGATTCGAGCACGAGACCACGGCGATACGGAAATCTGCCACCCCGGAGGAGGGAAGCGTTCGTGTCGTTCCTCCGGGAGACACCGCCTGGCCGGCCCAGAACCAATAAAAGAAGGTCTCGCCGGCGGGCAGGCCGACAACATCCACCTTGACGGTGTAATCCCTCTCGGGTCCGGTCACGAATACGCCCGACTGAACAACATCGGTGAAGGCCCGATCTCTCGCCACAGACCAGTTGACGGGAACGGACCCCGGTGTCTTCGGCGTTATCCGAGTCCAGAGTATGACGCTCGACTGGGTGGGATCTCCCGACGCCACCCCGTGCTCAAACGCCGCCTCGCCCTTGTAGACCGCTCCCCCGGATGGAGAGGATGCGCACGCCGCGGCCAAGCTGGCGGCGCCTGCGCCAAAGATCCCGCGCCGGGTGAGTGACATGACCGGTTTCTCCTTTGCCCGCAGTGTGCGAGAAGCCGACACTAAGGGAATATTCTCTCTGGCCAACCCCTGTGACGGAATCATGACAACGGCGACGGAAACCCAGCTGACACTCACGGCGACGCCCGAGGCGCTCGGCGCCCGGGTCGACAAGTGGCTGGCCGAAAACGGCGCCGGCATGTCCCGCTCGCGCCTGAGGACCCTGATTGAGGAGGGCCGCCTGAGTGCGGGCGGACGTATCGAAACCGACCCCAGCGCGAAGATGATCCCGGGCGCCGTCTATCTTCTCAACCTGCCGCCGCCGATCGCAGCTGAGCCCATTCCCGAGCCCATGGACCTGGATGTCCTCTACGAGGACAAGCATCTCATCGTGATCAACAAGCCGCCCGGGCTGGTCGTTCATCCAGCGCCCGGGCAGTGGACCGGCACCCTCGTCAACGGCCTTCTTCATCACTGCGGTCCGGCTCTGACCGGGATCGGCGGCGTGGCTCGTCCGGGCATCGTTCACCGCCTGGACAAGGACACTTCAGGGGTGATGACGGCCGCCAAGACGGAAGCGGCCCATACAGCCCTGACGGCCATGTTCGCCGCTCACGACATCGAGCGCGCCTACCTGGCGGTCACACGCGGAGCTCCGCGACCACTCATCGGACGTATCGAGACGTATATCGGCCGCTCTCCGGGAGACCGAAAGAAAATGGCGGTGATGAAAGAGAAGCATTACCGCGCTGACCATTACTCGGATGACCCCGATCTCCTCCCGGATGAAACCCCTCAGGGAAAGATCGCCATCACCAACTACAGGGCCCTCGCCGTTTATGGCCGCCTTGACGCGACAGGAGGCCAACCGGCTGCAGCCCTTGTGGAGTGCCGCCTGGAAACCGGACGAACTCACCAGATCCGCGTTCACATGGCCCATATCGGGGCGCCGGTGCTTGGCGATCAGACCTATGGTCGACATCGCTGGCTCAAGGCGGACGGCAAGGGACCCGCCTTCGATCGGGCGACGGCCGGCGCCAAGGCGTTCGAGCGCCAGGCCCTGCATGCGTCGATACTCGGGTTTGCACATCCCATAACCGGAAAATCCATGAGATTTCAGGCCCCTCCCCCGGCAGATATGCAGGAGCTCATCAACGCTCTTGAAGCCATGCCGAGCTGATGTCTCAGCCAACCCTCTGATCCATCGCAAGAAGGGATCGTAAATACCCTTTAAACAGGCCGGCCCCTCACCCATCTCATGAAGACGGTCGGGACGGGGAGGCCGTCGATCGATGTCGTTCACCCACAGGCTCGGGATGAGTACGGACAAGGAAGGCAAGGCCATGACGGCGCTGACCACGACGCTGACGCTGTCTCCGGAACAGGGACTGTCGCGGTATCTGTCTGAAATTCGCAAATACCCTCTTCTCGAGAAGAATCAGGAGTTCATGCTCGCCAAACGCTGGGCGGAGCATAAAGACCCCAATGCAGCGGAACAGCTGGTGACGTCTCATCTTCGCCTCGTCGCCAAGATCGCTATGGGATACCGAGGGTACGGCCTGCCGATGGGAGAGGTCATTTCCGAAGGGAATGTCGGCCTTATGCAGGCCGTCAAGAAGTTCGATCCCGACAAGGGGTTCCGTCTGGCCACCTACGCCATGTGGTGGATCCGGGCCGCCATTCAGGAATACATCCTCAGGTCCTGGTCTCTGGTTAAGCTCGGAACCACAGCCGCCCAGAAGAAGCTTTTCTTCAATCTTCGTCGGCTGAAAGGCGAGATTCAGGCGCTCGAGGACGGAGACCTTCGGCCCGAGAACGTCACGGAGATCGCCACGCGGCTCGGCGTGACGGAAGACGAAGTCACCTCCATGAACCGACGCATGTCCTCGGGCGGGGACGCCTCGCTGAACGCGCCGATCGGAGGCGTCGAGGGCGAAGGCGAATGGCAGGACTGGCTGGCCGACGACAGCCCGGATCAGGCGGAGACGTTCGCCGAACGGGAGGAGTTTTCGGCGAGAATGGGACTTCTCGAGACGGCGATGCAGACGCTGGGCGAACGCGAGCGGGACATTCTCACCGCGCGCCGTCTTAAGGATGAACCGATCACGCTTGAAGACCTCTCGGTGAGGTACAATGTCAGCCGAGAGCGCATCCGCCAGATCGAGGTGCGAGCCTTCGAGAAGCTTCAGACAGCGATGAGGGACGCCGCCCGGGCTCAGGGTCTGTCTTCAGACGCCTGATCGTGCGCGCCGAAGCTCGCAATCTCAAAGATCCGGGATTGCTGGAAGGGTGCGGCGCAGCCTAACGTGACGTATTCTCTCCCATATCGACCGCGGAGGCCTCTATGGCGCTCAAGCCCCTTTCGGACCTGCCTGAACTTTCGCTGCTGATCGGCCCGGAAGAGGACATGCATGCAGTGTTCCGGACGGCGCGGGGTCAATCTCCTTTGGCGAGCAATCCGATGGGGATGCTCATGGCGCTTCGGGCACGCCACCTGGAGCCTGCCCTCAGCGACGCGACGCGACAGATGGAGACTGAACCGCTCCTGATGCAGGGGGTGACGGACGGCCCTCTGATCGAGATGCGCAAGCAGATTCTCCTTTTCTCAAACGGGGAGGCCCACCGCCGGCGTCGTCAACCTCTGGCGAGGACGTTCGCCTTCAAACTCATGGAGGGTATGCGCTCCGCCGCGCGCAACGTCGCGGAGGAGTTGCTTGAAGATCATGCTCAGACCGATGACGTCGACTTCCTGAACGCCATTTCCGCTCAGGTGCCTCAACGTATCATCGCTGACATCCTCGGCGTCCCCCGCGAAGATCTGCCCTATCTGCAGAGACTGGTCGACGATGTGGTCCAAACCCTCGGCTTCTTCGATCCAGCCCTCCGAGCTCAGTACGAAGCCAGCTCGCTGGAGTTCAACGCCTATGTCGGCAGGCTGCTGGACGATCGAAGACGAACCCCCCGGAACGACTTTCTGTCCGAGTTTGCGGCGGCGGCAGACGAGGCGGGGGAGCTTTCCGAAGCCGAAATGCGCGCGGACATCATCGCACTCATCGTGGCGGGATCCGACACGACGAAAAACTCGATCGCCATGACCCTCGCCCTGCTGCTCGATCACCCTGAGCAGTGGGCGGCGTTCTGCACCGACCCCGAGGGACTGAAAAAGGGCGCCGCCGCAGAGGGCCTCCGATATGAGCCCGTCGCCTTCGGCGTCCCGAGAATGGCCGTGGCGGACTTCGAACTGGATGGGTTTGCGGTCCCCGCCGGGGCTCTAATCTTCCTTGTCATACCGTCAGCGTGTCGGGATGAGGAAGTCTATGGCGCTCCGGACGTCTTCGACATCCGAAGAGCAGATCATCCGCGATGGCATTTCGCATTCGGGGGCGGGGCTCATCGTTGTCTTGGCGAGGCCCTCGCCAGAGTGGAGATCGAGGAGACCCTGTCAGCCGTCGCCCGACGTGCTCCCGCGATCCGCCTTGCCGGTCCCAGGCCGCGCATGAGCGTGGCCGCCATCAGGGCGGTCGATCAGATGCGCGTGAGCCTTCGTTAGGCCGGCACCCCTCTCGCCATGATCATTCCTGTCGACAGCGCCGACGACGACCGGCTTGAGCCCTATCTCAGGGTCCGCGAAAGAGATCTCGCCCGGCGCGACGGCTGTTTCATCGTCGAGGGGCGCGTCACCGTTGAAAGACTGATCACGGGGTCCCGCTTCGAGACCCTGTCGCTTTTTCTTGCCGATAGCCGGGTGGCGCGCCTCGCGCCGCTCCTGGAGCTCCTGAACCCTTCTGTTCCGATATATGTCGCGCCGCAGGCGTTGATGGACTCCATTGTCGGATTTCCTCTCCATCGGGGCATACTCGCCCTGGCGCGGCGGGAGGTGGAAACCGCTGCGGGCCCGTTTCTCCGGACCCTGAGGCGGCCTCTGGACGATCATTCGCCGATAACCGTCCTCGGGCTGATCGGCCTTTCCAATCATGACAATGTCGGGGCCTGCTTCAGGAACGCCGCCGCCCTAGGCGCCTCGGGCATGCTGCTGGACCAGGAGTGCTGCGATCCGCTTTACCGTAAGGCGATCCGGGTCTCCGCCGGGACCGCCCTCGCCCTCCCTTACTGTCGTCATGGAACCGGCGGAGAGATGATCACGGCCCTGTCCGAGGAGGCATTCGATCTGTGGGCCCTTTCACCTCAAGGCGGCGAAGCCCTTGAAACCCTCAAGCCCCCTCGCCGGCTCGCACTGCTTCTGGGCGCCGAGGGACCGGGACTACCGCGCGATCTGCTGGCGAGAACAAGGCGCGTTTCCATCCCGATGGATGGGGATACAGACAGCCTCAATGTCGCAACCGCAGGCGCACTCGCGCTGTGGAGAGTTCGGACGGCACGAAGCGCCTGAACAGGCGCCGACCCCAAGCAATTAACCTTTTGGTTACCAACCCGCACCTACCGATTCACAGATGAACCACGCAAGCTCCATGCGTTGTCTGGTCACCGGGGGATGCGGCTTCCTCGGATCCGCTGTCGTGCGCGCTCTCCTCGAGCGGGGAGATCGCGTCCTCAATATCGATACCCACAGCCGCATCGCCCCTGTTCCGTCTCTGGGGAACGTCGCCGGTCGATCCGGCTATGCGCGTCTTGAGGCGGACGTCTCAGATCGCTCCCTCATGAGAGCCGTCATCGCGGAATTCAAACCGCATTGCGTCATCCACCTGACCGCCCCTGGCGCCAACGACGACGGCGTCACTCCGGAAGCAGACATCGAAAAAGCTCTTTCGGTTGTAGAGGCCTGCAAATTCCATCTTTCCCGCGTCTCTGAGAACGAACAGTCGGCGTTTCGCCTCGTCCACGCCCTCCACGCCCGCCATGCAGGCCACGGGGAGGATCCGCCGATGCTTTCGCCGCGGGACGCCACCTCCGCTGCGGCCGGCAGGCTGATCGAGACCTGGTCCCGCGCCTGCGGCGTGCCAACGACGGCGTGTCTGGCTGATGCTCTTTTCGGACCGTGGCAACCGGAAGGCGCCCTGGTTACCGATCTTCTTGTGTCGCTACTCGAGGAAGGCGTTTTCATCCTCGACGACGGGGGCGGAACTCTTCGCGACTGGATTACCGCGGATGATTTCGCTTCTGGTCTTATCTCTGCGGCCATCCATAGTCAGCCATTCGCGCGCTATAGCTTTTCGACAGGCGCCGAGCGCAGCGATCTCGACATGGCCCTGACATTGTGCGGCCTTCTGGATTCCGCTCGCCCGCTCGGGACAAAAGGCGGCTGGACGGACAGGATTCAGATCATTCCAAACCCTGACGAGCCGGTCCCGGCTCCGCACCTGAACTCAGACAGAGCGATCGAGGAGCTTGGCTGGTCGCCCAATGGCTTTCACGATGGGCTTGGCCGTATCATTCCCTGGCTTCTTACACGTCTGAATCCCTCGCCTACACCCAATCTCGCGGCCGAATGACTTAAGGGGCTCAAGGGGCGCTCACCCTTGCCTGCATGCCCAGCGCTCAGCGAGGGCCGCAGCCACCAGCCGGTCCGCGCTCTCCGTCAGTCGGTCCTGGTGGCTGTTCAGGAATGTAAGAACCTGCTCGAGAACCTCTCCCTGATTTATATCGGGGGGCGTGCAGACAAGGGAGCCTGACAGGGCATCGTGAACCCCAATCACATAACCGGCGGCCAGAGCGTCTTCAATCAAGGTGTCGACTGTGTCGGATCCGAACCAACCCTGAAGCCCGTCCTTGAGCGCCTTTCCAGACTTAAACTCCCCTTCAGCGACGGCGGGAGCCACAGCGATCGCAGCGAAGGCAAGAAAAACAGCGACAGTCTTCATGGTAGGTCTCCAGAGGCCAGGTTCGCCGATCCGCTGGTTTGGCCCCGTACCTGGTGAAAGGGCAAGGCTCAATGACGCCGCCCGACGTCCGCCGCATCAGGAACAGTCAATTGACCGCAGACAGCCTAGGCAAATCCCCGGGAGACCACTAGGGTTTCGTAAAAGACGACAGAAACGACCTCGGGGAGACTCACATGGCATTGAGCTTCATGAACAGGCTGAGCGTGCGCTCGGCGAGCGCCGTGGTGTTTCTGATGGCGAGCGCCTGTGCTCCCCGGCCAGGCTCCGAGACGGTCGAGGCATCTCTTGTTACGGCGACCAGCGAGGCGGACCACCCCGGACAGGCGGTTTATGAGCAATGGTGCGCCTCGTGCCATGACAATCCAGAAGCCAGCCGCGCCCCGGGTCTGGACGGCATACGTGAACTCAATCAGGCGACCATCCGTTACGCTCTTGAGCTCGGTTACATGAAGTATCAGGCGCGGGATGTCCCCAAAGACGAGCTCGAACAGCTGATCGACTGGCTGCCTCAGGGCGAGGCGGAGGACGATGGATGGGTCAAATCGGCATCCTGCCCGATCAAGCGTCGCCGTGTCATTCTGGAGGGGGCCCCAAGAACGGCCGTAGCGTTCGGCATCGACCCTCATAACAATCGAAATCAGAGCGCCGAGGCGACCGGATTGTCGGCGAAGGACATGCCCAGGCTCGAACTCGCCTGGTCGATCGCCTTTCCTAAAACGCCGACCATGCGCTCTCAGCCTGTCGTGGTGGGAAACACGATCTTCATCGCCGCGACCGACGCCGGGCGTCTCTACGCGCTCGATACCGACACAGGCTGTGTAAAGTGGATGTACGCCTCGGATATGACGCTGCGCTCCTCTCTGGCCTTCGCCGAGGGTGTCAACGGCGCCCCGGCGTCCATTCTCATGGGCGACGCGGCAGGGCGCGTCCATGCAGTCAATGCGACAACCGGGGCCAAGCTCTGGGTGACCGATGTCAAGCTGACCGACGTCAACCGCGTCACAGGCGCGCCGGTGGTGCTCAAGGATCGGGTCTACGTCCCCGTGTCGGCGATCGAGGTCAACTTCACGCAGTTTGATGATTACGAATGTTGCAAGGGACAGGGAGCTGTCGTCGCTCTCAACCTGACCACCGGCGACAAGGTATGGACGGGCAGGACCATGCCGGAGGCGACCCCGCAGCTGATCAGCAAGGCCGGAACGCAACAATGGGGCCCGTCCGGCGCCATCATCTGGTCCACTCCGGCAATCGACGAGAAGCGGGGCGTGCTCTACGCGGGTTCCGGTGAAAACACCTCCTGGCCTGCAACCGATACCTCGGACGCCATCATCGCCTACGACCTCCAGACGGGAGATCGTCGCTGGACCTTCCAGGCGACCGAGGCCGACATCTGGAACTATGCGTGCGGTCGGGGCGGGGCGAACTGCACCTACCCGGGCGAGTATCACAGCCCGGACTTCGATTTTGGAGGCTCTGCCCTCCTCGCCAAGACCCCGTCCGGTCGTGAGCTCATCGTCGCCGGCCAGAAGTCCGGAGTTGTCTGGGCCCTCGATCCGGATCGCAGCGGCGAAGTGGTTTGGTCCAACCGTATCGGCCGCGGGGCCGCCAACGGCGGCATTCACTGGGGCATAGCGTTTGACGGGAAGCGTATCTTCGCCCCGCTGAATGATCCCAACTCAAGCTATCCCAATCCGAACTGGGGGCCGGGCATTCACGCACTGGATGTGGAAACCGGCGCTATCGTGTGGAGCTACAAGCCGACCGCCGCAGACTGCGATGCGGACGTCGAACCGGGCAAAACCACCCGCCCGGCCCCGGAGTTCGTGTTGAACCCGATCGCCGCCCCGATCAGACCGCAGTCGCGGCAGGTCTGGGAGAGCTGGCCGCCCGGAACCCTCGCCGCCGCACCCCAGAGGCCCGATGTGTCGCCCTCCGCGGGGAGCGCAACTCCGCCGCCCGCAAGACCGGCCCGTCCCTGCCGACTTGGAATGTCGCCGGCTCCTCTGGTCGTCGACGGCGCCGTTGTCACAGGCACCATTCAGGGAATGCTCAGGATCTTCGACGGCGCATCCGGGGAGGTGCTCTTCGAGTATCAGACCAACAAGCCCTACCCGGACACGGTCAACAAGATTGAAGGACATGGCGGAGGCATCGACAGCCATCCGTACGTAGCCGCAAACGGCACTCTGTTCGTCCAGTCCGGCTATGCGCGGTTCGGAGAGCCGCCAGGAAACATGCTTCTCGCTTTCAAACCGAAGAAGGACTGACGGACTTCCCGGTCAGGTCAGCGATCCACTCGGATGAGCGGGATCGTCCGATCCTCAGGGCAAGCGCACCAAGCGCCAGCGCAAGAGCAAGGCTCACGACCTTGGGCGCATAGTCGCCGAGGTCGAGGCTCTGACCGAGCGCGCCCAAAGCACACACAGAAGCCAGGACGCCGGCCCATCGCCGGCGCGTCGCCTCGGCCATGTCCGACAGGCGGAGTAAAGCAAACAGGGACCCGATCAGCATCGCCAGAAGCAGAGTGTCGTTTGGCGTAATCCGGGGATTGGCGAGAGCGCCGACGCCCAGGCCGAACAACGCCCTTTCCCTAGGCTGCAGCCCTCCGCCTCCGGCCAGCACGAGGACACAGGCGCAGAGCGCCAGGGCGAACACTCCCCATCCCAAACTAGGCAGAACTCCCAGAGAGGTCAGCCCCAGGACGTCAATCCAACCATAGAAGCCATCGCCCGGCTGAACGTCGTAAATGAACAACTCAAGCGAGCGGCGCCACTCCTGTGCAAGCGCCCCACCCTCGAGGAGAAAAACGATCGTCGGGGCCAAACCCGCCAGACCCGCTGCAGCGCCAAGAGCCAGACGCCGCCAGATCGGGATGGGAAGAGCCAGAAGGACCAGGCCATAGGTGAGGAAAACAGGCTTTATCGCGCCGGCGACCGCCAGACAGACAGCGAACACGACGGGTCTGCGAGGAGCGAACCAGGCGGCCAGACACAAAGCGGCATGAAGAGGCACCGCGATGTTGGCCCAGTAAGGGGCGCTGCCCGTGACCAGACCCAGACCGAGCCATCGATCCCACCGATCGCCCGGGCCGCCACGTCGAATGAAAGCGGCCCAAAGCAGGTAGCCGAACGCTGCGAAGAAGACGCTCAGATAGACCCCGCGCCAAAGCTCCGGCCCCAGCGTCGCCGAGATGGCTGCAAACCCCTCGGCGATCGAAGGCAGATAGACAAATCCCGAGGGCTTCATGCCAGGGCAGGTCGCCGCCGGATCATAGATGGGCAAGCCTTGCAGAAAGCGCTGCCCCGCGCATTCCACCGCCTCGAAATCGGAAAACCAGTGACTTCCCCGAAGGAACCGGCTCAACACCCCTGTTGTCAGAGGAGCGAGAAGACACACAGCCAGCGCCGCCTTCATCCAGCCGGACCGGTCGCTCCATCTGTCCTGCACGCCCATGGATACTTCACTTCTCAAAAGGATCGCGCATCAGGATGACATCCTCGCGCTCGGGTGAGGTCGACAATAGAGCCACCGGCTTGCCAACCAGTTCTTCGAGCCGCCGGACATACTTAACCGCCTCTCCGGGCAACTGAGTCCAGCTCCTCGCCCCATGCGTCGACCCGGACCAGCCCCGAACCGTCTCATAGACCGGCTCAAGGCGAGACTGATCCGTCATGCCCGATGGAAAGCGATCGATCAGAACCCCATCGAGGCGGTAGTGTGTGCAAATCCGAATTTCTTCAAAGCCGTCGAGAACATCGAGCTTTGTAAGAGCCAGCCCGTTCACGCCAGACACCGCGCACGCCTGCCTGACCATCACGGCATCGAACCATCCGCAGCGACGGGCGCGACCTGTGTTGGTGCCGAACTCCCGTCCCCTCTCCCCAAGCCGGCGACCCACGTCATTGTCCTGCTCGGTCGGGAACGGTCCTCCGCCAACCCGGGTCGTGTAAGCCTTCACAAGCCCAAGGACATAATTGATCGCCCCTGGACCCACGCCTGATCCTGCAGCCGCCTGTCCGGACACCACATTAGACGATGTGACGAAGGGATAGGTGCCATGATCAACATCGAGCATGACGCCCTGGGCCCCTTCAAAGAGAATTCGCCTGCCCAGGCGCACCGCCTGATCAAGACGGTCCCAAACCGGCTTGGAATATCCGAGAATGCGGGGCGCAATCGCAAGAAGATCCGCCTTCAGGGCGCTTCCGTCCGGCTCGGGAAGCCCCAGCCCGACCCTGAGGGGGCGATGATGGGCGAGGAGACGATCCAGCTTAAGATCCAGCGCTGCCGGGTCGGCAAGGTCCGCCACCCGGATCGCGCGGCGACCAACCTTGTCTTCGTAGGCAGGGCCGATCCCCCGTCGGGTGGTGCCGATCTGAGCGTCGCCCGCCGCCTGCTCGCGCGCCGCATCGATGTCCTTGTGCCAGGGCAGAATAAGGCAGGCGTTGTCAGCGAGCAGAAGATCGTCCTCAGTAAGGGTGACGCCCTCCGCCGCGATCGCGTCAATCTCGGCGAGAAGGTGCCAGGGGTCGACCACGACGCCGTTGCCGATGATCGAAAGCTTGCCGCCCCGAACCACGCCTGAAGGCAAGAGATTGAGCTTGAAAACCCGACCGTCGATCACAAGGGTATGACCCGCGTTGTGACCGCCCTGAAAGCGGACCACCACATCCGCGCGACTGGACAGCCAGTCGACGATCTTGCCCTTTCCTTCATCGCCCCACTGCGCTCCGACGACGACGACACCGGCCATTGGCTATCCCCTTTTCCGATGCGCGGGCGCGCTGGAAATGCGGGCGCAAAGGACACCAGCCGGGTCAAGCGCGCAAGCCAAAATCCATCTCCCGCCTCTCGATCGCAGCCCGCTACGGGCCGCTCGCCGACCTTCTGGGCCGTCAGGAAGAGATTGCCTCAGACATCGCCCTCGTGAAACACTCCACTCCCAACTGCGGAGCATTGCCGACATGACCCATCTGGCTCTTGTGACGGGAGGCGCTCGTCGTCTGGGCCGGGCGATTGCGCTGCGTCTGGCGCGGGAAGGATGCGACATCGCGCTCCATTACCGAAGCTCGGAAGAAGAAGCGCAGGAGACAGCCAGCGACATTCGCCTGCTCGGAAGGCGGGCCGAGCTGTTCTGCTTCGATCTGAGCGAGGAAAATGAGCTTCAGACGGCCTATGGGACCATCGGAGCCCGCTTCGGCCGAGCGCCGAATATCCTGATCAATTCCGCGTCGATCTTCGAGTGGGACGACCTGTCGTCCGTGTCCGGCGCCAGTCTCCAGCGACACTTCGAGACCAACCTCTTTGCGCCCGTGCTTCTGACCCGCCTCCTCGCCTCCCATGCGGCCCCGGATGCACGGGGGGCCGTGATCAACCTTCTCGATCAGAAGCTGTTCAATCCGAACCGGGATCACCTGGCTTACACCCTGTCCAAGTACGCGTTGCAGGGCTTCACCACGCTGATGGCCCGGGAACTGGCGCCCCGCTTCCGCGTCTGCGCTATCGCGCCTGGCCTGACGCTGCCTGGACCGGGGAGCGCCGGCGAACGGTTTGACACCCTCCACGACCAGACGCCCCTCAAACGCGGCGCAAGAGCTGAAGACATCGCGGATGCGGCGGCGTTCCTGCTCAGAAGCGAAGCTATTACAGGCCAGACGCTGATCGTGGACGGAGGATCCCATTTGAGCCCTTCCGAACGCGACTTCGCCTTCCAGTGAACAAGGAAGCCGGGTTCGCATTGCCGGGATCGGCGCAAGGATGTATGCGAACCCCCGTCGATCCCGCCTGCCTTCCCGTTTGGTTCCGGCGGATACAGAGCGCAGGACCATGTTCGAAGTTTCCGTCTCCGGCTCGTTTGAAGCCAGTCATTTCATCGAGGCTGAGGGCGCTTCGCGAGACTATCGCCGCGTGCACGGTCATTCCTTTGTCGTCCTGGCGGCGGTGAGGGGACCAGCGCCCTCCTCTGACGGCTGGATCCTTGACCTTGGGGTCTTCGAGACGGCTCTCAGGGAGACGCTCAGCGAGCTGGATCACAGATTGCTCAACGACGTACCCGGACTGGAGCGTCCGACATTTGAAAACATCCTCATGTGGATCGAAGCCCGACTGAAGGAGAAGGGGTTCACCCCGTCTCGTCTTGAAATCGAGCGCCCCACCGTTCGCCAGAAGGCGGTCTATATCCCCGGATGACGGTCCCGAGGGGTTGTCTGCTGGCGGTCATCGACCTCGCTCAGCAGCCTCCATCGCCTCACCCGCCGCCAGCCACTCAGTCTCAGCTTCCTCGAGACGCAGCTGAGCCTTCGCCCGAGCCTTGAGCCTGGCCTCAGCATCCGCTTTTCGCGCGTAGATCGCCGGATCCGCCAACTCTCTGTCGAGCCCCTCCAGAACAGAGCGAGCCTTTTCAATCTCCAGTTCGGCGGCCTCCAGACGCATGCGGACCTTGTTGGAAGGCTTCGTGGGCGCAGTCGACCCGGAACGGGAGGACTGCGGCTTCTTCGCCGCTGAAGCGGATGCATCAGGCTGACGATCGGCCGCCAGGACAAGCGCCTTGTAGTCCGCGATATCGCCTTCATAGGGAGAGGCGCGGCCATCCTTCACAAGCCACAGTCGGTCGGCGGTCGCTTCGGCCAGATAGGTGTCGTGCGTGATCAGCAGAACCGCTCCGCTGAAGTCGTTCAGGGCGTAAATGAGCGCCTCGCGGCTATCGATATCAAGGTGGCTGGTCGGCTCATCGAGGATAAGGATGTGAGGTTTGCGATAGGTCGTCAGGCCGAGCAGAAGGCGGACTTTTTCGCCCCCTGACAGGTTTTCCACACGCGTTTCGACCTTTTCAGGTCCAAAACCGAACTGAGCGGCAACGGCCCTCACCTGCGCCTGACCGGCTTCGGGCATGAGATCGCGAACGTGATCGAGGACATTCTCGCCCTCGCGAAGCTCATCGAGCTGATCCTGACTGAAATACCCGATCCTCAGGTTTCGCGAGGCTCGCCGGCCTCCCGACAGAAGAGCCAGTCGCTGGGCGATCGACTTGACCAGGGTCGTCTTACCCTGCCCGTTAGCCCCGACAATGGCTATGCGATCATCCATGTCGAGACGAAGGCTGACATGGCGAAGGATCGCCCGCCCCGAAGCATAGCCAAGGTCAGCTCCTTCAAGCTCCAGAATCGGAGAAGCGAGCTCTTCAGGATCTCCGAAACGAAACGGCGTGGTGCGCTCGGCGAGCGGAAGGGTGATCTCCTGCATCTTCTCCAGCATCTTGACCCGGCTCTGGGCCTGGCGGGCCTTGGAGGCCTTGGCCCGGAAGCGATCGACAAACGCCTGCAGATGGGCGCGCTCCGCATCCTGCTTGGCTTTCTGACTCTCGAGCTGCGCCGAGCGCTCGGCCCGACGACGGAGGTAGGCGTCATAGCCACCGGGATAAAGCGCGAGCTTCGTCTGTTCGAGCGCAAGGATGTGGGTGACAGACCGGTTGAGCAGATCCCGGTCGTGACTGACGATCACCACCGTATGGGGATATTTTCGGAGGTAAACTTCGAGCCAAGCTGCGCCCTCGAGATCAAGATAGTTGGTCGGCTCATCCAGAAGAAGAAGGTCAGGCTGAGAAAACAGAACCCCGCCCAGGGCGGCCCTCATGCGCCATCCGCCAGAGAACTCCCGGCAAGGCCTCGCAAGGTCGCCCTGGGAAAATCCAAGGCCGACCAGTATCTCCGAGGCCCGCGCTTCCGCCGAATACGCGTCGATATCTGCGAGGCGGGTGTAGATCTCGCCAATCCGCATAGGATCCTCGGCGGTCTCGGCTTCCTTCATGAGGGCCGTGCGCTCCACATCGGACGCCAGCACCACATCGAGAAGTGTCTCATCCGAGGGCGCGACCTCCTGGGCCACAAATCCCATGCGGGCCCCTCGATTGATGCGGATCGTTCCGTCCCGCCGCCCCTCCCCTTTCGCGAGATCCTCGCGGATCAAACGCAGGAGCGTCGACTTTCCTGTGCCGTTACGCCCCACAAGGCCCACTTTCCAACCGTCCGCAATCTGGGCTGAGGCCTGCTGAAACAGAGGCCTGCCGTCGATCCGAAAGGTTAGATCGTTGATCTGAAGCATAAGCCGGGTCCGAGTTCAGGTTCACAGACGGCCGAAGAGGCGGTCCAGGCGATCATCTCGCCGCCCCGGGCCGGCCGTATCGGGCGGGATGGACGCGGGGCTGTCCTCGCCAGAGGGCGGGCGACTTCAGTCCGATCCAGCCGATCAAATCTCCGACGGGCGATACACATGTTACAGGGAAATTCCAGATATATTTGTCGTGCGCAGCCCTTTACTCCGCCGTGGCGGCGGAGGAAGTTCCGCGCCGAATAGACAGGAAGGCCGAAGTCCTCACAGGAACCGACGGGAAGCGCCGCACCCCCTCTTCAGGGTCGATCGTTCCCTCTCCGGGCCGCAAGGCGACCAGCCACGGACAGAACCCAGAATGAATCTTCTCTCAAAGGTCGGGGCGCGACTCTCCGCCCGCCGAAAATCGCCCAAGAATCCCATGTCCTACGAGACATGGAGAAGCGCCGCGCTGGTGGCGGTTCTGGCCTGGGCAGGCGTCGGGGCGGACAGCCTGTCCTCAGCCAATTACGGCCCGGAAGAGGCGTATAAGGCGCTCCACCTATCGGGGCACGAGCCGTTAGTTCTCTGGCTCGCTCTCATCACAGCCCTTACGGTCGTTGTGATTTCGCTTGCCTATGTGCAGGTCATCGCACTCTTTCCCAGCGGAGGGGGCGGATACAAGTCTGCAAGCCGTCTGGTTCACCCCCTGGCCGGTCTGGTGTCCGGCTCCGCCCTCGTGGTCGACTACGCCCTTACCATCGCTATCTCGATTGCGGCCGCTTCCGACGCGATGCTCAGTCTCGCGCCGCCTGACTGGCTTCAGTACAAGCCCTTCGCCCTGGCCGGAGGGCTCGCACTCCTGCTGGCGCTCAACCTGCGCGGGATCAGGGAATCCATCTCTGTCCTGGCCCCGATCTTTTTCGGCTTCCTGATCACACACGTCGTCCTGATCGGGTTCGGGATCGCCGCCAAGGGCGACGAGCTCGTAGGAGCTGTGGTTGAAGCCGAACGTCAGGCGATCGAGGTCACGACCGAGACCGGGCTATGGTCGCTGATCGCCATTATTGCGGGAGCTTACGCGGCGGGTGCGGGCACCTATACCGGGATCGAGGCGCTCTCGAACAACGCCCATGCCCTGAAGCCCCCCCGGGCGAAAACCGGGGCCCGCGCCATGGCCCTGATCGCCCTGTCGCTGGCGGTGATCGCCGGCGGGATCATGATTCTCTATACGGTCTGGCTTCCCGAGATCGAACCTGGCAAGACCCTGAACGCCGTCGTCTTTGAAAGCACGCTTAAGCAGCTGTTTCCCGAGCAGGAGCTGGCGCGGCAGATCGCCCTGACTATCGCCATGACTTTCGCAGCGGCGCTGCTTCTGGTCGCGGCAAGCTCCGGATTTCTCGGAGGTCCTGCGGTCCTGGCCTCGATGGCGTATGACAAGTGGGCCCCCCACTCCTTCGCTCACCTCTCCAGCAAGCTTGTGGCGCAGAACGGCGTCCTGGCCATGGGCGTGGCCGCCGGCATCCTGCTGACCGTCACCGGAGGGCTTGTTCATAGCCTCGTGGTTCTCTACTCGATCAACGTCTTCCTCACGTTCAGTCTCTCACTCACGGGGCTCGTTCGGCACGGGATCGCCCATCGGGGCGAAACAAAAGGCTGGCGTGTTCGTCTGTTCATCGCGGGCCTCGCTCTTTGCGTCGCCGTCTCCATCCTGATCACGCTCTTCGTCGCAAAGTTTTCCCAGGGCGCATGGGCCGCCATCCTGGTCGCGGGCATGCTGGCGGCCTCCGGTTACTGGGTCAGGGACCATTATCGTCGTTTCGACAACGCCATGGACCGGACTTTTGAAGACCTTCTCGTCAGAGACCCGGGCGCAGCCGTGGAGCTGCCTAAAAACGCCCGCATGAAACGTCCCGTCGGCATTGTGACGGGACCCCATGGCGGGGCAGGCCTTCACGCCCTGATGCATGCTCAGAGACTGTTCCGGGGCGGCTTTGACAGCGTGGTGATTATCTCGGCTGGCGAGGTGGACGCGGAGTGCTATGGCGGACATGAAGCTCTCGAGCGACTGAGACAGCAGGTCGGCGAGAGGTGCGCCAAGATCGTCGCGTGGAGCCGCGACCATGGCATGCCCGCGCGCGTCTATACGGGATTTTCAACGGACGCCGTGGAGACCCTTGAACAGCTCTGCCTCAAAGCACGAGCCGACCATCCGAATGTGGTGTTCGTAGCGACGCGCCCCATGACCCGCCCTCACGGCTGGGCATCAACCTTGCTGCACGGAGGCACTGCGCTCAGCCTGCAGCGCCGCCTTCATGCTCATGACGCCCCGCTGATCGTACTTCCTATGCGGGTTGATCTTGGTCCCGACCAGTTCTTCCGCAAAGGACCACGCCCAGCCGTCGCCGAGACGACTTCCCGCCCGGGACGAGACCACGGCTCGATCGAAACGCATGACGGATCCGGCTGAAACGCCGAGAGCTGCTGCCCTCCTGCTTCTAATACATCCTGCCGATCCCAAGAGAACACTTGGGGAGAGACCCCATCCGTCGATCTCTCAAAGTCTTCACAAGGGCGATCCTCAGGTGCGCGCCCTTGCTGCCCGCGAATGCGCGCCAAGCCGGTCGGGACGTAAGGTTTCGAAGGTTTGCGGCGCTCGGCACGAACGGCCCGGGGAACGACGTCTGCCGCAAGGATCACGCCCGTGCGGAGAGCCGACATGAAAAGGCCCGGCCTCTCGGCCGGGCCCAGACAAAGTGTTACGGACGAGCCCTTCAGAGCTTCGAGATGGCGATCCAGTTCTTAGCCAGAGCCGCAGCGCCATTGTCGCCTTTGACCTCCGCCCAGGTCTTGCGAGCATCATCTTTCTTGCCCGCCTTGAACTGAGCAATCCCAAGGCGAAGCTTGGCGAGCGCAACCTGCCCCTCATCCATTCCGCCCTTGGCGATCCCCTTGGTGATCAGATCGATCGCCTTGGTCGTGTCGCCGGCAGTCATGTAGCCTTCGCCCGTATCGACGAACATCATGCCGGTCGGAGCGGAGGCAGCCTCCTTTTCCGACTGCGCAAGATCACCGCCAGCGTCGGACTTGGCCCCAGCCTGAGCCTGGGCATAGAGGCGCTTATTGCGCTCAGCATTCTTGTCGGAAGCGCCGCCGATCGCCCCGGACTTGAAGAGAGGCGCGAGGATCTTCTCTGCCTCGGCAGGCAGACCGCGAGACAGAGCCTGCTCGCCCATCGCCAGCTGTTCTTCCTGCTTGAGATCGACCTTCGCCGCCACCAGAGCCCGGAAGACGTCCAGCTGCGTCTGGGTGCGATTGTACTTCGGCTCTTTGGTCGCCCGCTCAACAAGAGCGCGCCAGTAGAGCTCCTTGGGATACTCGCCCGCGACACGCTCAAGGGCGGTGTAATAACCGTCCATGTTCTTATTGTCGAAGTGGGCCTTCATGATGATGTTGTAGAGTTTCTCGCTCGGCTTCTTTCCTTCCGAGCGAGACTGATCGATCGCCTTCTGACCGAACGAGACCGCTTCCTGGTAATTCTTAGCCTTCAGAGCGGAGCTTGAGAGATAGGCATACTGGTCGGACGAGCCACCGTACTCGACCACATAAGCCTTCGTGAGAGCCTCAGCTTTCGCCTCCTGGCCCATCACCGCGTAGGTGCCGGCAATTGTCGCCTTGTGACGCTTGGCGGTCGCGGTGTCGACGCCGAGAGCCAGCTGAGCCTCCAGAGACTTCACCAGTCCCGCGTTGTTCTTCATGTTGGCGTAAATGGCGGTGCGGAACTGCTCGACGCCCAGCTTCTCCTGCGGGGCTTTCGCAAACGGCGCCGCCGCCTCAACCTTGGCGAGGGCGTCTGAGAACTTACCCGCCTGCATAAGCGCCTGAGCCTCGCCCATAGGCTTTGCAAACTCCGGCGAAGACTTCACCTGCTTCGGCGCCTGCGCGATAGCCGTCGGCGCGAGAACCGTCCCGGCCGTCATGGCCCCGAAAACCGACATTAGGCCAAGCCCAACGGCCGGAAGGCCGGAGCGAAGCGACGAGCTGAACGAGTTCATGCGAAACCTCCACTTATCGTCTTAATATAGGCGACCAACTGGTAGTCGCAAAGTCAGGATTACACCCCAGTCACATGAACGGCGCCCGAATGAAAGGCGCCGTTCCCGTGACTGCAAAAAGTTCAGATCCGAGGCTTACTGAGTGCCCCCGATGATCCCCAGCTTGGTCAGTCCCAAGCGCTGGGCGGACGCCATCACGGCGGCCACCTGCTTGTATCTCGCCAGGCGATGAGGCTCGATATGAATCTCGGGCTGCTCGCCTCGCTGGGCTTCGACCATCATGTTCTGCTCCATCGTCGCACGATCAACGACAGAGCCATTCCAATAGATCGACCCGTCGAAGTCCACGATGATCCGAACCGGTTCGATCGGGTTCTCAGGCGGGGGGGGAGCATCCGGCGGCGGAGGCCGCGGGGTGTCCAGTTTCACGGCATGACGCTGGGGCGGGATGGTGATGATCAACATGATCAACAGCACCAGCATCACATCGATGAGGGGCGTGGTATTGATTTCCGAAAGCGGTTCGCCTTCCGCCTGCGCACCGACCTGCATTGCCATCGTTCATACTCCAGCGCGAACTGCGCAGTTCCACTAATATCCGCCGCCGCCCGGCTTCTTGGTGATGAAGCCGATCTTAGCTATGCCCGCCTTCTGCGCCGCTTCAACGACCCGACCGACATTGTGATACTCCGTCTCCTGGTCGCCGCGGATATGCACCTCAGGCTGAGGCACAATCACAGCGGCCTGACGCAGACGGGACATCAACTCTTCCTCATCCGGCAGACGGTACTGATTCCAGTACACGTTGCCCTGAGTGTCCACCGAGAGGTTCACGTTCTCAGGCCTGGTGATAACCGCCTGATTGCGTTCCTCCGGAAGCTCCACCTCGACCGTTCCGACCACAACCGGAACGGTGATGAGGAAGATGATGAGCATCACGAGCATAATGTCGACGAGCGGCGTCGTGTTGATCGAGGAGTTCAGAGGGGTCTCCTCCTCCTCGATCAGCTGAATTCCGCCGTTTGATTCGCTCGACATTGATTATCCCCTCAGGCTTTGGCCGAAGAGGCCATCAGCTTCTCGACGTCATAGGCGAAGTGCCGCGCAGCGTCGGAGATGCTTTTGTTACGGCGACCCAGGAGGTTGTAGAAGATAACCGCAGGAACAGCGACGGCCAGACCGATGGCGGTCATGATCAGCGCTTCACCAACCGGACCCGCAACCTTCTCGATGGACGCATCGCCCGTCAGACCAATGCGAACCAGAGCGTTCACAATACCCCAAACGGTTCCGAAGAGACCCACGAACGGGCAGATCGAACCGACGGTCGCAAGGAAGGCCATACCCGCCTGAAGCCGGGTGTTGACCCGCTCAAGCTCGATACCGACCTGGTGAGACGTACGGTCGCCACGGCTGATTCGAGCGCCAAGACCCGCCTGAGCGCTGTTCGCCTGAGCGACCGCGCCTTCAGCAATATTGCGGAACGCACTCTTCTCTCCGAGCGCCTCAAGACCATCGTCCAGAGACCCCGCTTCCCAGAACCCGCCAAGCTTCTTGACCTGACCGTTCAGGATGTTCTGATCGATCACCTTGGTCGCGGCGATGTAGATCGTGCCCGAGAACATAATGATCATGATGATGAGGGTGGAGCGAGCGACGATGTCGCCCTGGGCCCACATTCCCTGAATGCTGAAGGGGTTGTGAGCTTCCTCAGCACCCTCTTCGGCGGCAGGCTCTTCCGTCGTCGTGAGAGGAGCGGGAGCGGCCGCCTCCTCGGTGACGCCCGGAATAGAGGTGTCGACGTCCACCGCCGGAGCGGATTCAGCCGGGGGGGTCTGAGCCATCGCGCCTACGGGCAGGAAAGCCAGGGCCAGTGCTGCGACCAGAAATCTCACCGGAGAGCCCCGCCGCGAAGGACCATCACCGAAGTACGCCGTGTTCATAGTCTTCCTCTCCTCAAACGGGTCGCCCCGTGTCTATCACCCGCCGCAATGAGACTGCTTTTGTCGTCTCAACCGGCCAGTTTTCCAAAAACCACACTAGTCGTTAGCGTTAGAACTTCCACCCCAATCAACTGGGAATAACTCTCAGTCCAATCAGTCCTCCAGCTCCCAAACGATCGTAAGCTGGTGCGGCGGATCGCAGAAAGCCACCGACTTGCCCGTCGAGTCCTTGGCGGGATCCAGGCGCGTACGGGGAAGCCCCTTGACCGTGGCTTCATCAAGACGGGGGAAGCCGCTCGACTTCAGCAACTGAACGTTCGTCATCCGGCCCGTCGCATCGACGCAAACCGAAACGGTGACTTCACCCTCTTCCTTCGCCCTCTGAGACGCCGGGGGATATTCAGGCTTCTCAAAACGTCGCCCGACCGACGGACGGGACACGATCGTGACGGCAGGCGCCGGCGGAGGCGCCGGTCTGACGACAGGCGGGGGCGCCGGGCGCGCTACCTGCTGCACCTGCTGGATCGCCGTCGGAGGCGGCGGGGTATCAAAAACGAATTCGGGCAGGATCACCTGCGGCGGCGGAGGCGGCAACTCAACGTCCACCGGCGGCGGCGGCGGCGGCTCCTCGTCAGGCGTTTCCGGCTCCTCGATGATCACAACCTCGGTCTCGGTCAGCTTATTGACGATCTGCATACCGAGACCCGTCGCGAGACCGTAGCCCACGAGGGCATTGATCAGGATCACAGCGCCGATCCCAACATATCGGGTAGTCTTAGGTGGCTGCTTAGTCGCGTAATACATCTGTCTCTCGCTCTCGACGCCCCTAGGTTCACTTCCCCGGCCTTTGGCCTGACGGAAGGTGAAGTCCAATTTTTATGCCTTCGTTTTGGCCTAAGCGCCAGCCTCGGAATTGTGAATTTTACAGCACAGCGCGCACACAACCTCACCAATCCCACGTCGGAGACCAGCGTTGCGGCCGGGGTCTTGAACGCGATGGTCCGTTTCGGATCTATCGCACACGTCGGGGTTGGAGCCGACGACCCTCTGTTACCTTGCGATATGCTTTCCCAAGTCAGCCTTTGTCAACGCAGAGCTAACGAGGGCGCCAAAACTTTATCTCCCTGAATCAACGATTTTCTATCCGGCGCCTAAATGTCGCGGCGCCGGATCAAAGAAGGTGCGGCTCGGGGTCCTTCGCCCGACCATCCAGCACGCCTTCCCACTTCGCAATCACAGCGCAGGCTATGGAGTTTCCAATCACATTTGTCGCCGTCCGCCCCATATCCATAAAGGCGTCTACCGCCAGCACGAGGGCGATCGCCTCTGTCGGCAGACCGAAGGCCGGCAAGGTCGCGGAAATCACCACCAGGGATGCGCGAGGAACACCCGCGATCCCCTTGGAAGTGACCATGAGGAGCAGAAGCATAAGGATTTGCTGGCTGACCGATATCTCAATCCCCATGGCCTGCGCGATGAACAGGGTCGCGAAGGTGCAGTACATCATCGAACCGTCCAGGTTGAACGAGTATCCCAGAGGCAGAACAAAGGAGACCACGCGATTGGGGACCCCAAACTTCTCAAGCTGCTCAAGGAGTTTAGGATAGGCTGCCTCTGAGCTCGCCGTAGAGAACGCCAGCAGCCCAGGCTCACGGACCATCGCCAGAAGACGGAAAACCTTCGGCCCAAGGACTATGAAACCTGCGAGGATCAACAAGCCCCACAGGACCCCCAGCGCAATAAAGAAAGACCCGACCAGCCGGCCGTAGTCAGCAATAACCGACAGGCCCTGAACCGAAACCACGACCGCCAGGGCTGCAAACACAGCCGCCGGCGCAGCCGCCATCACATAACCTGTGACCTTCAACATCACCTGCGCTGACTGTTCGAGAAGTTCGGTCACCCTTGAGGTTCTCGACCCGAGGGCCTGCAGCGCCACGCCCAGGAACAGAGAAAAGACGACGATCTGCAGAATCTCGTTGCGCGCCATGGCGTCTGCAATCGACACGGGAAAAACGTGCGTCATGAACTCCTTGAGCGAGAAATTCGTCTCAGGCAGGGCCGCACCCGCCGCAACCTGAGCCATAGACGGATCGAACCCCAGCCCGGGCTGGAGCAGGTTCACCATGATCAGACCCAGACCGAGCGAAATAATCGACGCCGTCAGGAACCAGGCCATTGTCCGAAAACCGATCCGCCCCAGACTTCCGCCGCCCAGATGCGCGATCCCCACCGAAAGGGTCGTCAGGACCAGCGGGGCGATGATCATCTTGATCATGCGCAGGAAAATATCCGAGATGATCTTAAGGTAACCGGCGATTTCGGCAGCCATTTCCGGCGTCTGAGTCTGATTGACCAGCGCGCCCACAGCGACCCCCAGCACCATCGCCGCCAAAATGCTTATGAAAATCAGCCGATTCATATGGCGCTCTCCCTCGTGCCTTTGCTTCCATAGCACGCGTCGTCGGAGTGAACACCTCAGGCCCGTCCCTGAGCTGAGGCGGCGCTCGAAGAGGCGTGCAGGCGGACGCGGCGCTCGAGGCGAACGCCCCCAGATCAATAAAACGTGATCTGCGGCACGGGGTCGATCATCCCTACGTCAAGATCAACGCCCTCGCCTCACGCGCGAGGTCCGCGCGAACGGTGGACAGCCGCCGCCATAGGTGCTGATGCTCTTCCCAAGGCGGATCCGCGAGCAGCGGGGCGCCCGGCCGCATGAAAGGGTCCCGGCTCCATGATCAATCGACACGCCCTATCCCGCCTCGCTCTGATCGTCGCGCTGACGGCAGCCTCGTCGGCCTGCGCGTCAATGGATCAGGCTGCGTCCCAGGGCTCCGACGGGGCGGCCTATATGGCGGCGCACCGAAGCGCCCTGACCCTCGACACTCACCTCGACACGCCGGCCAATCTCGTGTCTCCGCGCGGCTTCGACATCACCAAGCGCTACGATACCGACCGCGAGGGCTATCAGGTCGATCTGCCCCGCATGAATGAGGGCGGCCTCGATGGCGGCTTCTGGGCGATCTACACGGCGCAAGGACCCCTGACGCCGGAGGCCTACGCCAGGGCCCGCGACACCGCCCTCCTCCGGTCGGCCGCCATCCGTGAGATGGCCGCCCGTCACGCAGACGCATTCGCCCTCGCGCTTCGAGCGGACGACGCGGCGCGGATCGACGCCGACGGCCGAAAGGTCGTTTTCCAGTCGATCGAGAACTCCTACCCGCTGGGCGAGGACATCTCGATGGTGGAGACATTCTATAAACTCGGCGTGCGCATGATCGGCCCGGTCCATAACGGAAACAACCAGTTCGCAGACAGCACAAACGATTCCTCGGGGCCTCGCTGGAACGGCCTGAGCCCTCTCGGGGCCCAGCTGGTCAAGGAAGCCAACCGTCTCGGCATGGTGCTCGACGGAAGTCATGCATCCGACGTGGCGATCGCCCAGCTGATCGATATGTCAGCGACCCCGATCATACTCTCCCACCATGGCGCGGATGGGCCGTATCAGCACCCACGCAACGCCCCTGACGAGCTTCTGAAAAAACTCGCCGCCAAGGGAGGGGTCATTCAGATGAACGCCCTCGGGAGCTTCATCAAACCCCTTCAGCAATCTCCGGAGAGAGTGGCTGCGCTCAGCGCGCTTCGCGACCGCTGGGGCGCGATCGATGATCTGCCGGCGGACAAGTATGACGCCTATCTCGATGAACGCCTCGCGATCGACGCCAGGTATCCCGAAGCCCGGGCTGAGTTCTCAGACTACATGGACCAATTCCTCTACACCCTCAAACTCATCGGCCCGGAGCATGTCGGGGTCGGCGCAGACTGGGACGGAGGCGGCGGCGTCAACGGTATGCGGGATGTCTCGCAACTTCCGAGGATCACGGAAAGACTCCTTGCCGAGGGCTACTCAGAGGCGGACCTTAAGAACATCTGGGGCGGGAACGTCCTCAGACTGTTGCGCGCCGCTGAGACCCACGCCGCCGCTGTCGCGAGCCGCTGAGGGGCGTACGGCCGAACCCGGCCGGATCCCTCACCGGCCGAAGATCTAGGACCGGACAACCTCATCAAGAAACTTCCTGCCCTCACAGAGGGCTTTGACGCGGAGCGTGTCGTTCAAACCCAGACTGTTGGTTTCCCCACGATAGGATGATGAGGGAATGGCGTGAGCGATCCGAGCGGACGTCTTGAGCGTTCAGTCGGCGATGACAGGCGTTTGCGACAGCGCCTCCGAAGGGGGCTCACGCAAACCCAGCTGCAACAGCGCGTCCGCTACGCCCTGATATCTCGGCCTCATATCCTCGCTGATATGGGCGTGCGTCGGAATATAGAAGAGCCCGAGGTCCATCCCCCTGAGCGCAATCTCAGCGCAGCGTTCCGGCATGATCAGGCCCAGCGACGCAGGCGCCATCTTCGGATCGGGCAAACCCCTGGCTATCAGGGGCGTATAAACAGCGCCGGGCAACAGCACATGGACATCGAGTGTGTCCTGGCACTCGTCGCGCAACCATTCCGCCAGGATCAGGATCGCGTGTTTGGTGGCACCATAGAGCCCTAACCCTCGGCCCTTCACCGCCGCGGGGGCAGAGAGTGAGTTCTCCGAACCTGTAATCATCAGCCGTCCACGCGTCCCACCGGGTTCCAGCGCTCGAAGATAGGCCTGCACGATGCGGAGGGAGGCAAAGCAGTTCACTTCGAACAAGCGCTCAGCCTGCATCCCCAAGGGCTCGTTCTTGATCTTTTTGCTGTGGCCGATGCCGGCGTTTGAGCATACGAGGTCCAGCCGTTGGCGCCAGGCGAAGGCCTCCTTGATCGCCATCTCGGCGGCCTCTGGTTCCGCGAGGTCACATACGACCCCGCGCGCCCTATCGCCAAACTCCGCCACTGCGGCATCGACCTTCGTTGGCTCAAGATCAGCGATCACAACATAAGCGCCTCGATCAACAAGCGCCTGCGCAATCGCTTTGCCGATTCCTGATGCTCCGCCCGTGACAAGCGCCGTTGTGTGTTCATGCGAGGTCATGTGTTCTCCGCCATTTGACTTACCAAGCCTATCATCCGATGCCGGCATGCTCACTCAAGCCTTACCGTTGGCACAGTTGCGCCTGCCACGACCGGCATTCGACGATCTTCTCCGGACCGAATATTTCGTGAGCGAAGCGAAAGGGCATACCCTTCTTCTTTGAGGATCTCCATCGGGAAGGGTTGCCGCATGCGCGGCATGTCGGCTTTCGCCCTGGCGATCAGTCTCGCCACCTGCGCCCCCCCCAACAGGCAAACCCTGCGGATCTTGTCATCGTGACTTCACGGATCTTCACCGCGAGTGGGGAACGCCCTTGGGCGCATGCCGTGGCGGCGGATGATGAGCGGATCGTCGAGGCGGGCGGCGGGCCGCTGAGGAACAAAGGACCAACTTCGACGGGATCCCTCACCGACCGAAGATGTAGGACCGGACGACCTCATCGAGGAACTCCCGGCCTTCATAGAGGGATTTGACGCGGATCTTCTCGTTCAAACCGTGATTGTTATTCTCCCCAGGTAAGGAGAACATTCCGCTCATTCCATAGGTCGCGATGCCGGCGTTCATGAGAAACCGCCCGTCCGTCGCCCCAGCGGTCAAAGATGGAGCGATCACAGCCCCCGGCCACATGCGGGATGCGGCCTTCCGGACCGGGGTCATGATTTCCTCGGTAAGAGCCGGCGCTGACGAACCTTCGCGCAGCCTCTCGACTGCAACAGCAACTTGGCTGTCGGATACCGCGCCTTCCAGGGCGGCCTTGACCTGCTGGGCCGTTGTCCCCTGCATGATGCGGCAGGAAAGAACAGCGCGGGCGCGCTGAGGCAAGGCGTTTGGCGCATGACCCGCCTCGAGCTGAGTTGCAACGCAGGTGGTCCGCAGCATTGCGTTATAGGAGGGATCGGCGGTCAACACTTTCAGAGCTGCGGGGTCAGTTGGCTCCTTCCCAACCGCGGTCATCGCGGACCCGAGGTCGCCCCCCACGATCGGGCCTATCCGTTCAAAGTAGGTTCTGGTTACAGGAGTGACCTCGACGGGAAACTGGAACCCCTCCACACGCTTCAGGGCCTGAGCCAGCCGATAAATCGCATTATCCGGGACCGGACGCGAGGAATGTCCGCCGGGGTTGACGACTTCAAGGGTGAAGACCTGATGAATCTTCTCGCCGGCCTGAACGTTGAGCGCCAGGGGTTTTCCCGAAGGACCAAGCAAGCCGCCCGCTCCTTCGTTTATGGCGAAACCGGCGTCGATGAGATCACGATCAGTTTTTAGAATGTACTCAACACCATTGACCCGACCCGATGTCTCCTCCCCACAGGTAAGAGCCATCTTCAGAGTTCTGCGGGGCCGGGCGCCCTCGCGCTTCAGCCGAACCATGAGGTCAAGGAAGACGGCCGCCATCGACTTGTCGTCAGATGCGCCCCGTCCGAAGAAAAATCCGTCCTCCTCAATAAGAGTGAACGGGTCGCGAACCCAATCCGCTCTTCGCGCATCCACCACATCGATATGTGCGAGGATGAGAACAGCCTTGGCCGAGGGATCGCTCCCCTCAATTCTCGCAACCAGGTTTCCATCGTCCGGCGCCCCGGTCGGCACTATCAGACGGGCATCCCTCGCGCTGTACCCCGCTTCCTGAAGCCGTTTCAGTCCAGCCTCAACGAGCCGCGTGCATGATCCGCTTGAGGGAGAGGTGTCGATCTCGACCATCTCCTCATAAATGCTTCGGAACGACATCAGCTCCGCATCACGCGTCTGCGCCGTCGCGGAGGACACCGCCAGGCTTGCGAGCAGGAACCCCAGACACGTCAGCTTTTCAAAACGCATCGCAGTCTTCCGCTTCACAGGGCCCGCGGGCTATTCCCCGCACGCGCAGACGGTCGGCCGTAGACAGTGACGTGTCAAGCGACCGCGGTTCAATATGCACCCTGGGTGTCGTATACTCGGCACACGTCACGACGTAGAAACCAGTGGCGGCCAAGGAAGGGCGGGATGATGAGGCGTGAACGCGATACGATCCCAAATCGTCAGGGACGGACAAGGCCTTATGCGATCGGCCTGACCGTTTTGGCGCTTTCAGGGCTGGCGTCGACCGTGCTTCCCATCCAAGACGCATCGGCCGCGCCGCCCGTCCCGCCGGAATGGACGCCGCCCCGGGCCGCCGACGGACGACCCGATCTTCAGGGCGTATGGACAAACTCCTCCATCACCACCCTCGAACGTACCGATCCGTCGTTACCGCTGAGACTCTCACCGCAGCAGGCTGAACGACTTGAGCAGTCGCGGGCGAGACTTGAAGCAGCCGCCAACGCCCCGACCAACCCTCAGGAAGGCGCTCCGGACGCCGGCGCTTCAGTGGGAGGATATAACGCGTTCTGGCTGGATCGGGGATCAAGGGTCGGCGTCGTCAGGGGCGAGGCCCGGTCGTCATGGATCGTCGAACCGGAGAACGGCCGCATGCCCGTCTCGGAAGCCGGCGCCGCGCAGATACGCTCCATCCTCAAAAGACGCGGAGAGGACGGTCCCGAGGGAATGAACCCGGCAGACCGCTGCCTAGTCGGCAGTCGAGGCTCCGGCGGGCCTCCCATGCTGAACAATATCTATAACAACACCTATCAGATCGTTCAGACGACCGATCACGTCGTGATCCTCGTTGAGATGATGCATGACGCCCGAATTATCCGACTTAACGAGGGCCATAAGGCTCCAGAGCTTAAACAGTGGCATGGGGATTCCATCGGTCGCTGGGACGGCGACACGCTGGTTGTCGAAACCCGCCACTGGAAGGAGGATCATGCATCCTACGAGCCGGTCGTCCTCTCCGATACAGCGCTGGTGACGGAGCGCTTCACCCGCTCCGGGCCCGCTGAAATTCTCTATGAATTCACGGTAGATGATCCCCAGACCTATTCGCGGCCCTGGCGAGGGGAAATGACGTTCACTCCCTCGGGCGGCCCTGTGTTCGAATATGCCTGTCATGAAGGCAACTACGCCCTGCACGGCATTCTTTCAGGCGCCAGAGTTCTCGAAGGCCGCCTGAAGGCTCAGGAGTGACGCCCCGAGAACCGCTTGCGCGCTCCTCAAGGCAGCGGCATGTAGAGATCACTATTCAGCAGCTTTTTCCGGGGCCGGAACGTGGCGGACATCATCAACCTCCGATCGCGCAGGAAAGATGCTGAAAGACGGCGGCGCTCCGATCGCGCATCGGAAAACCGGATTAAGTTCGGTCGGACCCGCGAAGAGAAAACACGCGACCTCCTGGAGCGTTCGAATCACGAACGAGCCCTGGACGGCGCCCGACGCACAGATCAGACGCGCGATGACGAAACAGATTCTTCGTCTTGACCCGCCCCCCATTCCAGACCCATTGACGCCTATCTATCCCGCTCGCCGGACCAGCTCATCGTTTGCCCGAGGCCGATCATGACCGACACATCTGTTCTCTTTCAGCCCTTCTCGCTGAGAGGCCTCAAGCTTTCAAATCGGATCGCCATGGCCCCAATGACGCGCTCGCGTTCGCCTGGCGCCATCCCGAATGACGACAACGTTGCTTATTACCGTCGGCGTGCGGAAGCCGATGTCGGATTGATCATCTCTGAAGGGACCCTGACCCGCCGGCGCGGAGCGTCCAACGACGCCAATATCCCCCTGTTTTGGGGAGAAGAGGCCCTTGATGGATGGAAAAAAGTGATCGACGCGGTTCACGAGGCCGGCGGACGAATGGCCCCGCAGATCTGGCATCAGGGAATGTCCAGGAAGCCGGGAACCGGACATTTTCCGGATGCGCCGAGCGATGGGCCTTCCGGGATCACCCTCACGGGCAAGAAAATCGCCGAGGAACCGTCCGAAGCCGAGGTGCTGGATATGGCTCAAGCCTATGCAGACGCCGCCGGAGACGCCCGTCGCCTCGGGTTCGACTGCATCGAGCTTCACGGCGCGCATGCCTACCTGATCGACGAGTTCTTCTGGGAGGTCACCAACCACCGGACAGATCGCTTCGGCGGCTCGCTTGAGAAGCGGGCGGAATTCGCCGCCGAGACCATCCGCCGCTGCAGGGTTGCGGTTGGAGACATGCCGATCATCATCCGGATCTCGCAGTGGAAGTCCTCGGACTACAACGCCCGCATCGCAACCACCCCTCAGGAAATGGAGCGATGGCTAAAGGTTCTGGTCGATGCAGGGGTCGACATGATCCACTGTTCTCAGCGGCGCATCTGGGAGCCGGAGTTTCCGGAGATCGACGGGCCAAAGGGCCTTAACTTCGCAGGCTGGGCCAAAAAGCTGACGGGCCTGCCGACGATCAGCGTCGGATCGGTCGGACTGAATGGAGAGTTCACCGCGGCGTTCAGGGGAGAAGGCGCCCCCGCGGCCGGCATCGAAACCACCCTCGAACGCCTGGAAAAGGGAGAGTTCGACCTGGTCGCCGTCGGACGCGCACTGCTTCAGGATCCGGAGTGGGCGAGCAAGATCAAGGCGGGCCGACTGTCTGAGCTGAGGGATTATCAGGCGAATGCGCTGGCGACTTATTACTAAGCGGGCTCCGGTTTCGCTTCAAATCCGCTGAGGCTGACGCCAGCACGGTCGCGAATCTATCAGTCCGCGATCTCGACGCCGGTCAGAAGCCCCTGATCGATCGCAATCATCCTCATCCTCTTTCCATCGAGGCTCGACACACCAATTTCGCCTCCAAGGGAGGTGAACGCCATGATGTCGCCGTCGACGTCTATCGATACGCCGATCGCCTCCTTGAGACCCCGGACAAGAATCTCCCGATCTGTCCGGCGAGAAGGATCGGCCGAGACGGGCGGATCCATCGGCGCCCGTGAGACCGTGTTGTCGCCGCGATCGGTCCAGTAGATCAGACGACGCTCCAGATCGAGGTCAAGGTCGATAGGCTCTGGAAGGTTCGAGAATAACGTCTCGACGTCGGCGCGTGACGATGCGGTCTGACCCAAGGGAATATCGATGCCCGCCCGCCGGATCACCCCCTCCCCTGCATCATCTCCGCCCTTTTGAGTCCAATAAATCTGGCCCGAACGAAGGTCGAGCGCGATACCGACGCACCAACGGGAAGCATCGCCTTTGTCGCGTTCCGGATCACCGGTCTGGACCAGCGTCTCGATCGCGGAGCCGTCCAGGTTGGACCTCATGATGGCCATCCCCTCGCGGTCGGCCCAGTAAAGCTTCTGTCCCTCAAGGTCGATCTTCAGTTGCTTGGGCGTAAATGCCCCGCCGGGCGGAACCACCATCGTCAGCTCCCCACCGTCGAGATCGGAGCGCATGATGTAGCCGTCATCCTCCGACGCCCGGCCCATATTGGTCCAATAAATGTGCCCGCGACGGGGATCGATCGCGATTCCATCATTGACCGATCCCCTCGCAGCCTGAGCCGTCTGGTCGACGAGAACGACCGGCGCGCGGCCAGAAGGATCGACCGCCATCACCCGAGAGGCGCCGAGATAATAGATTTTGGACCCTGCCTCGGCAGGCTCGTCAGCCAAAGCGACAGGAGACGAACAGCCGAGCGCCCCGAGCGCAGCGGCAAGCGCCAGCCGACCAAGGCTCCAGCTTCGACCCGACATGCTGATCCTGCCCTTTTCACGGCCTGATGAATTCCGCACAACTATAGCCCGACATGCCGCGGAGAAAAGACCCGCTCGCGGCGGCTTCACCCTGCTGACGGGTTTTCGCGTCGGCCAACCCTCGGCAGGAGGAGGCTCAAGGGGAATTCCCGAGCCGAAACCGGATTGACACCAGACCCTCCTCGATATGGCATCCGGGTCGTCGGTCAGGAGGATAGACCCATGAACTCAGCGTCCCATTTGCGATCCGGCGTCTGCCTGATCGGCCTCCTGTCGGTCATGTCCTGCGCCGGGGGCCCTTCCCCTGTCGAGAACGGAAGCGAACAATCGCCCGCCTATCAAGCTGAAATCCGTCGGACCGCGTTTGGCGCCCCCCACGTCAAGGCCGGGGATTACGCAGGTCTCGGTTTCGGGATCGGATACGCATCTGCAGAGGACAACCTTTGCGAGCTGCTCGAGCGAATGATTACCGTCAACGGAGAGCGCGCCCGATACCTCGGCCCGGGGGTCAAAGACGCCAACATCATCAGCGATATCTACCACAAAAGGCTTATCCAGACGGGAGAACTCGAGACGCTCCTGACGGGCCCCGAGAACGATCCGGACACGCCCTCGCAGGCTTCGCGAGACATTGGACGAGGATACGCCGCCGGGGTCAGTCGTTACATCAGGGATCGGGCGGGGAGCGAGCTGAACGATCCCCGATGCAAGGGAGCGCCCTGGATCCGGGAGATGACCGAAACGGATTACTGGCGACATGTTTTCGCGGGGCAAGTGCTGTATCAGCCCGCCGGGGTGGCCGCCGCCGCCCCGCCGGACGGTCCCGGCAGTCAGAGCGCAGCCCTCGACGATCCTTTGGTCGAAACGCTGGGTCTTGGAAGCAACGCCTATGGTCTGGGACGCGAAGTCACCCGCTCCGGACGGGGCGTTCTGCTGGCGAATCCCCATTATCCATGGGATGGGCAGAACCGCTTCTATCGCATGCACATGACGATCCCGGGCGAACTCAATGTCGTTGGAGCAGGACTGGTGACTAACGCCACCATCGGCATCGGTCATACTGAGAGCATCGCCTGGACTCACACGGTATCGACAGCAAGGCGCTTCGGATACTTCGAACTCACGCTCGATCCGGCTGATCCCACCCGGCATCTTGTCGACGGCAAGTCCGTGGCGATGACGAAAATGACCGTGACGGTGGACGTGAAGGACGCCTCTCCCGTCGAACGAACGCTGTACACCACCGAGTTTGGGCCCGTCGTCGAAACCGAGACGCTGCCCTGGACGAAGTCCCGAGCCTACGCGATCAGCTATGTGCCGCAGGGCGTGCGTTCGCCTGACCAGTATCTCGCGATCTGGAAGTCACGTTCTGTGCGTGAACTTCGCGACGCTCTGGGCCGTTATCAGGCCACCGGCTTCAACACGACAGCTGCAGATGCGCAGGGAGAAGCCTTTTTCGGGGATATGGGCATGATCCCGAATGTGAGCGAAGAGCTCGCCCAAAAGTGCTCCGCCTCAGAACTCGCCCGCAAACAATGGGCGGAAGCGCGTATCCCAGTGCTGGACGGCTCGCGATCAGAATGCAGGTGGACGAACGATGCGGATTCCACCGCCCCCGGCGTCTTCGGATCGAGCCGGACGCCGCAGCTCTTTCGATCCGACTATGTCAGCCAGAGCAATGACAGCCACTGGCTGACGAACCCGGAACAGCCTCTTGAAGGCTATAGTCCGATCTTCGGTGATGAACAAACCCAGCGGAGCCTCAGAACTCGTCTGGCCCTGCATCAGATTGAAGACAGGGAGGAAGGACGCGACGGACTTCCGGGGAAGGGATTTGATCTGCGAACACTTCAGTCCGTCATCTTTCAAAACCGACATCTCGGGGCTGAGATGGTTCGCGATGATCTGGTGTCCCTCTGTCGCAGTCAGGGCGGCGCTGATCTCGCCAGAGCTTGCGAGGCTCTTTCCAAATGGGACCTTCGTGTCGATGCCGACAGCCGTGGGGCGCATCTGTTTCATCTGTTCGCAGAAGCCGGCGGCCTCCAGTTTTCGGCTCCGTTTTCCGTCACCAGTCCCGTTGCGACCCCTAAAACGCTGAACCGTGAGGATCCAAGGGTCCTCTCCGCCCTTCGATCCGCACTCAAGAAACTCGACGAACTCGAGATTTCTCCGGAGGCAAGACTTGGAGATGTTCAGGTCGAGACCCGTAATGGCGAACGCATCCCGATTCATGGAGGCGCAGGACCTGAGGGCGTATTCAACGTCATCACCGTCGAATCGCTTGAACCCAAGCTCGGCTGGACCAGCATCCGGCACGGCTCCAGCTGGATCATGGCTGTGGAGTTCACCCCTGACGGCCCGGTCAGCGAAGGTGTTCTGGCTTATTCACAGTCCACCGACCCGACGTCCGCCAACTATTCGGATCAGACCAGGCTCTACGCCAGCAAGGGATGGGACGACCTGAGATTTTCAGAGGCCGCGATCGAAGCCGGCCTCGTTTCAAGGACCGTCGTCTCGGAAGGGCCAGAGGACTGCGCTGCAGAAGGATGGAAACGCTTCGGGCGCGCGCGCTTTGCCGGCGAGAGCGAATGCCGCCTGGTACTGGCCAAAGAAGCACCGAGAGCGAGGCCGTGATCGCCATGGCCCAGAGGGCCATACCGCAGAGGTGTAATCACAGAGGGCGCCGGGATGACCTGCATCAAGGGCGAATGATCATCGGTGCGGCAGACTGGATCTGTCCGGTGAGGAACGTCATGCGCGCCAGTCTTCATGCTCTCCCGGTGTTGCTGATGGCCGCATGCGTTTCCTCGCCGGCGCCCGGGAGAGAGGGTTCTTCCCCTTTCGCCCTTCCCTCGACCGCCACAGTTGCTGAAGGTCGGCTACTGACGCGCATTCACTGCGCTGGCTGCCATGCCGCGGAGCCGGGAAGCGAAAGCGCCCACAAGGACGCGCCGTCCTTGAGACTGATCTCGAGACGCTATCCCGTCGCCTCTCTGGAAGAATCGCTCGGAGAGGGGATTGTCGTCGGACATCCCGACATGCCCGAGTATCGGTTTCGACCTGAGGATGTTTCAGCTCTGATCGCCTATCTCGAAACCATCCAGGACTGAGCTGACCCGGGCCCTTCTCGCGCGTCTCAGACCGCGCTATCTGGTGGCTCATGCATCATGAGCCCTCCTTTTTTGTTCACCCTTATCCTTTTGCGTCCGCCTCCTGCCCTTCCCCTGTCTCCGGAGGCGAGGCGTGACATCCGAAGAGCCGAGGCTGTCTATTTCCCAGCGTGCGGCGCCGCGCCCCCCTATGGGTTCGGGCGGCTCCGGACCTTATCTTGAGGGTCTCAACGACCGACAGCGCGACGCCGTGCTCTCCACACAGGGCCCGCTGCTTGTTCTCGCCGGGGCCGGGACCGGAAAAACCCGGGTTTTAACCTCGCGGATCGCCCATATTCTCGCCGAGAAGCTGGCATGGCCCTCCCAGCTGCTGGTGGTGACCTTCACCAACAAGGCCGCACGGGAAATGAGGGAGCGTACGGTCAGGCTGGTCGGTCCCGATGCGGAGGGCCTCAGATGGCTGGGAACGTTTCATTCCGTCGCCGCTCAGATCCTGCGTCGTCACCCGGAGCTCGTGGGGCTCAAGACAGGTTTCACCGTTCTCGATACGGATGATCAGCTTCGCCTCATCAAACAGATCCTCGAGGCGGAGGGTATCGATCTGAAGAGATGGACGCCGCGATTTTTCGCCTCCCTCATCGACGGGTGGAAGAATCGCGCGATCCGACCTGAGAAGCTGCCTCCGGAAGAGGCCAGACAGTTCGACTCGGGAAAGGGCGGTCGGCTTTATTCTCTCTATCAGAATCGACTTTCCGTTCTAAACGCCGTCGATTTCGGCGATTTGCTCCTTCACAACATCACTATCTTTCAGGACCATCCGGAGGTGCTGGCGGATTACCATCAGCGGTTCCGATATCTTCTGGTTGACGAGTATCAGGACACCAACGTCGCCCAGTACCTCTGGCTGCGCCTGCTGGCCCGGGGGTCGGGACATATCTGCTGCGTCGGCGACGATGATCAGTCCATCTATGGCTGGCGCGGCGCCGAGGTGGAAAACATCCTTCGGTTCGAAAAAGACTTTCCCGGAGCGCGGGTCATTCGCCTTGAGCAGAACTATCGATCGACCGGTCATATTCTTGCGGCCGCGTCACATCTGATCTCAGAGAACCGTTCCCGTCTCGGCAAGACCCTCACGACGGATTCCGGGGAGGGCGACCTCGTCAAGGTGCGAGGCGTCTGGGATGGAGAACAAGAGGCTCGCCTCGTGAATGACGACATCACCTCGTGGGTGCAATCGGGGCGCCGACATGATTCCTGCGCTGTTCTGGTTCGTGCGTCCTGGCAGATGCGGGCTTTTGAAGAACGCTTCATCACCACCGGCACCCCCTATCGGGTCATAGGCGGCCCGCGTTTCTTCGAACGGGCGGAGATACGCGACGCGATGGCCTACCTGCGCCTTATGCGCTCCGCCTCGGACGACCTCGCCTTCGAGCGTGTGATCAATCAGCCCAAACGGGGAGTGGGCGAGAGTTCGATCCAGAAGATTCAGGTGACGGGCCGGCAGATGAACGCCCCCTTCGTCGAAGCGGCTGAGGCGCTGATCCGGAACGAAGAGATCAAGGGACCCGCCAAGACAGGAATTCGACGCTTCCTGAACGATCTCGAGCGCTGGCGGCGTGAGGCTTCAACGCTGGAGCATCCGAGGCTCCTCGAACTCATACTCGATGAAAGCGGCTATACGGATATGCTGCAGACCGACAAGTCGCCCCAATCCCAGACGCGGCTTGAGAACCTGAAGGAGCTTGTCCGGGCGACCGGGGCGTTCGATAGCCTCAACGCATTTCTGGAACATGTCGAACTGGTCATGGACAACGCAGAGGGAGCAGGAGCGGATGATCAGGTTCAGATCCTGACCCTCCATTCCGCCAAGGGCCTTGAGTGGCCGATGGTCTTCCTTCCCGGCTGGGAGGAAGAAGTGTTTCCCTCCCGTCGCTCGCTCGACGAACAGGGCGCCAGGGGCCTCGAGGAAGAGCGACGCCTCGCCTATGTCGGGCTCACCCGGGCTCGGGAACGGGCCTATCTGTCATTCGTCGCCAATCGGCAGATCTACGGACGCTGGACCTCCGTCCTGCCCTCCCGCTTCATCGACGAGCTGCCTGCGCCTCACGTCGACGCCGTCTCCGAGACGGGTTACTCGCCTCAGTCCGGATATGGCTCTGGCCGGATGGGCGGGTCGTTCGGAAACGGAGAGAGCGCCTTTCGTTCCACATATGACAGCCCAGGCTGGCGTCGGGCGGTGGATGCTGTCCAGCGTGAGGCCGAGGGACGCCGCAACGCTCCGCGACCGCCTGACATCGAAGCTTCCGGACGATTGCTCGCCTCCAGCGCAACCTCGGAAGGGGGCCTCAGCCCCGGAGTGCGGGTTTTTCATCAGAAATTCGGGTACGGCCGCGTGACCGTTGTCGAAGGAGCTAAGCTGACGGTCGACTTCGACAAGGCGGGGGTCAAGAAGGTGGTCGAAAGCTTCGTCGAACGAGCGTGACGGACGCTTCGCGCTCCTCAGGCCCTGCCCGAGGCTCCGCCTCCGCCCTGATCGGCTGGTTTGCGGTCGTGTAAGACGTGCGGGAAAACCGGGCTCACGGCGCCCGTATTGGCGGCATCGCCCCACCCAGACGAGCAGCCGCAGGGGGTGCAGCTATGAGAATGCTCTCGGACTGATATAACCCCCCCGGTCGAGGGTTTGTTTCATGTTCAAAGTGACAGTCAGTCTTTCCCGTCCAGAGGCGGAGCGGCTTTCCGCGCTCCTGTCAGAGCTTGAGCCGGCGCCGGCGTCGGCAGTCGCTATTGAGGAAGTCTCCAAGACGGTCTGGCGGCTCGAGGCCTTTTGCCTCGAAGAGGACCTTGCTCACGGGGTCGCCTCAATTCTCGAACTTGAGCATCCAGGCGCACGCACGGCAATCGTCGAGCTTGAGGACAGGGATTGGGTGGCTCTGAGCCTTGAAGGCCTGCCGGCCGTTCACGCCGGCCCGTTCATCGTGGCCGGCGCCCACGAACTCGCACGCGCAGGAGCGGGGCGTATCCCTGTCTGGATTGAGGCCGGGCCGGCATTCGGCACCGGCCATCACGGCACAACAAAGGGATGCCTTGAGGCGCTCGCGCGCCAGGCCGCTCACGGCCCGATCGGTCGAGTCCTTGATATCGGAACCGGTTCCGGGGTTCTGTCGATCGCAGCCCTGAAGGCAGGCGCCGTCTCGGCGCTGGCGACAGATATCGATGCCGAGTCCGTGCGCGTCGCCCGGGAAAACGCCCGCAACAATCAGTGCGGCCGCTCACTTCGACTTCTCCACGCGGCGGGGGCCAACCATGTGGCGATTCGAACCGGCGGGCCCTATGACGTTGTGATGGCCAACATTCTCGCCCGCCCTCTCGTCTCTTTGTCTCGCGACATCGCGCGGCTGGTTCGCCCAGGCGGGGTGGTGATCCTCTCGGGACTTCTCACACATCAGGAGCCGCAGGTTCGGGCCGCTTATGCCGGCCAGGGTCTACAGCTGATCGAACGAAGACGCATTACCGGCTGGTCGACCCTTGTTTATAGGCGTCCGCGCCCAAAACCCGGCAGGGACGGACGAGCCCGTCCCGCCCCCCGACCTGCATCCGAGCGCGCGGGCGCAGACGCCTGAAAGGTCCGCCCTCCTCAAAAAGTCGGTCTTCCTGCCCGCCAAAGGACTTGCGGGAGGGAAGGCCCTCGTGCTGGGGTCCGGTCAAAGCGTCAGGGTGAACAGAACCATGAGACAGACCTACGATGTCATAGGCGGGCCGGAAGCAGGACGACGCGCCCTGCCTCTTCTGCGGGACCGCCTCGCATCCATGGGGCTGGACGGGGTGTTCATTCCGCACGAGGACGAATATCAGAACGAGTATCTTCCCGACTGCAATGAGCGCCTCGCCTGGGCGACAGGGTTCACCGGATCGGCAGGCGCCGCGTTCATTTTCATTCGAAACGCCATCGTGTTCGTGGACGGTCGATATACGCTTCAGGCCGCTGCGCAGCTCGACACTGAGCTGTTCGCTACGGCCGATCTTGCAGACCCTGGCCCCTTCGGATGGCTTGCAGGCCAGTCGCTCGCCGGATCGAGGATCGGCTATGATCCCCGCCTTCTCAGCCCCGAAGCGCTCGACCGGCTGACAGCCGCCGCCGCCCGTTGCGGAGCTTCGCTTGTTTCGACCCTTCCCGGCCCGGTCGATACCGCCTGGAGCGATCGCCCCTCAGAGCCCATTCATCCCGTCACGCCCCATGATCTCGTCTACGCTGGCGAGACGAGCGCGTCCAAACGAACCCGGCTGGCGGCGAAACTCCGCGATGACCGGCTGGACGCCGCCGTGATCACTTCGCCTGCATCGATCGCATGGCTCTTCAACATCCGGGGAGCTGACGTCTCACGCACGCCGTTGCCACTTGGGCGTGCGATCCTTCACGCTGATGGCCGCGCGGACCTGTTTATCCGACCCGAGAAGGCGAGCCCCGTCCTCGTATCTCACCTGGGTTCCGAGGTGACCCTCAGACCCGAGAGCGACCTTGCGGAGGGTTTATCCGCCCTGTCTGGCCGCAAGACATCCGTCGACCCCTCTGCTGCGTCTGCCTGGTTTTTCACAACTCTTGAAAGCGCTGGAGCGATCGTCGTGCGAGGGCCCGATCCCTGCATTCTGCCGCGCGCCCGGAAGAACTCTGTGGAAGTCGAGGGGGCGCGTCGGGCCCATCGTCGGGATGGGGCGGCCCTTTGCCGTTTTCTCAGATGGTTCGACGAACACGGCCAGACGGGTGCGGTGACCGAAATCGACGCCGCGATGAAGCTTGAAACCTGCCGAGAGGAGACAGGTGAGCTGATGGACCTGTCCTTCAACTCCATTTCCAGCGCTGGTCCGAACGGGGCGATCAATCACTACAGGCCAGATGTCGCCACCAACAGACCCCTTGAAAGGGGCGGACTGTTCCTGATCGATTCCGGCGGTCAGTATCGCGACGGCACCACGGACGTGACGCGAACGCTGGCCATTGGCGATGCGAGCGAGGAAATGAAGGACCGCTTCACGCGAGTGCTCAAGGGCCATATCGCCCTTGCCAGCGTTCGTTTTCCCAAAGGCGTCACCGGCTCCGCCCTAGATGTTCTGGCGCGCATGGCGCTCTGGGACGGGGGATTTGATTATGACCATGGCACCGGACACGGCGTGGGAAGCTATCTCGGCGTTCACGAAGGGCCGCAGCGTATAGCCAAGGCCCCAAATGCGGCCGCTCTTGAGCCCGGGATGATCATCTCCAATGAGCCAGGATACTATAAGGCCGGCCACTACGGCATCCGTATCGAGAACCTGATTGTGGTCTCTCCTCCGACGCCGGTCGATGGCGGCGATCGCGAAATGATGACGTTCGAAACCCTGACCCTTGCCCCGATAGATCGTCGCCTGATCCTAGCGGACCGCCTCACCCTTGAGGAACGCCGATGGGTCAACGATTATCATGCTCGCGTCGCCAAGGAACTCGCCCCACTCCTGTCAAAGGATGACGCTGCATGGCTTTCAAAGGTTTGCGCTCCCGTCTGACGATCTCCCCGAAAATGGTCGGCGCCGTGCTGACGGCCGCCGTCTTCGCCTGGTCATGTCAGAGTGTTCCGACAGTCGCGGAAGCTGAAAGGTTCGCCGATTGCCCGGCTGCAAAAGCCGCCTATCAGGTGACTGATGATTTTATGCGGACGTTCAATTCTAAGGACGCAGAGGTCTTCGGCTCGGTTTTTCACTTTCCAAGCGTCAGAATTGCGAGCGGTAACGTTATAATCCTTAAGTCGCCCGCGGATCTCGAGGCGTCGTTCACCCGGCTTGCCGAGACTGGCTGGGATCGGAGCGAATGGGCGAGGCGTGAGGTCGTCCAATGCGGACCGACGAAGGCTCATATGCTGACGACATTCGTGCGATACCGGGCCGACGGATCAGAACTGTCTCGCTTCGACTCGCTCTACATCGTCGAGTTCAAAAATGGCCGGTGGGGTCTCACGGCCCGGTCCAGCTTTGCAAACTGAGCGGACGCCTTACGATCAGAAGCGCCCGCGCATGCCTGCAACGTCATCGTCCTGAACCGGTCCGGCGACAGCCTCTCCTTGCCCTTCTCCGCAAAGAGAGCGCCCCCGATACTCAGGACTATAGGCCGTGCACGCGACCTCGAGCGTCCAGGGCCCTGCAGCTGGATTGAAGGGACCCACCCACTCCTCAAGCATTTCGCTGCCCCAGAGTTGAAGAAAGAACTGCTGGGGGTTGGTGAGCTTTCTGACATCGCCCCCGCGCGCTTCATGGATCAAGACATCATCGACGTACCAACGGATCGATCCCGGTCGCCACTCAAAGGCGTAGTTATGAAACCCATCGGCAGCGTCAAACGGGAGATTGACCACATGCCCCCTCGCCTTGCCTCCGACATGGTAGGTGAGCTCGACCTGACGCGTATTCCGGCCCAGAATCTCGATGTCGATTTCATTGTTGGGAACGACCCCGTCAGCCTGCGAAAAGGTGAACGCTCCCGTGACGAGGCCAGGGTCGCGAGGCGCCTTGAGACGCGTCTCGAAATACCCATACCGAAACGCCTCAGTGGTTCGGAGCTCGGCTGACGAGAGGGGCTTCTGACCTCCCTGACTTAAGGCTAGGACAAGCTTCAACCCGGATGGACCGGCGAGGAGCTGGCTCGCACGCCAGTCGTTCTCCATATAGTCGCCATTCGACCAGCCGTCCGAGACCAACCAGCGGGCGCTCGGCGAGGTCAGATCAAAACGCTCGATGAAGGCCTCTCCCAGCTGAGGAAAGGGCTGCGAGACCTCGATAACGCCGTCCGGCCCATAAATGGGCAGCTCGGCCGGCTCGTCGTCCGCCAGGTCAGGTTCCGCCAATCTCTCCGGCGACACTATCTGAGCTCGCTCGCTTTCACTTCCGGAGACATTCTCAGGGGCCGCATCCGATGGGTCAGAGGTCGGCCGCATGTAAGCTAGGACGGCCATGATCAGCACCGCCATCGCCACCAGCGCGAGCTTTAGTCTCGCCGGCACTCGCTTTTCAGAGGTCGGAGCTCCAATGTTCATATTGTCTCCAGCCCCGTTCGCCCGTCCTAGGCAATGGCCGTCGATCCCCGGAGCGACGCCAACCAGCCCACACCCCTGACCTGCAACAAGGGCGCCAGCCCCCATCGGGTCAGGTCGGCGCCCAACCGGCGGCCGGGGGGTGGGCGATTATGCGCCCCTTAGAGTGTTTAAAGACCCGCCAGAGGCGAGACGCTTGGCGCTCACCTCACCCTCTGCTAAAGCCGCGCGATGACCCCCCGCGACAAAATTCGAAACTTCTCGATCATCGCCCACATCGACCATGGAAAGTCGACGCTGGCGGACCGTATCATTCAGATGACAGGCGGCCTCGCAGCACGCGACATGGTCGACCAAGTCCTTGATTCTATGGATATAGAACGGGAAAGAGGGATCACCATAAAGGCGCAGACCGTTCGGCTCGACTATACTTCGAAGTCGGGCGAGACGTTTGTCCTGAACCTCATGGACACGCCCGGCCACGTCGACTTCGCCTACGAAGTCTCGCGGTGCCTCGCCGCCTGCGAGGGAAGTCTTCTGGTTGTGGACGCGTCGCAAGGGGTCGAAGCTCAGACGCTCGCGAACGTTTACAAGGCCATAGACCAGAACCATGAAATCGTGCCGGTTCTGAACAAGATCGATCTGCCGGCTGCCGATGTGCCGAGGGTCCGAGCTCAGATCGAGGATGTCATCGGAATTGACGCATCGGACGCTGTCGAGATTTCCGCTAAGACAGGGTTCGGCGTCGACGCGGTTCTAGAGGCCATCGTTAACCGATTGCCGGCGCCCGCAACCGGCGACGCGTCCCAGCCGCTCAAGGCGCTCCTCGTTGACGCCTATTATGATCTTTATCTGGGTGTCGTGGTCATCATCCGGGTGGTCGATGGGTCGGTACGGAAACGACAGAAGATCAAGATGATGAAGACCGGGGCAACGTACGACCTCGACCGGGTCGGCGTCTTCAGGCCCGGCCGCCTTGCGGATATCGATGAACTGGGCCCGGGCGAAGTGGGCTTCTTCACCGCCTCGATCAAGGCGGTCGCCGACTGTTCGGTCGGCGACACCATTACCGATGAACGACGACCGACCGACGCGCCGCTTCCGGGGTTTCGCGACGTGCAGCCGGTGGTTTTCTGCGGCCTCTTTCCGATCGATGCGGCCGAATTCGAAGATCTCAGGACAGCCATGGGAAAGCTCAGGCTGAACGATGCGAGCTTCACCTTCGAAATGGAGACAAGCGCCGCTCTCGGCTTCGGTTTCCGATGCGGGTTTCTGGGACTGCTGCATCTCGAGATCATTCAGGAACGCCTCTCCCGAGAATTCGACCTCGACCTGATCGCGACCGCTCCTTCGGTGGTCTATGAAATCCATATGTCCGACGGCACGATGCATGAGCTGCACAACCCAGCGGACATGCCCGATCCCGTAAAGATCGCGGAGATCCATGAGCCCTGGATCGAGGCGACAATCTTCACCCCGGACGAATTTCTGGGTGGAATTCTCAAACTCTGCCAGGACCGACGCGGAGTGCAGAAAGAGCTCTCCTATGTCGGCGCCCGCGCGATGGTGAAGTATGAGCTGCCTCTCAATGAGGTGGTGTTTGATTTCTATGATCGCCTGAAATCGATCTCCAAAGGCTACGCCTCCTTCGACTACTCGATGATAGGTCATCGGCTGGGGGACCTCGTGAAAATGCAGGTTCTCGTCAATGAGGAGCCGGTCGACGCCCTGTCGATGCTTGTTCACAGAGCCAGAGCCGAAAGCCGCGGCCGCGCCATGTGCGAAAAACTCAAAGACCTCATCCCACGCCACATGTTCAAGATCCCGATCCAGGCGGCGATCGGAGGACGCGTCATCGCCCGGGAAACCATCTCGGCGATGAGAAAGGACGTCACGGCGAAATGCTATGGCGGCGACGCCACGCGTAAACGAAAGCTCCTCGACAAGCAGAAAGAGGGCAAGAAGCGCATGCGCCAGTTCGGCAAGGTTGAGATCCCTCAGGAAGCGTTCGTGGCGGCCCTCAAGATGGACTCGGACTAAAATCAGGGGACGTTGCCCGCGCCCCTACCCGCTCCCTCCGCCGGGACCACGTCTTCCTGCCCCCCCTTTTCCTCGGCAAGACGGAGAGTTAACCTCCGTTAACCGGAAGCTTTTCTCCGGTCCGGGGAGGGAAGACATGATGAAGCGTCTGGCGATGGCGACGTGGCTTGGGGTCCTGGCGGCCGGTTGCGGCGCGCCGCAAACATCTCAGCCCTGGACGAAGACGGAATTCGCAGGTCCCTCTCCATTCCATGGTCTCCATGGCCTGGCCATCGCTCCCGACGGACAGATCCTCGCAGGGAGCGTTGTCGGTCAGACGATCTACTCCGTCGATCCCGCCACCGGCGTCGTCACTGAGAGACTGGGGCCTCCGAACGGCATGGCGGACGACATCGCCTTTGGTCCCGACGGGGTCATGGCCTGGACCGGGTATCTGACGGGAAAAGTGTTCGTCCAGATGCCGGGAGCGGAACCGAAGATGGTCGCTTCGGGGCTTCCGGGGGCCAACTCCCTGGCCTTCACGACGGACGGCCGGCTCTATGTCACGCAGGTCTTCCTTGCCGATGCTCTTCACGAAGTCGACTGGAAGGGCGACGCCGGAGCGCGCCTCATCGCCGAAAATCTCGGGGGATTAAACGGCTTCGAAATCGGGCCGGATGGCATGATCTATGGCCCGCTCTGGTTCAAAGGCGTCATCGCCCGTGTCGACCCTGCGACGGGAGAGGCGACCCCTATCGCCCAGGGCTTCCAGGTCCCGGCGGCCGCCAATTTCGGGCCGGACGGAAAGCTCTACGCGATCGATACAAAGACGGGAGAGCTTAAGTCAGTCGACATCGCCACCGGCGCGACCTCCGTCATTGCGACACTCAGCCCCTCTCTGGACAATCTCGCCATAGCAGACAGCGGTCTGATCTATGTCTCGAACATGGCCGAGGCGGCGATATTTGAAGTCAACCCTGCGACCGGAGCGGTGCGAACCGTCGTCAGCGGCCCGCTTTCGACGCCGACCGACATGGTCGTCGTCAACGGCCCCAATGGCGAGAGCCTCCATGTCGCCGATGTCTTCGCCTATCGGACCATCAACACTGCGACAGGGGACATCAGAGATCCGCTTCGCATGTACCGTGACCCGGTTGAAAATCCTCTCGGGATCGGCGCCGGCCCTAACCGCGTCGTGATCACCAGCTGGGCAGCCGGAACGGTCCAGATCGTGGAGATTGCATCCGGCGCCGCGTCGGAGCCCATCCATGGTCTGACCACCCCTGTCGACGGCCTTGAACTCACCGATGGAAGGGTCGCCGTCCTTGAGAGCTCTACCGGTCTCATTCGCATTCTCGAAACCCCTCAGGGCGAGCCGGCCCGCCCTGCCGACGAGCCTCTCGCGACTGGCCTCAATCTCCCTGCGGCAATGGCTGAAGGTCCGGACGGCATGATTTATGTGACGGAAACCAATCCCGGCGCCATCGCTCGGGTCGACCCGGCAAACGGCGAGGTTACCCGCATCGTCTCAGACCTTCTTGGACCTGAGGGCATAGATGTCGGGCCCGACGGCCGTATCTATTTCGCCGAAGTCGGCGCCAGCGCGGTGAGGGTTTTCGATCCGTCCGACAAAACCACAACGACGATAGGGGAAGGACTCGAGGTCGGCTTTCCGGCGCCGGAAGGGGCTCTGCCGGCCTACGCGACCACTGGCGTCGCCCTCTCGAAGACGTCCGGCTCCGTCTATGTCTCATCCGATATCACGAATTCCATTTACCGGTTCGATCCGCCACCCGGACGTCCGTAAACCTCTGTTTCGGGGCCCGCCGTGCGGATAATCGGATCTCGTAAGCGCGATGTCTGATCTCTGACCAGAGACCATCCAGGCCGGTCACGGCGATATGCGGCTTGCAGCCGGCCACGCCGCTGTCCGAGCCGGGCTGGGAGGTCGCGGGAGACGTTGTAAGACAAACGAATTCTGTTACAGTCGACCTGTGGCCGCGTCGCACTGACGGTCGACGTCGCAAGTAGAAGAATTCCGTCCGAGGCCAGGAGACGGGACCAGCCCCAAGGGAGAGCGTCTATGAAGTTCGGGTTGTTGGGCCTTGCGCTATCGGGATGCGCCGCAGTTGCGCTGATCGGAGTGGCCGCCAATAGTCAAACACTGCGTCCAGCGGCAGCCACCACTCAGATCCGGGTGCCCGAGCGCGTGGATAACTTCCGACTGACCGACCATCTCTCAAAGTCGCACGAGCTGAGATATTTCAAGGACGCAGCTGCAATCGTCATCGTGTCCCATGCGGCCGGATCGAAGCATGTTGCGGACGCCGTTCCGACACTGAACGCGCTCAAGGCCGGTTACGATTCGAAGAACGTCCAGTTCTTCATGTTGAATTCGAACCTTCCGGATACGCGCGAGACAGTCGCCTCGTCCGCTACAGCGAGCGGACTGACCATCCCGGTCCTCCTCGATAGCGCCCAATTGGTCGGCGAAAGCCTCGGCGTCAGCCGGACCGCTGAAGCCTTCGTCATCGACCCCAAGTCCTGGAAAGTGGTCTATCACGGCCCGATCGATGACCGTTTCGCGGGCAAAGCCCCGAAGGGTCAGGCGAAGGCCGAGACCGCCTACCTCGCTAACGCTCTCGACGACATTCTCGCAGGGCGGTCAGTGAAAACCGCCTCTGTTCCTCTGCAGTCGCCTGCCCTGTCCTTTCCGGACAGAGACAGGCAGAGCGATTTCGTGAACATCTCATACGAAAAGCAGATCGCGCCGATCCTCGCTGAGAACTGCGTGGCCTGTCATACCGAAGGCGGGATCGGCCCCTTCGCGATGACCAGCTACGAGATGGTCAAAGGGTTCGCGCCGATGATTCGCGAAGCGGTCAGAACTGACCGTATGCCGCCCTATCAGGCGGATCCGCATATCGGCGCCTTCTCAGACGACATGAACCTCTCGGTCTCTGAACAGAAGACCCTCGTTCACTGGATTGAGGCGGGAGCTCCGCGCGGCAAAGGAAGCGATCCGCTCAAGATAAACGCCAAGGCTGCGCCGGAATGGGAGCTTGGAGAGCCGGATCTGGTTCTGACGCTCCCCGCCTACAAAATACCAGCCTCGGGAATCGTCGATTATCAGAACCCGGTGCTCAAGAACCCTCTGACTGAGGGGAAATGGCTGCGTGCCTCGACCATCAAGGTCGGAGACCGTCAGGCCGTCCACCACCTTCTCTCTCCCGTCGGCGGTTACGCAGTGGGCGCAGAATCGAACGTTTATCCGGCAGGGACTGGAACCTGGGTCGAACCTGGACAGACGCTCCGCTTCCAGCTGCACTACACCCCCTACGGGAAAGAGACGACCGATGTCACTCGCATCGGCCTCTACTTCCATAACGACAAAGCGCCGCCGACGATCGTTCGTCGGTCCGCAGTCATCGCAAATGCAGGGATCGAGATCCCGGCCAACTCCGCACGCCATGAGGAGACGGCCTACATAACCTTCCCGGCGGATGCGACGCTGTATTCGGTGTTCCCGCATGCGCACTACCGAGGGGAAAATGCCGCCGTCTGGATGCAGAAGCCAGGTCAATCAGAAGAACTGATCCTCGCCCTCCCCAAATACGACTTCAACTGGCAGAGGGGCTATGAGTTCAAGACCCCGATCCAGGTTCCGGCAGGAACGAAGCTGATCACTCGCTATCAGTATGACAACTCTGCTCGCAACCCGGCCAACCCTGATCCCTCGATCAAGGTGACATGGGGTGAACAGTCCCACGAGGAAATGCAGTACACGGCCCTCAGTTTCCGCTGGAACGACGAGACGGCCGCTTCGCAGAAGCCGGAGCACATGGAGAAACTGAACGCTTCGCGTTCAATCGGCATCATGGACAAGAACCTTGATGGCCAGGTCGCCCGAAACGAAGTCAGAGGGCGGATGGGCCAGATGGTCCTCGCCAACTTCGAAAAGCTCGACGCAGACAAGAGCGGCCAGCTCTCTGAAGCCGAGCTTGGCCAAGTGACGAGAATGATGAACCGAGCCATCGAAACCGCTCAGGCGCAGCAGAGCATAGGACAGTAATTCAGCGGCCCGAATGCAAACAAGGCGGGTGGCCCGAAAAGGCTCACCCGCCTTTTTTGATGGACGGACCGCTGTTCTGACAGGAGCCTAGAGGTCGTCATGGAGACTGAGGATTACGCGCTGAAAATCAGCCAGGTGCGAAAATCCTATGGCGACAAGGCCGCCGTCGACGGACTGAACCTATGTGTCCGTCGGGGGGAGCTTTATGCGCTGCTCGGCCCCAACGGCGCTGGCAAGACAACGACTCTCCGGATGGTTGCAGGACTGCTCAGCCCGGATTCCGGCGACATCTCAGTCATGGGTGTGAATGTCAAAACCGACCCCATAGGCGCCAAGCGTATGCTCGCCTGGCTGCCGGATGAGCCGATGCTGTATGACCGGCTGACGGCGTGGGAATATCTCGAATTCATGGCCGGCCTATGGTCCGTGCCCAGCGACATCGCGCACTCGAGAGCCGAAGAGCTTCTCAAGCTCATGTCTCTCTGGGACAACAGAAATCAGCAGTGCCAGACCTTTTCCAGGGGCATGAAGCAAAAGGCGGTTCTCGCCGGCGCGCTGATCCATGACCCGCAGGTGCTGATGCTCGACGAGCCCCTCACCGGCCTCGATGCACCCTCCTCGCGCATGGTGAAAGAGCTTCTCAAGCAACGAACCGCCGCAGGCAAATGCGTGATCCTGACAACCCACATTCTCGATGTCGCTGAACGAATGGCGGACCGCATCGGCATTATCGCTGCCGGCAAGCTCCTGGCTGAAGGGCGTCTTGAAGACCTTCAGCTGCGCTCCGGCGAGACGAAGGGAACTCTTGAAGATGTGTTTCTTTCCCTCACCAAGACAAACGATGCGGATGCTGTGGAATGAAGCGGCCGGGCGCCCTCTGGCTACTCCGGCATGAGCTCCGCCTGGGCTTGAGAGGTCTATCCGGAGGATCGCCCTATGGGCCCATTCTGATCGCCGTTGGGGCTGTCGTCTGGACCATGGTCTCCTGGGTCTTCGCTGCGCCGATCGCTAAAATCCTTCCCCCGTTTCCATTTCCGCCGTCCACCGGACTGCTGACAGCCCTTCTCGTGATCAGCGCAGGCCTGGCTGCATCCGCGTGCCTGATGCTCAGCCAGGCGATTACAATTACGGTCAGTCAGATCTACACGCGTAACGATCTCAGCCTTCTGTTTTCGTCTCCCGTGAAACCCTGGACGGTGCTCGTGGTCAGAGCCACCTCCATCGCGATGCAGGTCTGTCAGACCTACGTACTGCTAGCCGGACCGGCTATTGTCTGCCTTGCCGTCAGCCATTCTCCCGTCTGGCTGTTTGCCCTGGTCTGCATCGTCCTGCTCGGCGTCATGTCCACAGGGGTAGGACTTCTCATCGTTCTTTGGCTCTTTCGCACGATCGGGCCGAAACTCACGAAGACGATGGCGCAGATCTTCAGCGTGATTATCGGCGCCTCAATTTTTCTGGCGTTCCAAGCCTACAACATCGGCAGATCTTTCGACCTGCTTGAGCTTCCGAAGCGAGCGTCGTCCATCATCAAGGATCCGGACGTGCTCTGGCTCCTGCCCGCTCGAGCCGTTCTGGGGGACGGGACATCCCTTTTTCTTCTCGCCCTTGTCAGCGGCGCGATCTTCCTGGTCGGGGTCTTTCTCTTCAGTCGTCATTTCGTATCCGACGTCGCCTCAGCGCTTTCCGTGGGCGCTGTGCGAAAGTCAGAGCCCGGACGAACACAGCGGATGACAACCAATCTCACGAGCGCGATCTTCTGGAAGGAACTCAAACTCCTGGGACGCGATCCGCTTCTGATCACATCGATCGGCATGCAGCTGGCTTTCATGGCTGTGTATCTCCTGCCGCTGCTGTTCGTTCTGACAACTCTGGGAGAGCCCTCAGACGCTGACGTTTTCCGTTACGCAGCCCTTGCCTCCGGGCTGACGCTCTTCTCCGCAAACCTAGCCTTCTCGCTGACGTGGATCTCGGTCTCGGCAGAAGACTGCCCCGATCTCATCGCATCCGCACCCGTGCGAAGCCGGGATATCGATATGGCGAAGGCCAGGGCCGCGCTCGCGCCGATTGTCATTGTGTTCACCCCCCTGGTTGCGGGGCTTGTGATCCTCTCGCCGACCGCAGGCGTTTGCGCAGCGCTCGGTTGCACGGCGGCCACCTTAAGCGCAGTCGCCATTCAGCTCTGGAGGCGCGTCCCAGCCCGCAGAAGCGATTTCCAAAAGACGAACGGAAGCCCCAACCTGACGGCAACCCTTGGCCAGCTTCTCGTCACCTCATGCCTGAGCGGAGCCGTCGCAGTCGGGGCCGGCGGACTTCCCTGGCTCGCCATTCCGCTGCTCCTCATCGGTGCGGCTGTCCTCGGGGCGCTTAAGCCGGCAACCTCAAAAACTCATCTGCCGCGATCCTGAGTCCCCTTCCGCCTCAGGAAGGCTCTCGCTCCCGGAACGCCAGGCCCCAGCGCGTAGGGAGTATCCGCCCTACGCGCCTGCCATCAGACGATCCCGGAAACGCTCCGACTGCTTAAAGGGAGGCGAAACGCCCACCCTCATTCACTAGCCGCACCAGCAGATCCGACGGCGAATAGAGCGCGGGGTCCATCGAACTCACCTTGCTAAGAACCCGATCAAGTCCAACGTGGTCCCCAAGGAACATCGGACCGCCCTTGTCTGCCGGCCATCCATAGCCGTTGAGCCACACGACATCGATGTCCGATGAACGCTGCGCTTTGCCCTCCTCGAGGATCTTCGCGCCCTCGTTGATCATCGGGAATATGCACTCCTCGATGATTTCCTCCTGGCTCGCCGTGCGCTTCGGGAGGCCTTTCTCAGCCACGATCTCGCGGATGACGCCCTCAACCACCGGCGAGGGTCGACCGACACGCTGGGCGTCATAGTCGTAGAAACCAGCGCCGGTCTTCTGGCCGCGACGGTCCATCTCGCACAGCCTGTCACGGAGCGGGTTCTGCGTCTTTGCGCCTGGCTTCCAGCCGATATCAAGGCCGGCCAGATCACTCATCTGAAACGGTCCCATCTTGAACCCGAACGCGTTCAGTGCGGCGTCAATCTCCCACGGCATCACACCCTGATAGACAAGGGACTGGGCCGCCGACTGGCGCTTGGCGAGCATACGGTTGCCGACGAAGCCCGGACACACGCCGACCAGGGTTGCGACCTTTTCAATCTTGCGCGCCAGATCCATTGAGGTTGCGATAACGTCGGCGGATGTCTTTTCGCCGCGGACAATCTCAAGCAGCTTCATTACGTTCGCCGGTGAGAAGAAATGCAAACCGATGACATCCTCGGGTCGGCGGGTCACGGATGCGATCTCGTCGATATTGAGATAGGACGTATTGCTCGCGAGGATGGCTCCAGGCCGGCAGATGGCGTCGAGACGCCGAAAGACATCCTTTTTGATGTCCATGTCCTCGAAGACGGCTTCAATGACCAGATCACAGTCCGCCAGAGCCTCGAGGCTGAGCGATCCCGAAAGGTGTCCCATGCGCACCGCCACCTCCTCAATCGGAAAGCGCCCCTTTGCGGCCGAGTTTTCGTAGTTTTTCCTGATCACCCCGAGACCGCGGTCGAGCGCATCCTGCTTCATCTCGACAATGCAAACAGGGACGCCAGCATTTGCAAAGTTCATTGAGATCCCTCCGCCCATCGTCCCGGCTCCGATAACGCCCACCTTGCGGATCGGACGAAGAGCGACGCCGGATGGCAGGCCGTCGACAACCCAGGCCTTTCGGGTCGACTCCGAGATGTAAGCGGAGATTTCGGCGGCAGGAGCGGCGGGGGCGGCAAGAGACTGAGTCATGGCGGGTCCTCAATTTGGCTTCTGGCGGCGAAGCGCCGCCTCACGCAATTGCTGTCTTCCGTGCCGCGCCCCCGAAGCGACGTCAACATCTGGCGGACATTCGAGACGCCCCCCCTTGCTGGGAGCCTGGGGCCGGGCCAGCTTCATACTCCCGGGAGGCTGATCAGGGCCGCGAATCTGGAAATACGGAAAGGATCCCCATGAGACTTCATTCCCCGCGAATCCCGCCCCTCGATGATCGCGACTTCAGCGAGGAACAAAGTGCGATCGCTGAAACCCAGCGGGGACGGGACGGTCGGCTGCTGAACATCTTTCGAACGCTCGCACATGCGCCCGAAGCCCTTAAATCCTTCCTCGCCTGGGGCGGCTACATCCTCTCCGATCGAAACTCCCTGCCCGCCCGAGAGAGAGAAATGGCGATCCTGCGCATCGGCTATCTCTGCCGCTCCGGGTATGAGTGGACGCAGCACCATCGAATTGGCCTGCGTTGCGGACTGACCGCCGAGGAGATCGAACGGATCAAGACTGGTGCGACCGCACCCGGTTGGACCCGCGCCGAGCGCTCTCTTCTGGAAGCATGTGATGAGCTTCACACGTCCCAGTTCATCGCGGAGGCGACCTGGACAGCGCTGCTCGCCGATTACTCCTCCAGGCAGGCGATGGACCTTGTCATGACGGCGGGTCAATACACGCAGGTCTGCATGATGCTGAATACATTCGGGATCCAGCTGGATGAGGGTCAGGTCCTGGATCGGGACCTCGATCAGAGACGAGGCTGACATGGTCGGGCGGATCGAGGGGCGCACAGCGATCATCGTCGGCGCCGGCCAGACCCCAGGTGAGACGATTGGAAACGGTCGGGCGATGGCTATGCTGTTCGCACGCGAGGGAGCGCATGTATGGTGCGCCGACATCAACCTGGAGAGTGCGGAAGAGACCGCTCGCCTCGTGACGGAGGCCGGGGGACAGGCCTCGGCTATACAGGTCGATGTATCGCGCAGCGCCGATTGCGCCCGGCTGATCGAACAGGTGCAGGCGCGCAGCGGAACCATCGACATTCTGGTCAATAATGTCGGGATCGGAGCGAACGACGCTCCCGCGCACGCCATTGAAGAAGACGTGTTTGATCGCATCCTGGCGACCAACCTGAAATCCATGGCGATGACTATCCGTCACGCCCTTCCCCTGATGCGGGCCCAGCGGAGCGGCGCCATCCTGAACATCTCCTCGGTCGCCTCGCTTGGCGGCCATAACATGCTTGCCTATGAGGTCTCTAAGGCCGGAGTTAACAGACTGACGCTCTCGGTGGCCCTCTCAAACGCGCGATATGGTGTGCGGTGTAACGCGATCCTCCCGGGCCTGATGGATACGCCAATGGCCATCGAGGGCCATTCCAAGGCCCGCGATGTCACTCCCGAGAGCCTTCGACAGGAACGCCATAAGCGCGTCCCGATGGGCCACATGGGGACTGGGTGGGACACTGCGAAGGCGGCGGTCTTTCTGTGCTCATCCGATGCCGAGTTCATCACCGGGGTCATGCTGCCGGTCGATGGCGGTATGTCTGCCCGAACAGGCTGAACGCTGACTGCGACGCTTGGCCGGCTGGACGTCCGATCGCGGCTGGAGAACATCAGGGGCATGACAACGGTTTCACAGCCTCCTAAGCGAGACATCTGGCTTTCCATCAGGAGAGGCTTGAGGCTCCGCTGCCCGAGTTGCGGAGAAGGCTCTTTGCTCGAGGGTTATCTCAAACCTCGAGCCGCCTGTTCCCGCTGCGGAGAGGATATGAGCGCCCTACGCGCTGATGACGGACCCGCATGGGCCACGATCCTCCTGGTTGGCCACCTGGTTTCACCCGCCTTCGTCATTTTCGCCAGGCCTGACGCCGCCGATACGATTGCGCCATTCCTCGTCATTGCGGGTCTGGTCCTGATCCTGACGCTCCTCATCCTTCCACGAATGAAGGGTCTCTTCATGGGCGCTATCTGGGCTTCAAGGGCCGGCGACAGCTCAGAGGCCCATGAAAAAGCCCACCCCGGAGAGACAGCCGCCGAAGGTCCCATGTGATCGCCGGGGTCGTCCGGAACGCCGTCAGGCCTCAGGATGCCGTCAGAGCTCACCGCTGCGCAGAAGCTCGTCATCCTCAGGCGTACGCGGGGTCGTAAGGCGAGCGGCCTTTGGGTTCAGCCAGCGTTCGAAGTCATCGACGATCTTGTAGACGGCCGGAACCAGAACGAGCGACAGCAGGGTCGAGGAGATCAAGCCGCCTATCACCGCAACCGCCATGGGCTGACGGAAGTCGGCTCCCTCGCCGATACCCAGGGCGGTCGGCAGCATTCCCGCAGACATGGCGACCGTTGTCATCACGATCGGTCTCGCTCTCTCCCGACACGCCGCGATCAAGGCGTCCCGGGCGCCGCGGCCCTCGCGTTCCGCTTCGATTGCAAACTCCACGAGAAGAATAGAGTTCTTCGCCGCCAGCCCCAACAGCATCAGCATACCGATCAGGACGGGCATGGTCACGTCCAGCTGCGTCACGAACAAAGCGATCACCGCCCCGGAAAACGATAGCGGAAGCGCTGAGAGAATAACCACAGGCTTAAAGATCGAGCGGAACAGCAGAACGAGCACGCAATAGATGAAGGCGACCCCGGCCAGCATGGCGAAAACGATGCCGCCGAACAGCTCTCCCATCGCCTGTTCCTGTCCGATCGATGCCCGTTTGACATCCGAAGGAAGGTTCCGGATTGTCGGGGTCGCATTGATCGCGGCCGTCGCATCCCCTGCGGCGACACCAGCTGCGTAATCGGCCTGAACGGATGCTCGACGTTCCCGATCAAAACGCTGGATTTTCCCCGGTCCGGGCGCGAAGCCGATGTCGGCAACCGCTCCCAACGTCGTCATCCCGCCATCACGCGTCGGCACGCGCAGATTCTCAAGAACTCGCAGATCCGTTCTCACTTCCTCGGGGAAGCGAACGCGAATAGGCAACCGTCGCTTGCCTTCGGAGAATTTTGCAGAATTGGCCTCTATGTCTCCTGTAGTCGCAATACGCGCCACGGCAGCGATCGCATCCGCAGACACATTCAGGCGAGCCGCCTCGGCAGGCCTCGGTCGAATGATCAGCTCAGGTCCCGGAGGCGCAGGCGACAAACGCGGATTGCTGATTTCCGGAACGGCTCGCAGATCCTGCAGGAGAGACAGCTGGGCCTTCTGGAGCGCATCTACATTCTCGCTGGAAAGGATCACGTCGACGTCCGTCGATCCCCCGCCGGGGCCCGCCTCAGACGATGCCACCCGGATATCCGGGATCTGAAAGAGCGCAGGCTGCACCTTCTGACGGATCGCGTCTGTGGAAAGCGTCCGCTCCTCCCTGAGCACCGCTGTCGCACGGCCGCTCGCGAGATTGCCGTTCGCTCCGCTGGATCCCACAACGATGAAGACATGCTCCACATCCGGTTCAGCCAGGAGAATATCCGTCAACTCGCCCGCCGCACGCTGCATGCTCGAGCGCGTCGTCCCTGGAGGACCCTCGAGCGAGAAATCGACATAGCCTGGATCCTCTGTCGGGATGAATCCAGCCGGCACCATCGACCCGATGGCGATCGCCCCAAAAAAGGAGACCGCGCCAAGGACAGACGCCAGCCACGGGCGATCGATGCACCAGGTGAGCGATCGCTCATAGAAGCGGGGAAGCTGGCGAGCGTCATGAAGAGATGTCGCAGGCTTCAGGAAATAGGCCGCCATGAGCGGGGTAACCAGGCGGGCGACGAGCAGCGAGAAGATGACCGCAACAGCCACCGTAATCCCGAATTCCTTGAAGAACTGACCGGAGATGCCTTTAATGAAAGACACGGGAAGGAACACGACTGCGATCGCGGCAGTCGTGGCGACCACCGCCAATCCGATGGCGTCAGCGCCCTCCATGGCCGCCCGGAACGGGGTCGCCCCCGCCTGTGTCCTCTTCTGGATGTTCTCAATTTCAACGATGGCGTCGTCCACCAGGATGCCGATCACAAGGGTCAAACCAAGGAGCGTGACGACATTCAGACTGAAGCCCATCGTTCCGATCACGAAAAAGGTCGGGATCAGCGACAAAGGCATGGCGGTGGCGGCGATCAGCGTTGAACGCCAGTCCCTCAGAAAGAAGAAGACCACAAGGGCTGCGAGAACCATTCCCTCGAGCAGCACATGGACCGTCGCCTCATAATTGGCGCGTGTGTCGTCGACGATTGAGACGATCTTTGTGACCGTGACCCCGGGATTGGCCGCCAGAAGGCGATCCAGCGCCTCCTTGACCCCATCATCAACCTGAACCTCGCTCGCCTCGTCGACTTTGATCACCTGAAAGCCGACAACCGGACGACCGTCGAGACGGGCGAATCCGCGCTCCTCGCCGGAGCCGTCCCCGACATCCGCCACATCCGAAAGCCGCACATAGGCCCCGGTTCGAAGCGGAATGGTCAGATTGCGAAGCTCTTCGACTGTCGCCGTCTCGTTGACCACGCGAACCGTACTTTCCGCGCCCCCGACCTCCGCGCGGCCGCCGCCGAAATTGCGGAAGTTCTGCCGCAGCGCATCATTGATCTGCGCGGCGGTAACGCCGAGAGCCCCCATCCGAACCGGGTCCAGGGTCACGTTGATCTCGCGATTAACACCCCCGATACGAGAGACCTGACCAACGCCTGGAACTGTCTGAAGGGTCCTCGCCAGGGTGTCGTCGATGAACCACGAAAGACTGGTTGGCGACATAGACGGCGCTGAGACCGCATAGGTCACAATCGGAAGGCCCGTGAAATCGAGGGCGTCCACGCGCGGCGGCTCAATCCCAGCGGGCAGCTCGATACGAATCTGATCGATCTTGGAGCGAACCTCGTCCTTCACCTTTTCGATCGGGGTTCCGATATTAAACTGAACGAGCGTCTGAGAAACGCCGAGGCTCACGTCTGAGCTTATGGATTCCACGCTCGGAATGCCGGAGATCGCATTTTCCACCAGGCGCGTGACCTGATTCTCCATCTCCGTCGGAGCGGCGCCATCCTGGACGACCGTGACAGCGACCACCGGAAAGGCGACATTGGGAAATTGTTTGATCGGCAATTCGAAATAGGAAATCAGACCTGCAACGGTTGCGACCGCAAAAGCCACAACCACAGGAATAGGATTTCTGATCGCCCAGCTTGAAATCTGCAGGTTCATTGTCCTGCACCCTCGTCCGAACCGGCCTCTTCAAGAGGCATGACCACATCGCCCTCGAGTGTGAACGCCGACCCGGTCGCCAGAACCATGGCGCCGCCCTCCGGCCCATCCAGCAGCTGAATGAACTCGCCCATACGACGGCCCAGGCTGACGCCGACCTTGGAGACCTTGCCCCCCTCGCCGACGACCATCACCGACGGCCCGCCTGCCTCATAACGAATAGCGCTCACGGGAACGGTCAGGGCGGACTGCACGACGCCTTTGAAGGTCGCTTCGGCGAACCCTCCCGGCCTGAGGTCGGCATCATAAGGCAATTCGATGCGAGCACGCCCAAGACCCGTGGCGGCCTCAAGCCGAGGGCTCACAAAACGAACCTTCCCCTCTATCGTTTTTCCGGTCGGCAACTGGACCCGGGCGACCTCCCCTATATCGATCTGCGCCAGAGAGATCCCGGGCATCTCAGCATCCAGCTCGACGAGCCCGCCGCGTGCGATACGGAAATAGGGCGTGGCGCCTCCGACGCTCGAAATATCTCCGGGCCGCAGAGAACGCTGAAGGATCTGTCCTGCAACCGGCGCTCGGAGCACCATGCGCGCTTCGCGAGCTCGCATTTCCTGCACCATCGCACTGGCCGCCAGAACGCTGGCTTCCGCGCTCATGACCTCCATCCGCCGCTGCTCGAGAAGCTCCTTGGAGAAGGCGCCCGCCGCTTCAAGGTTCTGAGCTCGATCGAACTGCGACCGCTTGAACTCCGCCGAAGCCTTTTGCTGCGCCAGAGACGCCTCCGCCTGGGCAATTTGCGCCCTGAGCAGAGTGTCGTCCATCCGGGCGAGAGGCTGACCCTGCTTAACCCAGTCGCCTTCATCCACCAGAACCGCCTGGACGCGGTAGCCCATAAGCTCAGAACTGACCGCCGCTTCCTCCCGGACAACCAGCCTGCCGGTCGCCATCATGTCTTCTGAAACGTCCCTTATCGCGACGCGGACGACCCGCATGGTCTGCACGGCCGCCTGAGCCGCGCCCTCCCGTTCCCCGGCCGGCGCAGGCTTCTGGCCGCATGCGCTCAGGGACAGGGCGGCGAGACCGACCCCGGCGATCGTGATCATGCGGTACGTCATCTTGTGGTCCTCAGGCGTTTGTCTCGGGTTCGCCCGAGCGTCGCCCCACCCTTTCGGGGCGCCGCCCGGCGGCTCCCCCGCCCTGTTTCGGGTCAAGGGAGCCGGAAGTCGGGGGAGGCTCTTGTCATTATGGAAACTCTGAGGTTTCCTTACCGCGATCGGTGTCGCGTGAAAACATGGCGATGTCGTTAAGTCGTTCAAATTAATGTGCTGGATACGTCTTGGATCGCCACGAGGATCACATATCCCCCCCCACACTCCGGGAGCGCATCCTGACGGCCGCGCGGCGCGTCTTTCTCGACGGCCCCCCCGAGCAGGCGACCATGGACGCCGTCGCGCAGGCGGCCGGAATGTCGAAGAAGACCATCTACCGGGAGTTTCGCAGCCAGTTCGAGCTCCTTGCCTGCCTGCTGGAGGATAAGGTCGCAGATCTTTCCGCTCTCCCGCGCCCCGAAACGACGGACGATCTGCCCGATCAGCTGCTTTCCCTTCTGTTGCGTTTCGCCAGCCACATGACCTCTCCACGTTCGATAGGGCTGATCCGGCTGATGGTCGCCGAAGCCCGCCGATATCCCGACCTTGCGAGCCGCCACCCATCGCGAGGCCGGGCAGCGCCGATCATCGCCGACTGGCTCTCGCACCCGGCAGTCCAGGAGCGCTACGACATCGACGATCCGATGGAGGCAGCCGCCATGCTCGTGGGCATGGTGACCCAGGATGCAGCGGTTCGGCTGCTGATCCGGGGGGAAGACCCTCTTCCAACAGGGGTCATCGAAGCGCGCGTGCGAAAGGCGGTATCGATTTTTCTCAAAGGGTGCCTTCGCGAAAAGGCTCACAGCGTCGTTGAAAGCACAAAAAGTTGTTCGGCTGAGAGGTAAGCCGTTTTGCTGGCCGGGCTCCGGACGAACGTCCGAAAGAGCCGATTGAGGCTTTGCACCGAATGATGAGCGGGCATAAACATCCCAACGCTCCCAAGGCGCTCGCACTGCAGGTGTCGTCCATGTCGGCAATCTCCGTTCTTCCCGTGATCATGTCCGGCGGCTCAGGAACACGCCTCTGGCCGCTGTCCACCTCCGACCGACCCAAGCAGTTCCACGCCCTCGGCGCTCAACGGACCATGATTCAGGAAACGGCCCTGCGGCTGGCGTCAGCCGAGACGGGCCTCAATGTTCTCGGTCCCGCCATTATCGGCAATATCCGGCACGCAGACCTGATTGCCTCCCAGCTTGCCGAGGTCGGCATTTCACCCACCTTCACAGCCCTGGAGCCCGTCGGACGCAACACAGCCGCCACTGCCGCCGCCGCTGCGCAGCTCGCTCTCGAGTACGCTCCGGGGGCTCTGGTTCTTCTGATGCCAGCCGACCATGTGGTGTCCAATCCTGCAGCGTTCCTGCGCGCCATATCCGTCAGCGCAGAGACAGCGAAAAGCCGAATCGTCACCTTCGGCATGCGCCCCACCGGACCAGAGACAGGATACGGCTACATCAAACAGGGACGGGACCTGGCGGACGGCGTCCATGAGGTCGCGGCATTCCGGGAAAAGCCCGTCAAGGAGGTCGCGGAGACCTACCTTCAGGAAGGCGGCTATAGCTGGAATTCAGGCGTCTTCTTCTTTGATCCGACCGTGATGCTGAATGAGTTCTCCCTCACCTCGCCTGACATCCGTGATCGGACGCTTGATGCGCTCAGACAGGGGGTGCGTCATGACCGAACGCTCCTCATCGACGCTCAGATCTTTGCGACCGTGCGTTCCGCGCCGATCGATATTGCGGTCATGGAGCCGACCCAACGAGCTGCGGTGACGCCCTGCGACATCGGATGGGCTGACGTCGGATCATGGTCGGAACTCTGGCGCCTGTCGGAACAGGACGCCTCAGGAAATGTGACGATCGGACCGTCATTAATTGTCGACGGATCCGACAATCTCGTCCGCTCTGAGGGAATTCATGTGTCCATCGCGGGCGTCAGCGGCCTTGTAGTCGTCGCGACGAAGGACGGGATCCTTATCATTCCGAAAGAGCGGGCCCAGGACGTCGGAAAACTTATCCCCGGCAGAAAGTGACCGGCCAGGCCCCTGCGGTCTGGTTCAGACTATTCCTGTACGCCTGACGAGAAGGCGCGCGTCGCTTCCATACGGCCGCATCACTCGCCCTCACTCAGACCCGTATCGAACATCGCCCTTGCACTCGCATAATCAGGCTTACCGTTCGGCGCCCTCGGAACATGCTCCAGAAACATGATTTGACGCGGCGCCTTGTAGTGGGCCAGACGCCCCCTGACGTGCTCAACCAACTCCGCTTCGGACAGGCTCAGTCCAGCCACGGCTTCCACGACGGCCGAGATGGACTGACCAAACCGCGGATCCGGCCGCCCAAAGACGAGCGCGTCAACCACTCCGGGATGCGTCTTGAGAGCTTCCTCAACTTCTTCCGGATAGATCTTCTCACCGCCCGAGTTTATGCAGTGGCTGCCTCGACCAAGAAGCCTGATGCGTCCATCCGCCTCCACGGTTGCGTGATCGCCCGACAGAAGATGGCGAACGCCATTAATCGTCACGTAGGTGCGTGCGGTCTTCTCGGGGTCCTTATAATACCCCAGCGGCAGATTTCCCCATTTCGCTATCAGGCCGACTTCGCCTGAACCCGGGGTGACTGGCGTGAAATCACTCTCTCTCACTACAAGCGTGTTGGGCGCATCAAATCTCGCCTCCTCGGCCCGGGCGCCGCGGACTGTCACCGAAGCGCCAAGACCGGTTCCTTCAGAGGAACCAAAGCTGTCGAACAGCTGCGCGTCAGGCATGAAATCCAGCAATCCCTCCTTGACCTCCGGACTCCACATCATGCCGCTCGAAGTGACCACGAGGCACGAGGAAACGTCATAGCGGCCGCCTCCGGAGCGGAGCTCTTCCAGAAGAGGCTTGCCGAAGGCGTCTCCTACGATCGCCAGTCCTCCACATCGCCATCGGGTCATGGCCTCAAGCACGCGCGGAGGCTCAAACCGCGGGGCTCGGGTCAGGACGACAGGCGCCGCCTTGCTCATCGCGCTTACCGCCGTAAACAGTCCCGTCCCATGCATGAGAGGCGGGGCAATGAATACGGGCAGACGTCCCTCACCCGTCCGGATCTGATCCTGCAGGGCCGAAAGGTTCGCGGGAGGCTCAAGTCCCAGACGAATGGCGCGACCGGCTGCAAGAACCTCCCACCACACCTCGCTGGGCCACATCACGCCCTTCGGCAAGCCAGTCGTCCCACCCGTGTAAAGCAGGAACATGTCCTGGGGCGACCGGATCATTTCGAGGGATCGTCCATCTCCGGCGACCAGATCGTCCATAGAGACGAAATCATCCAGCTTCCCGCCAGACGAAATCCACACCTTCACTCCGACCAGACGAGACCGAAGGGTCCGCACGATATCGACGAACTCAACATCGAAGACGACGGCCTCTGCGTCGCTGTTTGTCAGCAGATACTCCAGCTCCGCAGGTCCGTAGCGATAGTTGACATTCACCGGAGCGATCCGGCCCTTGAAGGCCCCAATGAACGCGGTCATGTAATCGGGACTATTACGCATGTACTGCGCAAGCTTGGATCCGGGCACCAGTCCTGCATCGTGAAGGGCGCGCGCAAATGAATTGGTCCGCCTGGTGAACTCGCCCCAGGACAGGATGTCCTCGTCGCAGATTATGGCAGGGTCTTCGGGACGGACAGCCTGTGCCACGGCATCGAACACATCGCCGAAACTCATCGTCATAGACGTCCCCTCCCAGTCTCGTTTTATTGGGTTACCTTGACAGGACTGCGATGCAGGTAAAGCCCTCCCCGAGGCGCACTTCGCATTTGGCGCCGCGGCCTGACCTTACGCTCGATTGCCTGCCCAGGCATGCGCAGATAGGATCTCACCGTCTGTTATGATCCTCTCGCTCGAGTGCCCATCGCTGGGGTCAGGGGCTCTTTTCGGTGCCAGGAGAGATCATGAAGCGGGCGTCTGCGTTCACCATTCCGAGCTCGACGACCCCTACGTCATGCGCCGAGAGCCGCCCGCAACTATCCACTTGTGAGTGCAGTCTCGTTGCAGATTATCCCTCAGTGGTCGGTCTCTGGCGATCATGCTCTGCCAGCGAATTGTCATAACCGAGACGCGCGTGAGGAGATTTTCTAAATGACTGATACGCCTGTCGCAACGCCTCAGACCCGCAGCGATCACCCTCAACTCGCCAAGACCCTGCGATCCCGCCATGTGACCATGATCTCGATAGGGGGGATTATCGGAGCCGGGCTGTTCGTAGGGTCATCAGCAGCCATCGCAGCCATCGGACCGGCCGTTCTGGTCAGCTATGCACTGGCCGGACTGATCGTTCTCTTCGTTATGCGGATGCTCGGAGAAATGGCGGTCACACATCCTGACACCGGCGCATTTACCGAATTCTCCCGGCTAGCCCTCGGCCCGCTGGCGGGTTTCACCGCAGGCTGGCTGTACTGGTATTTCTGGGTCGTCGTCGTCGCCATCGAAGCGATCGCCGGAGCCGCCATCCTGGCAAGATGGATCGATCTGCCAGCGTGGCAGATCGGAGTGGTTCTTATGACGGTTCTCACCGCCTCCAATCTGTTCTCCACGCGAACTTATGGCGAGTTCGAATTCTGGTTCTCCTCAATCAAGGTTGCAGCCATCGTCGCTTTTATCGCGATCGCCGGCGCGCATGTGTCCGGCATGACAGGCGACCATCAGGGAGGGTTTTCGAACCTGTTCAACGACGGCGGCTTCGCTCCATTCGGATGGGGACCAGTCATCGCCGGCGTCACCACGGTGATTTTCGCTATCGTCGGAGCTGAAATCGCGACTGTCGCCGCTGCCGAGGCGAGAGAAGGCCCCAGAGCGATCGCAAATCTCACCACCTCGCTCGTGATGAGAATTGTCCTGTTCTATGTGGGCGCCATCGGTCTCATCCTCGCGGTCATACCATGGCGATCCATCGAGCCGGGATCTTCGCCCTTCGCAGCCGCCCTGGGACAAGTGGGCGTCCCAGGAGCCGAAGATCTCATGAATGTCGTGGTTCTGGTCGCGGTGCTCTCGTGTCTGAATTCAGGGATTTACGTCGCCTCGCGAATTCTGTTCACCCTTGCGGCCAAAGGGGATGCCCCGGGCTGGATCGTTAAGCTCGATCGACGCGGCGTGCCGAAGCGGGCGATCCTCAGCTGTGTTGGGTTCGCATTCCTGGCGCTCGGCGCATCCGTGGTCTCGCCAGGGCAGGTCTTCGCCTTTCTGGTAAACGCCTCGGGCGCGCTGATGATGATCATCTATCTGATGACCGTGGCCTCACATATTCGTCTTAGATCCGTCACGGAGCGGACCCGCCCTCAGGATCTGACCCTGAAGGCGTGGTTTTATCCGGTCGGAAGCTATCTCACAGGAGCGGCGATGATCGCGGTCCTCGCGGCCATGGCGTTGTCGCAGGAGCTCGCCACGCAGCTCTACGCCAGCCTGGCCTGCCTTGGAGTCACAGTGGCTCTGCACCGCCTGTTCAGGGCCGGACGAAAACAACCCTGAAGGCGCCCTACCCCTTGATCGCCATTCGGGCGTCGATGTCAGAGGCTTCATGACGCTCCGCCAGCTGGGTCTCAGGTTCACCCCAGGTCCGATTGACGATGCGGCCCCGCTTCACAGCCGGGCGGGATGCGATGGCGTCGGTCCAGCGCTGGACATTGGTGTATGATCCGACATCCAGAAACTCTCCGGCCGAATAGAGAATTCCTTTGGCCAAGGCGCCGTACCACGGCCAGATCGCCATGTCCGCGATGGTGTACTCAGACCCCGCGATGTACTCGCTGACCGCAAGACGACGATCGAGAACGTCCATCTGCCTCTTCACCTCCATGGCGAAGCGATCGATCGCATATTCAATCTTCGTCGGAGCATAGGCATAGAAATGCCCCAACCCGCCGCCCAGATACGGTGCGCTTCCCATCTGCCAGAATAGCCAGGAGAAACACTCGGCGCGCTGAGCGGGATCAACGGGAAGAAACGCTCCGAATTTCTCGGCCAGATAGACGAGGATCGCGCCCGACTCAAACACGCGCACGGGGCTCGGTCCGCTTTTATCGAGGAGCGCGGGGATCTTCGAGTTCGGGTTGACCTCGACAAATCCGCTGCCGAACTGATCCCCTTCATTGATCCGAATGAGCCAGGCATCGTACTCCGCCCCGCTTCGCCCGAGGGCCAGAAGCTCCTCGAGCATGACGGTGACCTTCACGCCATTCGGGGTCGCCAGAGAGTAGAGCTGGAGAGGATGACGACCGACCGGAAGATCCTTATCATGAGTGGGGCCGGCGATCGGTCGGTTTATGTTTGCGAAACGTCCCCCGTTGCCCTTGTTCCATGTCCAGACCTTCGGGGGAACATAGGGTTCTGCATCGCTCATGACGGCTCTCCGCTCAAGATCATATGCTCTTGATAACCCGTTCGCGTCCGCTTGCGACAGTGCCGATCTGAAAAATGATGACCGTCGCCCTCCGGGGCCGATCCTAGGAGTGAGGGTCCGACCGAGCCGGTCCTCCGGCGGTCGAGGCGGATCGCCGGAGAAGTACGAACAAAACCAACCCGCCCGCCGACAGCACGAAGAGACCGATGGCTGCCCCTGGTCTGATATGGGTCAGCGTATCCGTCAGACTGCTTCCCCCTGAGGACAGGACGCCCGCGGCGTAGATCGTCGCCGATGCGGCCATCAATGCACTTGCGACACTGAAGATGACCGGAAGGATCGGGTGAAACGGCGCGCGAAACTCCCGCCGAACGTCGGGCGCTCGCCGCCGCAGAATGATAACTGCAAGCCCGCTCAGGGTCATGAACACCCAGAAGACAGGGGAGGTGAAATCCACCATCGCTGCAAAGCCGTCCCCTAACCAGGCCCCCAGAGCGACGAGCGCCAGCGCCGTCACGCTCTGAAGGATGATCGCCGATGCCGCCCCCCCTCGCCTGCCGCTCCATTGGGCGAACATCGCGAGGTCCGGCCAATCACGAGCCCAGGCGTAGAGGGTGCGTCCGCCGGTCAGTATTGTGGCGTTGATGGAGGTTGTGACCGCAAGCGCTATCGCCGTCGTCGTCAGCACTGCGGAAGCGGGCCCGAAGGCCTGGGTCATCAGCTCGGCCGCCGGCGCTTCGCTTTGTGCAAGCCGATCGTATCCGAGACCGCTCAGCAGAGCCCAGTTCACCCCCAGATAGAGAGCCGTGATAAGCGCCACTGAAATGATCAGGGCGCGCACCATGCTGCGCGCCCCGCCGCGAGCTTCAGCGGACAGAGTTGAGATCTCACTCCATCCACCGTAGGCAAGCATGGCGAAAACCATGGCGTTGCCTATTTCTGCGCCAGGAGCCGTCAGGCCGGCGAAGGGTTGAACTTCCTCAGCCCCCGGCCCTTCGCCCCCCCTCCAGACAAGCCAGACGCCAGCAGCAATCACGAGCCCGACGCCGGCAACCTCGATACCCGCCAGTGCAAATTCCGATCGATTTCCTCCCCCGCGAGGTCGAAGGTTGTAGAGAGTTAAGGCGACAATCGTCGCTGCGGCGTAGGTCGCCTCTCCCGCGTTCCCGATCGGAGCGAGGTCATTCATGTAGGCGCCGAGCACAAAGGCCAGAAGGGCGATTTGCCCGGTATTGATCACCGCAAGACGAGCCCAGGCAAACATGAAGGCAAGTCGTCGACCATAGGCCGACTTCAGGAAATGATAGTCTCCTCCGGCATCCGGAAAGGCTGACGCCAATTCAGCATAGCAAAGCGCTCCGATGAGAGAGATCGCTCCCCCGAGCGCCCAGGCGACATACGTCCACTCGGCGCTTCCGGCCGCCGAGGCGACGGCGGCGGGCGAACGAAAGACACCTGCACCCACCACCATCGCCACAGCCAGCATAGCGATGTAGGCGGTCGAAAGGCGACGCGTCGGAATGCCGATGTGCTCGCCGGCAAACATCGCGCGTCTCGAGCCTTCAGGTTGACTGTCCATCTCGGCTTCTCTTCAGGGGCGAGGCAGAGGCAAGGAGGCGAAGCGCGGCCTCCTTAAGCAGATGTCAGGTCTCGCCACGCGGTCTGACGACGCGCCTCACGCGCCCTTGCGGCCACGCCAAGAAGACCTGTCTGAGGCGCAAACGCCTCCCGGTCGTCTTCCGGCGTCAGGCTCCAGCATTCCTCAAGGCGCGCCCAAAGACCGATCGATGCCCGGAAATAGGCGGACATCAGAAGCACATCGCCTGGCTTCGCCATGGTTGTCTGGGAGATCGCATGGGCCTGCATGATAAGTCCCAGGGTATCCTCGAGAATAGCTTCGGGCCAGCCGCATCTCCGCCCAAGACAGAAGAGAGCGATCTGAAGAGCCGCAACACTGTAAACATCTTCAATCAGACGAAACGGCTTTATGAAGGAGACATAGGCGTCAGCGCTCAAAACGTCTTCATCGCTCACGCGGACATCGGTGAGACGAATGTCGGCAATCGGCATATGATCGACATATCGACCATAGGGGGAGGTATCGATGATCACGCCTGATGCCGCTTTCGGAATGCGGACCATGCGAAGATGATTGCGTCCATCATGCTCGCCTATTGATGCGGCGATGTAGAGAATATCGGCTAAGGGCGACATGCTCCCCCAGCGCTTTGTTCCATTTAACGTCCACCCATCCCCGTCCCGCACAAGAGAGGCCGAGATCGCAGACGGCTTCGGCCCCTGATCTTCGCTGACGCAAAACGCCGTGACAGCATCCTCTGGGGTCGTCGGGAACAAACGCCTTATCGCAGCCTGATGACCGGCTGCTCCCGCCTCCAGGCGCCCCTTCGCCATGACCGCCCTCCTCGCCAGACGATCGAAGTCGGAAGGGACATCCCCTTCAACAGCGATCGAGGCCTTGAGAAAGGCCCGCAAATCGCCACGCGGGAACGGCTGGACAGGCTTGAGCACAAACTCCAGCAATTCTGTAGGCGTCATAGGGTGCGGCTCCTGCTGAGCGCCGTCTCAATTCCTGCGCTCCTAAAAAGTGCTGGTAGCGCCCGCAGGCCCGAAGGCCAAGTCCAAAGGATAAGACATCGATGGCGACGATCCCCGCTTGCGCCGTCGCTGTGCGCCTGGCCTGTCAGACGTGATGAGCCGCCACTGCCGGGCGATAATTGTCGGCGTTGGTTGTAAACTCGGCATGGCCGTAGCGCTTCAGCAGGCGGTGAATGTTTCGAACCAGTCTCTGATCTGCAAAACCACGCAGTGTCGGGGACGAAAGCGCCACTCGGTACAGAGAGCTTTTGACGCCTATGCCGGCGCCGATGATCAGGGCGACCAGATAATCAAGTCCGCTCACAGAGACCCCCATCGCCTGAGCGAGTTTTCGATCGCCGCCAAGAAACTGCTGAATGAAGACGATACGCGAGAACCTCTGCTCCAGAGCCGAGAAGATGCGATTCGACAAAGACTTGTCCGGAGGAAGATAGGCCGCAAGCGTCGCCCGGATCAGAGTTCCGCAGGTGGCGTCGTCAAATCCCTCCCTAAGCGTGCCGTTTCGGGCATTCATGATGTCGACGATACCCTGAGGAGTATCAGCGAGCAGATCTTCGGGAAGACCCAGCAGAAAGCATCGGTACCGACTGAATTCCACCTCGGCGCGTTCCTCGGGGGTAAACTCGGTCCTTCCCTGGCCAATCATCCGGTAAGCGAGCAGAAAAACCCCGATGAGGCCCGCGGGCATCTGATCGACCTGCGGGATCGGAACGCCGTAAACTGAAACGTCCCATGCCTTCAGTTTTCGAAGGACATTGTAGCGAACCATCGAGTGCATCAGACGAACCATGGCGGCCGCCTTGAAGCCCTCCCCTCTCGGCTCAAGCGCCCCGGGAAGAGTGGTCACCGCGAAAAATGCTGAGGTCTCGTTGACGCGTCTTGCCGCCGTCGAGTGGCTTAGGGTCCCGGTCAGGGCCATGGGTAGCGCAGAGTACTTATTGAGAAAGGTCGCGATGAAGGCCCCGCGCACCATCCAGGGAGCGGCGATCGCTGTAGGTAGTCGGTTGAGACGCGCGCCTTCCCGAACAAGGTCCATATCCAGCCAATCGGGCTCGGTCTCCATGTCTTGGATCAGAACGGCAAGCTCCGCCGGCGCATCGGCGACGGCGCCGACCCCCTGATCACACGCTGTCGTCAGCATCTCTATGAGACGACGGAAGCCGTACTGGGGCATGAGAGCCGCATAGGCGTCCGCCGCCACGTCGCCAAGCATCGCATAGGCCTTGACCCGCTCAACCATCTCCTGAGGCGGCGGTGGAAATCTGTGGCGATAACTCGCCATCGAGCTGACGGACACGTCCTCGGTAAACCGTTCGGGTACGATGGAAAAATCAATGTCGCCGTACATTTCGGGAAGCATCGTCTTCTGACGCTGAATGCGTTCACGAACCGAATCCAGAGAGGCGGTCATCTGTCATCCCCCTCGTCGCACCGAGCGGCGGGCCATGGCGGAGGCAATGACATTCCTCCCTCCGCGTCAATCTGGACCTGAGGGTCGGCGTGGCGTCATTGGTAGTCAATCCCTCAGACGTCTCGCTCTCTTCCTCAGAGGTCCAGGCGCCAACGGGGGCCGAAATCTCATCCGGGTCAATGAAACGGCGAGGCGGCCCTTGTCATGACGGCCGCGGAATGGGAGCCTCGTTCAAGACCCGCCTTCATCAAACAGCCCGGGAGACCCCCAGATGTCGACACTGAGACCTGGCGGGCGTCCCCGACTGAGACTGGCTCCAGCCGTGGGGATCCTATGCCTTGCGCTCGCGGGATGCTCTGGGCCGTCCGACGAGGCTCCGAAGGAAATCCCCGCCCTAGACGCCGGAGCCCTGCATGAAAGCCTGCTAGTGATCGACGCTCATGCAGATGTCGTCATCGGATCGACGACGCCCTCATTCCTGACCGCGGACGGACAGTCCCGGATATCGCCCGAGAAGCTCAGGGCCGGGGGCGTCGGCGCGGTCGTTGTTTCCGTCGCGGCAGGTCCTGGCGAGCGTACTCCGGAAGGTGACGCGCAGGGTCGGGCGGAAGCGGATGAACGACTAGACGTCATCCTCGCTCTCGCCCGGGACAATCCGGACAGTCTCGTGATCGCGCGCACCTCCAGGGAAGTGATTGAAGCGCACGAAAGAGGTCTTACTGCTCTCATTCTCGGGTTTCAGAACGCAAGATCGCTCGAAGGCGACATCGACAATCTTGATCGGTTCCATGAGGCCGGCGTCAGGGTCTTTTCCCTGAACCATCTGGGTCACAACGACTTTTCCGATTCATCCCGCCCCGTTCATATCGCTGCGCTGGGAGCCTATGAGCCGCCTGCGCACAGCGGCCTTTCGGAACTTGGACGACAGGCCATCGAACGGATTAACGCGCTTGGCGGCCTCGTTGACGTCTCGCAGATGTCGAAGGAGGCGACCCTGCAGGCGATCGCCCTCTCAAAGTCGCCTGTCATCGCGAGCCATTCCAATGTTCGCGCAATTTCAGACGCCACACGAAATCTTTCGGATGAGGAGATCGATCGCATCGGCCAGACCGGAGGCGTTATCCATGTCTCTCCGTTCGCCGCCTATCTGATCAACTTTTCAACTCCGGAAAAACTCCAGGCAATCAAGCTCGCCCGAGAGGCGGCGGGTCTGCCGGCCTACTACTCCTACCCGTATGAGCTGTACTGGGAGATCCCTGACCCGGCCGCCCGAGCTGCGTTCACCAACTCGATCCGAGCCGCCCTCGGACCCGCATCTGTCGACCTCATGGCGGACCACATCGACTACGTCGTCAAAAGGATCGGCATCGACCATGTCGGAATCGGGACCGACTTCAATCATGGCGGGGGCATCGAGGGATACGAGGACGCCAGCCAGTCCCGCGCCGTAACAGAGACTCTGGTGAAGCGGGGATACACCGCCGAGGACATCGCAAAGATCTGGGGGGGCAACTTCATACGGGCGATGTCCGCAGCAGAGAAAGCCGCGGGTTAAACCCTGCGACTGTGATCTCGCCGTCGAGCAGCCGGTCACGGTTCTTCGAAAACGTCGAATGATCCCAAACCGGATCATCAACGCCCAGGCCCACGAACCAGCGAAAAGAGAGGTCGACCTCCGGCCGCTCAGTCAGCGGGCGCTCGGAGCGGATCGAATAGAACGCTGCAACAACATGGCGCGCAGCAGACCGAGCGTGTTTTTCAACGGCCTGCCAAATCGGCGCGCACCGCCTCGTGAAGTATCGCTCCGGGGACGGCCGCCTTGTGGGATGGTGATCTGAGCAGGATGCTGTGCGCTTACGAGTGTCCTTAAGAGCACGTATAGCTGCACAGCATGACCCAGATGACTGTATTGACCGGGCCGGAGCGATACCTTCGCCGATTGCGGTCCTTCAGATCAAATGTTGGCCAGTGCATAGAAGTTGCGCGCGTGTTCACACCGCGCTCATGCCCCGCCTTCGGACTGTCCACTTATGAATGCGCCGTGGACCGTGCCGAAATAGTCCATGCTGCACGCTTCGCCTGCGAAGCGTAGCGCGCCTTCTGCCTCCGGCATTGCCAGCGCTTCCCGGTCGGTGGGGCTGCTGTGGACGGCGTAGAACGAGTAGGAGCCGCCCGCGAGCTGGTCTCTTTCCCAGCGTGTCACCTGCGCCGCGATAGGGGCGGGCGTCGCTGCGCCGAACATGTCGCGTAGGGCGGCGCTCGCGTCGGCGAGGACGGCGGGTTCGTCCAGAGTCTCCATATGCCGCGCCGCATCGCTGCCTGTAAAGCCGAGTAGCACTGGCGCCCCGGTCTTTGCGAGGCTCACCCATTGCGACCAGCGACCGGGCTCGCGCTTCATACATTCGTGCCAGTCGATATCTGTTGGCCAGAAAGGCGTTTCGAAGCGCAGGAAATGCTTGTTGAGAAGCCCCATGCCGAGCCTGTCGATGGCGGCTTGTTTGCCCGCAGGAAGCGCTGGTGTGAAGCGGATGCTGCCCGCCTTCAGCACGCCGAGCGGCACGGTGACGATGACCCTGCCCGCCCGAAGGCGCTCGCCAGAGGTGAGCTCGACCTCGACGCCCGGCCCGTCCCAGCGCACATGGGCGACCCGCGAATTGAGACGAATATCGAGGCCGCGCGCCAGATGATCTGTGAGCTGATCATAGCCGCCTGGAAAGAGCACATCGCCGCCGCCGAACGCCTCATCCGCCCCGATCCACAAGGCGGACAGCTCGCGCGCGCTACCGGAATACTCCTGCTCATAGTCGCCTGCGAGGTGATGGTCGAGCTGCGCCGCTCGAACGGGAGACCGCTTGCCCGGCGGGCTTATCCGGTCGACTGCATCGCGGAGAGACACGTCTGCGTCTGCCTCCTGCGCCCGCTCAAGCGCGCGCTCGACAACTCCGGACGCCCAATCCGTGCCGCGCCCCTTTACGCCCAGTGCGGCGAGGTCCGGTGCGATGTAGAGCTTTGAGTTGTCATAGCTGGTAGTGAGGGTTTTGGTGCCCGCTTCGCGCGCAAGTGCAGTCAGTGGATTGCCGTGCGTCCCATGGATCCAAGACGCGCCAAGATCAATTGGCACATCCGGCCAGAGCCGGCTCGTGTGGATCCGCCCGCCGATCCGGCCGCGCGCCTCCAGCACAGTGACGCGTGCGCCGCGTGCCGTCAGCGCCTGCGCCGCTGCGAGCCCCGCCATGCCTGCGCCGATGACAAGCACTGTCCCCGGCTTGACAGGCTCGCAGGCAGCGACGCCGGGCGCGGCCAGCGCGGCACTCATCACAGCCAGAAAGCGCCGTCTGTCCATGCAGGCCAGCTCCGAGTTATTGAATCCAGCAAACCTGACTCGCCTAATCTGCCAAGGTTGGTTCCGCATTCCTGCGTCTGACAAGCTTCAGCATTCCGTGCAATGAGCACGCGCAACCGGCAGGAAAGGGCCAAAGACATGAGTGGGCCTTGTCGCGTCCTGCGGCTCGAATATTCCCGTTCCCTGCCCTTGCTTGAGTGCGTGCATGCTAGGTTGCTTCTGCGAAGTGAACCGCCAAGCCGCGGCAATCGCCGCCGTGTGTTGGCTGGCGACCCCTCCCTCCAAAAGCCGACCTTTCCCGACAGTAGCAGATCATCCCGGAGCCCCAACCGGGGCGCCAGCGGGGCGCGGGCATTTTTGGCTTTTTCCGAGAAGGCTCTAAAGCCTTGTTTTTAATGGCGCACCCGAAGAGATTCGAACTCCTGACCCCCAGATTCGTAGTCTGGTGCTCTATCCAGCTGAGCTACGGGTGCCTGCCAAGCCCCGGTAATTAGCCTCCGCCTTCTTCAAGCGCAAGGCTGCCGTCAGGAATGTTTCGACCGGCTCCCGAAAGCAGCTAACGAGCTTCCCAGACCCCACGTGCGACAGCACGAGCGACACAGGCCGCCGCCAGTTCCCCCAGACGTGCGATCAGGAGGGGGCGCGCGTGGGACCAGGTCACCTCGGCCGTCGACAAGCAGAAGACCACATCTCCATCGAAGGGTGCAAAGACCGGGCGGATCGCCCGCGCCAGGCCGGACATAGCCATCTTGGCCACGCGCCGGGCCTCAGAGGGGGTCAGAGCGACGTTGACCGCGACACAACCCAAAGTGGTGTTGACGCGATCCACCGTCGCGGATCCCGACCGTTTGGCAGCCCCCCAGTCGTCGAGATCAAGAGCGTAATCCGATGGCGGCCGTCCGCTTCCAAATTCTCCCTGCTGCTCAAAGGGCCATGCCCAGAACACGTCCGTTCCGGGCATGTAGACCGAACCGAATGCGTTAACCGCAACAAGCGCGCCGACCTCCAACCCGTCATCGCAGACCGCACTCGCCGAACCGAGCCCCCCTCGCGAAGCGCCAGCCCGCGCCCCATAGGCGGCTCCGGCTCGCCCGAGCTCAAACTCAGAACCGCATGACCTCAGAGCCTTGATCCCCAGGTCCCTGTAGGGAGGGTTTTCCGACCAATTCTTATCGCCTCCATTGGCAAGGTCATAGAGAATGGCCGCAGGGACGATCGGAGACACGGGAACGTCAGATCGCCCCTGAAGAGAAAAGCCTGCCCTCTCCCGCCCGAGAACAGCTGCCACGCCGTCAGCGGCTGCAAGACCGTAAACCGAGCCCCCCGAAAGTACGATCGCATCGATTTCATCGACGAGGCCGTCCGGCGCCAAGGCATCCGTCTCCCGCGTTCCGGGTCCGCCGCCAGCCACCATCGCCGCCGCCACGGACCGTCTCAACGGACGAATCACCGTGGCGCCCGTCTCCCGAAGGGAATCATGAGCTGACCCCACTGTGATTCCAGCGACATCTGTGATCAGATTTGATCGACCCGGTCGAACCGCCATTTGACACCTTCGCCGGCCAGTCTAGTTGCTGATCGCGCGGATCTTATGACGGTCCGTCTGACACCACGCAAGAAGGGGGCCCCATGCGCCTTGCACTGCTGTTCGCCGTTTCGGTCCTGACCCTTGCAGGATGCGCCGTCCCCCCTGCGAGTGATATGGGGCGTCCATCGACGTCATCCGAGGGCACCTCGAGCGCACGCGAGTGGCGCCTGAAAGGACGGGCTATGGCTGCAGCGGCCGACCCGCGCGCCGTTCAGGCCGCGCTGGATGTGATGAAGGCTGGCGGCAGCGCGGTGGACGGCGCTATCGCGGCCCATACGGTCCTTGGGCTGGTCGAACCCCAGAGCTCCGGCCTTGGAGGCGGCGGGTTCATGGTGGTCTACGATCGACGCTCGAACACAACAAAGGTTTTTGACGGTCGTGAAGCGGCTCCCGCGACGGCCACCCCTGACCTGTTTTCCTGGCAGGGAAAGCAGCTGGGCTTTGGACCCGCTGTGTTTTCCGGCAAGTCGGTCGGAGTGCCCGGTGTCGTCGCCCTTTATAAGACGGCTCATGACGAATACGGGAAATTGCCGTGGAAGCAGAACTTTGAGGCGGCCATCGATCTCGCCGACAAGGGCTTCATCGTCTCCGAACGTTTGTCGCGGTCTCTCGATAATCCGCGCTTTATCCGTGGACCGCTCGGCACAGATCCCGTTTCCCAGGCCTACTTCTTTCCCGAAGGCAAGCCTCTGGCGCCTGGATACAGACGAACCAACAAGGATTACGCCGATGTCCTGAAGGCGGTTGCGACCTCGGGTCCGGCGGCGTTTTATGCCGGAAGCATCGCTGACGGCATCGTCGCGGCCGTGCGCTCCGGGGATATACCGGGCGAGCTGAGCCTCAAGGATCTTGCAGACTACAGGGTACGCACGGCTCCTGCCGTATGCGGCCCGTTCCGCAGCTACACCATCTGCTCCGCCCCGCCGCCCTCCTCCGGCGGTATGGCGATGAACCAGCTCATGGGCCTCTATGACGCGATCCGGAACACCTCCGCAGGGACCAGCGAGGCCGACAGGCTTCGGGATTTCGTGATCGCGGAACAGCTCACCTATGCGGACCGCGATCATTACGTCGCCGATGCAGCTTTTGTGACGGTTCCGATGAAGGATCTCCTTCATCCGGACTATATCCGCTCAAGGGCCGCCTCAGGGTTCAAACCAGGAGACAAGCCCGAGCCCGGCGATCCGGGCGCAGTCCTCCGACAAGCGCCGATAATCGACATGTGGGGACGCGACGCGACCACGCCCAGAGCGGGAACCACTCACATGTCGTTTGTCGATTTCGAAGGCAACGCCGTCTCTTTCACAGCGACGATCGAGGGACCATTTGGTTCCTCGCGTTTCACGAACGGCTTCCTTCTCAACAATGAGCTTACTGATTTCTCTCTGACCCCGACAATGAACGGCAAGCCGGTCGCCAATGCGCCGGGCCCCGGCAAGCGCCCGCGCTCTTCCATGTCGCCGACCATCGTCTTTGACGGCAATGGCGATCTGTTCATGGTCACAGGCTCTCCGGGCGGCAACTCAATCATCGGCTATGTCGCCAAGACGCTTGTGGCCGTTCTCGACTGGAACCGAACCGCCCAGGAAGCGGCCGGTCTGCCCAATATCGTCGCTCGCGGACAAACGGTCAGGGTCGAGTCCACCGATGAAACCGGAAAGGCCTGGGCGAGCATGCTGACGAAAGCCGGGTTTAAAGTGCAGGAAGTTGAGGGTGAAATGTCTGGTCTTCACCTCATCGTCGCAAGACAGTCGACGCTTGAGGGCGGCGCGGATCCGCGAAAGGACGGGGCGGCGATCGAAATCGTCAAAGGGCGATGACGCCGCACTCGGATTTAGCAGGGCCGCGGGGGCGTTTACTGGCTACGCGCGGGCAAGGTCAGACGAAAAACCGCGCCCGAAACGCCTGATCGAACGAGCTCAACGTCTCCGCGCATCCCTCTCGCCAACTCTCGAGCGATCGCGAGACCCAGACCCGCGCCATCGCGTGAAGCAGACCCCGAGAACGGGAGAAAAAGCCTTGGAACGACGGCGGGCGGCAGACCCGGTCCGTTGTCTGCGACATCGATCGAGACAACATCGTCCTGCCTCACAACGGACACCCTGATGGCAGGGGGATCCCGCCGGCATTCCTGCTCGGTGACCGCCCTCGCCGCATTGCGCATCAGGTTTGCGATGATCCGATGAATATGCTCGGGATCACCAAGAACCGACGGCCGGCCGGGGCACTCAAGCTTCCACGAAACGGCTGGCCACCCTGCGAGGGCCTCCAGCGCAGCCTCCTCAATGATCGGCGCAAGGTTCACCGGCTGCAGACTGGGACCTGGAGGATCAGCCCGACCGTAACGAAGGGTCGCCTCAGCCAGCCCGATGGCTCTTTCTATCGCGCGCTCCAGACGGGGCGCCGCCCGCTTGACCCGCGGATCATCCGACTGTGACAGGCCCTCCGAGACGATCTGCGCCGCCGAGAGCGAATTGCGAAGATCATGGTTGATCTTGGCCATCGCCTCGCCAAGGTCGGCGAGACGTTTGCGCTGGCGGAGAAAGGCCGACACCTGCCTCTGCATGTCCTGAAGCGCCCGATAGGCCGTCTGCATCTCGTCGGACCGGCCGGGCCGGAATGGCCTGATCTCCTCCTCGGGAGACGCGGCGAAGCGCACCAGCGAACCGGTCAGCCCCTGCATCGGCCGCACGACCAGACGGTAAATAGCGAGGTAGATGAGCGCGCCGACGATCCCTGAAATCATCAGAGACACAACAAGAAGCGTGCGGGAAAACCTCAGGAGATCCTTGCGCAGGGCCGCTTCCGGTACAATCACTTCCATCGAGGCGTCGTCGGTCATGGAGGGAACGACCAGTATCTGCAGAAAGCGCCCTCGAGGGGCCAGCAGGTGTGCGAAGGTCCCGAGAACGGATGGGCCGGCATTATCCGTCCTCATATCGATCTGAACCAGCGGTCCGCCAACTTCTACCGCGGAGGCCAGAACAAGCTCCCGAAAATCCTCCCCCTCCACAGCCACGGATATGACCTGAGCCTGATCAAGAAGCTCGCGAGAGAGACCGTCGCTCACACGGCCGTCCGGCGCGGCTTCAACCGCGAGGACAGCGATCTGAGCCGCCTGCGCGCGATCCAGCAGCCAGCCGTTACGATAGCTTGCCGCCAACAGCGGATAGATGACGGCGACGGCAAACAGGACGAAGCCCACTGTGAGAAGCAGCAGACGCCCGCTCAGTCCCGAAAAAAACGATGCGGTCCCGGTCGCCTCCTGGCTTCCGGGGGGGTCATCCCTGACGTTCGTCTCAGCGCCGCTCAGCCTTCCAGCCCTTCTTCATCCAATGGACCCAACAGTCCGGATCACTACAGCCGTCATCGCAACCCACGCTCAGACACGCTTGAAGCAGCCCCCGAACGGCGCGTTCCCGCCAATCCGATATCAGGCAATCCGAGACGCAAGGCCAGATGTCTGTACGCCACAGGCAGGAGCGCCAGAAGACCCAGCGCTCCCAACGCCGGGGCAAGCTCAAACCCAATAGCCTTCGGATCAATCGCTCCCCCGGACAGCAGGGTCGAGCGGAGGCCCGCGCCGAGAACAGCGTAGGCCGCCATGCTGGGAATGAGGCCAAGAACGGTCGTCAGGAGGAAGTCGCGTAACCGGACGCCCACGAGGCCAGGCAGGAGATTAACGATCGGATAGGGTATGAAGAGGAATCGCATCGCCAGCATGTAGCTAAACGCGTCCCGGCGAACGCCGTTCTCAATCCGACCCGCCCAAACTGCAAATCGCGAGAGGAACCAGGGTCGTAGAATGGAACGGGAGACGAGAAAAAGCATAACAGCTCCGGACGTGCCGCCGCTCAGGCTCAATGCGAGCGCCACAGGCCATCCAAAAAGGTATCCTCCGGCCACCGTGCCCCAGAACAATACGCCCGGCAGCATCAATACCGTTCCCAGAGCGTACAGAACGAAGTAGGCCGAGATGACCAGAGCAGGATGCTGGTCTCCCAAGGCCAAGACGTCCTGAACAACGCTTCCCCAGCCCGGACCCGAGGATACAAGCGCCCATGCGCTGCAGACCGCTGCAACGAGGAACGCTCCGGCCAGCAGCGCCCCTACGGACGACGCAAGCCTTGCGCCCTTCCCCTGAAGCTCGGCTCGCGCCTGTACTGGTCCGCCGTACACGGCGACCTCCATGACTGAAGTCCACACGACACATGAGGCGGCCCGAACCGCTTCATTCGCTCTGCGTGCCTAGGAAAAAGGGGTAAATTAAGGCCGCCAGCATCTGGATCAATTTTCGTTCAGGAACCAGATGGACGAGGTTTTCCGCTCACCGTCGGCATACGACTTGACTCATAGGGCTGCGCAAGGTAGTTCCCGCCCCTTCCTGAAGGATCAAGGGGCGTGAGCCGTGTCCACAAAGCGGACTTTCCAGCCGAGCAACATCAAGCGCAAGCGTCGCCACGGCTTCCGCTCGCGGATGGCCACGAAGAACGGCCAGAAGGTCCTGGCGAGACGCCGGGCCAAGGGCCGCAAGCGTCTGAGCGCCTGATAGAGGCGGTATCGGAGACGATACCCCCAGTTCAGGGCTCCAGAGTTTCACATTCGATTTCTGTGACCCGACTTCGCGTTCGAAGAGAATTTCTCTTTGTTGCGGATGGGTTTTCCGAGCGACGTCGGCATCTGGTCGTGCAGGCGCGCCGCAGGCTGACGCACCGCCCCGAGGCCGGCGCCGGTTTCACCGCGACAAAAAAGGTCGGAAACTCGGTTGCGCGAAACAGGTCCCGCAGACGCCTTCGAGAGGCCGCTGCGTCGTGGCTTCCCTTTTTGGGGGAGTCAGGAACCGATTATGTCTTCATCGCGCGGCAAGAGACAGGGACATGTGAGTGGACCGGTTTGCTTGACGAGATGGAAAGCGCATTGATAAGCCTCCGGCGTCGGCTGGACGCCGGCGCCGAGGAAGGCCTAAGGGCACGTACAGGCCGCTCTCCCGCAAAAAAGGGCTGACAGATGGAACAGAACGACCAGCGAAATATGATGCTGGCGATCGTCCTCATGGTCGTCCTGATGTTTGGCTACTCGACCTTCGTCCTGGAGCCGCAGGCTCGCCAGGAACGGGCGGCTCGTGCGCGCGCAGTCGCAGAGCAGGTTCAGGCCGCGGCCGTTCAGGCTCCCAAGATCGAACGTCAGCGAGACGAAGTGGTCGCCGAGGGCCTGTCGTCTGCGGCTCGGGTGAAAGTGGAAGGCCCGGCAATCGACGGCTCGATCTTGCTCAAGGGAGCCAGGATCGACGATATCTCTCTCAAGGGCTTCTACGAGACGATCGACGACAAGCTGGCGGACCGGCGAGAGGGAGAGATTCAGCTCCTGTCGCCCGATCAGACAGCAAGGCCCTTCTTCGCGGAAATGTACTGGAAAAGTCCCACAGGGGTGACGACCCGTGAGGCCGTCTGGACCCAGACGAGCACAGGGCCTCTCACGCCTGATAATCCTCTCGACCTGCAACTCTCCCTACAGGCGGGCCGGATTGATCGGCGCGTGACGGTCGACCAAAACTACCTGTTCACGATCTCCGACACCTTTACCAATACGAGCGCGGAAACCATCAGCATCACTCCGGAGACATTCGTCAGGCAGAAGATGCTGCCTGATCTTCTCAAGATCGCCCGCGAAGACCAGCAGGCCCACAAGGGGGTTCTCGGCGCTTACGGGCCGAAAAAGAACCAGATGGTCAAATATACCGACCTCAACAAAGGCAAGGGTGTCGTCGAGGAGGTCTCGACCGGCTGGATTGCTCTCACGACCAAATACTGGATGGCGGCAGCCATTCCCGACCAGCGGGAAGCGGTGACGATGCGGGCGATGGTTGAGAAGGCGAACGGAGACACCGTCTTTGAGGCAGGGTTCACGGGGGCCGCCCGTTCGATCGCCCCGGGAGCAAGTGCGACGGCGTCCTCGCGAATTTTCGCCGGCGCCAAGCGCGTATCTGTTCTTGAAGCCTATCAGAAGACAGCGGGCATTCCAGATTTCACAGATGCTGTGGACTGGAGCTGGCTGTGGTTCATCACCAAGCCGTTCTTCTGGATGCTGCAAACCTTTCAGAACTGGTTCGGGTCGTTTGGACTCGCCATCCTTGCCGTCACCGTCGTTGTGAAAACGGCCTTCTTCCCGGTCCAGATGAAGGTTTACGAGAGCATGTCCAAGCTCCGGAAGCTGCAGCCTGAGATGGAGGAGATCCGCAAGCGCTTTGAGGCGGATCGGGCGCGGCAGCAGCAGGAGGTGATGAAACTCTATCAGAGGGAGAAGGCCAACCCTCTGGCGGGCTGTCTTCCGCTCATCCCTCAGGCCTTCGTTTTCTATGCCCTCTATCACACCCTCATGGTGTCTCTGGAGATGCGCCATACGCCCTTCTACGGGTGGATCAAGGATATGTCGGCGCCCGACCCCACCACGATCTTCAACCTCTTCGGACTTCTGCCCTGGGATCCCGCAGCCCTGCCCCTGATCGGCAGCTTCCTGATGATCGGAGTGTGGCCACTGCTTTACGGACTGACGATGTGGGCCCTGCAAGGCATGTCGGCTCCGCCGACAGACCCGACGCAAAAAATGATCATGCAGTTCCTTCCTCTCATTTTCCTCATTCTCTTCGCAGGCTTCGCGGCCGGCCTCGTCATCTACTGGGTCTGGTCGAACGCCATCACCATGGTGCAGCAGTACGTCATCATGCGTCGAAACGGCGTTGAGACGGAGTTCGACAAGCTGCTGAAACGCCTCCTGAACCGCAAGGCGGGAGCCTCATAGCCGCCATGCCGTCGCCGGATCCGGACGCTCCGTTCAGCGACGATCAGATCGAAGACGGCCGAAGGCTCTTCGCAGCCCCGGCGATCTTCGTGAAGGGCGTGGTGCGCACAGACCATCTTCCTCCGGGAGATCGGCCTGAGGTCGCTTTTGCCGGCCGATCGAATGTTGGAAAATCCAGCCTGATCAACGCCCTCGTCAATCGACGTCAGCTGGCGCGGGCCTCCAATACGCCAGGCCGGACACAGGAGCTCAACTTCTTCGATCTCGGAGAGGGACGACTTCATCTGGTGGATCTTCCCGGATACGGCTTCGCGGCGGCTCCACGTCCAGCCGTGGAGGCCTGGCGACGCCTGACCCTCGCCTATCTGCGCGGACGAAGCAGCCTGAAGCGCGTCTTCCTGCTTATCGATAGCCGCCGAGGCGTGGGCGAGACAGATCATGAGGTCATGTCCAATCTCGACACTTCAGCAGTCGCCTACCAGATCATCCTCACCAAAGCGGACAAGCTCACGACTGCGGAACTCTCATCCATCGTGAGCCAGACCCTGCCAGAGCTCAAGCGGCATCCGGCGGCTCATCCGAGGGTCCTCGTCACATCCAGTGAGAAAGGAACGGGTCTCGACCTTTTGAGGGCGGAAATAGCGCTCCTCACCTGACGGAAATTCAGCCGCGCGGGGCCGATGAATCGCCACGAGGACTACAAGTCCCTCTTCATCACGGTGACGAAACCCGCTACATCGGCCCCATGACGAACAGAACACCCCTGTCTGCAGATCCGCCGGCCGACGCCTTTCAAACGGCGCGAACGCTTTCGGAGGCCCTGCCCTATATTCAGCGATATGATCGCCAGACGGTGGTGATCAAGTATGGCGGGCACGCCATGGAGAACGATGATCTCGCGCGTCTCTTCGCCAAGGATGTTGTTCTGCTCAAGCTCCTCGGAGTTAATCCCATCGTCGTCCACGGAGGCGGCCCGCAGATCGGACGAATGCTCGACAAGCTGGGGATCAAGTCCAGATTCGAGGATGGCCTTCGGGTTACCGATGCGGCCTCGATGGAGATCGTCGAGATGGTTCTTGCAGGAGCGATCAACAAGACGATCGTGCGGGCGATCAACGCCGCCGGGGGCAAGGCGGTGGGCTTGTCCGGGACCGACGCAAATCTGATCACCGCCGTAAAAGCGACCCGGACACGGCGCGACCCTGACTCCAATATCGAACAGGTGGTCGACCTCGGGTTCGTCGGGGAGCCCGATCGTGTGGACCCCTCGGTTCTTGAAGCGCTCGCCGCTCAGGCGGAAGACGACTTCATTCCTGTTGTGGCGCCGGTCGGGGTCGGCGCGGACGGCATGAGTTTCAACATCAATGCCGATACAGCTGCAGGCGCAGTGGCTGCCGCCCTTAAGGCCAAACGACTTCTTCTTCTCACGGATGTGGTCGGGGTTCTCGACAAGTCGGGCCAACTGATCAAACAGCTGTCAAGTGAGGAAGCGCGAGGCCTTATCGCGGACGGTACTGCGCGAGACGGTATGATACCCAAACTTGAAACTGCGATGCAGGCGGTGGAAAAAGGCGTTGAGGCTGCGGTCATACTGGATGGTCGAAAACCCCACGCCCTCTTGATGGAGTTGTTCACCGAACATGGCGCGGGAACCCTGGTACGCTAGGTATCTGATCCGAATCGCACCGTTTCTGGCGCTCGGCCTTCTCCTGGCGTCGCCAGCCCACGCGCAAAACGGCTGGGAGCTGTGCAATCAGACGAGCTTCATCATCGAAGCCGCCACTGGTCGACCGGAAGGACGAACGGTGGTGATGGAGGGCTGGACCCGCCTGAGACCCGGAGAATGCAAGGTTGCTCTGCCCGCGCCCCTTAAGGCAGGTGTCAATTTCGTCTTCGCCCGCTCGTCAAAGGCCCACCGCGGGGGGCAGCGTGTCTGGAATGGCGACATTTCTCTGTGCGTGGACCCGAACGGCTCATTCGCCGTCGAAAACCCTCCCTCCTGCAGCGCGATGGGCCTTGAGGCGAGAAACTTCAGAGCGGTTCGGATCGACCGGCGCTCGGGTTGGCGCACGTTCTTTAACGAGGCGGAGCCCTTCAACAAACCCGGTCAGTCAGCTCGCGGTGCCGGACTTCAGCGACTTCTGGCGGACGCCGGGATCGACAGCGAACCGGTCAATGGATTTCTCGGACGCAAATCGAGAACCGCCATCACCTCGTTCCTGACGTCTCGCCGACTTGACCCGCGGATGCCTGACGCGCAGCTGATCGACGTTCTCGAAGAAGCGGCTCGGAACAGGTCCCTCGAAGTCGGTATGATGCTGTGTAACCGGACAGACAAGCGCATCTGGAGCGCCATCGCTCGACGAAACTCAGAGGGCCTGGAATCGAGAGGCTGGTGGGCCCTTGAGGCCGGGACCTGCGCGCGCACTGTGGACGAAAGCCTGCTTGCCGAACCGCACTATGTCTATGCCGAGATGGAGGCGCCTCAGGGTGTCCGGCGCCTCACAGGCGCAGCCCGAACCTTCTGCACAGCCCGATCGAAATTTGCAGTTGTCGGCGCAGAGCGGTGCGTCGAGCGAGGATACCGTCAGGCCCGCTTTCTGGAAACCCCGAGCCCGGAGGATGGAAAACTGGTGTTTGAATTCTTCGAGCGCAGTTTTGGGTCTGTTGAAGCCTCCGTTCGATGACGCAGCTCCCGCCTTCGTCCTCCTCGGACTTCAGTCATGTCGAGACCTGGGTCTTCGATCTCGACAACACACTCTACCCGGCTGAGTGTAATCTGTTCGCGCAGATCGACCTCAAGATGACCCAATTCGTTTCCAGAGTGCTCTCAGTTGAGGCTCAGGAGGCCAGACGCATCCAGAAATCGTACTATGCCGACTATGGCACAACCCTGAACGGGCTCATGACCGTCCACGGACTGAACCCGAGAGACTTTCTTGACTTCGTCCACGACATCGATCTGACGCCGCTCGACCAGGCCCCGGAGCTTGCCACCGCCATCAGCGCTCTGCCCGGACGGCGATACATCTTCACCAACGGCTCCCGAAAGCATGCCGAGCGAGTGGCGAGCCGAATGAAGATCGATCATCTGTTCGACGATGTCTTCGATATCGAGGCCTCCCTTTTCGCCCCGAAACCATCTCGGGCCGCCTATGAACGCTTCATAAGGCAAACAGGAGCGGTCCCCAGTCGCTCGGCTATGTTCGAAGATATCTCCCGGAATCTCGAACCTGCGGCTCATCTCGGCTTCACGACGGTCCTTGTAAGATCTCCGATGGACTGGAGCGGCGAACCCCAGGGCGTCAGACCCGCCGGCCCTGGAGAGCATCCGCCCCATGTTCATCATGCGACCGACAATCTCGACAGCTTCCTGAGGGGACTTACACTTCCCAAGGTCCGTTGAGGCGCTGTGAAACGGGTTGGCGGGGCCCGCTCTACAGGTTAATGGGCCTGCAAACCTCTTGCCGGGAGACGCTCAGTTGAGCCGCGCATCCGAACTCGCCTCCGTGATCAACGCCGCCTGGGACGACCGGGCTTCATTCTCTCCCCAGACCCGCGGGACCGTCCGCGATGCCGTCGAGGAGGCCCTGCTCTCTCTCGATCGTGGCGAGCTCCGGGTCGCCGAACGCGCTGAGGGCGGCGCCTGGAGCGTCCATGAATGGCTCAAGAAGGCCGTCCTCCTGTCATTTCGACTGAATGCGAACACCCTCGTTCCGGGCGGCCCTGGACCGGGAGCCTGGTGGGATAAAGTTCCCTCGAAATTCGAAGGATGGGGACCTGATGATTTCACAGCAGGACAGTTCCGGGCCGTTCCAGGATCGATCGTGCGCCGCGGCGCCTATATCGCTCCCGACGTTGTTCTGATGCCCTCCTTCGTCAATATCGGAGCGCATGTGGGACGGGGAACGATGGTCGATACCTGGACCACGGTCGGGTCCTGCGCGCAGATCGGCGCCAACTGTCACCTGTCCGGAGGGGTCGGGATCGGCGGCGTCCTTGAACCCCTGCAGGCCAGTCCGGTGATCGTCGAAGATGATTGTTTCGTCGGAGCGCGCTCTGAAGTGGCAGAGGGTGTGGTGGTGCGTCAGGGCGCGGTGATCGGAATGGGGGTCTATCTTGGCGCCTCGACGCCGATCATCAACCGGGCCACCGGAGAGACGCTGTTTGGCGAAGTTCCTGCCTATTCGGTGGTGGTGGCGGGCAATCGCCCCGGAAAGCCAATGGGGGACAGCGGCGAACCCGGTCCTTCGCTGTATTGCGCAGTCATCGTAAAACAGGTCGATGCAGGAACCCGGGCGAAGACCAGCGTGAACGAACTCCTGAGGTCCTGAACTTCCTCACTAATCGCATCTCCCTCTCGAGGCGTACGGCCCACATGCCTGTCAATCCTGAAGACCCTATTGATGTCGCGTGCGTCCTGATCCGGGAAGCGAGCCTGACGCCTTGTCACGATGGTGCGCAGGACCGGATTGCCGAGATCCTCGCTCCAATGGGGTTCCAGGTACGAAGATACCCCTTCGAGGGTGTCGACAATCTCTATGCGCGTCTTGGTTCAAGCGGACCGCATTTCTGCTTTGCGGGTCACACGGATGTCGTTCCCGTGGGCGATGCGTCAGCGTGGACGTCCGATCCCTTCGTTCCCCAGATCCGGAACGGTACGCTTTACGGTCGCGGGGCCGCCGACATGAAGGGTTCGATTGCCGCCTTTGTCGCCGCGACAGCGAGATTCATCTCCACCCATGGACGGCCTGAGGGCTCCATCTCCTTTCTCATCACAGGCGATGAGGAAGGACCCTCGCTTCACGGAACCCGGCGGCTTCTGCCAGCCATCTATCAAGAGGGTGAGACCATCGACCACTGCCTTGTCGGAGAGCCGACATCGGAGGATGCGCTGGGGGATGTCGTCAAAAATGGACGCCGAGGGAGCCTGAACGGCGTCATTACGGCCGGGGGGCGACAGGGCCATGCGGCCTATCCTGAAAAATCTGTCAATCCGATTCCGGTCCTGATGAAGATACTGGGACGTCTGAGCGAAATGCCGCTCGACGAGGGCAGTCCCGGGTTCCAGCCCTCCCGCCTGGTCATAACGACGATCGATGTCGGCAATCCGGCGCATAATGTTATCCCGGCGACAGCCCGTGCGAAGTTCAACATTCGTTTTAATCCCAATCATTCAGGCGCCGAGCTCGCCGCCCGCATCAGGTCGCTTGTCGAAGGCGTTCATGACGGAGTGACGATCGAGGCGGACCTCAGCGTCTCAGGGGAAGCTTTCTACACCGAACCCGGATCGCTCACTGATCTCATGCAGCAGGCTATCCGGGATGAAACGGGGCGCAGTTCCATCCTGTCGACGAGCGGCGGCACCTCGGATGCACGGTTCATCAAGGATTACTGTCCGGTCGCCGAACTTGGCCTGAGAAATGAAAGCGCCCACAAGGTGGACGAACACGCGGGCGTCGACGAAATCGAAACGCTTTCGCGTGTATACTACCGCATCCTGACCCGATACTTTGCCAAAGCCTGATCCTGGTCGAACCTCGTACCGGCTTTTGGGCGATCATAGACGGGTCGCACCGCCCCGGACTGTCCCGGAGCGGTCTCGCGAAGGGCGCGGCTGCGAGTATCGCCAGAATGGCATCGTCGACCTTCTTGTCCCTAGGCCGGCTGATCCGCCTTACCCGGCGGATCGTCTCGCGATGCGGAGACCGACGCGGCATTCGGACGGGCCTGCTCGTCGCCCTGGCTGTTTTCAGCGGGACCAGTCTGTCCTGGTCAACGGCGAACGCTCAGGCGGGGCGACTTGAGATTTCAGGGGTTCCCCCGTTCCTCAACCGCGATCTCCAGCGTCTCCTTCCCCAAGAAGCCGAGCCGGAGAGTCTGTTCGAGGCCAACCGACAAGCCAGGCGGGCGGCTTCCATTGTTTCGCAGCTCCTCGAATCAGAAGGTTTCTACGCTGCGCGCGTGTCGCCCTTTGCGGAAGACGGCGCACGGCTGAGGCGAGGCGTACGTGTCGAAGCGGGAGGACTTTTCAGCATTGGCTCGAGCACGATCTCCTTCCTGGGCCCTCCTCCCGAAGAAGATGTTCAAACGGCCTTATCCACCCTTCTCGAGGGCGTCGCCACCGGTGCGCCGGCTCAGGCCGGACCGATCCTCACAACTGAAGATGCCCTCCTGCGGCGCCTCAGCGGAGCGGGATACGCCGACGCCTCAGCCGATCCGGTCGACGCGCTCGCCGATGGCGAACTTCAGACCCTCGACCTTACATTCAGACTTAAGGCAGGATCGAAAGTCACCCTCGGTCCGGTGAAAATCACTGGCGCTCAGCGAACACGGACCAAGTTCATCGAGGATATGATCCCCTGGGCTGCAGGCGAGACTTTCTCTCCCGACCGCCTCGAAGAGCTCCGACGACGACTTGGCGAAACCGGCCTGTTCGACGCCGCCTCCGTCCGGCTGGAACCAGCGCCGAATGACGCCTCCTCCGAGACAATCGTCCGAGGCGTCGAGGTGGAGCTTACAGAGGCCGAAAACCGCACCTTTACGCTGGGCGGATCGGCGTCCACCAGCGAGGGTTTCGGCGTTAATGCGGGATGGGAGCTTCGAAACGCCCGAGGGCGCGGCGAGACATTCGCCATCGAGGGGGTCGCGGCGAATTTGCAACGTCGCCTGGAGACCAGCTTCTCCCGACCCAACTTTGGACATTACGGCCGCCGTCTCCGGCTCTCCGCCCGGGTCGAGGATCTTGAGACCGACGCCTATCTTCAGACCGGGGGCGCCCTTTCGGCGGAAGTTGAGGACCAGATCACAGGCCGCCTCAGGGCCTCTCTCGCGATTGAGGCGGGCTATTCACGTATCTCCAATCCGCAGATTCTGCTTCTAAACTCATCCCGAAGGGATGTGGCCAGTCTCGGCGCAACCCTCGCAGCCGAATACATAGGCGTTCGGGATATCCTTGACCCGACCAATGGGGTGCGCGCGCGGATCGCCATCGAACCCGCGCTGGTCAAGGATGGGTCCCTGATCGGGCTCACACGTTTCACGGGTGAAGCGAGCGTCTACTCTGATCTGGGATCCCCCAAGCTTGTGGGAGCCGCACGTGTTCGGGTCGGCTCATTGACAGGAGCGAGCGGCGCTCCTCCCGATCGCCTTTTTTTCGCCGGTGGAGGCGGCTCGGTCAGAGGCTACGAACACCAGTCCCTTTCCCCTTTCTCTGAGACGGGCCTGGAAGGCGGCAGATCTCTAGCCGAAATCAGTCTCGAGGCCCGGTGGCGGACGAGCGAGCGCCTGGGTCTTGTGGCTTTTGTCGACGCCGGGGCGGCTGGACAGGACAATAGTCCGCCGTTTGATGAGATGCGGGCAGGCGCAGGCCTCGGCGTGCGATACTATGCTGGGTTCGGCCCCTTACGCGCGGATATCGCCGTTCCTCTCAATCGTCGGCCTGGCGATGCGAGCGTTCAGGTCTATGTCTCCATAGGGCAGGCGTTCTGATGGCGTCCCGTCGATCGCTCTCGTTGATGCTGCGCGGTGCGCTCCTGAGCCTCCTGGCTCTGACGACCGTCCTCATGGGAGCCGGTCTCCTCGTGCGCGTCTGGATTCATTCGGATAGCGGCCGGCGCGCCCTCGTCTCAGCGCTCGACGGACAGGAGCTAAACGGGCTGGGGCGAATATCTCTGGGCTCCATCGCTGGCGATCCGCTCTCTGAAGTCAGAATCTCCTCCCTGACCTTTTCAGATGATCAGGGACCCTGGATGGTAGCGACCGATCTGTCTCTCGATTGGTCCCTTCCCGGACTGCTGAAGCGAACCGTCCGGATCAATTCGCTCACCATCGGGGAAATTCATGTTCTGAGGTCCCCTCCCGCCCGGGCGCGACAGCGCCCGAGATCTCCCATCGGTTCGTTTGGCGTGTCGCTGGAACGCCTCGCCATAACCCGACTGGTGCTGGATAAGAACGCCGCCGGTGTCGAGGCAGAACTGACGGCGAGGCTCAACGCGGAAGTGAGGCGGGACGGATCAGGACGCACCGCTCTTGAAGTTGCCTCGCTGGGCGGTCCGGGAGACGAGGCGGACGTTCGCCTGTCCTGGGAGCGAGATGGACGCCTCGAGGGCGCAGCGCAGCTTTCCGGGCATTCAAACGGGGTCATGTCCCATCTGCTTAGAGCTCCGGCTGATCAGGGAATTGAACTCATCGCCTCTCTGAAGGGCCACCTCGCTCTTTTACGAGCAGAGGCCGAGCTCACCTTCGAGGGAACTAAAACGGCCGACCTCGACATCACGCTAGCTGGCCCGGTGGTCACTGCGAACGCGAGCCTTCAGACAGCCGCGTGGCCCGCACTCGCGAACCTAAACGGTCTGCTGGGCTCGGAGATCCGCCTCTCCGCAGACGTGAACCTGGTGCGTCCGGAACAGGCCCGGACCACCTTAAGAGCGTCGACCGGACTTACGCGGCTTCGCGCATCAGGATTGCTCGATGTGCGCAACGGGCGACTGGTCGGACCTGTCGAGACACAGCTTTCGGGATTGCCCCTTTCCTCTCTCTCAGCCGAGCTGAAGGGAGAACTCGACGTCACGGGTGAAGGGGTATTCAGAGATTTGGAGGACTGGAGCTGGCGGGGACAGGGACGCCTCTCCGACATTGAATCAGGGTCGATATCTCTTCGACGGATCACCGCCCCTATAAGCCTAGAATTCTCATCCGAGGCGCTCACCTGGGCCGTCGACGGCGGACTGATTGAGATTGGCGACATGCGCCAGACCATCGGCGCATTCGGGTCCCGGTATGACCTTTCCTCCAGGGGCCAGATCCTCTCTGACGGGACCCGGGTCGCCATCTCGATGGCGGCGCTTCGTTCGGTCGATGCATCCCTCAATGCTTCCGGAGATCTCAACACGAAGTCCCAGGCCTTCTCCCTGGAAGGAGAAGCTCGCCTCAATGTGACGCGATCCTCGCTTCCGATCTCCGGAGGGGTTCGCGGCGCCTGGTCGGCTGCCAGAGGCTCTGGCGACGCACCGGTAAGCGTCTCCGTCGAGGCACAAGGAATGGCTGTCGCCTCCAGGGTTGCGCTTCTGGCGGAATTGCTGGGACCTGCCCCACGGCTAAGCCTTGATGGAACCCTCGCCGGCAAAGGGCTCACCATCAGCAGCGCCCGTCTTGAGGGGAACGCGGCCGTTACAGACATGAGCGGCTTTCTCTCAGCAGATGGCGATATCAGCGGGACCGCGAGCCTGAGGCTTCTGAAGGAGGTCTCCCTGTCTGCCGGCCGTCTGCGTTCGCTGGAGGCTCGAGCCGTGCTCTCGGGCTCACGTAATCTCGAGACGATAGAGCTGGAGGCGACCGACGGATCGGGCGACATCGGGGGCTTGGCGATCGAGAATCTGAGGGCAGATATCAACTTCGATCGCAAGCAACGCAGCGAGGGTCGATTCACCGTCAAAGCCCGCGCCGCCAACCAACCTCTTAAGGCATCCGGCCGCATACAGATCGTCAGGGACGGCGCAGGCCTGGAGGCCGTTCAGGCCTCCCTCGGCGATCTCCATCTCTCCTCCTCCGCAATCTCATTCATGCCCTCGGGTCTCGAGGGCTCTTTTAAGGTTCACGGTTCGCTTGCGGGACTGGCGGACCTCGACCGCGGGACCCTCACAGCTGAGGGCGAAGCCAAGCTCGTCGGCGGCGATCTGTCAGCGAAGCTTACAGGACGCGCCGATGACATCAGAGCTGGCGAGCGACGGGTTGATCGGGCGGTCCTGGATCTCACGATCGCCGACGATCATGCCGCCCTAGCCGCTCGCATCTCCGGATGGGCAGGCGCCAAGGCGGATCTCACCCTTGAAGCAGAGGGGGATGTCAACGAGGAAAGGTGGACTGGACTGGCGTTCCTGTCCGGGCATATCGCAGATACCCAGGTCACCACACTGCAGCCGACGAACTGGAGTTGGTCTCCTGAGCGTGCTGAAGTAAACGGGGCCCTCGACCTCCTTGATGGACGTGTCGAAGGCGCCCTGACCCGCCTACCGACCTCGACATCGCTCTCCCTGCGCGTCTCCTCCATCGATCTCGGCGCGGCGTCTGCCCTGACAGGACTTCGGCCGATCTCAGGTCGTCTCTCGGGCTCGGCCGAACTCGCCCTCAAGGAGGGAACTCCGGCTGGAACTTTCACCGCCATTGTCGCGGACGCCGCTCCGCTCGGATTTGAGTCTCAGAGAGCACGTCTTGAAGCCTCGGGCGAGATCCGCGACGGTCGTCTCCTTACGAGACTTGTCGGCTCAGGACAGGGCCTCGCGCTTGAGGGAGAAGGGGTGCTCCCCCTGACGCCTCTTGGCGGCTTCACGCTGTCGAAAACAGAGGAGATCTCTGGTCGTCTGACCTTAAAGGGCGACAGCGAGCCCGTCTGGTCCCTCGTGGGCCCGGACGATCAGTCCCTCCGTGGCGAGATTTTGATCGACGCCCGCGTCGGCGGAAATCTGTTGCAGCCGGAGATCCGCGGAGCGGTCGAGCTCAGTGGGGGATCCTATGAACATGGAGATACCGGGTTCACCCTCAGGAACATCACCGCCGCCGGTCAGTTCGAGGGAGACTCGTTTCAACTTCGGACATTCGAGGGCGACGATGGCGCAAGGGGACGCCTGAAGGCGACAGGAGACATAAACTGGAAGAACGGGCTTCGCGGCGATCTCAGTTTCCAGTCGGACAGCCTGCAGGCGCTGCGCCGAAACAACTTGTCGGCCACCGTGACTGGGAAGGGGCGTATCGAGGCGACGCCGGCGGCTGTCGATGTATCGGGCGATCTGACGGTAACGGAGGCCCGACTGTCGGTTGAAACGCCTCCGACCGCCGCACTGCCCAGACTGCCTCTCGTTCGGAGAATCCGCTTCCCGGAAATCCGAGAGGATGTGAGCCGCCAGGGTCCTGCTGACCTTGTCCGATTAAACCTCAAGATCAATGCTCCTCGGCGTATCGCGGTCTTCGGACGAGGGCTGGACACCGAATGGTCGGCAGCGATGACCCTCAAGGGACCTGCCGCCAACCCTGAGATCGTCGGGACTGCGAACCTGCTTCGGGGCGCACTCACTCTGGCGGGTCAGCGCTTCGCTTTCGATACCGGAAGCGTCCGCCTGTCCGGGCCGGCGCGACTGGCCCGCGTCGACATCTCGGCCGTCCGCTCAGCCCCATCCCTCGTCGCCAGGGCCAGGGTTTCCGGAACGATTGACAGGCTCAAGTTCGAGCTGACCTCAACACCCGCCCTTCCAGAAGATGAGGTGCTCGCACGGGTGCTCTTCGGTCGATCCGCGTCGGAGCTCTCGACGATTGAAGCGGCTCAGCTCGCCGCATCGCTAGCGCAACTCGCTGCCGGCGAGGCGGCGTTCGATCCCACCGCGCTCCTGCGCCAGAGCGTCGGGGTGGACAGGGTGTCGATCGGCGCCAGAGGAGATCAGGCAACCCTCAGCGCAGGTAAATACATCGCTCCCGACGTTTATCTTGAGGTTGGTTCAGGAGCGGAGGGGGGCCTGGGCGCGGAGGTCGAATGGGAGCCACGTGAAGGCCTGTCCATCAACTCGTCGGCCGATGAGACGGGCAATAGCCGTATCTCAGTCCGGTGGAAAAAAACCTATTGATCCGTCTCGGATGACAGGACGCGTGCTGCCGGATAACCGGCATAACGCACAGACGTCAGATAGAGGCCGTCGGGGGGCGCCACCGGCCCACACAGTCGTCGATCGGCCGCCTTGAGAATGTCTCCAATCCATCCCACGGGCTGCCGCCCCCGACCGACATCGACCAGTGATCCGACCATGGAACGAACCTGCCGGTGAAGAAACGATCGCGCACTGCAGCGGACGTCTATTCTGTCGTCCGTTGAAGCCACCGACACGGCGTCAAGGGTCCGCCACGGACTATCCGCCTGACACTGGCTGTCGCGAAACGTCGTAAAGTCATGACGTCCAAGCAATGCCTGAGCAGCGTCGTGCATCCGTCCGGCGTCAAGCGGAGCGCCCACACGCCAGGCTCGCCCGTGATCGAAGGTCAGGTCCGGTCTTCGGTTCACAATCCGGTAAAGGTAGCTGCGTCCGATCGCATCAAAACGGGCATGGAAACCCTCATCCACTTCCTCCGCGACGAGTATCGCGATCCTGTGAGGGCGAAGATTAGCGTTCAATGCGTCACGGACCTTGTCAACCGACAGAGAGCGGATGAGATCGACATGCGCGACCTGTCCAAGGGCATGGACGCCGGCGTCTGTCCGTCCCGCCCCAATCACGTCCCCCGGTTCTCCCCGAATGCGGGCTGCAGCGGCTTCCAGAACCCCCTGAACTGTGGACTGCCCTCCCTGTCGTTGCCATCCGGCAAAAGATGATCCGTCATACTCAAGGGTCAGCTTGTATCGAGGCATGCATTAAACCCCAAAAGCTGTCGGAAACTGAAGACGACCTGACGTCGGCGGACCATGACGCAGCCGAACAGCCATGAACTGCGGCCCCTTCCACGGCGCAACAAACGGCGCGGCTGCAACCTCGGAAAACCCAAATCGAGGATAGTAGGTTTCATGTCCCAGGACGAAAACAAGACTCACCCCGCCATCCTGAAGGTGCCGCAAACCATAGTGGACCAGTCCGGACCCGATGCCGGCTCTCTGCGCCCATGGATTAACGCTCATCGGACCTAGTCCGACTGCGCCTATGCGTCCATCAATCCGAATTGCGTAAAAGAGGATATGACCGACGATATCGGTCTCCATAACCGCCACGAGTTGCAGAAGCGCATCCCCATCCGCCTCCAAACGGGATACGATCTCCGCTTCATCCCGACGCCCGAAGGCCCCGATATTGAGGTTCAGGATGGCTTCCCGATCAGTCGTTTCGGCGGTCCGGAAGGTGATATCGGTCATAGGAAACGCGTTCCGACAGCGGTTCGAAATCCCCGCATGACGTCCGCAGCGTCCATGGGGGACCGCCCCTCCCTCTGAAGACGCAGGAAACGAAGCGCCCCGCGGCCGCACGCGACAAGGAGACCGTCGTCGAGGAGGGTTCCAGGCTCGCCATGGCCATCTTCTACGCGAACATTGAGCGCCTTCACCCGAACCGGGCCCTTGTCGGTCGGCCATTCAAACCAGCTTCCCGGATGGGGAGACAGCCCCCTGATATGGGCGCTCAGACGCTCCGCCGGCCAGGTCCAATCAATACGCGCCTCTTCCGGGGATATCTTGGAGGCGTAGGTGACGCCCTCCTCAGACTGCACCCGAAAGACCGCGCTGCCGGCTTCCACCTTCATGAGCGCGCGAACGATGAGGTCGGCTCCAAGCATTGCGAGACGATCATGAACGTCCTGAAACGTATCGGCTTCAAGTATCGGGGTTCGCGCAGACAGCATGACTGGCCCCGTGTCCAGTCCAGGCTCCATCTTCATGACCTCGACGCCCGTTTCCGGATCGCCAGCCATAATTGCACGCTGGATCGGCGCAGCCCCCCGCCATCGCGGAAGAAGACTGCCATGAATGTTAAAGCATCCCCTCTGCGGCGCATCGAGAACAGATCGAGGAAGGATCAGGCCGTAAGAGGCGACCACAGCTGCCTCGAGTTCAAGGTCGGCGAACGCCTGGCGTTCATCAGGGTCGCGAAAGTTCTGGGGCGTGCGAACCGATAGAGACAACTCGTTCGCAACGGCATGCACCGGGGTCGGGCGCTCCGCCTTTCCGCGGCCTGCCGGCCGAGGCGGCTGCGAATAGACGCAGACCACATGATGACCCGCCTCCACAAGAGCTCGCAGAGCCGGGACGGCGAAGGCGGAGGATCCCATGAAGGCAAGTCTCAATGGCATGGGCGATCTCTAGAGCATCCACGGGTCAAGTGGTATAGCCGACGGGCGGATCGGGACGAAGCGAGGATGATCTCAGCCGCAGCCTGTCAGCTCAGGAGATCACCGGCGATGGACTTCAAGCGTTCCGAACTTATCGCCATGGCGGCTGCCGTGATCATCCCGCTTGTCATCTTCGCCGTTGTCCTAACGCCAGGGGCGGTGAAGGCCATCACCCTTTTTCTTCTCACAGCGAATAACATGCCTATCGTGTTCGGCGGAGCTGCAGCAGGCGTATTCTGTATTCTCGCCTATCGTATCTTCCGTCGCCTCCGCCCCGGAGGTCCGCGTAAACCCTGATCCTCAGCCTTAGAACGGAAGCTTGAAGCCCGGCATCATCCCGGCAAGACCGCCGGTCGCCTCGCGCATTGCTTCAGACACAGCCTCATCAAGCCGTCGTCGAGCGTCCGCATGGGCCGCCTTGATCAGGTCTTCGAGGATCTCGGCCTCGCCTGGGACCATGAGACTCGGATCCACCGACAAGGCCTCGAGCTCGCCCTTTCCCCTCAGGCGCACCCGGACCAGACCGGCGCCGGCAGTCCCTTCAGCCTGAACTAACTCCATCTTTTGCTGGGCTTCAGCCAGCCGAGCCTGCATCTGCTGGGCCTGGCGCATAATCTCCGACAGATCCTTCAATCATCACTCTCCTCTGGATCGGGCTCGATCTCGATTTCCTGAGACCGTCCATGTCCCGAAAAATCCACATGCACGATGTTCTCGCCGTGAGGACTGACGGGCATATCGTCGTCCTCCAGAAAACCCTCGAGCGCCTCAGGTTCGTCCACCCGAAGAACGCGAGATCCGGGAAACGCTCTCAGCGCCTCACGAATTCTCGGATGGGCTTCCACCGCTGACAAGCGCTCCTTGCGACGACGGCTGCGTCTCTCGGCGGCGCTCTCTGCGGCACCTTCAGAGGTCTGTTCGACCCGCCATTCGACTCCGGTCACGCTCTCAAGCCAGGTGCGGATCTTCTGCGAGAGACCTGCAGGCGCCCCCGGGGCGACGGAATAGCGAAACTCACCGTAACCAATCTCAGCGGGCCTGACATAGGTCTCGATCTCGTAACGCAGATCGATCTGTCGACGCGCCTCCAGCTCGGAAATAATCGCCGGAAGCGTGCCAAGGCGCAATGCCGCCCCCTGCGGACCTGAGACCTCAGATAAGGCGAGGCCCGCGGGAGCGGAAGCAGGCTTCGGAGGCGGGGGGAGATGGGAGGATTTGTCGGCGCCGGCCCCATCACGCCCGGCGCCGAGGAGCTTGGCGGCGTCTTCAGGAGGCGGAAGGGACGCCGCCGCGGCGAGCCGAAGAATGATCATCTGCGCAGCGGCCACCGGATCGGGGGCCCGGGAGCAGTCCTCGTACCCCTGCAGAAGAAGACGCCACAACCGGGAGCACTGGGCCGGGGACAGACGCTGTGCGAGGGCGAGTGTCCTCGTCCTCCAGTCAGCAGGCCCTGCGAACCTGTAGTCCTCCCCAAGGGCCTTAGCCCGAGAAACTTCGCCAACAAGATCCATCAGGTCCCGAAGGAGCACCGCCGCATCGGCCCCGGCGGCCAGAAGCGCGGAGACCTCCTCCAGGGAACGGCGGTTGTCCCCACTTATCGTCAGATCAAGCAGGTCCAGAATACGTGAACGATCAGCAAGCCCCAGCATCTCTCGGACCGTCTCGGCTCCGACTTCAGAGGAGGCCGCCGCGGCCTGAACAATCACCTGATCAAGAATGGAAAGACCGTCTCGGGCCGAGCCCTCTGCGGCGCGAGCTATGAGAGCAAGGGCATCCTGGGATATCTTTGCCCCTTCCTGGTCGCAAATCTTCGAGAGGTGACCAACCAGCGCCTCGGTAGAGAACCGCTGCAGGGTGAAACGCTGACAGCGCGAGAGAACGGTGACCGGAACACGACGGACCTCAGTCGTCGCAAAGATGAACTTCACATGCGGCGGGGGCTCCTCAAGGGTCTTGAGGAGAGCGTTGAAGGCGGCGGTCGACAGCATGTGGACTTCGTCGATGATGTAGACCTTGTAGCGCGCGGACACTGGGGCGTAGCGCAGACCATCGAGCAAATCCCGCATGTCTCCGACGCCCGTTCGGGAAGCTGCGTCGAGCTCCAGCACATCAGGATGAGAGCCCGCCATGATCGATGCGCAATGGACACCCGGCGGATCGAGACGAATGGACGGCGCGTCAAGCGACGGTGAGCGATAATTGAGAGCGCGAGCCAAAAGCCGCGCCGTCGTCGTCTTTCCGACCCCTCGTACGCCGGTCAGCATAAAGGCATGGGCTATGCGACCGGTTGCAAAGGCGTTGGTGAGGATCCTCACCATAGCTTCCTGCCCGACGAGATCCTCAAAGGTCCGCGGTCGGTATTTTCGCGCCAGCACCTGATAGGCCTGCGTGGGCGCTGCAGTCGGGAGCGAAGAAAAGAGCGCGTCGTCGGCGTCGACATCGGGCGACCCGGACATGCTGTCCGGATCTCGACCGGCACGCCCTGAAGCAGGCGATGGAGGAGGATTTTTCGACGACATGATCTCTTATGGCCCAGCTAGGGGCGCGGCGACAACCCGGCGCGGCGCAAACCCGGTGGATCGTCTCCCCTCGGCGGTCCTCCCGCCCTGTCCCCCCAAACGATCGATCCGAACGCGCAGACGCGGCCCGCGTGAAGAAGACAAGCCGATAATCGGGGCTTAAGCGACCAAAGGCGCAGACTGGCGACGACCCGACCGAAGCTCGTTACGGCTGCTTCCTCTCGGACCTGACCGGGTTGGCGAGACGTTCGTCCGCCGCCAGCCTGCAGGGCACTATATCGCGATCCTAGGGACGGATAGCAAGGGTTCGCACTCATCAACCCGTCAGCAGCGATCACAGGCCTTAACGGACCGAGCGAAGTCAGCTAGGGGGGCTGAAGTCATTTGCAACAGCAAAAGCCACGTCCAATCCGTGTTTCCGGAGGTTTCCTACCGATGCCGCAAGCCTCCAACGTCCAGATGCCTCTCAGCTCTCAAGGGCTCGATCGCGCCGGACATCTCCGACGCGACGCGGCCTGGCTGGAGGAGGCCTTCAGGTCCGATCGGGCCCGCGTGCTCATCATGCGCGAGGGACTTCCCCTGGTCGAAGGCGCGACCCCGCCCAGAGGATCCGCCGCACCCGGCACACGGTTTTCCGGTCATCGCCCCCTCCTCTGGCTCGGCCCCCAGGCGAGCCTGTTGTCGCGGTCCCCGACCCGGCTGTTTCTGGGACTGAGTCCAAAAGGCTCCCCGGTGTTCGCTCTTGAACTGGAGGCCGACTTCAGCCTGTCCGCCTCTCCTGTCGCCGGGCTTGGCGTCTTCGAAGATTTCAGAGCTGCAGCCTCCGGGCTCGACAGCTTCGAGGCCGGATGCGCCGCGACCGCTCGGGCGGTATTCGAGTGGCACAGACGACATGGCTTTTGCAGCGCCTGCGGGGCGCGCTCGAGGATCGAGGACGCAGGCTGGAAGCGCCGCTGCGAGAGCTGCGGGGCGGAACACTTTCCCCGTGTCGACCCCGTCGCCATCATGCTCGCTGTTCGAGACGGGTCGTGCCTTCTCGGAAGGCAGGCCGCCTGGCCGAGAGGTTTCTGGTCTTGCCTCGCCGGCTTTGTCGAACCGGGCGAAACAATCGAAGAAGCCGCAGTCCGGGAGCTGTTCGAAGAATCCGGGGTAAGGGCCTCTCCGGCGAGCGCCAGCTATCTATTCTGCCAGCCGTGGCCGTTTCCATCGTCCCTCATGATGGGGCTGATCCTCGAAGCGGACAGCGAGGAGATCAAGGTCGACCCGTCAGAACTCGAAGCGGCAAGATGGGTGTCGAGGGAAGAGACCGCCATGATCATGGCGGGGCGCCATCCGGAGATCTTCGCGCCGCCGCCCCTTGCGGTCGCCCATCATGTCATCCGGGCCTGGCTCGACAGAACCGAATGACCGGTCCGAACTGCTGATCCGTCAGACAGAGACCCGAAGCGCAGCCTTGGAGCGATAGGGATGCGCCGAGAAAACCCCAAGATGCCTGACCTCGGTGGAGAAAAAACCCAGTTCATCCAGAGCTCGCTGCAGGGAAGGATCATCGGGATGACCCTCGACCTCGGCGTAGAACTGGGTGGCGGTGAATGCGCCCCCAACCTGATAGCTCTCAAGCTTGGTCATGTTCACGCCGTTGGTGGCGAAGCCGCCCATCGCCTTGTACAAAGCTGACGGAACGTTCCTCACCCGGAATATGAACGCTGTCACCCAGTTCCCCTGCAGGCGCTCGGGCATGACATGCTCGCGACTCATAATCAGGAAGCGGGTCGTATTATGAGCCGCATCTTCTATATTTTCCGCCAATATTTCAAGACCATAGACCTCAGCGGCGAGACGAGGCGCTATCGCAGCCTGGGTCGGATCGCCCAGCTCCGCCACTTCCCTGGCGGCCCCAGCCGTATCGGCCGAGGTCCGCGCCATGATCCCGCGGCTGCGCAGGAAAACGCGACACTGTCCCAACCCCATCGTGTGACTGTGAGCGGCGCGAATATCCGCAAGCCTCGAGCCCTTCAGCCCCATCAGCTGGAAGCGGATCGGCATGAAGTGCTCAGCGACGATATGAAGGGGCGACGTCGGCAGGAGGTGGTGAATATCCGCCACTCGTCCGGCGATCGAGTTCTCCACAGGGATCATGGCCAGGTCCGCCTCGCCCGTGGCTGCAGCCTGGAAGGCGTCTTCAAACGTCGGACATGGTAAAGGGTCGAGATGAGGGTGGGTCTCTAGACAAGCGATGTGGGAGTTGGCGCCCAACTCGCCCTGAAATGCTATGCGTGCGATCATGCCAGCCTCTATGCCCAAGGCGGGCCCCGAGGGAAAGCCCCTGTTCTGAGGTCAGCCTTGGTCGACCGGTTCAATTCGTCGTCCGTCGATGATGCGTCGTTTCGCCCGCTCAGTCCGGGTTGCAGCCGATGGGCCTGCATGCCAGAAACGGCCGCGCATTTGCGTGTCTCTCGAATCGATGAGAGTCGCGTCCGGACGGGTCCGCCTAGCAGGGTTTCAGACGATGGATCTGGGCTTCAACAAAATCGCCTTCTGCGTTCTCGCGACGGGCCTGGTGATCATCGGCCTTAACGAGGCCTCTCACAGTCTGTTTCACCACGCCGAGCACGAAAAACCCGGCTACTTCGTTGAAGTTCCCGAGGTCGCATCCGGGGTTGAAGCCGCCGCCGTTGAGGAAGGTCCCCGTGATTATGCGGTGCTGATCGCTGCCGGCGATGTGGAGGCCGGCAAGGCCGTCTCCGTTAAGTGCCTTCAGTGTCATTCTCTCGAGCCCGGCGGACAGGCGCTTCAGGGGCCGCCGCTTTACGGCGTCGTCGGACGTCAGATCGCTTCAGTTGACGGCTTCAAGTACTCGGCCGGCGATACGGGCCTGGAAGGGCAAAAAGGCCAGATCTGGGATTATGATCACCTGGATCGCTTCCTTGAGCGTCCAAAAGCCTATGCGGCGGGAACCGCGATGAACTTTGTGGGCCTGAAGAAGCAGAAAGACCGCTCAGACCTTATCGCTTACATGCGAACGCTGACGTCTGGCGAGCCTCTGGCCCTGCCCGCACCGCTTCCCGTTTCAGCTCCTGCAGACCCTGCCGCGGCTCCTGCGGATGGCGCCGCTGTCCCGGCTGACGGAGCGCCTGCGGCTGTTGATGGCGCGACCCCTGCGCCCGCAGCGCCTGCAACCGCAACGCCGCCAGCCTCCAATTAAAGCGTGACCTGCGCTTTAAGGGCGGCTGGGTGTTGAGGCTGGCCTTCAGTCGTTTCCGTCCAGGCGCCTGATGCAACTGGCCTCCGCGGTCAGAGGGGTACGTCCTTTTGAGACCTCGGATAAAGGTTCGATCACCACAGCCATCGTCCTGCCATCGGCATGAACGACCATTCGTTCGTCGATCAGGATGGCGACGTGCCCCTTCCAGAAAGCGAAGTCGCCTCGGGCCGGCCTCTCATCTCCTCGCAGCTCGCGACCAAGAGAATCTAATTGCATATCAGTGTCCCGAGCGCATGTCTGTCCAGCCCCTCCCAAGGCGCTCTGAACGAGCCCGGAACAGTCGATCCCCATCGAGCACCGCCCTCCCCAAAGATACGGCGTCCCCAGGAAGGCCTGGGCGATCGCCACATAATCTCCTCCTCTGTGATCCAGGCCGACGAGATGGGACGCGGCGATCCAGCCGCCGCGTGCGACCGGCAGGAAGGCGCCCTCGCCGCCGGCCGCCGACAGGGCAATGCGCGCATTCATCGGCGCAGACATCAGGGCCGGCGCCCGCAGATCCGGCTCTGCATAAATGATCGAGCGAAGAGCACGAATGCGCCTCGAAGGTTCACGAACGTCCGATGTCATATCGGCAAGAGACATCCATCCGACATAGTCGTCATGAAGAGATTGTCCCCACCCCCAACTTCCGCGCACGTCATAAATGATGGCGGTTTCGCCGAGCAGAAGCTGATTCATCTGCTCACTTTCCAAAGACGGTTCCCGATGAACTCCGATCGCCGGCGCCGCCGCCTGAAACTTCACGCCCTCCACATAACGTTGGGCATCTATTCGTCCCCTCAGATGCTTGGCCGCTATGTCTCCCCTCACGGGGGTCAGTCGTGGATCATATCGTTCTGTCACGCCGCATTCTCCGAGGCCCGGCGATGGGCATAATCGAGACCGGCTGAGCCTTCCGGCCTAGCCGCCATAACGTTTCCGAAGAACGGACCATACGGCCCGCAGCCCACATGCTGCGGCTCCGGGCGGGCGCCCATAGCGAGCCGGCCGCCAGCCCCAGATATCGAAGTGCGCCCAGATTGGAGCGGCGACAAACCTCTTGAGAAAGAGCGCGCCCGTGATCGACCCGCCCATGGGGCCGTCGCCGAGATTTTTCATGTCGGCGACATGAGATCTCAGGCCCGCCTCATATCCTGCCCACAGCGGCATACGCCAGACCGGATCGCCCACGCGCTTCGACGCGGCGAGGATCTCCTCGGCAAGTCCCTCGTCATCGGTATAGAGAGGCGCCAAATCCGGCCCAAGGGCCACCCGCGCCGCACCCGTCAATGTCGCGAAATCGATCAGAAGATCCGGGTTCAACTCGGATGCCCGCGCCAACGCGTCGCCGAGGATCAAGCGTCCTTCAGCATCGGTGTCCTCCACCTCCACCGTCAGACCCTTGCGCGATCGCAGCACATCGCTCGGGCGAAACGCCCGCGAGCCGATGGCGTTTTCAACAGTCGGAATAGCGAGGAGCAGACGAACATCCAGCGCGGCGCCCATCACGAGCCTGGCGAGAGCCAGGGCGTGAGCGGCCCCTCCCATATCCTTCTTCATCAGGCCCATTCCGGAGGTCTTGATGTTCAGACCTCCGGTATCGAATGCGACGCCCTTGCCGACGAGAGCCAGGACAGGGGCGCCCTCGCGCCCCCACGTCAGCTCGATGTAACGAGGCGCCTGCTCGGCGCCTTTTCCCACAGCATGGACCATCGGAAACCCGGCCTCCAGGTCGCTTCCCATGATCACCTCGACAGAGGCTCCGAACTCGGCTGCCGCCTGCCTGCACTCCCGTTCAATCTCTGAGGGCCCCATGTCACAGGGGGGCGTGTTGATCAGGTCCCGCAGATGGTCGATCGCCTCAGCCTGGCGGAGCATATCGGCGAGATCTTCCTGCGCATTCAGTCCTGGAAACGGCAGAACCAGCCGGGGCTGAGCCTCTGTCCGTCGCCGATAGCGCGTAAAGCGGTATGCGCCATCCGCCCAGCCCAAAGCCAGCACAGCGGGGTCGAGGCCCGGCGGGCAGCGCTCGAGATGGTAATCGCCTTCAGGCAATAAGCCCGGCAGCGTGGCCATCAGGAAAGGATCTTTCCCGTCTCCCGCGCCCGCGCACACCCGGCCAGGGCCTGCGTCATCTGGCGGAAGATACGCCCATCGGCCGATATCCGCTTTAAAGCCCATCGACTTCAGACAGGTTCGCGTCCGTCCATCCTGTGCCGCCAGCCACCCGTCGAACTCGCTGGTCGTCACAAGTTCAAGCGGGATCGACACAGATGATGAAGGTGCGAAGGCAGGATGCATGATGGTGTCCGGAGCTGTCAAAACCTGAGGGATCGGGAGGAAGCCGCCGCTTCCAGGGACTGGGGGCCTTAAGCTATCGACTCCAGTGGAGGGATCGACCAACGCCCTTCAAGGAGCTCCTCGCCCGGCAGATAGGCCCGCAGAGAAAGCCGCAAACTTCCCCGTGGAGACGGAAGCCAGTTGGCGGCCAGCTCCCCCTCTGGTCTGGTCTGCCGGATGATGATGTCGAACGAGCCGTCGGAGTTGATCAGAAGACCCTTCGTCCGATCGCCTATTGCAAAACGATCGATCTCGTTTTCGACAAGGAAGGAGCGACCGTCGGGCTCAAGCTGATACATGGTCAAGGACCAGAAGGCGCGAGCGGGGATGCCTCCCTTCGGCACTCTCCATCGGTAAGCGCGTTCGCCTGAGAGGGCCTGTCCCGCCCTATCCGCAACCGCCTGAAAATACATAGCCTCTCGTTCCCCCAAGGCCGCGAGCCCACCAAGAGCGACAGAGGCCCTCAGGGCGTCATTTCCCCCAAACTCACCGACGCCTTTTTCAGGATAGACCCAGCCGTCGACGATCCGATTCTCCGCTGAAACCGACCTCGAGCGCAGGCGCTTCATTCCTTCCGGAATGTAAGCTCTCCACGCCTCCAGCGTTTCAGCACCGGGTATTCCGCCAATTCCCAATGAAGCGAAGCGAGACGCGCGCGCGGTCTGACCCAGACCTCCCGGAGAACGCTTCAGCACCTCGCTGACGACCGCCAGAAGATTTGACGGATCATCCATCGACGTCACCGGGGTTTCAAACCGCCTTGGCGGTTCTGTCGATAGCGGGCGCACCTCGATGCGCTCCTGAAGCGCCCGCGCCGCAGCCAGATCATCTGGGCCGTCGACCAGGACGCGCGCAAGCATCCAGACATCGTTGGTGCTTGATCTGAGGACGGTCACATCCGAGGGGGCAACCCCAGTCCACATCGGACCCACGACCCAGAACCGCCCTCCGCGTCCTCCCGTCGCCCGAGTCCCGATGTAGGCGAAGTTGTCGGTGAAGGCGTCCATGAAGGCGATTGAGAAATATCGCTGGAGGTCAGTCGGAGCGACGACTTCGACGGGTCCGCCGGAGAGCTCCATCTGACAGGAGGAATAGATGGTGTCGTTGTTGGGCGCCGTAATCTGACGGGACGTGTGGTCAGCAAGGGTTGCGCGATGGGCGATCCGGTTGATCCCGCCCCCTTTGGGCCCTGAGCGGGCGACGGCCGTACGCGCAAACTCATAGAGAGGAAAAATGTAGACGAAAGCTTCCTCAATCGATGGCGGGGACGTGGATCGGGAGCGGACTGCACAACCGCTCGCAAAGAGGAACGGAACAGACGTCAGTCCCAGAAGCGCAGTGCGACGCAGCATGTGGCCCTCCGGCAGCGGTGAGCCTCCATACCATCACCTCCGAAAGCGCGAGGCAACGCCCGGAGGGCCCGGCCCAACAGGATCAGACAGGTGCGATGTCTCAGAAGCGCGTCAGCCCTTCGGCGAGGAGCGGAGAGGCGGGAACGGCAAACAGAGCGCCAATGGCGATCGCCACAGCATAAGGGGCGCCCTCGTTCGGCGACAGAAGCCGGCGGGCCCAGAGACGAGAGCTCTTCAAGCCGGAGCGACGAAGAAAGACAAGGATCAAGGCCAGCGCTCCGCCTGCAACGGCCGTAATGAGCAAAAAGTCTTCAAGTCCTGAAGCGCCAACCCACAGGACTGTCGCAGCAATCACCTTAGCGTCGCCTCCGCCAATGATGTTGAAGGAAAACAGCCCGACACAGATCAGAAGCGCGATGGCTGCGATCGCAATATGAGCGCCGACGTCAGAGGGTGAAAGACCCATGGCGACAGCAGCCGGAATGAAAGCCGCCCCAAGACTGACTGACACCCAGTTGGGAATCGTCATCGTGGCGACGTCGTGAAGAGCGGCGTAAATGAGCAGGGCGGGATAGGCCATGCAGACAAGGGTAAGGACCATTCCGGCGTCCGTTCAGCCAGTGCTGCGTCCGGCCGGGAGACCAAACGCCCTCTATCAGACATAAGATCGGCGCTTTTCGTCCGGACACCAGTTCTCTTCCTGGTTCCAGAGGCCAGACGCCCTTACCCTCCAGCCCAAAGGCCCGAGCTTCGTCAGCGTTCACTGTCTATGGAAAGCGTCAGGGAGAGCGGCTCTCAGTTCGCGCGCGCGATTTCAGTTGAAACACCCGTATCCTCGGCTTCTGCGCCGAGCGTGGTCACGCCGCCGATCACCGCCACCGCTACAAGAGCGGCGATGAGACCATACTCGATCGCTGTCGCGCCTGAATTGTTTTTGAAAAAGCGGGCGATGAGCTTCATGTCGCGTCTCCACTCTAAATCTGCGTCGCAGGCCGATGACGGTCGGGCTCGTGCGGCGGGTACGAGGACAGACGTAGACCTACATAATTAAATCTGGATGAAGCTCGCGGAAAAATTCCAAATTATATTATTTAAATTCAATTAACTTAAATATTGATGCAGCGTTCATGAAGACTAACGCACCCTTTACCCTGCCCTCTCAGGTCTCGGGAAACGAACCGCAACAAGCGGAAGGAGACCGAATGTCCCTGAAGGAATGGGCGCCCGGCAAGCGCTTCGACACAGAATAGAGGCATTACCGGAACGGAGGCTCGTCGAACGCGCGCAGCTTCCTGGAATGAAGAGCGGCCCCGCCGTCTGATGCAAGGCTCTCCATCGTTTCAATACCGATGCGCATATGCTCGCCGATCGCGCGCTCATAAAAGCGGTTGGCGGCGCCGGCGAGCTTGAGCTCTCCGTGAAGCGGCTTATCGGAGACGCATAACAATACGCCATAGGGCACCCGCATACGATAGCCGTTGGCCGCGATGGTTGCGCTTTCCATGTCGATCGCAATCGCTCGCGACTGGTTGAAACGCTTTGAAGAGGCCGTGAAACGCAACTCCCAATTGCGATCATCGGTGGTGATCACCGTTCCGGTCCTCAAACGCCGCTTGAGCGCCTCGCCGCGATCACCTGTCACTCGGGCCGCCGCCTCCTGGAGGGCCATCTGGACTTCGGCGATCGGAGGAACGGGAATGTCGGGCGGCAGCACGGGATCAAGCACGTGATCATCGCGCAGATAGGCATGACCGAGAACGTAATCGCCTATGCGCTGAGAGTGGCGAAGTCCTCCGCAGTGCCCCACCATAATCCAGCACTCGGGCCGAAGAACCGCCAGATGATCTGTGATGGTTTTCGCATTGGACGGGCCCACGCCAATATTTACAAGAGTGATGCCCGCGCGATCGCCCGCCATGAGATGGTAGGCTGGCATCTGATGACGCCTCCAGGGCCCCTCAGCCACCAATTGAGCGGCGTCCGGGGTGGCGCCGTCAACCACGATCCCTCCAGGCGCCGAGAGCCGATCATAGGGGCCGCCCGCCTTCAGACGTTCGACGGCCCAGTCCACGAAGTGATCGACATAACGATGGTAGTTCGTGAACAGGATGTAGCGCTGAAAGTGTTCGAAGGGCGTACCGGTATAGTGCTTGAGCCGTTGCAGGGAAAAATCCACCCGCGGAGCGTCAAACAGGGCGAGCGGCTTCACGCCGTCGTCGTCGTCCCACATCTCTCCATCCACCACCTCGTCTCCGATGAAGGAAAGTCCAGGGGTCGGGAACCATCGGGCGAATTCCGCCGGAGGCAGGCTCTCGCTGTCGATGAGATGCGTATTCTCCAGGACATACGGATAAGGGATTTCAGACCGTGACGGTCCGACCTCGAAGCGCACGGGATAATCTGCGGCGATCTGGCTGAGCTGACTGACAAGATAGCTTCGGAAGAACTCAGGCTGTGTAATCGTGGTCGCATAGACGCCCGCCTGGGAAAGCTTGGCGAAGGATCGGGAGATCGGAGGCACCGGACCATCGGGCTGATAGATCACCCTCAGTTCAGGATAGGCGTAGTCCCCGCGTTCGCGGGCGGCCGGGTCCGGGGTCTCGCCCCGGGTGACGAATGCCGCCAGCGCCTCTCTCAGCCGCCGGGAGGACGCCAAGTATAGGGCTATCGCCTTGTCGATCGCCTCATCCGGCGTCATGGGCCAACCTTTTCCTGAAAATCGAATCGATCCGGTTATATCCGGCGACGGCGCAGCCGAGCATGCGCCCGGCACCGACGGATAGCCTCAGGTGAAGCGGGAAATCAACCGTTCAGCGATCCTCACCGCGAGCGCAGGCTTGCGGGCGATCAGCGCCCCGACCCCCGAAAAGACCACCAGGGCGGCGATCGGACGCTCGGTAATGATCTTGCGCGCGATCTCGACGGGGACCTCCGTCAGGGATGAGAGAACCGCTTCCATGTCAGCTTCCGGCTCCGCCTCAGCGGGAGCGGCGCGGGGAGGGCGCATGCCCACCCACAGGACTATCGCAGCGATCGAAAGGCAGGCGACGGCCGTCAGGGCCAGAGAGGCCGGCAATGGGAGCCACAGATCCAGGAGGGACACGGCGGCGGCCGCCAGACATATCAGACCAGCGACTAAGAATACAAAGACCGTCCCCCCGAGAATCAGGACAGCCTTCGCCCGGTCGAGACAACGCCCCAGAAAACCCAAGTCAGCCGCCTGTTGATCGAATTAGCGACGACGACCCAGAGACGCCACGATGAAGCCCGCCGCGAGGGCGATGCCAATGGCCGCAAAGGGGTGATCGCGAACCTTGTCTTCAACGACAGAGCGATACTGCGCGACCTGCTTGGCGGCGACATCCGCCACCTTACCCGCCTTGACGGCCTGCCTGCGCGCCTCATCGGCGGCAACCTTCCCCGTGTCCTGCACAAGCGCCGAAAGATCCGCGCGAAGCATCCTGATATCGTTCTTGAGCGCCTCGTAGTCGGCCTTGACGGCTGTCGTGCCATTTCCGCTAGACGTGGGAGTGCTCATCTTCATTTCTCCAGGCAGGCTGCGTATCGACCAACGCCGCTTTTCTTGATGAAACGACATACAGGCAGAATTGTGGTTTCTGGTTACTGATTCCGATCAAATTTCATCGATCTGTGTCCGACGCCCCATCCTGAACGGGTGACGGGTTTCCAGATTCCATGGCTTCGACCCAGGCCCCCGACCCTGCCCCGGGAAAGTATTCCCGCTCCGCCTCGGCCAGAACTCCCTCAAGCGTCATCGGCGGGGACTTGAAGGCCTTGGCAGCAAAGAGCGGCGCCTGATCTGCGAAATGCGGCGAGGCCGGATCCTGTGTCGCCGATCCGAACTGGTGAATCGTCGATAGCAGATAGCTTCCGTCCGGTCCCCAGTCTGCGATCATGACAAAGGTATCGCCCGCGGCCCCAGCAAGCCGCTTATCCTTAAGAAGGTCCCCGCGCGCATACACCGCCCTTAAGGCGTCCGGCCCCCCATCCGTTCCCCAACTCGAAGCGCCGCGAACGATGCGGCTGACCTCGCTCCACATAGGGTCGATGCGTCCATAGGCGGACCGGAGCAGATCCGCTGTCTCACGCACTGCAGCGATCTTGGCTTCAGTGGAGGCGGGCTGATTGATCTGCCCTCCCATGGCGCGCTGACCTGACAGGATCGCCAGAGCAGCGGACCGGCTGTCCATCTTCGCCGACCCGTCCCAGCGCTTCAGCAGGTCCAGCGCCTCGGCGAGCCCCTGATCGCCTCCGTCGCCAGCCTCGATCAGCTCGGCGACCATCCTGCGAAGATTTGAAGCTTCAGAATACCGGTCATCCATCTTGTAAGCGATGAACTCCTCGCGGGTGATAGAGTCGTCCTGTCCATACAACTCCTGAGCGCGCATTCCCCGATTGGTCATAACGACGTCGACCCCGAAGCTCGCGGGAAAGGCGTCAGGAGAGGGATTGTCTTCGGGCCCCGAAGCCTGGAAGGGAGTGTGGTTGGCGTTAACCACGTAGCCTGACGCCGGATTGATGACGGCAGGCAGCCTCTCAACCGGTTCGACGCCTCGCCATAATACCGACGACACATCGCCCGGCAGAACCTTGCGACGATCCCAGCCCTCCTCCCTTACAGGCATGCGGGCGTTGTAGACGTAGGCGATGGAGCCGCTCCTGTCGGCAACGACATAATTGTTGCTGGGAATGGCGTTGATACGTGTCTGAGCCGCGCGCCATTCTTCTACAGAGCGCGCCTTGTTCATGGCGAGATACTGGTCAAGGTATCTCAACTCGCCTCGCCCCATGTAGCTGACTGCGAAGACGCCCCGAGGCGTGACAAAGACAGGGCCATGCTCCGAGGTCAGACCCTCACGGGCGACCGGTCGGCTGAACGGCCCCCACATCTTCACTCGATAGCGGATGGTCTTGACCGCCAGATCTTTCCATTCTCCATCCATACGGTAGCGACGCGGCTTGACCGGATCATCCGTCTCAAGACGAAAAACGTCGAATACATCGGGACGATTGACAGTCGCCGCCCATCCAAGGTCCGGGCCGGCGCCGTGAAGGATCAGAGGGGACCCGGGAAAGACGCCTCCGAGAATATCGATCCCCTCGCCAGACTTGAGACGGACTTCATACCAGGAGACGGTCCCCTCATAGGGCTGATGAGAGTTGACCGCCAGTCGGGTATGCCCGTCGGCAGATCGCGAGGGCGCGACGGCCAGGGCGTTTGAGCCGAGCTGCACATCGCCCGGAACGCCGAGATAGGCCTGCCTTGCCGACATCTCTATCGGACCCTCACCGTTCAGCAGGGAATTGATCTCTCCGTCGAGGCCGTAAAAGAAGGGCGGACGATTGGCATAGCCAGCGATGATGTCGTGTCCTCGCGCCGGCAGGGTCCGCGTGCAGCCTGAAACCGGATTGTCCGCGCACCAAGCGTTGAGGCCTTCTGCGTAAGCGTCCGCGATGGTTCGCGCCTCGGGGCTAACGGCGACGTCATAGCCCTCCTCGACCGCCTCGATGTTGCCGAGAGCCCAGATCAGAAAATCTGAATTAGACGCCTCTTCGCCCTTGATCTCAGCAAGTCGCCCCCGATTAGAGCGCAGAACCTCCTCGATCCGTCTCCAGTCGTCTTCAGCATGCGCATAGGCCAGACCGAAGACGACATCCCTGTCACGCGGACCATAGACATGGGGCACGCCATAACTGTCGCGAATAATTCGCGTCTGGTATTCAGATGCCGCCGCGCGCGCCTTCTCAGGATCAAATCTCTCGCCTGAGGGCGTCCAGAGATAAAGGCCGGCGCCGGCGCCAGCCAATATGACCGCCACGCCGAGACCGCCCAGAGCCTTCCAAATCGCCATGACGCACCTCCAGAACTGGAGATCGTCTTACCTCACAGTCCGGGCCCGTCCAAGGACGCGCCGCGTCACTCGGCGGCGACGCGAGACGACTGCGCCCTGTCGAAAGTCGCCCAGACGCCGCCCTCACCGTGCCAGTCGCCGCCTGTCGCACCTTTTGAATACTCGGTGGCGCGCTGCTCAAAGAAATTGGCGTGCTCGACCCCATTGAGGATTTCCGACAGCCACGGAATCGGATGCTCCTTGGCGCCGTAAATCGCCGGCAATTTCAGCTGCCCTAACCGCCAGTCTGCAATGTAGCGGATATAGGCCTTGATATCGTCCGCGGTCATGCCCTGAACTGGCCCCATCTCGAAGGCGAGGTCGATGAAACGATCCTCAAGCGCCACAACGGTCCGGCAGCATTCAAGAATGTCATCCTTCACCGCCTGGGTCAGTGCGCCAGTTTCCGCTGCGAAGGCATGGAACATCCTGATCATGCCTTCGCAGTGAAGGCTTTCATCCCGAACAGACCAGGACACGATCTGGCCCATTCCCTTCATCTTGTTGAAGCGCGGGAAATTCATCAGCATTGCAAAGGAAGCGAATAGCTGAAGACCTTCGGTGAAGGCTCCAAACATGGCCAGGGTGCGAAGAATATCCTCATCGGTGCCGACCCCGAACTTCTGCATGAAGTCATGCTTGTCGGCCATGGCCTTGTATTCCATGAAGGCCGAGAACTCACTGTCCGGCATGCCGATGGTCTCGAGAAGGAGCGCGTAGGCGGCGATGTGGATCGTCTCCATGTTGGAAAACGACGACAACATCATCTTCACTTCGGTCGGTTTGAAGACCCGCGCATAGCGCTCCATGTAGTTATCGTTCACCTCCACATCCGACTGTGTGAAGAATCGAAAGATCTGAGTCAGGAGATTGCGTTCCTGATCATTGAGCTTCGCCGCCCAGTCCTTGCAGTCTTCGCCAAGCGGCACTTCTTCCGGCATCCAGTGAATCTGCTGCTGACGCTTCCAGAACTCATAGGCCCACGGATACCGAAACGGCTTGTAGGAGACTGAGGAGGTCAGCAGACCGGCCCGCTGTCCAACGGCTGCGACGACATTGGAGCTTGGCTCGGACATCGACTTCTCCTCAATCAGACTGCTCTCAGCACACCACTATATCTAGCGCATGCACCGGGCGGCAAGACCATATCTTGAGACGCTCCGGTCAGATCCTCCTACGAATGGAGAGTCAGACTGGACGTTTCTGTGAGTGAAAATACATGCTCCCGAAGGCTGAGAGACCAGCCAACCGCATAGGAGAATGATAGCCGGAGGAGCTTGCGGGACAGACCAATCCCTAGATCGGCCGCTCAGACCAGACGGCCGACGACAAAGGTCAGCGTTTCAGCGTGAAGCTGAAGGCTGCAAAGCGACGGGTGGTATTGACGTCACGGTCGCCTGCGATGTCATTGAAACGCATTTCCCGTTCGATCAGGCCGAGCGATAATTGCCCTCCGGACGGCGCCGACCACGCCACCCCGGCATGGCGATCTCCCACCGTCACCTGATCGCGAATAGACACTCCGTCGATCGCCTGGCGATCAGCGACGTTCCATACGAGCGCCTCATTGTCCGCTCCCAGGAAGAAGTACCATGACGGCGCCCCTGCCGAGCTTCCTCTCTGGTCGCGCTCCGCAAGATTACGACCAACGCGAATCTCTCCGCCGGCACGAGCCACATCACTCCCTGCCCGGTTTTTCTGAATCTGCGCCCGCGGCGCCAGCTCAAAGTCGAGCGCCAATCCGGTGCTGCCTGAAAAAGCCCCGAACGACATCTCCGCGCTCAGCGTATCGCCGACCTGATTTCTCAGGCCGAGAGGCGTCGAAAGGTTGAGAACTCCCATCCGACCCGCGTCGACCGGCGACGAAAATCTGGTGGGCCCGAAATCATTCCCAATCGAGAGGGGAAGGCCGATCGACCGGTCTCCGAGGACATCGAAAGTCCTGTCCCGCGAAAAACGAGCCGAGTCGAAGGCCTCAACCCTCGGAGGCGGCCCAGCCTGAACCCTGATGGCGTCGCCATCAATCGGGCCTGAGCACCCCAGACAGGAGATCAGAAGAAGTCCGCTCGTTGCGCCGGTGACCATCTGACACGCTCGCATCAAGTTCCGATACGACCAGAATTAGTCGTCGTAGTTGATAAATCTATAACGCGAACACTCACACAGCGTTAATTGGACATATCAAACTGTCCAGAATTGCCGCTAATCAGAAGTATAGCCCAATAATCGCCAGCAGGCAAATCTGCAGCCGCCCGCCTGTCGCTAGCTCATCATCTGTCGTGTGTTTGTAGCTCATGAAGTGTCGTGTTTCGAAGCGCCCTGGAACAAAGAGGGCACGATGGGCACGGCATCCATTCATGTGGGTATCAGGACGATGAGGTTTATGGATGTTTATGA
>CAIKWZ010000025.1 GCA_903831255.1 uncultured Alphaproteobacteria bacterium
CGACACGATAGCCGAGACGCCTGAGGAGGGAGAGCGTCGAGGGATCGGAAAAGGCCGAGGTGACGATGAGGTCTGGATTGAGGCGCACCATCTCCTCGGCCGCGCCCTGATTGACGGGCAGACGGATAATCCGGGCCCGCTGAGCGGGATCGAGCCAGGGCCGCTGGCGGGAGACAAAGGACAGGGAGGCGATGGTCTCATCCGGCGCGAGGAGCAGCAGAAGCTGGTCGGTGCACTGGTTCATCGAGGCGATGCGCACGGGCGGGCCGGCCGCAGCCGGTCGCGCCGACAGGACGGCGAAACAGGCGAAAACCGCCGCGAGGGTCAGCCGGGAGAGGCGCATGCCTTCAGATACCGGCTTTCGGCTCCGGGTCAAAGCCGGGCCTTAAGCACCGATCAGACGACTGGCGAGAGGGGGAGACGGATCGCAAAGAGTGCGCTAGCAACCCCCTGAAAGGTCTCAGCGTTACATGGACGTTACACCCTCCTCCTCCCCGCCTGCAGACGATGCGGCGACGCCCGAGGACCGGCTCGCCGAGATCGAACGCGTGCGCGCGAGCGGGGTGTTCAGCCCCGGGGGGCGCCTCAGCGACCTGTTCGAGTATCTCGCGGCCCGCTCAGGGCCAGAGGATGCGGCCAAGGAGGCGGAGATCGCCCTCGCCGTGTTCGGGAAACGGGGGACGGAAAACCTTCGCGACGATCCTGTGGCCCGGGTCTATATGCACCGGCTGAGACGTCGCCTCGAAGACTTCTACCTCAGAGGCGGGGTTCCGACGGGGATACGCCTTGAGATCCCGAAAGGCGGCTACCGGATCTCGGCCCGGCGGATCGCGGCCGGCCCGCCGGGCGAGGCCGGATCCCTGATGGCGCGGTTCGAGCCGCTGCCCGACGCCGCCGACGAGCCTGTGTTCGAGGCTGACGCCAGCCCGACACGTCGCCGGAGCCCGGGCCGGCCAGGCCGGGGCGTCTGGCTCGCCGCCGGCCTGCTGGTCGCTGTCGGGGTGCTGGTCGGCTGCCTGATCATGCTGTTTGCGGCCCCGCTGGCAGGATCGCGGGAGACGATTGTGCGTCGCGCCGAGGCCTGGAAGGGCCTCGCGGGAAGCGGACGGCCGCTCCTGGTGGTGGTCGGCGACTACTACATCTTCGGCGAATACGAGGACCGGCTGTTTCTCAGGCGGCTGATCCGGGATTTTTCGATCAACTCCAAGGACGATCTGCTCGCCCGGCAGCTCGAAGACCCCAAGGCCTATGAGCGCTATGGCGATGTCGCTCTGCAGTATCTTCCTGTCTCCGCGGCGGTCGCCCTCAGCGACCTCTCGCCCCTGCTGGCCTCGGCGCGCTCGGTGGAGGTCGCCCTCGCCTCCGACCTCTCGCCCGAACGCCTCAAGAGTTCGGACATCCTCTATGTCGGTCTTCTGAGCGGGCTGGGGCCTCTTCGCGATCCGATCTTCACGCACTCCCGGTTCCGGATCGGGGCGAGCTATGATGAGATCTTCGATCGCAAGACGCAGGAGACCTATACCAGCGAGGCCTTCCTCGCGACCCAGGGGGACACGATGTACCGGGATTTCGGGTACTTCGCGGCCTTCGACGGTCCGAGCGGAAACCGGATCGCCATCCTTGCGGGAACACGGGACACGGCGCTCATGGGGGTTGCGGAGCTTCTGACCCGCCCCGCCGGACTGAAGGCGATCGGCGCTGAGGCCCGGGGCCGTTCATCCTTCGAGACCCTGCTTGAGGTCCGGGGACAAAAAAACGTCAATCTCGAAACCCGGATCCTCGCCGGAGACGCCCTCGACAGCCAGGACATCTGGTCCAGTCCGCCGAGCGAGGCGGTCTCGTTCCCGACGGAGTGACCTCGAAAGCGGGCTTTGGGCCCGACCGCGGCGGCCCGGAGTTCCGCCAGCGCCGCTCACAGAGGCCGATCACCGGGACGGCTCACAAGAGCTTGCCCGCACGGACGCTTCCACGTAAGAGAGGCTCCTTTCCATGAGGCGTCGGGTCTCCGGCGCCCATCAGGGCCGCCATAGCTCAGTTGGTTAGAGCGCTAGATTGTGGATCTAGAGGTCCCCCGTTCGAACCGGGGTGGCGGTACCATAAGAATCAACGACTTAGATGGCTTCGTGTTTCAGACGCTTCGATCTAGGTAGCACATAGGTAGCAGCCGAGTCCGGAACCGAGTGGGTCGTAGTCGGCCAGGATTTTCGCCACATGCGCCGACTTTGTCTCCACGTTGGTCGACTGCGCACCCAATCGCACCGCCTGCCAGGATAGCCGCGTATCGATCTTGCGGCCGGCGCCGAAATTCCGCCCATGACGGGATGGCGGGATCGTCTCCAAACTCAGGAAAGACGTTGATGAGCGCTCACCGAACGGCGCCCCCCGGGGCAAGCGGCCCGACATTCGGGTTCGTCCGGGGCCCGAAACCCCGATCGAAAGCGGACATGAAATCAGCCTGACCTGAAAATGAAACCCGAAAGCCAGTCACACGGCGGCTCACTTCCGGATGCCCCCCGGGTCGGTCCTCATCAGACATCAACCGCATGCCCCCCGGGTCGGTCCTCATCAGACATCAACCGCATGCCCCCGGGTCGAGTGTCATAGCCAGCGCTCCGCCCGCTCCGCGGCCTTGACGCTCGGCTGCCCGGCTGCCGATATAGCCTTCGGCTGACAGGGGGACGATCGATGAAGGCGACATTGCGAGGTCTGCTTCTCGCTGCGGTGGGAACCGTGATGCTGACTGTGTCGGCGGTCGCGCAGACGCCCTTTGATCAGGCCGTGACCGCCTACAACCAGGGGGATTATGCGACGGCGCTAAGATTGTGGCGTCCTCTTGCTGAGCAAGGCTCGCCGGCGGCGCAATACAATCTGGGTATCATGCATAGCAGTGGAGAAGGCGTACCTCTGGATTATTCCGAAGCGGCTCGCCTGTACCGTCTCGCCGCTGAGCAGGGGTATGCATCGGCTCAGTACAATCTGGGATCTGCCTATTACCAGGGCGAAGGCGTGACGAAGAACTATGCTGAGGCCGCGAAGTGGTTTCGTCTCGCCGCTGAGCAGGGTATCGCCAGGGCCCAGGCCAATCTGGGCGCCCTGTATTCAGCTGGAAACGGAGTTCCCCAGAGCCATGCAGAGGCCTTAGGCTGGCTCCGTCTCGCCGCTGAACAGGGCGATGCGGGCGGTCAGTTTAATCTCGCCCTTATGCACGCCAGAGGCACAGGCGTGCCGAAGAACTATATGGAAGCGTACAAGTGGTTGACGCTGGCTGCCGCTCAGGGAGACGCCAAGGCAGCAGAGGGACGCGACCTGCTCCGAGCCGAGATGACCCCAGCCTTTATTGCTGAGGCCGAGAGGCTGGCTGCCGAGTGGAAGCCGAAGAAGTAGGCGGCGCCTGGGCCGTTCATCTGTGTGGAAGCGCCTGGGCTGCCTGATAGACTGCGGGAGGAGAGGGTCGAAACCACGGTCACCTTGTCACGGTCGCCGGCCCAACACGGCCCTCAATGACAGCCGCACCGTGCGGTCGATGACCGCCATCAGGCTTCGGGATGTCGAACGGTCGCGATGGCGGGCCCCGGTATGCGCCGCGATGCAGGCGATCATCGACCTGGCGGCGGGGCGTAACGTACCCCCGATTGTCCGCCGTAAAGCAAGCGCGACCATCTCGCACATACTGATCCTTCGACACGACAGGACCTAAGCCAGATTGAATGTCGCCTCCGGTCCCTTCGCTTACAAAGTCGGTTGGAGCCCTTGCTGCATTGCCTCAATGGATCGGAACCGAGGGAGGATCACCCTCCAAACTGCGAGACCGCCCGTCCAAGACGATCACTCAGACGACCCGGCATCGCCTCGTCGAACACGCCCGCGAGATTGCGATAATACCATCGGGTTCCCTCGGCGCCGCCGCTGAACCGTTCCCAGAGCGTGTCTCCGAGCTCGCGATAATCAAACAGGATGGCTTCAGCGTTGTGCGTCTTGTCCGCCAGCGAGACGAGAAGGGACCGGGTCGACTTACCCGGCAATGCGGCGAGATAAGTCTCTTTGCGCACGCGCCATTCCGGCTTGGGCTCGACCCATGAGTCCGTGCAGTCTCGGACGATCTGCGCGACCTCATCGCCAAATCGTCGACGGATCTCCTCAAGCGTCTCAAGGCCTCCCTGATCCTCGGCAGCATCATGCAGAAGGCCGCCGATGGCCTGATCCTCGGTGCCCCCATGCTCAATGACGATCGCAGCCACGCTCATCAGATGCGAGATGTAAGGTATCGGCGTCCCTTTCCGTGTCTGGCGGCGATGAAGATCGTGGGCGAACCGAAACGCCTCGTCATATCGGCTGGTCAGCATTGCAACTCCTCCTTTGATACAGGCTGACGCCACCCGGGCTGGCGCGCTTTACCAGTCTCTGGCGGATCTCCCCGGATCACCAGCCTGTGTCTCGGATCGGGGACCCCCTGTCATCCCCCAAACAGGCGAGGTCGGACACGACATCAGGGAAAACCGTCAACGGGTCAGGGTCCCCAGGACGCCGGATCCGACCGAAGCCGCAGGTGAGACGAGGGATGGGACGTCCGGCGCATCTTTCACCCTCTCCTAGCGAGCGGCCGCTTCAGCGGGGATCGTCTCCGCCAGAAAATCATAGACCCGGCGCACCAGGGCGCTGCCTCGCACCTCGCGATGGGCGACCAGCCAGCATGGCATGGACGGAATCTTCAGAGACGGCAGCACCGCCCGCACGCCAGGCCAGAAGCGCAGATTATACGAGGCGACGAAGCCGATCCCGGCGCCGGCCGCCAGAAGGCGGCCATACGTCAGGTGATCGTCCGTTCTGATCCGGAAAACCTCGTTCGCCAGGGACTGTCCTCCCGCGGCGAACCCTTTGCGGATCGCGTCATCGCGGTCATAGCCGATCAGAGTATGACGCGAGAGATCCTCGGGTTTTCTGGGGGTGCCAGCGCGCTTGAGATAACTTTCATGAGCGGCGGCGACAATCGGGACATCCGTCAGCTTGCGCGCGACAAGGCTTGTCTGCTTGGGTCGCGCCATCCTTATGGCGATATCCGCCTCACGGCGCAGGAGATTGCTGATCTCGTTCGAGGCGACGAGTTCAATCTGTATTCCGGGCTCCTCCTGCAGCAACCGCGTCAGCAAGCCGGGTAAAAGATAGGCGGCGGCCACTTCGCTGGCGCTGATACGAACCGTGCCTGTGGCGACCTCGCGCTTGACGCTGACCTGTCGACCCAGACGCTCGGCGCCCTCCTGCATGGCGCGCGCCGCATCCGCAATGGACAGCGCAGCGGCCGTTGGCGTCAGACCCCTGCCCGTGCGCTCGAACAGCGGCGTCCCAAGCTGCGCCTCGAGCTCGGCGATATGTCGACCGAGGGTCGGCTGCTGGGCCTTGAGAGTGCGGGCGGCGCCCATCAGGCTGCCAGCGTCAAGGACGGCAAGGAATCTGCGCACCAGGCGCCAGTCGAAAGTCTGGGTCATGCATTCATGTATACCTGACCTGCTCGCTTCATCAATTTAGCGAATGAACGACCGCACGCGCATGTCGTTCCTTGGCTCAAGGAGCCCCAACCCATTCGGGCGCAAGCTGTCGCGGTGCAGGACCCCGACGCCCACGAGCTCAAAGCACTGGCCCACCACCGACGAGGTTCGATGCGACGGGGAAGGAAGCTTCGTCACAACCCCGTTTGCTCGCGGGTCTCACAGGACTCTGGGCCGCGTCGACCGGACGCTCTATCCACGCGGACCCGACGTTGAATTTCAGGCGGCCGCCCAGGCATGGGGTCAAGACCTGCCGGGAGCGAGACGTGACTGGCGTCAGACGGCTCGATACGGGCGGGCCAGCCTGTCAACCGCTTTGAGTCTCCCGACCACAAAGCCGAGATCGCCGTTTTTATTGTTAGCCTATCGCCGTCAACCGCGCTGGCTTCCGTTCTTCATGACCTTGAAGACAGCTCAGTCTCGAGGGCAGCCAGCATCTGTTCGGCGCTATCCCACGGCAGTCGTCGACCATTGCCGCGCATCTGGTGAAACGCCGCTCTGGCCACCGCCACGCTGATGCGCTGCTCGCGCACCATTTCCAAAACCAGCCAGAGAGTACCCCTCACCTCAACCTGCTCAGCTTCCGCTGCCTGCCTCAGTGCGGAATCGCCTGTCAATAAGGGACAATTCTCGACTTCGGCCAGCGCCAGGGCAAACAGGTCATTGCGACCGGGTCTGGCGTATTTCCGGCTCAGCGTCTGGACGCGCTCGACACTCATGGCCGACAGCGTGCGCGTCTGCAGACCCATGCTCAGCAGGTAGGTGTGCCGCCCGTCTAATTCTTCAAAGTAAAGGACGTCCGGCACGGCAAACTGGTAGCGGAGGCTGAACATCGGCCTCAGAAGGCCTCCGACTTCGACATCCATCAGGATATTGGCGTCACTGATTAACAGCAGCATCGCCGCCCTCCATCGAGCGGACACGCCGAAACTGATGCAGAGGCATATTCATCAGCTCTGCGGCCTTCGATTCACCCAGGTAATCCTCGGCCAGAGCGTGATAAATCAGCTTTTCGAAGATGTGCGCCTTTTCGGTGGGGTAGTCATGCCCCGGCTCTTTCTTATGCCAGCCTTTGATACGAAACAGTCGGGCCTGCTCTTCGCGGTAGGCGGACGATATGATTCCAAGGTCGCGGGCACGATAGAGAACTCCGGCCATCGACAGACCGAACTCTTCCTTCAGTAGTCCAAGTTCCCTGAGTTCGATGGCGTTTCGATGCTCTCCAAGCTCCTGCAGCACAGAGGCGCGCGGAAACAGAAAAGCTCCGGCGAAGCGATTGCACACCCTCTCTTCATCCAGATCTTTGGCAAGGCGACCCGCAAGCATAAGGTGCCCCAGCTCATGCGCCAGCGTAAAGCGCTGACGATCGCCCGGCCAGTGACGACCAACGACCACGATGGGCATGGCGTTGACCCGGGCCGCCAGCCCATCGAACTTGTTATCGGCGCCGGCTTCAATCATGAAAACGCGGATACCATTGGTCTCCAGCACGTCGATCAGATCCGGGATGGGGTCAAAGCCCAGTTCCCATTCCTCGCGGACGCGCTCGGCGGCCCCTTCAATCTGATCTGTCCCTGTGATCGACGCAGCCAGTCCCTTGACTGGCGCGAAGTCCTTGACGGGCGGGTGCGGGAAGAGGCTTTCGAGCCCGATACGACGTTCGATCTGGTCGATCACCTCATGGGTGATCGCATCCAGCCGCTTTTTGGGCAACGAGCCGCGCTTGCGGTACTCAATGTCCTCAAGCGGGGCCGCTTCGGGGCGGAAGAAATACTCGGTGCGAACCTTCAGCGCGCGCGACAGCCTGATCAGGATGTCAGACGATGGCATCGCAATACCGTCTTCGTATTTCTTTATGGCGGCGTGGGACACCCCTACGCGTTCGCCCAGATCACGCAGTGACAACCCTGCCGCCTTTCGAGCCCGATGGAGTCGAGTGCTGAACATGGTCCGCCTTTTGTGGTTTACAAAATTAGTTTTTACCTGAATTAATGTAAACCTACTCCGCATGAAACTCAAGGGCAAACCGCCTCTAAGCCGGTGATCGAACTCGCGTGGGACGCGGCGACCGGCACAGGGGCCGGTCAACCAGAATGCACGCCCTCAAGGCGGATAGGTCACGGGATGAAAACGCCCGTAGCATGTCCTTCGCGCTATCCGAGCTGAGGCGGTATGAGCGTGCACCGATATCGAAAGCGGATGGGGCCCCGGACCGGCCTGGAGCAGCCGTTCCAACACTCCGGGAAGACGGCAGGCGCCGCCCATCAGCGGGCCGGCCTCAAAGACGGCAAGAACGTTGCGCATCAGGCCCCAGTCGAAAGTTTGCGTCATGCATTCCCGCATACCTGACCTGCTCACTTCATCAATTTACGAATGACCGCGCCCTCGCGCATATGTCGGTCATCAGCTCCACAGAGATCCGCCATGAAGACTGTCCTGATCCTCGGCGCCAATGGCCGTCTCGGAACCGCCGCAGCCAAAGCGTTCGCAAAGGCGGGCTGGCGTGTGGTGGGACAGGCGCGGCGCGAGACCATCTCTTCCTGGCCCGAAGGCGCCATGCTGACCTCCGTCCCGCTGAGCGACACCGAGGGGCTGACGCGGGCCGCGTCCGGCGCGAGCGTCGTCATTTACGCTCTCAACCCGCCTTACGCTCAATGGAAGGCTGAGGCCCTTCCCCTCCTGCGACAGGGACTTGCGGTCGCGCGCGCACTCAATGCGACCTTCATGCTGCCAGGCAATGTCTACGGCTATGGCCGCAAACTGCCGAGAGTTCTGCGGGAGGACACCCCGGAGCGCGGAGATCACCCAAAGGCGGCCATCCGCGTCGCGATGGAGGCGGAGATGGCGCGCGCGGCGCAGGAAGCGAGATCACGCGGCGAAGGGCTGAGATGCGTGGTTCTCCGAGCCGGGGACTTCTTCGGCAGCGGAGGAGGCTCCTGGCTGGACCTTGCCATCGCCAAGGACATTGCGCGCGGGCAGATCGTCTATCCGGGCCCGCTCGATCGCACTCACGCCTGGGCCTATCTGCCCGACCTCGCCGCCGTGTTTGAGCAGGTGGCGTCCGCCCCCTCCGAGGCGCCCTTCGAAACGCTGCACTTCCCGGGCTATACGGTCACCGGGCGCGAGTTCACGGACGCCCTGTCGACCGCCGCCTCCGAGCTTGGCGTCAGGCCGCCCCAAGGGTTCCGGATCGGGGGCATGCCCTGGGGCCTGATCCGAACGGTGGGACTGGTCTACCCGGCGTGGGGGGAACTCGCGACGATGAGCTATCTCTGGACCCGGCCGCATGGACTGGATGGCGGCGCGCTGGAGGCGCGGATCGGCCCCAGACCATTGACGCCGCTGGTTGCGGCCCTTCGTCAGAGCCTGACGGATCTTGGCCTCGCGCCGTCACGCGGTTCGCCGGCGCCTTAGACCTCAGAGCCACCGTCAGTCGGCATCTCGCGACACGCATGAGGCGCCCGCGCCTTTCCGCGTGGTTGAGGCCAGGAGCGTTCGACGCCCGACCTCACTCGCCCTTCTGAAAGACGAACCAGTTGTTGAACCCTTCGGCGTTCTTCCAGTAAAATTCGAGCACGCCATCCTTCAGTTTCGCCCGGCCCCTGTTCCAGGCGACCAGCGATCCGTCGAAGACAACCTCGTCTCCCAACTGACGATAGCGCCCGCCTGGCTTGCCGTTGAGCTTATAAGATCCGTCCCGAGTAAGTTCGAGCGACCCCGGCGTGCCGGCAATCCCGTACCAGACGCCGGCGAGAGCGGCGGCCTGGGGCGCGACAGCGCCTGAAGACGCCTCTTTGCGCGGAGCGGCTTTTAGGGGTGCGGTCTTGCCGGGCGACTGGGCAGGCGGTTGGGTGCGGGCCGGAGCGCTCGGCGCAGCGGCGCCGGTCAGCACTTCGAACTGCCCCTGCGCGATGCCCTCGATCACATACCGATAACGACCGGGCTCCATGGTCTGGCCGTTGGCGATGAGCAGGGAGAGCTGTCCGCTCGACATCAGACCGGCAGACTTCTCGATGACCACCGCGCCGGACTGGTTATAAACCCTAAGGATCACGCCCGAGGCGGCAAGAGCGGGCGCACGGCCGCTGAAATCCAGGGTCACCTGCCCCGCCATGAAGCCGGGCGTCACGCGGACTTCGCAGCTCACGCCGGCTGCACACGAGGGCTGAGGCGCGCTGATGCGCCGCGTATCGTCCCACGCCCAGGCCGCCGGCGTCATCGCCGCACACAAGGCCGCCACAGCCAGCATCCGCATGTCTTGAACCTCCCTTCACTCTCAGCAGGCGCAAGCCTGTGGAGACAGTCCGGAATCGAATTTCTGCGTGAATCCTATCGCCCTGAATTCCTCTTAAAAAGACCTTCCCGAGCGTCAATCGGGCGAGGCGGTCTGGGGTCAGGCCTTGCAATTCACGCTCATGGCGGGCCCTTCGTGAAGGCCTCGTCCGAGGCTCGTTTCCCTTTGCGCCGCCTGCGACCCCAGGGACCTCCTTTTTCCGCTAAAACGCCGTGAGGCTCCCGAGGAACGCCCCCGGCGTCCGCCGTCGCCTTATCCCCGGCGGACCTTATGCACGGACCGAAAGTTTGATAGCTTTACCAGGTATCGTGGCGCTGAGAGGGTGAACGACATGACCGACAATGAACCCCGCACCAAAGGGCCGAACGAAAAGTTCTGTCAGGAGTGCGGCGCCCTCATCAATGTGAAGGCTCAGATCTGCCCCAAGTGCGGGGTGGGCCAGACGGCGACCGGATCCATGGGCTTTGGCGTCACGCCCAGCGGAAAGAGCCGCCTTGCAGCCGCCCTCTTCGCCCTGCTTCTGGGCGGGATCGGGGTTCACAAATTCTATCTCGGCCGCATCGGCTGGGGGGTCGTCTATGTTCTCTTCTTCTGGACGCTGATCCCCGCCATCGTCGGGTTCATCGAGGGCATCATCTATCTTACGATGACCGATGAGGCGTTCACGGCCAAGTACGGCTAGAGACAGCCTGCGCTCCGGCTCACAGGTCAGGCCCGCTCCCTCGGGTCAGGCCGCCTCCGCGACCGGGCCCGCATCGAACAAATGCGGCCAGAACCGGACAATTCCGAGGGAGGAGACGAGCGCGACGCTCGTGAGGACGGCCATCTGAAGCCACTGCCCGTAAACGGCGCAGCCGATGGCGAACAGGCTGGCGTAAATCGCGGCCACCGACAGGGGAATGCAGAGCATGGCGCGGCCGAGATAGGCGGTTCTCGAGGGCGGAAGCTCGACACCCATCGCCGCCGCCTCCTTGCGCACACGTCTCCAGCCCGGGCCTGCCGGATCAATCCGGCGCACGAACTCGAACAGCGTCTCGCGATCGGTCGGCGGCGTGAGCACGGTCACCAGCATCCACCCTGCGGTCGTGATAAAAACGGACAGGCACAACCTGAAGGCGTCGCTCCATTCAGGAGGGGCGAGGAAGGCCATGGCCAGCGACACGCCAAAGCTGATGACCATCGCGGCGAGCTCGGACCAGGCGTTGATGCGCCACCAGAACCATCGGAGCAGAAAGAGAAGGCCTGTGCCGGCGCCGACGGAGAGCATGATCTGGAACACCTGAAGGGCGTCCGACAACGCAAGCGCAAGAAGGCTTGAGACCAGGATGAGGGCCGCGCTCGAGAGGCGACCGACCAGAACGAGCTCGCTCTCGCGCGCGGCGGGACGCACATAACGCGCCCAGACATCGTTGACGACATAGGACGCGCCCCAGTTGATCTGGGTGGCGGCGGTGGACATGTAGGCGGCGGCGAGGGAGGCGAGCATCAGCCCCAGCAGGCCGTGAGGCATGCCCGAGAGCATCGCGGAATACGCCAGATCATGACCGACCTTGGAGGCGGGAATATCCGGATAGGCCTGCCTCAGCGCATCCAGATCGGGAAAGACGATCAGGGAGGCGAGCGCAACGATGATCCACGGCCAGGGGCGCAGGGCGTAATGCGCAAACTGGAAGGACAGAATGGCGGCGGCGGCGTGGCGTTCATTACGGGCGGCGAGCATGCGCTGAGCGACATAGCCTCCCCCGCCCGGCTCGGAGCCGGGATACCAGACGCTCCACCACTGGATGGTCAGAGGGATGATGAACACGGCGAGCGCCGTCTCCCAGTCGCTGAAGTCAGGAAGGATGGAGAGCTTTGGAGCGACGTTCGGATGCGAGAGCAACCCTGAAAGGCCTCCGACCTCTGGCAGGGAGAGGACGTGGACGGCGGCGGCGACAGCGCCGATGATGGCGATGACGAACAGGACCAGGTCGGAGAGCACGACGCCGAGAAAGCCGCCCGCTGCGGAAAACACCATGGTGGCGAGCCCCAGAACAAGGAGAACCTCGAGCGGGCCGGCCCCGATCATCACAGCGGCGATCTTGATCGCCGCCAGAGAGACAGAGGCGAGCGTGATGATGTTGAAGACGACCCCGACATAGACGGCCCGGAAAGACCTCAGTCCGCTCGCCATCCCCCCCGAATAACGCAGGGTATAAAACTCAAGATCGGTCAGCACGCCCGATCGCCGCCAGAGCCTTGCATAGATGAAGGCGGTGACCATTCCCGTGGGCAGCATCGACCACCAGAGCCAGTTTTTTGAAACCCCTCCGGTGCGGACAATGTCGGTGACGAGATTGGGGGTGTCGGTCGAAAAGGTGGTGGCGACCAGAGAGACCCCGAGAAGCCACCAGGGGAGCTGTCGGCCGGACAGGAAGTAGCTTTCGCGGTTGAGACCCGAGCGTCGTCCCACGGCGATCCCGATCGCGAGGGACAGGGCGGGAACGCAGATGACAAGAAACCAGTCCAATCCATTGAGCGTCACGCCATCCGCCTCTCGCCAGCCCTGAGAGAGGAAGCTGCCCCGAAACGAGCCTCAGGAAAAGCCTCGGCCGTTCCTGCCGCCTGCGGCGTCTCCTTTCGGGGCTCGCGACCGACGGAGCGCTCCGTTTCCCTGACAGGGGATCGCCTGGCTCTCAGAGGGCCTTGTCCGGAAGCCGGGGGGCGCCGGAGGTGTCGATCCGGCCCGTTTCCAGAAGGGCGACCACCTCATCGTCGGTGACCTGATGGAACTCCTGATAGAATTCGCTGACCGATCCGAACCTTTCCGGCGCCTCGAGACAGATCACCTGCTCGGCGACGCCCTTGAGGGTCTCCAGAGCCTCATGAGCCGCCACGGGCACGGCGATGGTGATGCGAAGGGGCGATTTTCGTCTGACCGCATCCACGGCCGCTCGGAGACTCGATCCGGTGGCCGCTCCGTCATCCACCAGAATGACGTCGCGGTCGGTCACCTCGACCGGGGTCCGACGACCGACATAGAGCTCCCGGCGGCGCTCAATCTCCCGAAGCGCGTCGGCCGCTGCGGCGCGCACATCCGACTTGCTGATCGAACGGGAGCGCATCACCTCCTCGTTGAACACGATCACCGGTTTCTGACCGTCGACGACGGCGGCCGAGGCGAGCTCGGCGTAGCCGGGCGTACCGATCTTGCGGACCATCAGCACATCCATGGGCACGCCAAGCCGACGCGCAACCCCGACCGCAACCGGCACGCCTCCACGGGCGAGCCCCAGGACCAGAGGCTTTTCAAAGACGAGGCCGCGACAGGCCTCCCCGAGCCGCTCTCCGGCCTCAAGACGTGTGGCGAATGACATGGCGGCGCCCTTCCTGCTGAGGACCAGCGAGGCACGCCTGAAGAAAAGAGCCTTGATCCCACGCAAGCCGGAGCGATCCTCTCCGCCTGGCGCCTGACGCGTACGATGAACGCGCATCCGTGATCATCCCCAGAACTCTGAGCGCGATCTCCTTCATCCTTGAAAAGAGGGCGGAGCGCGGATTGGCAGGGAATAAGCCCGACGAGTTTCGCGAGGCGGTCGACGCGGACCCTCAGGCGGTCTTCGCCATCCGAGCTTCGATCCGTTTGACGTTATCCGCCCGGACGCCATGCGCCTTTGCGAGACTTCGCCATCCTGCGAGCGCTTCAAGCGTCTGAGCTATGATGTCCCGCACTGTCGTCTTGGGAAGCTTGGCGTCTGCGCCCAGTTTGGAGAGGTGCGGCGCGCCAGGGCTCGTGCCTTCACCCAGGACCATAGTGGATTGCTCGCCGCCCGGGCCGCCGGAAAAGGTGAGGTCATAGGCGGGCGAGAGCCGCCATTCGCCCCGCGCATTCATCAGAAAGGTAAAGTTTTTCGCGTGATCGTCGCGGTTGTGCGCAAGGACGTTGAATACGGCGAGGCGGAACATTTTTTCCGTCTCGCGGATATCCCGCGTGATGATCATGCTCAACGCCAGAAGATCCTGATAGTCGAGCGTCGGGGTTCTATGATCCGCATGCAGAATTCCTGACGCCGTGTGGGCGTGCAGGCGCGATGCGCCGTCCCGATCAAAACGTCTGGTCGCGAAATATCCCGCGCCCTTCTTTGCCGGAAACAGTTGCGTTTCAGTCATCTCTACGCCTGCAGCCTTCGCCATCAGGGCATAAACGCACTCAATAGCGCCGGCATCGGCGCCATCCTGAGCATGAGAGAATTTGACAAGCCAGGGTGCGAAACCCTCGGGCAGGACGGCTCTGCCGTGTACGATTGCGCCCGTGGCGGAGTTGTATCCAATCAGCGCCTTGGGGCTCGCGCCCGCCGATGAACCGCTGAGAGCGATGAGTTCGGCGAGGACATCATCCGCCTGACCTTCCAGCACGTCCTGCGCCTGAGCCGCCAGCCGATCGAGGTCGATCACGCCTCCTGCAGGTTCAGGCCCGATCTCCGGCTCGTAAGTCAGCGCGCCCATACCGCCTTTGCCCACATGGGCGAGCCGGTCGAGCGGACTTATCTGCCCGGGACGCACGCCTTGCGCACGCATGGCCCGGTCAAACAACAGGCGGCCCCAGCCATCCGGAATGCTGTCGTTGAATACTCCCGCCAGGCCCTCGAAGAGCGCCGTATCAAAGCTGCGGAGCCCAGGCTGGAGGGGAAGGCGCTGCGGCGAAATCTCCAGTCCGCTCGCGATGAAGGCGCGATCGTACTCGAAATAGATTTTCTGCTGGCGGATCGCGAGCCGCCCGACCCTCTGCGGGCCGTCTCCGAAGTCAAGACTGACATGGACGGAACTGACGGGCGTGAAGGTCATGTCCGCCATCCATGCTTACGCGCCGGTCTGCGGTCCGCTTCAAGCACCTCCTCGATTGAAGCAAACTCGCCTGGCTCCGGAGCGCTGGCGTCGATCATGCGCTCAAGCCCGCCGACGACCATCAGGAGTTTGAAGAGCGTTTCGACAGAGGCTGCGCCAGTGCGCTCGAACTTGCGCAGCGTGCCCAGGGGAACGCCGGAGCGGGAGGCGAGCCCAGCCTGGGTAAGGCCAATCGCCAGACGCCGCGCCCGGACGTTTTCGGCGAGCGTCTCCTGAGCCTTGGTGACGGTCAAAATCGCTATCATGATGGTAGTTATGTCATAATAGCAATGAAAGTGCTACTATTTTATCAGTCTTGTGTCTGGGCGCGGAGCGCCACGCCGACCCTTGGCGCGTCCGTCACGGCCTGTCCGGCCTCGCGTTCAATTCCACCCGGAACGATACCGGTGATGCCCGCGCCACGCGGCGTTCCGAACTTTCACGTTCAAGTTGCAACAAGGCTCCCGCTGACGGCCGTCACCCTCAGCGGTGAGCTGCGCCTTGTTCGGAAACGCGGCCTGATCGTTCGCGACCGCCAAGGCTCTCAGACCTGCCGATCGGGATGAATGAGCGTTTTCAGGATCATTGTCTCGTCAGGACTGGGGCGGATCGCCTCCGGTCCCGCGAGCAACCACGCCAGGCTCGAGTGTCCTATGGCCTCTGAGCGATCAGACCGCACGCCTTGTATCCGTCAGAACATCACGGATCGAGGCTCTGATCTGTCGAAGGGCTGCGAACGGGGCCAAAAACGGGCACCGACCTGCCGACGGCCGGGCGTCGCGCTGTCCGCTCAGGATCTCCCATCGCCGATCTGCAGAGCCACTCTCGTGAGATCGGGCTCGCCGGTCAGGGCCCAACCTTGTCGTACCCCCGACGGCGCACCGCCAGAAGCGCCTCTCCGGTCGATCCGGGGAGCAAAAGACCCGCCCACCAGACACAAGACGGTCACGTCGTGTCGGTCGCCTGGGGGCTCTGATTCTTCATTGACCTCAAGGGACGACGCGGGTGACTGCGCCGTATTCGACATGAACCCTGTCGCCGGGAGCAAAGGCGGCTGCGCCCTCCTGAACCACCGTCACCAGCTCGCCTCCACGATTGAGGCGAACGGTGTAGGCGGCGCCCGTCTTGCGCGTCACGCCCTTCTCAATCGCCGAGCCCGCCATTCCTCCCAACACGGCGCCTGCGATCGCCATGATCGTGCGCTCCTCGCTTCCTCCGCCGACCTGACTTCCGGCGACGCCGCCGATCACGGCGCCCGCGGCAGGTCCGACGATCGTCTTTTCACCTTCAATGACCACTGAGCGCACGCGTTCGATGACGCCCGCCTCAAGCCGGATCGGATTCTGGACGCTGGAGGCGGGATAAGACGGGGCTCCGTCTGCGCTCACACATCCGACCATCGGCGCGCACAGCGCCAGAGCGGACATGAGCACGGCGGATCCGGACTTCCGGCGATATCCCTTCATCGAGGGTCTCCTTTTTTCGTTTGGGCTTCAGGTTCGGGTGGGCTTCAGGTTCGGGGCCGGAGCGTCCGGCCAGACGTCTTCGTGGAGACTCTGGCGCCCTTCGGGAGATCGGACTTGATCCTACACAATCAGGCGGCAGGAGACCTGGCAGGCGAGACATCATCGAGCCGGACCATCGGGCGCCCCCAGAATAGCGCCTCGCCACCCTCGGCGGAGCGCGAAGCCTTACGACCTTCATGAGACCTGCATCGTTGAGATGGCGCACCGGCCTCCCGGCCCGCAGCGCTCCCTCTTCAGCGGCCTCGTTTGGCTCATGCAGTGGTCTTGACCATCGTCAATCTCGCAACACCGACCTGACCTCATCTCTCTGCGCAAGAGAGCCGCACGCCGCGAAGCGCTGAGCCTGTCTTCGCTGCGAACGCATAAAACGGAGGAGACTGTTATGGACATCGCTCATCGCATCGCCCACCTCGGCGCGTTTCTGCGTCAGACGGCCGGAGAGACCACGACCGACCTGAACGAGCAGGGACTGCTCGCGCATTGCGCTCTGGTCCATATCCTGAAAACCGATCCGTCCCTGTCCGGATGGCCGGTTCCCAGATCCCGGGGATCCTGGAGCGCCCTTGGTTCGGCCCGATCATCGCGCGAGCGCCCGGAACGATCCCGGCCACAGGACAGCGAGGCAGGCTTTCCACGTTTCGAACGCCTCGATACGCGCCGTATCGCGCTGCGCAGCGGAGATGTTCCCGCTGTCTGACGCGTTCAGAGTTCGCGGGTCTCAAGATTGAGCTGGCCAGCAAGGCCAGCGATGCGATGTTCCTCAATCTCCCGGTATTCCGGGGACTGGGCGATGCGCATAAAGGTCTCGCGCGAAGGGTACTCGACCAGACCGACCATATCCCAGAGGTCTTCAACCTCGCCGAGAAGGAGGCGCACGACCTGACTTGAGAAGATCATGCGCGCCTGGTTGGCCTCGCACAGGACCCGCATCCGCTTGGCGTAGCGCATATAGGCCTCACGCCCGGAAACATCCTCCCCGCTCGCATAGGCCGCCCGATCCCGGAATTTGATCAGATTGACCATCACGAAGGGTCCGTCCTCCGGGGCCATAAACGTCCCCCGCATCTGCTCAGGGGTCGGCATGACGGCGTTTTCAACCTTCATCGCGTCTTCTCTCCTTGCGTATCCCGAAAGAGGCCCCGCTCAGAGTGCGCAGCCGTCCGACCTCAGGTCCGTTCCATCAGTTCAGCGATAGCAGAGACAGCCTCCAGGGGTGAGTCCTCCTGAATGAAATGACCGCCCGACAAAGTCCGGTGCGCCTGACCGGCCGCCCCGGGGATCCTCGCCTGGAAGAGCCTCTCCCCGCCGCGGGTCACCGGATCATTGTCGCTGAAGGCGGTCAGGAACGGCTTCTCAAACGCCCGCAAACGCTCCCAGGCGCTTTTGTTCTCAGCGACGGAGGGATGGGCCGAGGTGATCGGCACGAGAGCCGGGAAGCGACGCGCGCCGGCCTTGAAACTCTCGTCCGGAAACGGCGCATCGTAAGCCGCCCGCTCCCCCTCGCTCAGGGTTCGGGAGGTTCCCATCTGAATGATGCCGGAAATCGGCAAGGTGGGGGTCGTCTGACTGAACTCGAGCCAGCGCTGAAAGCCTTCCGTCGCCCCTTCGCCAGTCGGAAGGCCGGTGTTGGAGACAACCACCCCGGCGAAGCGATCCGGAAAGGCGGCGACCAGCCGGAGGCCGATCAGCCCGCCCCAGTCCTGACAGAAGAGCACGATATTGCGCAGATCGAGCAAGACGAGCCACTCGCTCATCCACGCCACATGCCGCTCGAAGGTATAATCAGCCTGATCCGACAGCTTGTCCGAGCGGCCGAACCCGATGAGGTCGGGAGCGATCGCCCGATAGCCGCGTTCGACCAGCGCTGGGATCATGCCCCGGTAGAGATACGACCAGGTCGGCTCGCCATGCATAAGAAGAGCGATCCGCCCCCCGGCGGGCCCTTCATCGATATGGGCCAACCTCAATGGCGCCCCACCGTGGGAGGCGACCTCCGAATAGCGGGGCTGATAAGGCCAGTCGACGAGCCCGGAGAAGCGCTCATCGGGTGTTCGAAGGACGGTCATGTCATTCCTGACGCTGTCGCAGGCGAAATCCAGACGAAGACCGGGAGCTGCCGCCCCCGGCCAAGCACGCAGGAACGAGCGGAGATCAGCCCAGAACCGTTCCGAGCTGCATGGCGAGACCCATATCGCCCTCGACACGGATCTTGCCGGTCATGAAGGCGTTCATCGAGTTCAGGCGGCCCGCCGAGATCTCGACGAAATCAGCCATCGAAACCTTCACCGTGCAATCAGCCGGACCATCCTCATTGTCGACGGTCGCCGGATCCGACGCTCCCAGGACCCGCACGACGCCATCATCGCCGAAGTGGAACTTGATGGTCTTGCCCTTGATGCCTCCGCGGGCGGCGACGCGGGTCGTCATTTCGCTGGTGATCTGGTCAAGGGTCATGTCGGGTCCTCTTTTGGCGACTTTGAAACCGGTCGGTTCCTCAGCGCCATCCAGTGATTAATGACACGATTACTGTCAACTCTTTAGACTGGAGGGAAGCGGGATTTTCTCCGCCCCCCTGTCGCGACCTCCGAATCATGAGCGTCTGGACGCCCTCCCCGGGACGGGGTTAATCTTCTCCCATGACCTCCGCCTCCCCTCTTCGCCGCAGGGATATGGCCCTTGCCGGTTTCAGCCTCCTCTCCGCCGCCTGGGCCGCGCCGCACGCTCTGGCCATTCAGACCCCTGCGTTCAGTCAGGCGGAGCTGACGTCCAGCCTTCGCACCGCGCTTGATCAGGCGGTCCAGGCCTCGGTCAGCCGGCTCGGCGTGCGCGACGGGTTTCTGGGGGATCCTAAGGTCCGCATCCCTCTGCCCCGGAAGATCCGGGAGGCCGCCCGCCTCGCGCAACGCCTGGGACTTGGATCAAAGGTTGAGGCCCTCGAGACGGGCATGAACCGCGCCGCAGAGGCGGCCATTCCCCGGATCCGGTCCACGCTTAAGGCTGCGGCCGGCCGCGTGACGATCCGGGACGCGCTCAAAATCCTGACCGGAGGAGAGAGCGCGCTTACCGACCATTTCCGGGCGCAGACGGAAGGCGACCTGCAAAACGCCCTGACGCCCATCGTCGCCGAGGAGCTGGCGAAGCTCGATCTCGTCGCCTCATGGAACGATCTCCTCCAGCGGATCGGACCGCAGGGACAGGACCTGCGTCTCGAGACGCATGTCGTGCGCGGCGCCCTGTCAGGCCTTTATCTCGCGATTGGGGAGGAGGAGCGGTCAATCCGGAAGAACCCGGCACGGCTTACAAGCGGCATCGCCCGCAAGGTGTTCGGCGCCGTCAACTGACGCGCTCTTCTGATCGTTCGGCTCCAGCCAACACCGGTTCGGCTCCGGTGGTCTTCAGGCGCGGAGCGCCCGGTATGCCGAGATACGCCATCATCATCCGGGTCAGAGACGCAGTCACCTCAGGGGATGTGACAGGTCCCGCGTCGGGAGCGAGCATCATGCGATGCAGCAGAACCGACTGGACGGATTTAAGGGCGAAGAGACAGTTCGCCTCGGAGGCCGATCGCGCACTCACCCCGCGCGACTGCAGGAACAGCGCGAGCCGGCGACCCGTGTTCTCATCGCTGGCGCGCAGATCCGGCCGATAGGCATCAGCCGCTCCCACCAGACTGCGCTCGAACAGGGCGCGGAAGAAGCCGGGGTGACGCTCCATGCTGCGCGCCGTGTTGTGAATGAGCGTGCTGATCACCTCGTTCAACGGGGCATCGGCCCAGCGCGGCATTGAGAAAAACTGTTCGGCCTTCTCCCGGATCCTCTGTGCGAACTGACGCTGAAGCGCCAGAAACAGCGCGTCCTTGTCGCGAAAACGGCGATAAAGGCCCCCAATTGAGCAATTCGCGGCTGCCGCGATGTCGCTGATGCGGGCGGCGTCATAGCCGACCGCTGCAAACACACGTTCGCCGGCACGAAGCAGGCGCGCCTGCGAATCACGACTGCGGTCCTGCGTCGCCGGGATCACGCCATGATCCAGCTCCACGCTCTGCTGCCGGCTCTTCAAAGCCGTCGCCGAGCCAACGCCCCCCTGCGTCATGCCCCCCCTCCCATGATCCTGCGTGAGGGCGAAACGCCATCCCTAACGCAGCATTCATCGTCAAGGTTCCATGAAGACAGGCGGTTGTCCATCACCCGGCCTGTGAGTCTTGTTCTCCTGGAATGCGGGCACGCCTGCAGGACGTCGTTCATGGCCCTCGCGACAGCGGCCCTCTCACCCGCGAGCCTGTTGCAAACGCTGCAGACGAACACGCCATGCCGTTCTGAGACGCCCGCGAAACATTTCGAACGGGCCGGACAAACTCTCGCGCCCCTCCCGCGCTGCAGCGGGAGGGCGCATCTCCGTGACGATGCGCGCGGTGCGGTCCATCTCTCTCAGCGAAGGAGAGGAAAAGTCTGCTCTTCACGGCGCAGTCTTTCGCCCGAGGACGTCCTTGCCTATAACCCCCGTCACTCAGGCGAACCCGCCTGGCAGACAAAGGATCCGACATGTCGCGAGAAGCCGTCATCGTCTCCACCGCCCGCACGCCGATCGGCAAGGCCTATCGCGGCGCCTTCAACAACACCTCCGGGGCAGAGCTCGGCGGGCATGTGATCGCCGAAGCGGTTCGCCGCGCCGGGATCGATCCGGCCAGCGTCGATGATGTGGTGATGGGTTGCGCCCTGCAGCAGGGCTCCACCGGGTTCAACATCGCCCGTCAGGCGGCCCTCCGGGCCGGCCTTCCCAACACGGTCTCCGGCATGACCATCGACCGTCAGTGCTCGTCAGGCCTGATGGGGGTCGCGACCGCCGCCAAGTATATCGTCCAGGACGGGGCCGAGGTCGCCATCGGTGGCGGCCTCGAAAGCATCTCGCTCGTTCAGAACGATAAGATGAACCGCTTCCGGACGGTCGATCCGTGGATCAACGACCATATCCCCGAGCTCCTGTTCACTTCGATGATCGAGACCGCAGAGATCGTGGCCGAGCGCTACAAGGTCAGCCGCGAGGCGCAGGACGCCTACGCCTTCTCCTCCCAGCAGCGCACCGCGCGCGCTCAGGCGGAGGGTCGGTTCAACGCCGAGCTGGCGCCGATGGACTCAGTCATGAGCGTTCAGGACAAGGCGACCGGTGAGATCTCCGAACGACGCGTCCGCCTCGAGGCCGATGAAGGACCGCGCCCGCAGACAACCCTCGCCGACCTCGAAAAGCTCGCGCCTGTGTTCAAGGGCGGACGCTATATCGCCGAAGGACGCTGCGTGACCGCAGGCAACGCCTCGCAACTCTCGGACGGCGCCGGAGCGCTGGTGCTGATGGAGGCGGGCGAAGCCGCCCGCCAGGGTCTGTCGCCTCTGGGCGCCTATCGCGGCATGGCGGTCGCCGGCTGCGGGCCGGAAGAAATGGGCATCGGCCCGGTCTTCGCCATTCCCAAGCTTCTCAAGCGCCAGGGCCTCAAGGTCGAGGACATCGACCTGTGGGAGCTCAACGAGGCCTTCGCCTCGCAATGCCTCTACTGCCGCGATGCGCTCGGTATCGATCCGGAACGCTACAATGTCTCGGGCGGGGCCATCTCGGTCGGCCACCCCTACGGCATGACCGGCGCGCGCTCGACCGCCCACATCCTGCATGAAGGCAAGCGACGCGGCGCCCGTTACGGGGTCGTGAGCATGTGCATCGGCGGCGGCATGGGCGCAGCCGCCCTCTTCGAGATCTACTGACGGGTTACGCCCCGGGCCGAAGACCCCTTCGGCCCGGGGCGGGATCCTCGCGAAGAGCCCACCCTCAGGATCGCGAGAGGGTCAGACGTCCGAGCAGAAGGATGGCGAGCAACCCCGCCTCGATGATCATCGGGGGAACCATGGCTGGCTCCAGTCCCGTGAGGACGAGGGTCAGCGCTCGGCCCGAAAGCGCGATGGCGACCAGCAATAAGGGCGGGGTCAGAAGGCGCGCATCGTCTCGAAGCGCCGCCATGATCGACAACAGGCCGCCGGCTGCAAAAAATCCTGCAATATCCGCCCGGATTGTCGCCTCTCCGAGCCCGCCGACCGGCGAGAGACCGAGTTGTCCCCCCACAAGCGCGGGATCGCTCCAGGCGCGAAGGGCGATGAGACACCCCAGAGCGCCCGTTACGCCAAGACCTACCCTCAACGCCCCTTGCAACATCCGCTTCATCGTCCGGGCCTCCCTTGCGCCTGTCGGCCGGCAGACGAGCCTCCAGACAATTGACAATCGATGCGACAGAAGATCGGATATGGGTGGAATTGCAAGTCCCGTTTCGTGATCGGCTCCTGAGGCCGGATCGGACGGGGTGTACGCGCGGCCGAAGGCGGGAGCGACCCCCCGCCGCCGGAGATCTCCCATCAAGGTCGAGGGATAGACAGGCATGACAGCGGCCCGCCTTCAGAGACGCCTCAGAGACATGGCCCTTCGTAATGTTCGGGTCGAAGCGACCCTGACGCGTCTCGTCCGGCCCCTCGCTCTTGCGCTCAGCGCTCTGTGCTGGCTTGCCGCCGCCGCGCGCGCGGAGACGCCTCAGACCCCCTCACGTCCCAACATTGTGGTCATCCTGTTCGACGATGTCGCACTGATGGATCTGGGGGCCTATGGGGGCGAAGCCAGGACACCTCATATCGACCGCCTGGCGCGCGAGGGCGCGCTCTTTCGCAATCATCACACCTCCCCGCTCTGTTCTCCTTCCCGCGCCATGCTGCTCACCGGCCTCGACAGCCATGAAACCGGCGTCTCGACCATCGAGGAAGTGCTGCCGGCCGCTCAGAAAAACCGCAAAGGCTATTCCCTTCGTCTCGAAGAGGGCGTCCTCACCATCGCCGACCATCTCAAGGCGGCAGGCTATCGCACGCTGATGGCTGGCAAGTGGCATCTGGGTCATGGCGAGGGAGACCTTCCCTCCTCGCACGGGTTCGACCGCTCGCTCGCGCTCGACGCCTCAGGGGCCGATAACTGGGCGGCCAAGCCCTACATGCCCTATTATAAGGATGCGCCCTGGTTCGAGGATGGCCGGCCGGTTCAGCTGCCCGACAGCTTTTACTCCTCCGAACTCCTCGTCGACCGTCTCATCGGCTATATGGACGAGACCCCGCCGGGGTCAGCGCCCCTGTTCGCCTATCTGTCGTTGCAGGCGGTCCATATCCCGGTGCAGGCGCCGGCGAGCTTCACCCGCTCCTATGCCGGACGGTTCGACGCCGGCTGGGAGGCCCTGCGCGAGGCGCGCTGGATGCGCGCCAAGGAGACTGGCCTCATCCCGCAAAATGCGCCCCTTGCCCCGCTGCCAGAAGGGCTCCGGGCGTGGAGCGATCTCAGCGCTGAGGAGCGCGCCATCTATGCGCGCAGCATGGAGGTCTATTCGGGAATGCTCGAGGCGGCCGACCATCATATCGGCCGGCTGATCGAAGCGATCGAGGCGCGTGGAGACCTCGATAACACCCTGTTCGTGATCACCTCCGACAACGGACCCGAGCCGAGCAATCCAGTAAACGCCCACGGGATGGACCTGTGGATGAAGCTCAACAACTATCACTGGCGCCTCGAGGACCTTGGCGGGCCGGGGAGCCTTGCCTTCGTCGGGCCGGAGTGGGCCGCCTCGCTCTCCTCTCCCGGATCGATGTTCAAATTCCTCGCGTCCCAGGGCGGGCTCCAAGTTCCCCTCATCCTCTCAGGACCGGGGGTCGGTCCGGACCTTCGTATCGCCGAGCGCTCGTTTGTGTCCGACGTGACCCCGACCCTGCTGGATCTGGCCGGGGTCGCGCCCCTTCGTCCGGCCGGCGCCATTCCGATCCGGGGCCTGAGCCTGAAGGGCCTTCTCACCGCCCCCGACCCGGCGGGCGGCGCGCCCGTAGCGATCCCCGAGCGGGGCCTCGGCGTGGAGGTCTCGGGCAACTCAGCTTTTTTCCGCGGGGACTATAAAATCGTGCGCAACATGCCGACCTGGGGCGATGGTCGCTGGCGGCTCTATAATCTCGCTCTCGATCCGGGCGAGACACGTGACCTTGCAGGCGAAGAGCCCGACGTATTCGCCTCCATGCTCAAAGGCTATGAGACCTATGCCGCCGAGGTGGGCGTGCTTGCGCTGCCGGACAATTACAGCAGCCAGATCCAGATCGTTATCAACACCGTTACACGTCAGGCGGGATTTTACTGGCCTTATCTCGCCGCCCTGCTCGGGGTTGTGATCCTCGTTCCGGCCGGAGGGATCGCGCTGTGGCTCCGGGCCCGACGCCGGCGATCGGGCGGGTGACGGGAGTTAAAAACCACGCCCCCCGATCGGCTGCCCTCTTGACGACAGAGCGCCGGTTCGGGACAGCGATGAGGGTCAAGACGATGCGCGGGCATCGGGACGGCGAGGACGCCGGATCGACACGGGAGAGAGACGGATGACCGAGGTTATCAGCGTTCGCGATACCGGACATGTGCGGACGATCACGCTCAATCGTCCTGAGCGGAAAAATGCGCTCAGCGACGAGCTCGCCTGGGCGATCGTCGGGGCGATTGAAGAGGCGGCGCGCACGGACGACGTTTGGGTGGTGGCGCTTACGGGGAGCGGGGATTCGTTCTGCGCCGGCCTCGATCTCACCGGCCCGCCCAAAATGTCGCCCCTGACCCCGCAAAGCGCCCAGCTCGACGATATCCACTGGGTGGGACGCTTTCTGATCAGCATCCGCAAGGTCTGCGACAAGCCTGTGGTGGCCGGCGTCAACGGCTCAGCGGTCGGGGCGGGCCTCGGCCTCGCCATGGCGGCCGATGTCCGCCTGGTTGCGCGAAGCGCCCGGCTCATGGCTGGCTATACGCGCATTGGCGGATCTCCGGACGGAGGGCTCACCGTGACCCTGCCGCAGGCGATGGGCTATGAGCGCGCCCTCCGGTTCATGATGGAGAACCGGACGGTGACCGGGGAGGAAGCGGTCCATCTGGGAATGGCGGGCGAAGCGGTCGACGACGCGATGTTCGCCGAACGCCTCGAGGCCTATTGCCAGGACCTCTGCCAGTGGTCGCCCATCACGCTGAGACTGCTCAAACGGGGCATGGTGAAGTCGCTGGAGACGAACGACCTCGAACAGCAGATGCGATACGAGCTCTCGAACATCCGTATCGCCTTCGCCAGCGAAGATGCGAAGGAAGCCCGGACCGCGTTCTTTGAGAAGCGCAAGCCTCAGTTCAAGGGACGCTGAAGGCGGCGCGCTGGTATCGACCCATGCCCACGCCCTTGACGGTCGCCCTGTAGGGTCGCCCTACAGGGTCGCCATGCGAGCACGTTCCATTGTGTGGATTGCAAGGACCTCGATGCACCGGTTTCTGAGCCGACTCGGCTTGGAGTTTGGTTTATTCAACAACGAAACGATCGAAGCGACGTTTATAAAATCAGGTTCGCGCCTGCATTCTCAAGATTACGGGCTGCATTACGCCTCGTGCTTCACTTCGGCATTGACGCATAGTTTCCAACCGTCGTCACGAAGAGCGGTCACGCGCGGGGCTGATGGCAGGAGCCGAGCCGAGTCGTGCGCGTGTTTTTAAACAAAGTCCTTCAGCAGCGCGGCGCTCGAAGCGGCTTCGACAGGCTCCCGGAGATAGCCTGCCTGAGTGTACGGAGCGGTTTGTTGACGGGAGCTGATCTGAGGAAGTTCGCGGCTGCGAAGCCCCCCTCGGAGCTCCCCGTGAACCTGCACGGAGACCAACGCCAGTCTCGCCTCTGGCTCTCGAGACCGTCCGGCGCATCGACGCTCTGTTCGACATCGAACGCGACATCAACGGCAGGCCGACGGAAGAGCGTCTTGAGGTTCGCCAGGAGCGCAGCGCCCCTCTCCTCGCGGATCTCGAGGTGTGGATGCGTCAGACTGAGGGAGGTCTCTCGAGCAAGACCGACGTCGCCAGGGCGATGGATTAGATGCGAAAGCGCTGGGCCGCGTTCGCCAGTTTCCTTGCAAGTATCAGGCAGACCTTCAGACCACCCCGAAGCCGTTCCTCGCGCGACAATAGCGGCTCATCGGCCATGCTCAGCTCTCAAGAAACAGGCGCGGGAACAAGACATCCAGCGCGCTGACGGGGAAGCGCAGCGATACGGCGCCCTTCTCGCTGTCGGAGCCGAGGATGCGTTCCTGAATGAGTTGGCTGAGAAGCGCACGGCTGGTGCGTTCCTTGAGGCCGGTGATGGCCTCTGCGTCGCCGCGGGCAATCTCGCCGCGATGGAGGATCTCGGTAAGTAACGTGGCGGCTTCGGGTCGCCACCCTTGCTGCGCAGCATACCGCTTGAGACGGGCAGAAAGCCCATCGAGCGCGAACATCTCGGTCATGAAGCGTACTTGGTCGAGACAGACTTTGAGGAACCACACGGTGAACGTTTCGAGCGCGCGGTGTGAGAGGTTGCCGCGCCCGTCGAGATCGCCCTGACGCGGCATGTCGGCGTGATCCATCATACTCTTGTATTCGGTTCGGCTCTCGAGGCCGCGCGCAAGACCGCGGGAGACTGACCACAAACCGTGCGCGCCGATGCCGGCTTTCAACGCCATGGCATGTGTCATCAGGCGGCTTACGCGGCCGTTGCCGTCCGGAAACGGGTGGATGAAGTTGAGGCGGTGATGCGCTGCTGGCAGCGCGAGAATGCGGGCGCCCGCTCCCAGCCGCGCGAAGGCGTATCTTGCTTCGAAGTAGTGGACGAACGACTCCACCACGTCGCTGCCTGGCGGCACGTGACGACCGACGGCCACATCGTGTTCAGGCGCCGACCGAAAGGCGCCGGGGGTCATCAGAACGCTGCGGCCCGCCCCTTCAATACGCAGCATGGCTTCGGGCGCGTCTCGATAAAACTCACGGTGCAGCGTCTGGATAAAGTCCGCGGACGCCGGATCCGCCAACGTCCCCTTCGCGAAGTCGGCGTCGATCGTGCGCTGGATACGAATGTGCTGCCGGGCTTCGAGCTGGAGGTTGCGGCGGCGCTCGTCCGTGTCGAGGTCATCCACGAGCGCCCGCTCGATATCGCGCGGGCGCGTGTTATGCCCTTCGATCAGGTTCGAGTAATAGCAGTTCATGACCCGAACGAGATCGGCCAGGTTGGCGGCGGTCTTGGGATGCAGGCGACTGGCGAGCGCGCTCGCGGCGGCCGGCAACTCAGTGACGAGGTCGAGCAACTCCCCTCGCGCTTCTTCCAGAAAGCACGGCTCAAGCCGGGAGGGGGTTTCAAGTGTCGTCATTTGCCGATGTGGTCTCTTTCACATTTCCTTGTAACATATAGGAAATCCCAGAGATTCGGGAGTTATTTTGCCGATGTTGGGCGCCGATGTCCTTGCCGGTCAATTTTGCTTTTAAATGAACAGGTTAGAGGCAACCTACTGGGGCAGCCCTGCCGGTCAGCCTACCTGATGGGCAGCGGTCCATCTGGGAATGGCGTGCGAAGCGATAGACGACGCGATGTTCGCCGAACGCCTCGAGGCCTATTGCCGGGACCTCTGCCAGTGGTCGCCCATCACGCTGAGACTGCTCAAGCGGGGCATGGTGAAGTCGCTGGAGAGGAACGACCTCGAACAACAGATGCGATACGAGCTCTCGAACATCCGTATCGCCTTCGCCAGCGAAGATGCGAAGGAAGCCCGGACTGCGTTCTTTGAGAAGCACTCTTCAGTTCAAGGGACGCTGAAGGCGGCGCGCGTCTATCGACCCCTGCCCACGCCCATGGTGGTCGTCCTGCACGGTCGCCCTGGACGGCCGCCCTGCACGATCGCCCTGCACGATCGCCAAGCGAGGCGGTTCCTTTGTGCGGATCGCAAGGACCTGGATACTCTTGGCTCCGACCTTTCGCGGCTCGGAGTTTTTCAATCCTCTCGAGGCCGAGCTTTTCCAGAGGAGCGCGTCGTGCGCGAAGCCTGTCAAACGCTTCGGCGCCGGCTCACATCCCCTTGTCTCTTCGTTGTTCAGCCTCACGCCTGACCGCCCTTTGACGGGCCGATCCCGAGCACGGTTCATGCGCATGCCGGATGATGATGGCGGACAAGATTTTCACACGCTGGCGATCGCGCGGTCATCGCGCCTCTGCCGCAACAGAGAGACGCGGCGACTTGCCGAAGACTTGATGTTGGCTGCACACCCCGCGCAACGTCAGCTGAGCTCAGCGTCAGATGGGCTCGGCGTCGGTTGAGCTCAGCGCAGCGTTCAAGGCAGCCATCGCAGATCGCAAATCCGACTGCCGTCCAGCCGCCCAGAGACGTATCACACGTGACACATTATCCAGTAAAATTTTTATATGTATCTTATATGATACGTTTTAATGGACTCCACGTATCAAACATGATACTCAGCCGCTAACCTGTGAGATTTGAATCTTATGAGAGACGTGATGGACTTGCATTCGCTCGGCCGAGAAATCAGACGGCAGCGGGACGCCGCGGGCCTCACGCAGGAGCAACTCGCCGCCATGGCGCTGGTGAGCCGGCCGACCATCGCCCGGCTGGAGACTGGTCGTGCAAGCGACCTGGGCTATCGCTCCATCGTGCGCATCCTGAACGCGCTGGGGCTCGATCTCCGGGTCTCCACACTGAACCGCGGTCGGCCGACACTCGAAGACCTCGAGGCCGAGCAGGCATGATCCGTATCTGGACGGATGGCGAGATCGCAGGCGCCCTGGACAGGCTTGGCAAGGCCGGAACGTCGTTCGCCTACAAGGCGGACGCGCGTGCGGAGCGCGCCGTCTCCATCACCATGCCGCACCGTGTGCCGTCCTATGACTGGTTGCACGGCCTCGTTCCCATTTTCGAGATGAACGTGCCGGAAGGCGCGTTGCGCGCGCGACTTATACGCTCCTTCGCGAAGGCGACCGGGATGTTCGACGATTTTGATCTTCTCTCGGTCGTGGGCCGGACCCAGCTCGGTCGCATCCGCTACTCGGCGATGGACGGCGGGCTCGATGAGGAGACGCCGTTTCAATCAGTCGATGAGATCCTGCGCGCGCGTAGAGACGGCGGTCTCTTCGATCATCTGCTTGACAGGTTTGCGCAATACTCGGGCCTGAGCGGCGTGCAGCCGAAGGTTCTGATCCGCGACGAGGGCAAGTTTTCCGCAGGGAAGGCCCGTCGGTCATCCAGCCTCCGCGCTGCGACCCACATCGTAAAGCTGTGGGACAAGGACGAGTACCCCGAACTTGCTGCGAACGAGTACTTCTGTCTGCTGGCCGCTCAAAAGGCCGGCCTCGATGTCCCACGGTTCACATTATCGGATTCAGGCGATGCCCTGATTATCGAGCGTTTCGATCTCACCGATCAAGGCTATCTCGGCCTTGAAGATTTTTGCGTGCTCAACGGAGTAGGGACCGCGCAGAAATATGCGGGCAGCTATGAGTCCCGTCTGTTCAAACGCGCACGTGACTTCATCGAGCCGGCACACCATCCCCACGCGATGCAGGCCCTCTACAGGCTCTTCGTGTTGAATTGCGCGCTGCGCAACGGCGACGCACACTTGAAGAATTTTGCGCTCACATACGACAGGGTTGATGGTCCCTCGCGCCTCGCGCCCGTGTTCGATCTCGTAACAACGAGGGCCTATTTGCCGACGGATGCGATGGCGCTCACTCTCGAGGGCTCAACCCGCTGGCCCGACGCCAAGCGCCTGATGCGTCTTGGGCAACTCCGTGCTGAGCTTTCCCCTGCTTCGGTCATGCAGATCTTCGAGGCGACCGCCGACGCCATGAGCGACGCCTGGAAGCCCGCCGCCGACTATTTTGCGAACTGCACAGAACCCGGTGTCGGCGAACGCATGAAATCGGCGTGGGAAGACGGCATGGCCGAAGCCCTGGGGCTCGTCCGCAGTCCCGGTCGAGCAAGCCCCGGGCCCAGCCCGCGACGTATGATGCCTCGGGCCCGATCCCAGGCGGTGGTGCTTGAGCGCTTGCGAGCGGAAGGCGGAACAATCACAGGAACGCTCGGGTCGATTGCGGTCAAGCTCTCGCTGCCCGCGAGCACGCTCAGCGGCGCATTGCGCGTTCTGGAGGGACGCGGCCTGATCGTTCGTGACAGCCGCAGTGTCAGACTTACGGATCGAGACGTGTAGGTCATGGGGCCTCAGCGGGCGTCGCGAGCGCGGCCCTGCATCGGGATCGAGTTTGTGCAGCGGGATGACCCTTTCGCTGATGACGAGCCATTGACGTTCGATCGCGTTACGGACAAGGGCGTTGCCATAAATCGCTTACGCGGCGCCTCCCGCATCGCTGACCCAGTCGCGGATTAACGCGATGGCGGCGCGAATAACTTCAGGGCATTTGCGGATGCGTTCAGAAGGCATTCACGCGATTCTATCGCCTGGCGCTGAGACGTTCGGGACGCCTGACAAGTTCCACCCCGATGCGGATGGCCGCTCCGAATTCATCCACGGCAACCGCTACCTGTCTCCATAATCCCCTCCGGGAAAACAGGGCGTCCAATGACGATTTGAAAAACGAAATGTCCCGTATGGGCCGTTTCAGAGATCGCAAACCTCACCACGGACTAAACTTCCCGGCTGGCAAAAGTCATTTCAGAGACGACGTCGTCGCACACCCGAATGCGTCAACCATCCGGCGACCTCGCAGCATCGGGGCTCGAACTCCGTCCGAAGCGAGAAAACAGCGGTATGGTGGAGCAGACCCACCCAAACCGGTTACGATTGCCATCGCCGTTTCCAGGCAAGAGCGGGATTCCACGAACCGCGCCAAGCCTATCCCTCAGACGACGTCAGGCGGACAGCGAACGCGACCTCCCTCGTGGAGCGCCCAGAACCTGTTCCGGCCCATGCTGTGGCCGCTCGCCTAAGCACAGAGTTCAACGCGAACGTCAGGGAATAAGGGACGCTGAGACCTCAGCGTTTCAGCCCGGACCGCCATAGCTGACCGCCATGCCCTCGCGGACATCCTGCTGGATGCCGTATTGCGGGAAGGGATACCGAAATCCATTGCGCGCAAGGGCCTTCATGCCCGTGATGGCGGAGAGCAGATGCTCAGGCGGGCTCGCCATCAGCATCTCATCATCAAGAACGCCGCCATAACGCCGCTCCGCGAAACAGGGGATGGAAAGGCTCACCGAGCGCGTGACCAGGGCCCGCCCCCAGCTGTCGGCACAGGCCGATTCTCCCACCACGCTCCAGTCGAAGCGTTTATAACCGCTCCACTGAAGGCCGTTGATCACGTACATCATCGCTCCGGGCGTCGCATAAAAGAGGACGATGTCCGGATCGGGAATGCGGGCGCCCAGAGGGCCGACCGCGAGAGCCTCGTAGCGTCCATCCGGCACGCAGTGCATCGCGGCCTGATGGGCGGCCGCATCCTCTGCGGTCTCGTACCAGACGCCCTTCATGTGTTCGCCCGAGGACCAGGCCGGCGTCTTCGCCGCGCCGAGGCCGACGACGGCTCGGCACTGGGCGCCCACGAGATCCTCACCGGTCACCCCGACCGTCCAGCCGAGGCGCGAGGCCTGGCCGACGATCTGGTCGAGGGTGTGCACGGACCGCGGACGGCGAATGCGCTCAATCGCTTCCATGTCCGTCCGGCGTTCGAACAGCTTCATGCAGAAGACATGGCTGCGGAGCCTGAGGAGCGCCTGAAGCTCCTCGGCGAGCGCCTTGTGAGAGAGCTGTGCGGACGAGGCGGCCTCCGCTGAGCCAGCCGCCTCTGCGCCTGACGCCTTTGCGCCTGTCGCCTGTGTGTCCATCGTCCTCTCTCCCCTGTCGGCCGCCCCGGTTTCCGAGGCGGCTCACGCTTTAGCCTGACGCCTCGCCCTCAAGCCCCGGCGGGCTCATCCTGTCTTGGACCCAGACATTCGCTCATCCTCAGCGCGGCGCGCCTTGGGAAGCGCTCGCCTCTGACGGGCGTTCAGGGAACCGGACACCCGGCGGTCCCTGCCGGCGGGGTGAAGGGCGCCGCGATATGCTTGCGGACATCGGCTTCGGTCAGCCACACCTTACGCGTAGCGGCGCACGAGCGCGCGTAATCAAAAAGGGACCTCATCCGCCCGGCGTCGAAATCGAAGGATCCGGAAAAGTCATAGCGACGCGGAATATAGGTGAATCGCATGTTCATCCCGTGCAGCTTGGCAAAGGACGAGGTCAGCAGGATTTCGGTGCGCGCCATGCGCGTCAGGGTGACGTTGAGGGCGCGGATGGCGATGGTGACCGCATTGGCCTCCGCCGTTCTCACAAACGGATCAAGCTGGCCGTTGATCACGACATAGATGTTGGCGCCGCGCAGAACCGAGAAGCGGTCATCGGACAGAAAGGCGACGTCCGGAAAGATGAAGAAGGGAACGCTCACCCCGCCGTCGACATGAAGCTCGTCATTCGGACCATCCTGCCCGTCGACCCGGAAGATGACGGGCGCAAAGACGCCCGGAATGCTGGCGGAGGCCACCAGGACATCGGTGAACAGCTTCTGCGCCTCTGCTCCGCCCTTGCGGGCGATGACGCCCATGTCCCAGAGGACCGGGATCTCGGCGTCGAGATTTGTGGTCGCCACCAACAGGGTGCGACCGCCTGCGCTCTCGCGGGCGACGGCCTCGATCATCTCCGGGGTCACAAAATCCGAGACGAGACCGCGCAGCTCCGCTGCGTCCAGAACGCCGAGACGAAAGAGCGAGGAGACCCCGGCCGTGCGCGCCAGATCCTCCGAGCGCCCGCCGGTATAGGCCCGCTCCAGATCATCGTCCCAGTCGGGCCCGAGGAAGGCGAAGGGCGCAATCAGCGCTCCGGTTGAGACCCCGGTCACCACCTCGAAGACCGGCCGGCGGCCGGCGGCTGTGAGACCGGCAACCACCCCGGCGCCGAAGCCTCCGCCCGCCCCGCCGCCCGACAAAGCGAGAACGTCGAGGGTGCCGTCGCGCGCTCCGGGCCGGGACTTGATGACAGTCTCGTTGAGGATGCGCAGGAAGCTGTCATGGTCCGGATTGACGATGCGGACCTCTTTGGGAAAGCCCTCCACCTTCGCGGTCGGGTCGGGAAGTCCGCCCGGGGCCTCCATGCGGCCTACGGTGACGCACGAGGCGAGCGCCAGGGACAGGAAAAGTGCAACCAGACGGCGCATGTGCGACCCTCAACCAGAGGCGCGCACTCTAGCACCCCAGGGCGCGCTCTCGCCAGCGCCCTCATGCATCGCCGTCCAGAAGGACGGCTTGATCATGGTCATTCCCCCAGGGGACGGGGCCGGGACAGGCGCCTGCCCGGTGTGAATGGAGCGCTCCGAAGAGAGGCGCCTCCCAGACGAGGGTGTTACGCAGGGGGGGAAGCAGCGTCCGTTCAGGCGGCCTCGGGTGCGGCAGGCGGGCCTCTTCAGCTTCACCTCGGACGCGAGGAAGGAGATCGCCAGAGGGAGGCGAGAAGGGTTGTGCGGGTGACGGGAGGGTTGACCGGACCGTATTCCGGCAGTCATTGTGACACAAACTCCGATCCGCCCGAGCAGGACCTGGCCTTATGACGAACGCCCCTTCCTCGCCCCTTCGTCTGATGGGCGCCCCCGGATCGCCCTATACCCGCAAGATGGTTGCGACGCTCCGCTATCGCCGGATCGCCCACGCCATCCTCTGGGGCGGGTTCCGCAATCCTTATCCGGGATACCCCGAACCCAAGGTCAAACTCCTGCCCACCTTCTATTTCCCCACTCCTGAGGGCGGCCTCGAGGCAGTCACCGATTCGACCCCCATCACGCGCAGGCTTGAGAGGGAACACGGAGGCCGGTCCGTCCTGCCCGTCGATCCGGTCCTCAACTTCCTCAATTACCTCATCGAGGACTATGGCGATGAGTGGATGACCAAGGCGATGTTCCACTATCGCTGGGCGCATAAGGCCGATGCGGAAAACGCCGGCCCCCTCCTGATCTTCTGGTCCATGCCGCAGATGGACACAGAGGCGGCGGTCGCCGCCTCGCAGGCCATCTCGAAGCGCCAGATCGACCGGCTCTATGTGGTGGGATCCAACGACATCACAGGCCCCACGATCGAAGCGAGCTTCGAGCGGTTCGTCACGCTCTTTGATCGCCTGATCGAGACGCAGGGCTATTGCCTCGGCCAGCGGCCATCCTCGGCGGATTTTGCGCTCTATGGACAGCTCACCCAGCTGACCCAGGTCGAGCCGACCTCCATGGCGGCGGCGAACGCAATCTCGCGGCGGGTGCGGGCCTGGGTCGACCGGGTCGAAGATCTGTCAGGGGTCGAGCCGGAAGACGGTCATTGGCTGTCGCGCGAGGCGGCCCGGGAGGCCCTCGCCCCGCTCCTTGCGGAAATCGGCCGGGTCTATGTACCCTTCCTTCTCGCCAACGCAGCGGCGGTGAAAGAAGGACGGGAGAGTTTCACGACCGAGATCGACGGACGGCCCTGGTCGCAGCCGACCTTCCCCTATCAGGCCAAGTGCCTTTCCTGGATCCGTCAGGAGTTCGCCGCTTTGTCGGACGACGACCGGACGATCGCCGCCGATATCCTCAACCGTTCAGGATGCCAGGGCCTTCTGGCCTGATCCCGCCCGTCACAACAGGACCGATTCCATGATCAAAAAGCTCTTGATCGCCCTTTTCGCCCTCCTGATTGTCGGAGGCGCCGCCGGGTGGGTGTTCCGCAAGGACATCATCCTGTTCGCCGTGACCAGCGTGGGCAAGAACAACGCGATCGCCGAGACGCGTCCGGTTCCATGGATGACGGGCCCCACCGCCGCGAACGCCCCTCTTGAGACGCGCCCGCCCAACATCGTGTTCATCATCGCCGACGATATGGGGATCAACGATATCTCGACCTTCGGCGGCGGGGTTGCGGGCGGACGGGTTCCCACCCCCAATATCGACCGTCTCGCGGCCCAGGGCGCGGTGTTCACGCAGGCTTATGCCGGAACCGCCACCTGCGCGCCCTCGCGCGCGATGATGATGACGGGTCGCTATCCCACGCGTACGGGATTTGAGTTTACCCCGACGCCTGACGGCATGGGGCGCATCCTCAAGCTGTTTTCCGACGATATGGACAATGGGTTGCCGCCGCTCGAGTATGACGCGGCGGTCGACGAGGCCAACCCGACCTACAACCAACAGGGCCTGCCGGGATCAGAGGTCACCGTCGCCGAAATGCTCAAGACGGTCGGCTATCACACCGTCCATATCGGCAAGTGGCATCTCGGCCTTGGCCCGGAATATGGGCCCAATGCGCAGGGGTTCGATGAAAGCCTGCTCATGGCGAGCGCGCTTCACCTGCCGGCGAATGATCCGAACGTCGTCAACGCCCGTCTGCCGTTCGATCCGATCGACATCTTTCTGTGGGCGCGCTTGCAGTTTGCGGCCGCTTACAATGAGGGCGAGTGGTTCAAGCCAGGCGGATACCTTGCCGACTACTGGACGGACGAGGCGATCAAAGTGATCCGTGAGAACCGCAACCGTCCCTTCTTCCTCAATGTCGCGCACTGGGGCGTGCACACGCCGCTCCAGGCGACGAAGGAGGATTTTGAGGCGGTGGGTCCCATGGAGCCGCGACGGCTCCAGGTCTATGCGGCGATGGTCCGCTCGATCGATCGCAGCGTCGGACGGATCATGGAGGCTCTTGAGGCCGAGGGCCTCGCGGAGAACACGATCATCGTGTTCACCAGCGATAATGGGGGGGCGGGCTATATCGGGCTGCCGGAGGTCAACAAGCCCTATCGCGGCTGGAAGATGACCCTGTTTGAAGGCGGGATCAAAGTACCGCTGTTCATCAGCTGGCCTGGACGCATCCAGCCCGGCTCGACCATCCCGGCGCCGGTCGGGCACATCGACATCACCCCGACCCTCGCCGCGGCGGCGGGCGCGAGCCTGCCGCAGGGGGTCGCCATCGACGGGGTCGATCTCCTGCCCCACGCGATGGGCGCGCCAGTGACAGCGCCTCCCCACGAGGCGCTGTTCTGGCAGAGCGGCGATTATAAAGCCGTGAGGCAGGGAGACTGGAAACTGCAGGTCTCGGACATGCCGGCGAAGACCTGGCTTTATGATCTTGCGAGCGATCCGACCGAAAAGACCAATCTTTCCGCGTCACGGCCCGACAAGGTCGCGGAACTGACAGAGGTCCTCAGGCGCCACCATGAAGACGCCGTGCCGTCGCTTTACAAGGCGACAGTCAAGGGGGCGATCGCGGTCGATAAGACTGCGGCCGACGAGGTGGGGCCGGAGGATGAAATGGTCTACTGGCCGAACTGACCCCTCGCGGGCCATGGTTTGGCAAAGGCCCTGACAAGATGCGCTGACAAGGCGTTCCTGAAGCCGACCGAAAGGCGGCTTCAGGGGCCTGCGCGCACGGGATCTCGCGGGACGCTCAAGCGCGCCGGACTCTGACACATGACTTTAAAGGAGATGGTGGGCGGCGGGCGGACCACGCGCCGGCCCTGAGCTGCGGGATAGGCGCTCGCAGCTCCGCGCGAGGACGGGCGCTTGGCGGCCCGGCTAGAGGTCAAGGTGCCGTGCGGCCTCGGCGGAGGACGACGCGCGTCGGCGGGAGGGGGGATCAACGCCCCTCGCCTTCATCTGCCCCAGGCACACACAGCAGAGAGTCGATCCGCCTGCTGGTCCTCTGCTGTGTCCAAACCTGTCATCCGCGCCTCCCCGGCAGAGGAGGATAGGATCCTGTTTCCCCCTTACTCTACACACCTTCTTCCGATCTCCCCATCTCCCGGAAGACCTCAGGCCACTGAGATGTGCGGGGCTCTCCCAAAGGGCTGCATTCGCTCAACAGTTAAGGCCATGTTCTTGATTTTTATGATGTTATTACCCCCCCCAGAAACGGGGAGTGGGCCCAAGCTTTTACCGTCAGCGGGGAAATACAGAGCCCTTCGCCGGCAAGACCTCACGATCGCTGAGGCCGCTTTATCGGGACCCAGGCGAGAACCCGGATCGCTGAGGCCGGGGTTAGGCTCGGGTCCGGCGCAGGCCTCCAGGGTCGTGATCAATCGACCCTTGATGTCCGCCCTCTCCTCGCGCACACACGCCGTGTAGCCGATCCATCCTGCATCCTTCGGAAGGACCTCTCCCGGTGAAAGGCATCATTCTCGCAGGCGGGTCCGGCACGCGGCTCTATCCGCTGACGCTCGTGCTCAGCAAGCAGCTCCTGCCTGTCTATGACAAGCCGATGATCTACTATCCGCTCTCGACGCTCATGCTCGCGGGGATACGCGAGATTCTCATCATCTCAACGCCCCGCGACACCCCACTATTCCAGCAGGCGCTGGGCGATGGCTCCCAGTGGGGCATTTCTCTGTCC